>JBAXPM010000036.1:0-37963 GCA_037132235.1 Paludibacter sp.
CTCAAGCCATCTTCGCGTTTTTTGTAACGTTCCGGATCTTCACCACCTTCACCGGTATTACTGCGTCCACCCAAAATATTCATGGCCATTGCCATTGCTTCATGAGCTTCGCGACTGATAGAACCGTATGACATAGCACCCGTTACAAATCGTTTGGTAATACTTTCAATTGGTTCTACTTCATTTATATCGATTGGATTACGTTTGTAATCCATCAAGTCGCGGATAAAGATAGGTGTTGGTTTGCCGTCTACTGCTTCAACGTATTCTTTGTATTTCTGATAATCGTTCGTCTTAGAAGCAATTTGCAATCTCGCCACTGTTTCTGGATTCCATGCATGTTGTTCTCCTTCACGGCGGTAAGCATAGTGACCAAGGTTTTTGAGATTTGTATCAGCACCTTCAGCAGGGAAAAATGCTTCCATGTGAGGTTTTATTACTTCATTAGCAACATCCTCAATATCAATTCCTTCGATAGCTGAAGTAATACCTTTGAAGTATTTATCGAGGAATTTAGAGGAAATACCCAACGCTTCGAAAATATGAGCACCACGATAACTACGAAGTGTTGAATTACCCATTTTCGACAAAACTTTCAACAAACCTTTATTTACAGCCTTGATATAATGTTTCTTGGCTGTTCCCATATCCATTTGAATTTCACCGGCTTTAATGCTGTCGTTGATAACGGCAAATACCATATAAGGATTTACAGCGTTAGCGCCAAAACCGAACAAAAGTGCGAAATGCATTACTTCGCGTGGTTCTGCAGACTCAACAACGATGTCTATCTGCATACGTTTACGTTTCTGTATAAGGTAGAGGTGAACTGCAGATACGGCCAGCAACGAAGGTATTGGTGCATGGTTTGCATCCACGCCACGGTCGCTTAATACAATATAATTTTTACCATCGTCTACTGCTTTTTCTACAGAAAGACAAAGCTCATGTATAGCTTTTTCCAATCCTGCAGCACCTGTTTTAGGATCAAAAAGCATTGGTAGTGAGATGGTATAGAATCCTTTATAATTCAGATTCATCAAAATGTCGAACTGAGTATTGGTAAGAACCGGACTTTTTAGTTTTACCATTTTACATATTTCGTGTGCAGGTTCAAGTAGGTTTTGATGAACAGAACCAATAAAACCGGTGAGTGACATAACCAATTCTTCACGAATCGGGTCAATCGGCGGATTTGTAACCTGTGCAAACTGCTGACGGAAATAGTTGAATAAACGTTGTGGTTTATCAGAGAAAACCGGAAGAACAACATCGTTACCCATCGAAGATGTTGGTTCGTAACCATCGTTTGCCATAGGTAAAATCAGACGTTCAAGATCTTCTTTTGAATATGCAAAGGCATTTAATAAAGTCTGATAATTTGGTAATTCGGTTTTTACTGTGCGTCCGGATGAAATATCATCAATATTCACACAATTTTTGTTCAACCATTCGCGGTATGGAAAAGCTTTTGCCAAACCTTCTTTTAGCTCATTGTCATAATAAATCTGACCAAGTTCGGTGTCAACCATAAGCATTTTACCCGGTTTTAAACGACCTTTGGCTTTAATATTGGCAGGTTCAAACTCGATTGTTCCTGTTTCTGAAGCAATAACCATTACGTCATCGTGAGTAATGGAATAACGTGCAGGACGGAGTCCATTACGGTCAAGCATTCCACCGGCATAACGACCATCGCTAAACAACAGACAGGCAGGACCATCCCATGGTTCCATAAAAGTACTGTGGTATTCGTAGAAAGCACGCAGACTGTCCGAAATAGGATTCTTCTTATTCCAGCTTTCAGGTACCAGCATTGCCATAGCATGTGGTAGGCTTTTACCTGACATAACAAGGAATTCGAGTGTATTATCAAGTGTAGCACTATCACTCATTCCGGGTTGGCAAATCGGATAAAGATCCTGTAAATTACCAAGTTGGTCAGATTTCAAGACACTTTCACGTGATTCCATCCACTGACGGTTTCCGCGAATTGTATTAATTTCACCATTGTGTCCCAACATGCGGAATGGTTGAGCCAAATCCCAGGTTGGGAATGTATTGGTACTGAAACGACTGTGAACCAGAGCAGTGCCGCTGGTAAAGTTGTTGTTTGAAAGATCGGGATAATACTCACGCAATTGAAGCGAAGTCAACATCCCTTTGTAAATCATTTGTTTCGTAGAAAGGCTTACAATGTAAAAACTGCGGTCTTTGGAGAATTCAGTTTTATAGATAGCATTTTCAATTTTTTTGCGGAGAACGTATAACTTGAGTTCAAGTTCTTCCTGTGAATTACAGCCGGTAATGAAGATTTGTTTAATAGATGGCTCGTTCGATGCTGAGATTTCGCCAAGAATATTGCTGTTTACCGGAACATCACGTGTAGCAATCAGATTAAGTCCTTCATTCTTAATATGTTCTTTTATTATATTAAAGCAGATTTCCTGTTTTTTTGCATCTTTAGGAAGAAAAACAAGCCCTGTTCCGTAATTGCCTTTAGCCGGAACGGGGACACCCTGAAGTAATATAAACTCATGTGGAATTTGTACTAGAATTCCGGCTCCGTCACCGGTTTTGTTGTCGGCACTTTCGGCTCCACGGTGTACCATGTTTTCCAGTACCTGAAGCCCCTGTGTTACAATATCGTGGGTTTTCTCACCACGAAGATTAATTATCAGGCCAACACCACAAGCATCATGTTCGTTTTGTATTGAATACAGCGAACGCTGCTCATATTCATCTAACTGTAAAGAATTTGAACTCATAAATTATAGGTTTTGATAGTGTCTCAAATTGAAACAAATTCAGGAAAAATAGTTTTTTTATTTTATTGTTTTTATTTGCGAAAAATAGTGGGAGCGCTTCGTTTTACAAGTCTCCCACTATTTTATAGATATTAATTATTTATCTTATAATGATAAACTTATCGGATGAAAAGTAACTCTCTGTACTTAGGCAGTGTCCATATTTCATCGTCAACTATCAATTCAAGTTTGTCGATATGATAACGGATTACATCGAAATATGGTAATACTGTATCATGGTATGCATTTGCTTTAGAATCTTCGTGCTCAATTACATTAGCTACTTTGCGGGCAACTACCATATCTTCAACACTTTTCTTGATAGAAGACACATGCTCTGAGATTTCTTCAATAAGTGCCATATCCATTGCGCTGATTTTATCAGCTTTTGCAGATGCAAATACTGCTTTTGTTTTGTAAACATTATCCAGCAAAAGAGCCTGATAACGAGTTGCAACCGGAATAATATGGTTGATAGCTAAATCACCTAACACACGTGCTTCAATCTGGATTTTCTTAACATAAGTTTCCCATTTCACTTCGTTACGTGCATGTAATTCTTTTTCGCTGAGAACGCCCAGTTTACCGAATAATTCGATACTGCTTTTACTTGTGTAAGCTTCGATAATTTTTGGAACGCTTGTTTCACAATCCAATCCGCGTTTTGCTGCTTCAACTTTCCACTCATCGCTGTAGCCATTTCCGTCGAAACGAATAGCTTTTGAAGCCTTAATATATGATTTGATTACTTCAAAAATTGCTTTTTCTTTGCTTGCACCGGCAGCCATTTTAGCATCAACTTCTGCTTTAAATTCTAATAATTGAGCTGCTACAGCTGAGTTCAATGCAGCCATAGCTGATGAACAGTTTGCAGAAGAACCTACTGCACGGAATTCGAAACGGTTTCCGGTGAATGCAAATGGAGAAGTACGGTTACGGTCTGTATTGTCAAGGAATACTTCAGGAATATGAGGAATTCCAAGGTGAAGTTTCTTTTTGTCATCGAAAATAATGGCTTCATCACTTGTGCTGTTTTCCAGTTTGTTAAGAACTGCAGTCAGCTGTGTTCCAAGGAATGCAGATACAATTGCAGGAGGAGCTTCGTTAGCACCCAGACGGTGAGCATTTTGAGCTGTCATGATAGATGCTTTCAATAATGCATTGTGTTTGTGAACAGCCATCAAAGCGTTTACAAGGAAAGTCACAAACTGAAGGTTTTCTTCCGGAGTTTTTCCGGGAGTAAACAAACCTACACCAGTATCAGTACCAAGTGACCAGTTGTTGTGTTTTCCAGATCCGTTAATACCTGCGAATGGTTTTTCGTGCAATAATAAACGGAAACCGTGACGACGTGCAACTTTCTTCATAATTGACATCATCAATAAGTTTTGATCAACAGCCAGGTTACATTCACCAAAGATAGGAGCAAGCTCGAACTGGTTAGGCGCAACCTCGTTGTGACGGGTTTTTGCTGGAATACCATATTTGTAAGCTTCAAATTCAATATCTTTCATGTAGGCAGCCACACGGGTAGGAACTGATCCAAAATAATGATCATCCAACTGTTGGTTTTTAGCTGAATCATGTCCCATTAAGGTACGACCGGTCAATACTAAATCAGGACGGGTTGCATATAAACCTTCGTCAACCAGGAAATATTCTTGTTCCCATCCTAAGAAAGCAACAACTTTCTTTACGCTTGGATCGAACATTTGACAAACGGCAACGGCTGCTTTATCAACTGCACCTAAAGCTTTCAATAATGGAGCTTTCAAGTCGAGAGATTCACCGGTATATGAAATAAAGATAGTAGGAATTACTAAAGCATCATCCATAACAAATGCAGGTGATGAAGGATCCCATGCAGTATAACCGCGAGCTTCAAATGTGCTGCGGATACCACCATTAGGGAATGAAGAAGCATCTGGTTCTTGTTGAGCAAGAAGTTTTCCGGAAAAGTCTTCAATGATCAATTCGCCCGGAGCGCCGGCATAGTCAATAAATGAATCGTGTTTTTCTGCTGTTCCATCAGTTAATGGTTGGAACCAGTGAGTGTAGTGAGTAGCACCTAATTCAGTTGCCCAAAGTTTCATGCCTGCTGCTACCTGGTTTGCAAGAGCAATGTCAAGAGTTGCACCCTTTTCTGTTACATTATTCAGAGCTTTTATGGTATCTTTTGAAAGATATTTAACCATTGCAGCTTTATTAAAAACATATTTTCCGTAGTAATCGGAAGTGTACTTTGAAGGTGCTGAAACTTCAACCGCTTTTTTCTTAAAAGCTTCTTCTACAGCTTTAAATCTTAATGATGACATAATTACTTTATTGAGGGTTATTTTTTAATATATTTTTTTATTTGTTGTCTTTGAGATTGCGTTATGATATTAATCCAATGCAAAAATAATAATTCTGATACTTTAAATTAAAGGAAATATTTTCTTTGTGGAAATAAATCATTATTACTTTTATATTGATATTTATTCTGTGTTGTTGATTATAAATTGAAAGATATTATATATTAAATGTTTTAATCTTATTATTTTGAGGAGAATATTAATACTAATAAAATTGAACACAAAACACGTTTTATTTAAATACTGTTAATCGAATATAGTGTAAGCTGTTTCGCCGTGTTGGGTTTCATCCAAGCCGATAGCTTCATGGATATCATTGGCACGAACTCCAATCCATTTCTCGGTTAGTTTGAACAGCCCGTAAGTGCCCAATCCAGAGAACAAAATGGTAACTCCGGCTGCCAAAAACTGAATCCATAATTGATGCCAGTTGCCATAAGCTGCACCGCTGTATGCAGCCTGAACCAAAGGAGTTGCCAGAACACCGGTCATGATAGTACCAATCAAACCACCAATACCATGAACTCCAAATGCATCGAGTGAATCGTCGTAGCCAAGTTTTGGTTTTACATAAGCTACCATACAGAAACAAATTAATGAAGATAAAACACCGATAATCAGCGCTCCGTTAACATCTACAAAGCCGGCTGCTGGTGTAATAGTAGCAAGTCCGGCAATTGCACCTGTACTGATACCAACAACGGTTGGACGTTTGTCAATAATCCAGTCGAGAAGCACCCATGTGAGAGCTGCTGTTGCACCGGCAATGTGTGTTACCAGCATAGCGTTTCCGGCAAGTCCATCCGCTGCCAATCCACTTCCGGCATTGAATCCAAACCAACCTACCCAAAGCATGCCGGCACCAATCGCTACATACGTAATATTGTGGGCAGGTATGGCGTGCCCTTTATAATCACGGCGTGTTCCCAGCATAATTGCAGTAACAATGGCAGCTACACCTGCATTGATGTGAACGACGATACCGCCTGCAAAATCAAGAACACCAAGTTTGTATAACCAACCGTCAGATGACCATATCCAGTGTGCCACAGGATTGTAAATGAAAACGGCCCACAACAAAGAGAAAATTAAAAATCCTTTGAAATGAATACGTTCCGCAAATGCACCGATAATAAGTGCTGGTGTGATAATGGCAAACATACACTGGTATGTTATAAATACAACATGTGGTATGGTTCCGATTGCCTTTCCGTCGATTCCGGTTTGTGAATGTGAAATGAAGTATGGGCTTAAATCAGTTATTCTTATATTATGTAGGAAAGCCCAGTCAAACCCACCTATATAAGGCTTTAAAGCTTCAATTGAGTTACTTCCAAATGCGTTGCTGTAACCGAATATTACCCATTCAACACTGATGGCTGCTACCAGAATAAAAACCTGCATGAAAACATTCAATACGTTTTTTCGACGAACCAAACCGCCATAAAATAAAGCAAGTCCCGGAATAGACATAAAGAGGACTAATGCCGTAGCTACAATAATCCAGGCGGTATCGCCGGCATCAACTTTTGGTGCTGCCGCAACTGCTGTTCCGACAGTTTGTGCATTAACTGCTGAGCCGAATGCTGCGCAAAGGGCTAAAAAGGAAACGATGTATTTTTTCATTTGATTGTTTCAAATCTAAATTGTTACTGATTGGTTATTTGTTGTATAAAGCGTCAGATCCCGATTCTTTGGTTCGAATGCGGAATGTTTCCTGTATGTCGGAAACAAAGATTTTTCCATCACCGGTATCACCTGTCCATGCCGAATTTAAAATAGCATTTACAGTTTTTTCCATGTTGATGTCCCTGACTACAATCGAAATCATTCTGCGTTGAATGTATCCCGATCTGAATACCTGACCGCGAACTACCTGTTCTTCGGTCGATTTGCCCAATCCGGTGATGTCCCAATAAGAAAACCACTCGATTCCTACATCGTACAAGGCTTGCTTGACATCCTCAAATTTAGATTTGCGAATAATCGCTTCGATTTTTTTCATTTGTCCTGTCTTTTTGTTTTATTGTTTTGGTGATATTTAATTACATTAAATTCTGTAATTTGGTCAGATTTTAGCAAAATGTAAAGGAAAACCGAGAGATTCTGACTTTCTGAAAATTTTCGCAAAAGTACAATAAATATTTATGAGAGCAAACATTTTGAAAGAGAAAATCAGATAATAAAAGAAAATAGATATTATTCCAGATAAATTTATATTTAAAAATTGAAAAAATTGAAGAATAACTATCATTATTACAGAAAAACAAACAGACCATTTCTCACGAAATAGTCTGCTTAAACAATAAAACTAAAAAAACACACGATTAGCCTGCATTAGGCTAATCGCGTTTGGGGATTGATTATATTAATCGAATGTGGTATACGCTGTTTCGCCGTGTTGAGTTTCATCGAGACCAACTGCTTCCTGCTTGTCGGAAACGCGAACACCAATCCATTTATCAGTAAGTTTGAACAAAATAAAAGTTCCGATTCCTGAGAAAATTATGGTTGTGCCTACTGCAAGGAGTTGTACCCATAGTTGATGCCAGTCGCCAAAAATTGCACCACTGTAAGCTGTTTGTACAAGTGGAGTAGCTAAAACACCGGTAAGGATAGCTCCGAGTATACCCCCAATTCCGTGAACACCAAATGCATCGAGCGAATCATCATATCCAAGTTTAGGTTTTACATAGGCCACCATGCAGAAACAAACTAATGAAACTGCGATACCAATAATTAATGCACCACCAACTCCTACGAAACCCGCAGCCGGTGTAATAGCTACCAGGCCACCAACTGCTCCGGTGCTAATACCAACCACAGTTGGACGATGATCAATAATCCAGTCGAGCAAAGCCCATGTAATTGCAGCTGCAGCAGCAGCTATGTGAGTTACCATAAGTGCGTTGGCTGCCAAACCATCAGCGGCTAAGCCACTTCCTGCATTGAAACCAAACCAACCCACCCAAAGTAAACCGGCACCCATAACCACATAGGTGATATTATGAGGTGGTAGAGCATGTTCTTTATAATCACGACGTTTCCCAAGCATAATAGCAGTAACAATAGCTGCTATACCTGCATTTATATGAACTACAGTTCCACCTGCAAAGTCGAGTGCACCAAGTTTAAATAACCATCCATCAGCGGACCAAACCCAGTGTGCAACCGGATTGTAAATGAATAATGACCAAAGAATTGAGAAAACAACAAAACCTTTAAAGTTGATACGCTCAGCAAATGCACCGATAATCAGGGCGGGTGTAATAACCGCAAACATACATTGGAACATGATGAAAATAATATGTGGAATCGTTCCAACCTGTGCTCCGTTAGCTGCAAGTTGCGAGTGTGATATAAAGTACGGACTTAAATCACTTACTTTTATGTTGTTCAAAAATGCCCAGTCGAAGCCACCGATATATGGTTTCAGGAAGTCAACTGAATTCGTTCCAAAAGCATTGCTATAACCAATGACTACCCATTCAATGGTAATAACACCAACAAGAAAAAATATCTGCATAAAAACATTCAGAACGTTTTTACGGCGAACCAAACCGCCATAAAACAAGGCAAGTCCGGGAATTGACATTAAAAGAACAAATGCCGTGGCAACTATCATCCAGGCTGTGTCACCTGCATCTACTTTAGGGGCTGTGCTGGTTTGTGCAGAGAGTGTTGTGCTGAAAAAACCAAGCAATGCTACTAGGGATATAAAATACTTTTTCATTTTAATTTTCTTACTTTTTAGTTTTACGTTTGTGTTATTTGTTGAAAAGTGCGTCAGGTCCTGATTCTTTTGTACGAATTCGGAAAGTTTCCTGAATGTCGGAAACGAAAAGTTTTCCATCGCCTGTTTCGCCTGTCCATGCAGAATTCATAATTGCATTTACAGTTTTTTCGAGGTTAATGTCTCTGACTACAATCGAAATCATTCGTCTTTGAATATATCCCGACATAAATACCTGGCCTCGAACTACTTGTTCTTCGGTCGATTTTCCCAATCCTGTGATGTCCCAGTAAGAGAACCATTCGATGCCGGCATCATCAAGTGCCTGTTTCACATCTTCAAATTTTGACTTGCGAATAATCGCTTCAATTTTTTTCATTGCTTTTGTTTGTTAGTTTGTTTGTTTCTTATTTTGTTATATATTATAATGATATAATATATGTAAATAATGGCTCATAAAGAAGTTAAATAATAAGTATACATATCAATATGATAATTACGGTACAAAAGTATAATATTATTTCAAGTCCACAATCAAAAAGATAGTAAAATGTAGATAAATATGGAAAAAAGACAACTAATATTTCAAATATGTGACAAAACATAAAATTATATGATAAATTAATATCATAAAAGTATTATTGCTTTTGATTTGAAAGTTTGAGTTTAAAATAAAGGCAGACTATTTCTCACGAAGTAGTCTGCCCGAAACAATAAAACTAAAAAACACACGATTAGTTCTTATTGGTTTAACCGTGTTTTAAGAAGTGCAGACCTGTTGATCTGCACTTTATGTTAGTTTCTTGAAATATGGATATCTTTATTTTACATACAAAGATTCGTCCCCTTTTTCCCTTGTACGTATTCTGTACGATTCGTCAATGGTTGATACGAAAATCTTACCATCACCAACTTCACCGGTATAAGCCGTATCTAAAAGACAATCGATTGTTTTTTTCAAATTTATATCACGAACAACAATTGATAAGGTGAGCCGGGATATATTGGATGTGTCAGTTGATCCACGGAATACGTTTTTTTCTTTTCTTTCGTTTCCTACGCCATATGTTTCCGAATAAGTAAAGAAATCTATATCAATTCCATGTAACGCATCTTTAACTTGTTCGAATTTTGAGCGTCTGATAATTGCTTCTATCTTTTTCATAATGTTTTATGTTTTTAATTGTTTTATTTCTTTGTGTTTTAATTGCAAAGTTATTGAAATTGAACGATAAAGCAGCTACTTCATTTAATATGTGCATGCTAATGACATTGCTGCTTTTCGTTTATATTCAATTTGTTTAGTTGTTATAAGCCTCTGCTCCATGTTCAAAAACATCGATACCTCCGAAAGTAGTTTCACCTTTTGGTTCAACGCGTAGTTTAAATGGATAAGGAAGTTTGCTGATTATAAACATGACTATCATTGCAATAGCAAAAGTTGTTAGTGTAATTATTGCACTACCTACTAATTGTGCATAAAATACATTCCATCCGCCTCCGTAGAACAGGCCTGTGACCGGTGCAGTGTTGTCGGCTCCCATCGGCCCTGTGAATCCGTATTCACCGCTTGAGAATAAGCCAATAGCTAATGTGCCGAATATGCCATTCAAACCGTGTACAGGAACTGCTCCAACCGGATCGTCAATGCGAAGATATTCCAATAAATATATTCCACCAAATACAATTGCGCCGGCTATTGCTCCGATTATAATTGCTCCGAAAGGAGATACCCAGTAACAAGGAGCGGTTATAGCAACCAAACCTCCTAATAAACCATTCACAGTAAAACCAACGTCGAATTTTCCCTTAAACGAACCAACATAGAAAGCTAACATCATGGCGCTTAAAGCTCCTGTACAAGCTGCCAGAGTGGTATTTGCGGCTACACGACCAATTCCTATTGCATCCATTGCAGATAAAGTGCTTCCAGGGTTAAAACCGTACCATCCAAACCATAGTAAAAATGCTCCTGTTACTGCTACAGGTAAGTTGTGTGCTGCGGGAAGACCGCCTCGTTTTTTGTCATCACGTAAAAATACGCGTCCGATACGTGGGCCTAAAACTATTGCTCCTGCAAGTGAAACTACCCCACCAATGGTATGAACTACTGTTGAGCCTGCAAAATCGCGAAATGGATTTCCTAATGAAGGTAGGAAGTGACCGGGAGTTCCCATTAATGCAAGGAAACCATCAGGACCCCATGCCCAGTGACCAATAATAGGATAAATAAATGCTGTAACACAAATGCTGTAAAGAATATCGCCACGGAAGCTTGTGCGTCCGATCATTGCTCCTGAAGTAATAGTAGAAGCAGTATCAGCAAATGCAAACTGGAATACAAAGTGAGCTAATAGTGCAACTCCTGTTGCTCCGTAAGTTGCAGGCGCTCCTTGTAAAAAGAACCAGTTGAGTCCGATAAATCCATTTCCTTCGCTGAACATAAATGCATAACCGATAGCCCAGAATGATACACCACAAATGGCTGTATCAAGCACACATTCAATCAGTACGTTTACAGTTTCTCTTTTTCTCGCAAAACCGGCTTCCAGCATAACGAAACCTGCCTGCATCCCAAATACTAATGCTGCTGCTACTAAAGTCCAAACCGTGTTTAAAGAGTTAATTACTGCAGTTTCGTGAGCAGTATATGTGTCTGCTGCATTGGCAGCAGTTCCGCCTATTAAACCGGGTATTAAAACTATGGCCGCTACTACTGCCAGTAATCCTAACATTTTACCGCCAAAGAATGCTGCGAAAAGTTTCCAGTTTTTTGGCTTTGAAATATTCTCACTAATCCTTGTGAAATATCCACTCCTTCGTGGGAGCGCTAATGTCTTACTCATAATGTTTTAATTTAAATTGTTGTGTTTATTATTTCACGAAATACCTTAAAAAAACTAATACCTTATATTATAATGTCACACCTGCTACAAAGAATGCTCCTCCTGAGTAAGGGTTTGCACCTAAGATACCATAGACAGGCAGACTGAATTTGTCAGTAATTACTATTGATTTGCTTACTTTGATACCAACATTGGTAACACCGGCAGTAGTAGTTGAATAGTTAGAGCTACCACCCAAAATACCTCCTGCAAATACTTTTACCAAAGGAGTTACCTGATAACCCAGCTCAATATATGTTGATAAAGCTTGTTTTGATGCATCTGTCAGACTTTTGTCGTTTCCGGCAAACATGGTGTTGATTGATGCGCTTATAGGAAATTTTTCATCGCCCGTATAAGCAACAGTTGCTTCATAAACATGATCGGTTGTTGGTCCGTAATCAAAATAACTTTTTGAAAAACCCCAGTTGTAATCTGTAAGAGTTACAGACAGAGCGCTTGAAAAAGCGTAGGTTGCGTAAAGATCAACTTCTTTAACTCCGCCGGTAAAACTACCCGATGCCCATGAACCAACTGTTAGTCCGCCAATTGTATATGAAACATAAGGTTGTATGTTTGGTGTTCCTTTTGGAAGTGTAGCATCCTGTGGAACTCCACGCCATACATACGAGCTAACGATGTCTGCTCCGGTTGCGAACTGTGCTTTTGCACTTGTAACTGTGAAAACTGCAATTGCTAGAATTGCTACTAATCTAATCTTTCTCATAACTTGTAAAATTTAAAATGAATGTTTATTAATAAGTTGTTTCTGTTTTATTTTAGTTGTTATTTGACAATTGTCAAGCATATTATAATAATAGTTGACATTATGTTTTAAATACACTGCAAAAATAATCAAAAAGATAACGTTATGATTTAAATACTATCAAAATAATATGAATAAATTTCTATAGGTAACAAATTGAGGTTAATTATTGGCATTTGCTTTCAATATGTAGTTAATTAGATTGTAATGATTACAAATTAAAATAAGACCCTGTCTGTTCTTGGTTGTAAATATAGTATGCTCAACCATATTTTCTTGTTAAATGAGGAGGAATTTAGTGTGAATTAGTCAGTAATTATGCTGAAAAGCATAAAATAATTAGATTTTTGAACAAAAAACGCCTGAAAATTCTTCTCTAGCATCGCTAAATTTAAATTCAAAAACAATCAATGTAAATAATATGTCATAGATATAAAATTGAAAGTGAAACTTTACAACATAGAAAAATAAACTTTTTCCCTATCTTTGCAACCACTAAAACCGCATGAAAGTATTTGCCTGCATATTATCTCTGTACCTTTTGATGCTCACTGTCGTTCCATGCAGTGATGTGCCAAAGTCAGGTGCTATGCAGAAAACAGAGTTTTCGCAGGGCACAGCTGCTGCCGACCAGCACACTGATGCGGATCACTGTTCTCCTTTCTGCGCTTGCAGTTGCTGTGTTTCAGTGATTTCTTATCCTGCACATACCCTTAGCTTTACCTGCTATTTTTATAAGGAAATTCAGCTTAAGGGCTATCCTTCGGCTAATATTTCGGACAATTTTTCTTCTATCTGGCAACCGCCACAGCTTAGCTAAATGCCCCCTAACCCCCTAAAGGGGGAACTGAGGTAAGATGCTACTCCATAAATCAATTTCTTTAAAATCTATTGAGTTTTAATGGACTCATCTCTCATCTGTTGATTTGTTGTTTTCAATAAATCATATAAATCCTTGTATTTACCTTTTAAGCTTATCGTATGATAGAACGTATCATTCATTTTTCAATAAAAAATAAATTTATTGTCGGGCTTTTTGTATTGGCTTTAATCGGTTGGGGAACGTATTCGCTTACCAACTTACCCATCGATGCCATCCCCGACATTACCAATAATCAGGTGCAGATTATATCGCTTGCACCTTCGTTGGCTGTACAGGAGGTGGAAAGTTCCATTACTGCACCGGTTGAAGTGGCAGTTGCCAACATTCCTGACATTACCGAACTCCGTTCCATTTCACGCCTGGGATTATCGGTTATAACGGTTGTGTTTAAAGACGGTGTGGATGTGTACTGGGCACGCCAACAACTTTCCGAACGGATAAAAGAAGCCGAAGAAGTTATTCCTGCGGGTGTTGCAAAAATAGAACTGGCACCTATTTCTTCCGGTTTGGGCGAGATATTTCAATATCGTTTGGCGGTGGAGAAAGGCTTCGAACATACCTTCACGCCCATGGATTTACGCACTTTGCAGGACTGGACCGTGCGGCGTGAAATGCTCGGCACAACGGGTGTGGCCGAGATTAATAGTTACGGCGGTTTTGTGAAGCAATATGAAATTGCGCTGAATCCCGATAGGCTTAAAAGCATGAATTTCAGCCTTACCGATATTTTTCAGGCGCTGGAACGCAACAACGAGAACACCGGCAGTGCCTATATCGACAAAAAACCAACCGCTTACTTTATTCGAGGAATCGGTTTGATAAAATCGTTGGAAGACATTGAGAAAATAGTCGTAAAAACCAATGCTTCAGGTATGCCGGTGCTCATTCGTGATGTGGCAACAGTCCAATACGGAAGTGCTACCCGCTATGGTGCCTTAGTGGTGGATACTACCGAAGCTGTAGGCGGTGTGGTGATGATGCTCAAAGGAGTAAATGCTCACGAAGTAATTGCGAGTGTGGAGAAGCGAATTGAATCTATTCAGAAATCATTGCCCAAAGGAGTGAAAATCGAACCTTTTCTCAACAGGTCGGATTTGGTGGGACGTGCCATTGGTACTGTTTCGCGTAACCTGTTGGAAGGAGCACTGATAGTAATTTTTATTCTGGTGTTGTTTCTGGGAAACATGAGAGCCGGGTTGATTGTTGCTTCGGTTATTCCGCTTTCCATGTTGTTTGCCGTTTCCATGATGCAGCTTTTTGGTGTGTCGGGCAATCTGATGAGTCTGGGTGCTATCGACTTTGGGTTGATTGTGGATGGGGCGGTTATCATTGTAGAGAGTGTGGTTCACCGCATAACGCAAAGCAAAACGCATCATCAGGGCATTGCACGGCTTTCGCAGCAGCAAATGGACGAAAACGTGTTTGAATCGGCCAAACGAATGATGAGCACAGCCACTTTCGGGCAAATTATTATTCTGATAGTGTATATTCCCATTATGGCGTTGGTAGGCATCGAAGGAAAAATGTTCCGTCCCATGGCGCAGGTAGTTACTTTTGCATTGATTGGTGCTGCCATTCTTTCACTCACTTATGTTCCAATGATTTCAACACTGTTTCTGAGTAAAAATACCGAACATAAGCGTAACTTCTCCGACAGGATGATGGAAGGATTTCAGCGCATTTTCAATCCGGCTATTCGCTATGTGTTGCATCATAAAATGTTGGTTTCAGGTTCGGTTATTACAGTTTTTGTTGCCAGTTTGTTTGTGTTTAATAGTCTGGGTGGCGAGTTTATTCCTCAACTGGAAGAAGGCGATCTGGCTGCCGGTGTGATTACTTTGCAGGGTGGTTCGCTCAGCAACACGATTGAACAGGTGGAAAAAGCGAATAAGATTTTGATTGCCAATTTTCCTGAAATAAAACACGCAGTATGTAAAATTGGTGCAGGTGAAATTCCAACCGACCCGACTCCTATGGAAACCGGCGATTATATTATCACGCTTAAAGATAAAAGCGAATGGACTTCGGCTGAAACCCGGGAGGAATTAATTGCAAAAATGGAAGAAGCATTGATTCCGTTGGCCGGTGTGAAGTTTGAGTTTCAGCAACCCATTCAAATGCGTTTCAACGAACTGATGTCCGGCTCAAAACAGGATATTGCCGTGAAAATTTATGGCGATAATCTCAATACGCTGGCTGATAAAGCCGAAGAGGTGGAAAAAGTTATTCGAAATATTCAGGGTATTGAAGATATTAATGTAGAGAAAGTGACCGGACTGGCACAAATACAGGTTGAATACAATCGTGACCGGTTGGCACAATACGGACTTTCGGTCGAAGAAGTAAACAAAGTACTTCGAACTTCATTTGCCGGCAGTCAGGCGGGTGTGGTGATGGACGAAGAGAAGCGTTTCGGGCTGGTAGTGCGACTAGATAAAGATTATCGACAGAGCCTGGACGATGTAAAAAGTCTTTCGGTGGCTTTGCCTTCGGGTGGGCAGGTTCCGTTTGAGCAAATTGCTAATGTGGAGATTAAATCAGGTCCGGCTCAGGTTTCACGCGAGAATACCAAACGTCGAATCACCGTTGGTTTTAATGTCCGTAACCGGGATGTTCAAACGGTGATTGACGAAGTTAGCAAACAAATTGACAAGAACGTAAAACTTCCAACAGGCTATTTTGTGTCGTATGGTGGACAGTTTCAGAACTTGCAGGCTGCTAAAGCACGGTTGGCGATTGCCGTTCCGGTAGCTTTGCTGCTTATATTTGTGCTGTTGTTTTTCACCTTTCATTCGGTCAAACAAACGCTTTTAATCTATACCGCTGTGCCCATGTCGCTTATTGGTGGCATTCTGGCGTTATGGATTCGGGGAATGAATTTCTCCATTTCAGCCGGAGTTGGTTTTATTGCTTTGTTTGGTATCGCGGTGCTGAATGGCATTGTGCTGATAGCCGAGTTCAACAGGTTGGAGAAAAATGGTATTACCGATATTTATGAACGGGTTACCAAAGGACTAACTACCCGTTTACGACCGGTTATTATGACCGCTGCTGTGGCTTCGCTTGGATTCCTGCCTATGGCATTGTCGACTTCGGCAGGAGCAGAGGTTCAAAAACCATTGGCTACGGTGGTGATTGGCGGATTGATTACAGCGACCATACTGACTTTATTCGTTTTACCGGTGTTCTATATTTTCTTTTCTTCAGTTTCGTTCCGGAATTTATTTAAACGCAAAACAGGAATCATTACTTTGACTATTATTTTACTGTTTAGCTTTTCGACTTTACAGGCTCAGGAAACGAAAAGAATAAATCTGAAACAAGCCATTCAACTGGCGTTAGACAGTAACCTATCGGTTCGTTCTTCAGCCTATTTGGTTGATATGCAGAAGGCTTTGAAAGGAGCTGCGGTTGATATTCCGAAAACCAGCATTGAAGGGCAATACGGACAATTTAATTCGTATTCCAAAGATAACAGTTTTACGGTGTCGCAGTCGTTTGCATTCCCAACGGTTTATGCCAATCAACATAAACTGGCCAAAGCAGCCGTCAAAAGCAGCGAATGGCAATTGAAAGCGTCGAAACTTGAAACAGCTACGCAGGTAAAACAAATTTACGCGCACCTGACTTATCTGTATTCAAAACGACGGCTCTTTGTCTATCAGGATAGTTTGTATTCGGGCTTTCAGAAAGCGGCTGAACTCCGTGCCAAAACCGGCGAAACCAACCGACTCGAAATGATTTCGGCTCGCTCGCAAAGCCTCGAAATAAAGAATCAGTTACAACAGCTGAATGCGGATATCGTAATTTATAATCAGAAACTGCAAACGGTTTTAAATTCCGAAACAATATTTTTTACAGTCGATACCGTTTTACGCCGTTTTGACTATGTGTCTGCTACCGACATTTCCGTCTTAACCAATAATCCTTCAGTTGGTTATGTCAATCAGCAGGTTGAAATATCGCTACTGGAAAAGAAACTGGAAGCAAGTCGTGCCTTACCCGAATTGAGCATCGGATATTTCAGCCAAACGATTGTGGGAACGCAGGATTTGAACGGTGTTCCACGTATATTTGGTGCAGGTGAACGTTTCAGTGGCATTCAGGCCGGTATTGCAGTCCCCTTGTGGTTTGCTCCGTATACGGCCAAAACCAAAGCTGCCGGGATTAAAGCGAAAGTAGTTCAAACCGATGCCGAGAACTTTTCGAAATCACTTTCGGGTAGTTACCGTTCATTAATGCTTGAACTCAGCAAAAATACCAACAGCGTGGATTATTACGAAAAGCAGGCTGTGCCGGAAGCAGATATAATTATCAATCAGGCTACCCGAAGTTATAAAGCCGGGGCGATGGATTACATTGAATATATTCTGACATTGACCCGTGCATTGAGCATAAGGCAAAACTACCTTGATGCGCTCAATAATTACAATCAAACCGTAATTTCCATTGAATTTATTACCGGAAAAATCTATTAAATAACCCCAAACCCCTAAAGGGGCTTATTAATTTTAAAAATAAAATTATGACAAAATATAATTTCAAATCAGTTATGCTGATTTCAGTGCTTATAGTTGCTTTTGCTTCGTGCGGAAAACAAAAAAAGCCAGAATCTGCAGTTAAAGAAGAAGTTCTTCCCGATAATATTGTCGAATTGCGCGACGATCAGATAAAACTTGCCGGTATTGAAACCGGAGCAATTGAATTGCGGTCGATAAGTGGAACGCTTAAAGTAAACGGAATTGTCTCGGTAGCACCGCAAAATCTGGCAACTGTCTGTATGCCTATGGGCGGTTTTATCAAAAGTACCAACCTGATGCCCGGTAATGCTGTGAAAAAAGGACAAACCCTGGCCATAATCGAGAATCATGAGTTTATCGACATGCAGCAAAATTACCTTGAAACCAAAAACAAACTGGAATACGCACAGGCTGAATATAACCGACATAAAGAGCTTTACAAAGACGATGTGTACTCGCAGAAGAACCTGCAACAGGTAACTACAGAGTATAAAAACCTGAAATCGATGGCAAGCGCATTGAAGCAGAAGTTGGAATTGATAGGCATCAATCCGACCCGACTAACCGAAGATAATATCAGCCGGACTGTAGCACTTATTTCACCTATTTCAGGCTACGTAAAGGCGGTAAACGTGAGTATTGGCAAATCGGTTTCATCGTCCGATGTGTTGTTCGAAATTGTCAACAGTGATAAGCTTTTTCTGGAATTGAACTTATTCGAAAAAGATGCTGAAAAAGTATCCAATGGCCAAAAAATCAGGTTTTTTATCAATAACGAAACCGAACAACACGAGGCGGTAATTTATCAAACAGGAAAATCGATTAATAACGATAAAACCTATAAAGTGTATGCAAATGTGCTTGGTCGCTGTGCCAATATGCTGCCCGGAATGTACGTCAATGCTGTTATTCAAACTAAAAAAAATCAGACAACCGCTGTTCCTTCTGCAGCCGTTGTTAGTTTCGATGACAAAGATTATATTTTTGTTTTTGAACGGAACAAAACAGAGAATGGCAAACCGATTACCGAATACCGTATGATTCAGGTAAAGAAAGCTGTAACCGACGATGGATTCACAGAAATAACCTTACCCGAAAATTTTGACTTTAAAACGGCAAAAGTAGTGGTGAAAGGTGCATATAATTTATTGTCGGCAAAGAAAAATGCAGGGGAAATGGCTTGCTGAAAAATCAGAAACGCCTGAGAAATATATCTCAGGCGTTTCGAAAAATAAGCTTTGCAGTTTTCTTATTTATTTCTCAAGTCGTTTCATGGCCTCAATCGTATTTTCGCGACTACCAAAAGCTGAAAAACGCACATAACCTTCACCGCTGGCGCCAAAACCTGCTCCCGGAGTAGTTACAATGTTCTTTTCTTTTAATAAATAATCAAAATACTCCCAACTTCCCAAACCAACAGGTGCTTTTGCCCAAACGTAAGGAGCATTTTTGCCGCCAAATATAGTGTAACCGGCTTTCAAAAGTCCTTCACGAATAATGCGTGCATTTTCCTTATAAAAATCAAGCAGAGCTTTTACCTGTATTTTGCCTTCGGGTGAGTATGTTGCTTCGGCAGCACGCTGAACCACATAGGAAGTACCGTTGAACTTGGTACATTGCCTGCGATTCCATAATTTATTTAGCGAAACTTTTTCGCCGGTGGAGCTTGTACCCATTAATTGTTTGGGTACAACTGTGTATCCACAACGTGTTCCGGTAAAGCCGGCAGTTTTAGAAAAACTGCGGAATTCAATAGCCACATCTTTGGCACCTTCAATTTCGTAAATGCTGTGTGGAACATTTTCTTCGGTAATAAAAGCCTCGTAAGCAGCATCAAATAAAATAATAGCATTGTTTTCTTTGGCATATTTCACCCAAACAGTCAACTGTTCTTTAGTCAGCGTAGTGCCGGTTGGATTGTTTGGATAGCACAAATAAATCAAATCCACTTTTTCGGTTGGAAGTGTGGGAACAAAGTTGTTGTCAGCATTGCAGGGCAGATAAACTAAGTTAGTCCATGCACCGTTGGCGTTAGGTTCACCGGCACGACCGGCCATGGCGTTGGTATCCACGTAAACCGGATAACTCGGGTCGGTAATAGCCACGCGGTTGTTATTATCAAAAATGTCGCCAATATTTCCGGTATCGCTTTTTGCGCCGTCGCTTACAAAAATCTCATCGGCTTCAATATTAATGCCATTGGCAATAAAGTCGTTCAATACAATGGCATCACGCAGAAAGGCATAACCCTGTTCAGGACCATAACCACGAAATGTTTCGGCATGACGTTGTTCTTCAGCTGCTTTTATCATTGCGTCGATGGAAGCATCGGGCAGGGGCAGGCTTACATCGCCGATTCCCATGCGGATGATGGGTGCAGTTGGATTTTCTTCTTTGTGTTGAGCCACACGTTTAGCAATTTCCGAAAACAGGTAAGTTGCCGGTATCTTGATAAAATTGTCGTTAATTTGTGCCATATTTTAATAGTTATTTACTTCGTGATATTATGCCTTCGGCGATATATACTCACTTCGTTCGTGATATTAATTGTAAATTTAAAATCGTAAATTGTAAATGAATAAATTGTAAATTAAAGAGCTCCTTCAAACACGGTTGTTGCGCTGCCGGTCAGGTATACATGATTGTCTGATTCTTTCCATTCGATAACGAGTTCACCGCCGATGAGTTCTACGGTTACTTTGCGGTTGGTGTGTCCGTTAAGTACAGCAGCAACCACCGATGCACAGGCACCTGTTCCACAAGCCATGGTTTCGCCCGAACCACGTTCCCAAACGCGCATTTTTACGTGGTCTTTCGAAATTACTTCGATAAATTCCGTGTTAGTACGACGTGGAAAAATAGTTGCATTTTCGGTTATCGGGCCAATTTTCGGTAAGTCGAGCGTGTCAATTCCCGAAGTGAAAATCACTGCATGGGGATTGCCCATCGATACACAGGTAATGGCGTATTCAATGTTTTCGGAGAATTTTACCGTTTTATTGATAACCGTTTCGCCGGTGAAAGTAGTCGGGATAAGTTCCGGTTGCAGAATAGGTTCACCCATATCCACGGTTACGCTTTCCACTTTGTTGTCAGCTCCCACAAAGAGTTTCAGCACTTTTACGCCGGCAAGGGTTTCAAGTGTGACTTCAGTTTTGTCGGTCAGGCCTTTATCGAACACAAATTTACCAATACAGCGCGAAGCGTTTCCACACATTTCGGATTCAGAACCGTCGGCATTAAACATCCGCATACGGAAATCACAACTTTCGGAAGGCATAATTAGTACCAGACCGTCTGAGCCTATGCCTTTGTGGCGGTCGCTGTAGCGGATGGCAAATTCTTCGGGATTTTCTATCTTTTCCACGAAACCGTTTACGTAAATGTAATCGTTGCCGGTGCCGTGCATCTTGGTGAATTTCATACTGAAGTAGTTTTATCGAAAAAGTCATGCAAAATTAATCAATCGAAATGAATTCTGTTGCAGTTAACCCCAATCGTTTAATTGATTAAAGCTTTTGTAACAAAAAAACAGAATAAACCTGCAAAAATGACAAATTTATTCTGAAATCAAGTTGTTTAGTTTCGAATTATCAAAACTTGAGCTAAAATCCGAATGTGCTAAAATCTGGAATCAGCTATTACGTTTTGCAATAAGCATGAATTGTTCGTATTCGTTTACCTGACCTGGAATACGTTCACGTTTAAGAATATTGTAGTTTTCAATGGATTGAATGCTGAATCCTGCATTAATGAATTGTACCGACAAAGTATCTGTATCAAAACCCTTGTGCGGAATCGGTTCAAAGTGATGAAATGAACCATCTTCGGTGCGAATGTCGCCCAACACAATCACTGCACCCGGAAGGGTTATGTTGTACAGATGAGTCAGTGCACTGTCGATATCGGGAATATGATGAAACGCCATACTGGAAAAAATCAGGTCAATATCCTGCTTTTTATAGTCGAATATTTCGCCGTGAAGAATCTCTGCATTTTCATCACCTTCCAGCTTTTGCATCAATACATTCAGCATAGCTTCCGAAGTATCTTCAAAAACTACAGTATCCACTTTTGGCAATACCTGCAGTCCTACCAAGCCTGTTCCTGCTCCAATTTCAAGGGCTTTCCAACTTTTTTGTAAGTTTACTTTTTCCAGCATAGCCATCAGAAAATGGCTTGTCATATCAATTTTAGCTGGTTCATCCCAGTTTGAGGCGCGATGTGCAAAATTATCAGTCATATTATTTTATGTTTACCCTAAGAAACAAAAGAAATCGACCTTTGTTCACTAAAGAAAATGGGGAAAGGCATAATTTTCCGTACCTTTGCACAAAATCGTATCCTTCAGGTTTAAGTTTGAGCTTGTGAAAGAAGTGTGGATGCGAGTAATATTCTATGACATTTGATAAATTAGATCTTATTGAGCCGATCTTAAACGCTCTAAAACACGAAGGCTACACCCAGCCAACTCCCATTCAGGAAATTGCTATTCCAATTGTACTTCAAGGTAAAGACTTATTAGGTTGCGCACAAACCGGCACCGGCAAAACGGCTGCTTTTGCAATTCCAATTCTGCAACAGTTGTACCGAAACCGCGAAAATGACAAAATTCACCGTAAAATAAAGGTTTTAATTGTGACTCCGACGCGCGAACTGGCCATTCAGATTGGCGAGAGTTTTGCTGCTTACGGTCGCTTTCTGAAGTTTCGCCACGCCGTTGTTTTTGGCGGTGTTCCACAAAATCCACAAGTAAATACGTTGAAAGCAGGTGTTGATATTCTGATTGCAACACCTGGTCGTTTGCTCGATTTGCAGAGTCAGGGTTATGTAAAGTTGAACGAACTGAGCATTTTTGTGCTCGATGAAGCCGATCGTATGCTTGATATGGGCTTTATACACGATGTAAAGAAACTGATTAAACTGATTCCTGTCAAGCGTCAATCGCTGTTTTTTTCGGCTACCATGCCTTATTCTATTCGTATGCTGGCAGGTACCATTCTGACAAATCCCGAAGAAGTGGCAGTTACGCCTGTTTCAACTACTGCCGAAACCATTCAACAGGAATTGTATTATGTAGATATGGCCGATAAAAAAGATTTGCTGATTCACATTCTTCAGGATAAGAAAATTGCTACGGCTTTGGTTTTTACCCGTACCAAACATGGTGCAGATAAAGTTCAACGACTTTTGTCGAAAGCCAACATTAAAACTGAAGCCATTCACGGAAATAAATCTCAGAATGCCCGTCAGAATGCATTACGTAACTTTAAAGAACGTACAACGCGTGTGTTGGTTGCTACGGATATTGCTGCCCGTGGAATTGACATTGATGATTTGAATCTGGTAATCAACTATGAAATTCCGAATATTCCTGAAACCTATGTTCACCGTATTGGCCGTACGGGTAGGGCAGGGCTCGATGGAAAAGCCATTTCATTTTGCGATGTGGAAGAACTGGAATACCTGCGCGATATTCAAAAGTTGATTTCGATAGAGATTCCTGTTGTAAATAGTCATCCTTACGAAGCAGAGTACGAACTGACTGACAGAAAATCGAAAGTAAAACCGAAAGTGGCCCAACGTGGCAAAGGTTCGGGTATTGATCCGGGCAAAGGAAAGCGCAGAACAGGAACAGACAGGAATGTAAGTAAACCGCAAGCCTCCAAAACTTCGGTATCTCACTCAGCACAATCAGAAAGCACTACTAAGAAAGTATTTCATTTGAAGAAATAACAATATAAACAACCCCGAAAGTCATTACAGATATATTTGATGTGACTTTCGGGATTATTTTTTATTTCTTCTTTTTCATTGCAGCCCTCATTTCATTTTCTGCTTTGCGCTCCAAAATGATTTTGGTAATCAGTTCTACCGGAATTTCCTGTGCAGGCCTAAATCGAATACCACCCGTTGAAGTGTCATACCCTTCAAGCTCCCCTTCCATTTTCTTAAAAAGCGAATTGCTCATCGACGTAAACGTGAAATGATTTTTATGTGCACTGAATCCCACCAGCATATAATGATAGCTGTAACAAACTATACCGTAACTGATTGATTCTTTGGCTTCAGGGGCTAATTTTCTGACAAGTTTACGTAATTGCTCTAATGACTTGCGATATACTTCGGGTTGCGACTGAATATATTCGTCAACGGTGGTTGGTTTTTCCATAAAATTTATTTTCCAAATTAAACAATGGAAGGTGTAAAAGGTTCAATACCATAAAAAAAGCCCGATACACTTTCGTGTACAGGGCTTTATCGTGATTTTGAATTGAAAACTTATTCAGCTACCACTTCAAAAGCAACTTCAACAGTTACTTCTTTGTGAAGCTTCAATGTGGCTTTGTACGAGCCTATTTCTTTAACTGCATCTTTCAGTAATATAACTTTGCGGTCAACTGTAAAACCTGCTTTTTCGAATGCATCAGCAATCTGAATAGGACCAACAGCACCGAAAATTTTACCGGTTGTACTTGTTTTTGCACCTACTGTCAATGTGATGTCTTTCAGTTTGTCAGCCAGTTCAATAGCAGCATTTTTAAGACTTTCCAGTTTGTGAGCACGTTGTTTCAAATCTTCTGCCAACATTTTCTTAGCTGAAGCTGTTGCCAGAATAGCTTTTTTTGTTGGAATCAGGAAGTTACGACCGTAACCATCTTTTACTTTCAGAATATCGCCTTTGTAACCTAAGTTGATTACATCTTCTTTTAATATAATTTCCATACTTTTTCCTCCTTGCTTAATTATTTCATCATATCGGTTACATAAGGAAGCAACGCGATGTGGCGTGCTCTTTTAACTGCCTGAGCTACTTTGCGTTGATATTTCAACGAAGTACCGGTAAGACGACGTGGAAGAATTTTTCCTTGTTCGTTCAGGAATTTTTTCAAAAATTCCGCATCTTTGTAATCGATGTATTTAATACCGCTTTTTTTGAAACGACAGTATTTTTTCTTTTTTACATCTACTGAGGGTGGAGTTAAATATCTGATATCTCCGTTGTTTGCTGCCATGGTTTAGTTCTCCTTTACTTCTTTAGATTTAATACTCTTTCTTTTTTCGGCGTATTCGAACGCGTATTTGTCCAAACGGAACGATAAGAAACGTAAAACACGTTCGTCGCGACGGAACTGAAGTTCCAGGGTGGCAACTACTGTTGGTTCTGCATCAAATTGAAGCAATGAATAAAAACCAGTCGATTTCTTTTGGATTGGATATTGCAATTTGCGTAATCCCCAATTCTCTTCATTGGTAATTTTTGCGCCATTTTCTGTCAGGATGGCTTTGAATTTTTCTACCGCTTCCTTCATCTGGACATCAGACAAAACGGGAGTTAGAATGAAAACGGTTTCATAATGGTTTAACATACTGTTTGTTAGCTTTTTAGTTATTAATAAATACTTTTTATTAAAGCGGGGACAAAGATAGGAATAATTATTTGACTGACAAAGGGATTCTTTCTTAAATTTAGTTTATAGTTTATAGTAGGTAGTTTATAGTCTGTGGTTTATAGTTTTTTAGTCGGTAGCATGTGTCTATTTAGCATTTATAGAATTATTTATAATTATTTACTGCCTACTACCGACTATAAACTATTTACTACTTAACTCTTCCTCCGCACACCAGCGTTTTCTGATAGTAGCTTTCGGACAAATCGCTTACGATTACACCACGGGATACTGATGCATGAAGAAATTTGTTGTGTTTGAGGTAAATGCCCACATGATTTACGGCTGCTTTTGATTTTCCGGTACAGAAAAAAATCAAATCGCCCTGACGAAGTTTGTATTTGCTGATTTTACGGCAGTTGTTTTTCAGTATTGCGGTAGTATTTCGTTCCAGAGTTTTGTTGTAAACAGTTCTGTAAATGTCGCACACCAAGCACGAACAGTCAACGCCGGTTCGGGAACAACTTGCATCGGCATAAGGCACATGCAGCCACGAAGCAGCTTCCTTGTACAGCGTAAAATTATCACGACATTCTTTTTTCAGACCTAATGATTGATATACACTGTTTTGTAATTCCAGTTGATGGGTTGAAACACAGCTAAATAGCACTATGGAAATTCCCAAATATAGAAAGTGCTGAAGTTTGATTTGTGGGATAAAAATTTGCATTAGTGTTTGCCAAATTTTAGTTTGAATGGAAAAATCATAGAGACTTTTTTCTGATAATCCTGATACTCTTCGCCGAAATCGCGAATGAGGCGTTTTTCTTCCGATTTTTTCAGAAATAAAATAGCCAAAATTAGCAGAATTAACCAAGCAATACTAGCCGTGATGGAGTTTAAGAAAATAACAATGCCGGCATAAAGCGATAAAGCTCCGAAAACCATCGGATTACGACTGTATTTATAAGGTCCTACAGTTACTAATTTCTGAGTCTGCGGGCTTACAGATACTCCAAAAGCATCTGTTGGACCACCTTTTCCAACTGTGAGTAAAAAAAGATTTGACCAAATGGCAAAAACAACTCCGGTTACAACTAAAATTGCAGCAGGAATAAATCTTAGCAGGTCGCAGCTTATCAGTACGTTACCATTAAAGTTAAAATCAAGTCGGGGTAATGTGTAAAAACCATAGGGCAGTACCACTATAAACAACGAGAATCCAATCAGATACCCCAAAATATGTCTGTGCAGTGTTTTCATAACCTATTCTTTTCAAGTGAATTGAGATATTAATCCCATTCAGGATTGGTTACAAATTTATAAATAAATTCCTGTTTCGAAAATGATTATCATCATTATTTTTGCATAAATACACGAATTGTCAATCCTTTTATTAATTTTGCTCTGACAAATTAGTAAATCACATGAACAGCGCAAGCATCAAAAAACTTTACTTCAAGGATACGTCGTTTGCCAACCTTATGACGCACCGGATTTACAATATTTTGTTGTATGCCAGCAAGTATGATGCTTTTGTGCTGGAAGAAGATGGACGCATTGACGAGGTGATTTTTAATGAGTATACTTCACTTAACCTGCGCTATCCACCCCGTTTCACGCTGGTTTCCAATGAAAATGAGGCGAATGCACTACTCAAAGATCGTAAGTTTGACCTGATAATTTCCATGCCGAGCGGTGACAGTATCAATCCGTTTGAATGGGCGAAAAGCGTAAAAAAACAGTTTCCCGATATCCCTATCGTGGTATTGACTCCATTCTCGCAATCGGTGTCACAACGCATTGCTAATGAGGATTTAAGTGCGATTGATTATGTGTTTAGCTGGTTGGGGAATTCGGATATTTTGCTGGCCATTATTAAACTGATTGAGGACCGAATGAATGTGGAGGAAGATGTGGAATCAGTTGGTGTTCAGGTTATTTTGTTTGTTGAGGATTCAATCCGCTGGTATTCGTCTATTGTTCCGCACCTTTATAAATATGTGTTTATGCAGAGTCGCTCGTTTATGACCGAAGCGCTTAATGAACACGAGCAAATGCTCCGGATGCGTGGTCGCCCGAAGATTCTGCTGGCACGCTCTTACGAGGAAGGAATGGCTATTTATGAAAAGTTTCATCAGAACATGCTGGGAGTGATTACCGATGTGAGTTACATGCAGCATGGGAAAAAAAATAAGCAGGCAGGAATAAATTTGTGTGCCGAAATCCGAAAACATGATAAGCATATTCCGTTGGTTTGCATTTCGACTGAAGAATCAAATCATAAAGCTGCCGACGGTGTAAATGCGGCATTTTTGCACAAAATGTCCAAAACCTTATTGCTTGATTTGCGAGAAAAAATTACCAATAATTTTGGATTTGGAGATTTTGTCTTTATCAATCCGACTACAGGTGAAGAGGAAGCACGGGTTCAAAATCTGAAAGGTCTTCAGGAAACAATTTTTAATGTCAGTGAAGAATCTTTATTTTATCATGTTTCGCGCAATAATATTTCCCGCTGGTTGTATTCCCGCGCCATGTTTCCACTGGCCGAATTCCTGAAAAATATCAGTGTGGAAAGTCTGTTTTCGACTAACATGGACAAAGTGCGACAAGTGATTTTTGATGCGATTGTACAATATCGTAAGGTGAAAAATCGTGGAGTGGTAGCGGTTTTCCAACGCGACAGATTTGACCAATACTCCAATTTTGCCCGTATTGGTGAAGGTTCGCTGGGAGGGAAAGGACGAGGTCTGGCATTTATTGATGCCATGATAAAACGCAACGAAAGTTTAGAAAATTTCGAAAATACACAAATCATGATTCCGAAAACAGTTGTGTTGTGTACTGATATTTTTTCGGAATTTATGGAGATAAACAAGCTCTATCCCATAGCGTTATCCGATTTGGACGATGCGGAAGTTCTGTCTCATTTTCTGAAAGCGCGCATTCCACATCAACTCATTGCTGATTTGCATACATTTATTGGTGCAACCAGTTCACCCATTGCAGTGCGTTCTTCCAGTTTGCTTGAAGATTCACATTATCAGCCTTTCGCCGGAATTTATTCCACTTACATGGTGCCATTTAATGCCGAAAGTAAAACGCAAATGTTGCTGATGATAACTGAAGCCATAAAAGCGGTATATGCTTCGGTTTTTTATCGTGATAGTAAAGCGTACATGACTGCTACTAAAAATGTGATTGATGAAGAAAAAATGGCTATTGTGCTTCAGGAAATCTGCGGAAATCAATATGGAACAAGATTTTATCCATCGTTCTCCGGTGTAGCCCGCTCCTTGAATTATTATCCAATCGGAGCAGAAAAATCCGAAGAAGGAATTGCCAGTGTGGCATTGGGTCTTGGGAAATACATAATGGATGGTGGTGCAAGTCTGCGTTTTTCACCTTCATATCCACAGAATGTACTTCAAACCAGCAATATAGATTTTGCACTACGCGAAACACAAAATTATTTTAATGCGCTTGATTTAAGCCAAACTCAGTTTGTTCCACAGGTCGACGATGGGTTTAATTTGTTGAAAATTCCGGTTTCGGAAGCTGAAAAAGATGGAACATTGCGCTACATTGCTTCAACATATGATTTTCAGGATAGAGTTATTCAGGACAGCCTGTACGAAGGTGGTCGGAAAATCATTACCTTTGCCAATGTGCTAAAACACAATGTTTTTCCGTTGGCTGAAATTTTGAAAGAAGTTTTGAAAATAGCACACAAAGAAATGGGGCGTCCCATAGAGATTGAATTTGCAGTTAATCTGGATCATTCACCGGCGAAACAACATTCGTTTTATTTGTTGCAAATCCGACCAATTGTGGACAACAAGGAAATGATAAATGAAGGTATTGGAAAAGTACTGGAGGAAAACTGTATCATCACTTCGAAAAGTGCATTGGGACATGGTGTTACTACTGATTTATATGATTTAGTGTATGTGAAACCCGAAGCTTTTAATGCAGCCAAAAATCAGCTGATTGCTTCAGAAATAGAGAAAATAAACAAGAATCTAATTCAGGAAAACCGAAATTATATATTGGTTGGACCGGGGCGTTGGGGGTCTGCTGACCCGTGGCTGGGAATTCCGGTAAAATGGTCGCACATCAGTAATGCACGATTGATTGTGGAATCCGGTCTGTCGAATTATCGCGTTGATCCAAGTCAGGGTACGCACTTTTTTCAGAACCTGACTTCATTTGGTGTGGCGTATTTCACTATCAATCCGTTTTTAAATGATGGAACTTACGATACTGACTATCTCAATGCACAACCTGCTGAATATGAGTCGGAATTTATTCGTCACGTACATTTTGAAAAACCAATTATCATGAAAGTGGACGGACGAAAGAGCAGGGGAGTGGTTTTAAAAGCATGAGGTAAGCCCCCAAACCCCCAAATTGGGGCTTAAGAGTGCCGCAAAAAAGCGATTTAGGTTTTATATTAGACTATGTCTTAAAGCCTCCATTTTGGAGTTATAACTAAAATATATCATTAAATATTATTGATTACTTAACAGAATATTGCAAACAAAACTCTTATTCCCCTTTAGGGTTTAGGGGCTCTTAATTTAATTCTTATGCTTAAAAATCATCCGAAAGGACTTTTAGTTGCTTTTTTTGCCAATATGGGAGAGCGTTTTGGCTTTTATACCATGATGGCTATTTTAGTTTTGTTTTTGCAGGCTAAATTCGGACTATCCGAGGAAGCTGCCGGTGATTACTACAGTTGGTTCTATTTTGGAATCTATGCCCTGGCATTGATAGGGGGGATAGTTGCAGATTATTCCAAGAAATACAAATTTGTAATTCTGGTTGGTATTTTTGTCATGCTCACTGGTTATGCTATGATGGCTATGCCCGGTGCAAGTCTGAATGTGACCCTTATCAGTCTTTTTGTTATTGCACTGGGGAATGGATTGTTTAAAGGAAACCTGCAAGCCGTTGTCGGTCAATTGTATGATAATGAACAGTATGGCAAGTATCGTGATTCAGCATTTATGATTTTCTATATGGGAATCAATGTGGGTGCTTTTTTTGCTCCATTTGCTGCAACTGGTGTTAGAGATTGGTGGTTGAAAAGCAATGGCTTTTTACATGATGGCAGTCTCCCTGCATTATGTCATCAGTACCTTGACGGAAAAATGACAGACACTACTCAGTTTGCACTCCTTGCTAACAAAGTAAGTATGGCAGGAGCGATTCCTGATTTACAGGCTTTTTCAATGACTTATCTTGATGTTTTTTCAAGAGGTTATAATTATGCATTCGGAATTGCAGCTGTAGCTATGTTGATATCACTTTTGGTGTTTATGGTTTTTAATAAGCATTTGCCGCACAAAGATAAAGATGTAGTAGTGGAAACAAAACATACCGAAGTAACTGCTAAAAATAAATCAGGTGTATTAACTTTTATCATTGCACTTTTTGTTGGTGTGTTAGTCTCTTTAATTGTCAGCGTGCTTAAAGATTACAAAACCGGTATGGCTATCGGGTTGTTTGGCACTTTTGTGACCTGGATTATTATGTCGTCCACTCATGAAGAAAAACCACGCGTAGTATCACTGATTCTGGTATTTTTTGTCGTTATTTTCTTTTGGATGTCATTCCACCAAAACGGTCTGACTCTGACGTTCTTTGCCCGTGATTATATTGTTAAGGAAGTTGGTCCGTTTACTCATTTATTTTTTACACTGCCTTCCATTCTATCATTTGTTGCCGGTATTGGCGGTCTGTTTTTGTTGATTGGGAAAAATACATTGATAAATCGGTTGACAGGTGCTGCTATGATTGCTTCGGGTGGTGCCTTGTGTTATTATTTTGTATCTCACAATCAAGCTTTGAATTCAATTTCTCCTGAAGTTTTCCAATCATTTAATCCCTTGTTTATTGTATTCCTGACACCCTTGGTAATGGGAGTTTTTGCCTGGTTGCACAAAATCGGTAAAGAACCTTCCACACCACGTAAAATTGGAATTGGAATGATTATCGCATCAATAGGATTTTTGGTTGTTTTGGTTGGTTCTATGAGTTTGTTATCACCTCATACATTGCATGGTCAGGCAGTACCCGATTCGTCACGTATTACGCCGTACTGGTTGATAAGCAGTTATCTGGTGCTAACGGTGGCCGAATTATTCCTAAGTCCTATGGGATTGTCATTCGTTTCAAAAGTAGCTCCTCAACGCTTTCAGGGCTTAATGCAGGGTGGTTGGTTGTTGGCAACTGCTGTTGGAAATAAACTGTTGTTTGTAGGAAGTTTCTTCTGGGGAAAACTGGAGTTGTGGCAATTGTGGCTAATTTTTATTGTATGCTGTCTGCTTTCAGCCATGTTTATTTTTTCCATTATGAAACGACTCGAAAAAGTTACGGGCTAATTCGTTTCATGTTTTTTTCGGACGATTTAGGGGCGTAGCCCGGAAATCTTCGCAGCTCAATGAAATGATATAAGCATAGGGGCTCTAGCCCTGACATCTTAAACTATAGATTTCAGGGCTACGCCCTTATTTTGATAATTTAACGATTAATAATCTTCTGTATACTTTGCAGATAATCATAAAAAAACCTTTATTCGCCACCGAATAAAGGTTTTTTTATTTTAATCATTAATCACTAACCATTAATCACTATTCTCACACTCCCAGCGAAGCACGCACGGCATCCACTTTTTTGTTGGCAGCAGCATCGGCAGCATCATAGTCGGCACGGCTCTTCATTTCGCCACGAACTTCGATGTAGAACTTGATTTTTGGTTCTGTCCCGGAAGGACGAACGGAGATTTTAGTGCCGTCTTCGGTAAAATACTGAAGCACATTTGAAGTACATGGGAAATCCAGCGCACTTACTTTATCGGTAGCTATGTTGGTCATTTTCAACGTTTCGTAGTCTTTAATAACGCTTACTTTCGACCCTGCAATTTCTTTAGGAGGATTGGTGCGGAAATCTCGCATCATTTGTGCAATTTCTTCAGCACCCGATTTACCTTTACGCACAACTGAAATGCCTTTTTCTTTTCCAAAACCGTATTCTACATAAATATCCTGCAACTGTTCGTATAAGGTTTTGCCATTATCTTTAGCCCAGGCAGCTATCTCAGCCATCAATGCGCATGATGAAACAGCATCTTTGTCACGTGCAAAATCTTCTGGCAGAAAACCGTAGCTTTCTTCCCCACCACCAATATAGGTTTTCTTGCCTTCGTTTTCACGAATTACTGCTGCAATCCATTTGAAACCGGTGTAGCAGTCGAACATTTCTACTTTGTTGCGGTCGGCTATTTGTTTAATAATTTCGGTTGTAACAATGGTTTTTACAATATACTCGTTGCCGGTTATTTTGCCAAGCTCATTCCAACGACGAATCAGGTAATAAATAAACAACAAAGCAGTTTGATTGCCATTTACCAGTATCCATTCGCCTTTGTCGTTTTTCACGGCAATACCCAGGCGGTCAGCATCCGGATCGGAAGCCATAACGATATCAGCATCAGTTTCAATGGCTTTTTTTACAGCCATATCCAGCGCAGCCGGTTCTTCAGGGTTTGGAGAAACTACTGTAGGGAAATCGCCACTTACCACATTTTGTTCCGGAACGGGAATAATATTTGTAAAGCCATATTCTTTCAATGCACGTGGAACGAGCATAACGCCAGTTCCGTGAATTGGTGTGTAAACGATTTTCAGGTTGCTGTTGCGTTTTATAGCATCGGGCGAGAGAGACAAGGTTTTTATGTTTTCAATAAATGCTTTGTCAATTTCTTCACCGATTATTTCAATTAAAGCCGGATTTCCATTAAATTTAATGTCGTCCACATTCGTAATTTTCATTACTTCGGTAATCACATTCTCATCGTGTGGTGCAACCATTTGTGCGCCGTCGTTCCAGTAAGCTTTGTAGCCGTTATATTCTTTGGGGTTGTGTGATGCAGTAAGGATGATTCCGCTCTGGCAACCCAGATGACGAATGGCAAATGAAGCTTCAGGGGTAGGACGCAGGTCTTCGAATAAATATACTTTAATACCATTGGCAGAGAATATATTAGCCGAAATTTCAGCAAACAAGCGGCTGTTGTTGCGGCAATCGTGACCAATGACCACGCTGATTTGAGGAACGTCAGGAAACTGAGCTATAAGATAATTGCTTAATCCCTGCGTGGCTGCTCCTACTGTATAGATATTCATACGGTTTGAACCGGCACCCATGATTCCACGTAAACCACCGGTTCCGAATTCCAAATCGCGGTAGAACGATTCAATCAATTCCGATTTATCTTCAGCGTTCATCATTCGGCGAACATCGTTTTTTGTTTCTTCGTTATAGTTTCCATTCAGCCAACCCTGAGCTTTGGCCATTACTTCGTTTAATAAAGTGTTGTTATCCATATTGTTAGTAGTTTGATTATGTTTTTTTGTTTGAGGGCTTAAAATTAGTGTTTTTTTTTGAAAGTTGGAAATGGTAATATTTTTAGAAAAAACAGAGATTCCGGCAAACGAAATCTCTGTCAAATTTTAAAATAATTGGTTGATAATTAAATCAGGTATTGTTTTTCACAGCCAGATTTTACTAATAAAGCATTGATTTCTTCTTTTAAACCTACCATTCGAATTTCTCTGTCCATAAAGTAGCTGTTTAATTCGCTTAATTGTTTCGAACGGTGTTCTAATTGTTTCTCTAAGTTTTTTCGTTCAGTAATGTCAATAATATTAACCAGACAGCTATTTAAATCTTGTGAAACAAGTGCTTCAACATGAATATATGCCGGTACATCGTTTTTAGTTTGCAATGATAATTCACAGGCAAGTTTCTTTTTGTATCGGAAGATTTCATCAAAGAAAATATTAAATAAACCGATTGAATAAGAGCTTATATAAAGTCCAAACCGCGTATTTTTTAATTGAGACCGATCCTTACCAAGTATTTCTGCTGCTAAGAAATTCAATTCAACAATATCTCCTTCTTTCGAAAGTGTAAGATAGCCAGAGGGTGCAAAGTCGTATAAATCTGTATATTTCTCCATGGCTGTTTCGGCTAATACACGCGCTTTACTGAGTTCTTCATTTTGCATTTCAAGTTCAATTTGGTGAACCTGTAATTCGTGTATAAGTTTCAGACTATCAGCCTCTGCAATAAAATCTGTTGAGTTTCTGATAATCAATTCATCTTCAGCCTTTTGGCGAAGTTCTGATGATTCTGATTTGTCATTTTCTTTTGTTTTCATGATTTGTATAAATTATTTTCACGGAGTATTTCTATAGTCTTATTGAGTTCTCTCACCAGTTTCTTTCGTTCTGAAATGTCAGTCATTGTAAGTAAGCATTTGCTTGAGTCTTTTGATAATTGAGCATCAACCTGAACATACATTGTTTTATCATCTATATCTGTTTTGTGAAGTAAAAGTAATTCACAACTTACCGTTTCGTTGAGTCTGAAAGTCCTGTCCAGCAACTGATTAAAAGTTTTCAAAGATACATGCGAAATAAGAAGTCCGAACCGGGTATTTCTCAAATGATTACGTTCCTTACCAAGCATAGTAGCCGCCGAAAAATTCAACTCAATTATATCACCTTCTTTGGAAAGTGTCAGATAACCTGAAGGGGAAAAATCATACAACTCTACATATTTTTCAATGGCTTCGTAGGCCTTAGCATGAGCCATTTTCAGTTCTTCATTTTGCATCTCAAGTTCTATCTGATGAACCTCTAACTCATGGATGAGCTTCATATTATCAAATTCAGTCCTGTCATCGAGTGTCTGTTTTCCATTTTTCAACTCTTCTTCAGCGATAAGCCTTATTAGTGTTGCTTCATTCACACCTTTGTCCTGTTTTTTCATGGTTTATATAGGTTGTGTTGGCGGAGTAAATCAACTGTTTTATTGAGTTCAATTTCTAATTTTTTAGCTACGGTAATATCAATAAATGTGATGACAAGCCCATCAATCTTATCATCAACGGTCCGATAAGGCATAATACGAACATTAAACCAGTTTCCTACATTGGTTGTAATGGCAGTTTCTTTATAAACTAACGTACGCAATACTTCTTTAGCATGAGTTGCAATATCAGGATATTCGAGGTTATTTACCAGGTCGGTAAATGGTCGGCCAGCATCAGTAGGTCGTAATTTTACGATTTTTGATAATTGCTCAGTGAACCGACGGATATTCAGTTCTTTATCCAGAAACAGTGTTGCAATATCGGTGCTGTTAAGCAGGTTAATCATATCATTATTAGCCAGTACAAAATCACCGATTTTACTTTGAAGCTCGATATTGACAGTTTGTAGTTCTTCGTTCAGACTTTGCATTTCTTCTTTCGAAGTAGTCAGCTCTTCATTGGTCGATTGCAGTTCCTCATTGGTTGATTGCAGTTCTTCATTGGTCGATTTTAATTCTTCCTGCGAAGTCTGCATTTCTTCCCGTGTACTTTGAAGCTCTTCATTAGCCCGTTGAAGCTCATTTTCAAGTTCTTGATGCCGGGTTGATGTAATCTTACCAGTTGCTTTTTTTGTCTGATTTTCAGTAGGAGGTGTAATTACATCGGCAAAAACAATAATAATGGAACCTTTTAGTGTTTCGGGTTTTTCAATTTGCTGAATGGTAATATCCACATATTGAGTTCCGCCGTTTGTGCCAACCTTTAAATTTTTCAACAGCAACGGTTCGTAGTTTTGCTTTGCTTTGCGGATAGCACCTGTCAACATGGCATTTAAACCCTCACGCGCCATCGCGTAAATATTCATATTTGCTTTGCCGGCAGCCGGTTCGAGGTATTTTCCTGTTTTTCCGGTAATGTAAAGTATGTCACCCTGATCGTTAATCAGTACGCTGGCCGGCGAAAATCGCTGAAGTAATAATCGGTCGGCAAGGGTTTGAATATTTTCTATTTCTTTCATTGGTTTTTGTTGTGCTTCTGTTAATGTGATTTTTCGTTGAGAAAAAGAACTTGGAAAGTTTGATAATTTGGGTATTTTAGGTAATTCAGAACGTTTAAAGAATTTCAATTTAGGATCCACTATTTTGAAAAAACTATTACCGGAGCTTTCATTTTCGGCACTTCCAAGCAACATAATTCCTTTTGGATTAAGACTGTAATGGAAAAGAGTAATCAGTTTTTTCTGCAATTCAGGCTCCATATAAATCAACATATTCCGGCACGAAAGGAAATCCAGTTTAGTGAATGGCGGGTCTCTTATCACATTTTGAGGAGCAAAAACCACCATTTCGCGTATAGAAGAATTCACTTTGAAACCATTTTGATTACTGCTGAAAAACTGACTGATTCGTTCGGGTGAAACATCGGTCACAATATTCGTGGGATATTCACCTTTTCTGGCTTTCTCAATAGCATCAACTTCCAGATCGGTAGCAAAAATCTGTAAACTGAAATTCTTTTCAAGTTTTATAGCTTCATAAGCTTCTTTAAAAATAATGGCTAAAGAATATGCTTCTTCGCCTGTGGAACAACCGGTTACCCATGCCCGAAAGGCATATCCGTTTGGAAATTCGGCAAACATCTGAGGGAAAATATCTGTTTTTAATTTTTCCCATACTGCGGCATCACGAAAGAAATTGGTAACACCGATAAGTAATTCTTTGAACAGAATTTCGGTTTCTTTTGGGTTTTCCTGCAGGAATCGGACGTAATTCTGTATTTTCTCAATCTGATGAACATTCATGCGTCTTTCAATGCGCCGAAACATGGTATTCTTCTTGTAAAACGAAAAATCATGTCCGGTTTGAGCCCGGAGCAGCAGGATAATCTTTTCGAGATTGCTGGAGTTTTTAACGTCTGTAATTATATCTGATGTTGCAATTGGAATATGTTTCAAAGAATTAATTAACATGGACGGCAGCTCGCTGGCAGGAACAACAATATCAACATGAACCGCATTTATTGCACTTCGGGGCATTCCATCGAATTTCGCATTGGTAGGTTCTTGTACCAATACAATTCCATTCATTTCTTTAATCTTTTTGATTCCCAGGCTTCCATCTGAACCCATTCCGGATAGAATAATTCCAGCACTTTTTTCTTTTTGGTCAATAGCAAGCGATTTGAAAAAATAATCGATTGGAAGACGAAGACCTCTGGCTTCTATGGGTTCAAACAAAAACAATGCACCCCGAAGAATAGACATGCTTTTATTTGGAGGAATTACATAAACATGATTTGGCTTTACCAGCAATTTGTCAGAAGCCTGAAAAACCTTCATTTTTGTGATTCGCTGAAGCAATTCGGGCATAATACCTACATGGTCGGGATCGAGATGCTGAATAACTACAAAGGCCAAACCACTATCAACCGGCATGTTTTCAAAAAACTGTTCTAATGCTTCTAATCCACCGGCTGAAGCACCAATCCCAATAATTGGAAAGTCGGTTTTACCGGTGTTAGATTTCGGTCTGGAAATTTTAGATGACTTGGTTTCCATTTTATGTTATAAATACGAAAATAAAAGGGCAGAAAGATAAACTGTGAGGCTGGCCGGGCAAAATATCCTAAGAGGAAGGAGAGTTTTTTTGACTGAAAATAACTCCGGACTAATAGTTTACAAATATAGGCAACCTCTAAAAACTACTTATTTTTCTCAAAGCTAATTTAATGTCATTTTT
>JBAXPM010000037.1:0-35490 GCA_037132235.1 Paludibacter sp.
CGGGTTACTTTTTCTGTTTTTGGATTTCTGATTGCCGGATAGAAGTCAAGATACAGTGATTTCTGTTCGCCCCCTTTGATTGATTTTTCTCTTAATGTTACACTCATACAATAATCGGTTTTTCAAATAATTTGTCTAATTCCTTTTTGTTTATTTCCACGTTTCTGCCTTTTTTCACCCTTGTAACACTATAATATGAACAATAGTAATACAATGCATCTCTTGTCAATTGATAAATATCCATAGCTTCAGGTATGGTATAAAATTCTTTTGAATCTGGTATCTCCATAAGAGGCTTTTTGTTCTTGTTTTTAAAATAGTTGTCAATGTGTTTCTGACTGATATAGGTTTTGTTTCCCAATTTGGTTGTTGGGATGTTTTTGGTTTTTATAATATCCCAGATTCTTCTGACTTTCACTCCGAATTTCTCCGTAATTTCATCGAGAGTATAAAATTCAGTAATTGGAGTTTTCTCTTTTTTCTGTTTCGGTTCATAGGGTATTTCAATTTCAAGTAAAGCATCAATATCTTTTCTTCTAATAATTGTCATTCTACTTGATAATCTTACCGCTTTAAGTGTACCTGATTCAATGAGATTATAAACAGTTTGTTTACATACTCCCATTAATAATGCAGCTTGAGCACACTTTAAAAATTCCTGGTCTTTAAAATCAGCAATGGGTTTATTTTTTATAATTTCATCGGTTTGCTTTTCGATTGTATTTTTTTTCTTTGTTCTAATATTTGCTTTATAAGCTCTACTATTACAAATGTGAGAACAATAACGAGTACTACTTTTTAATGCGATAAATTCATTACCACACCATTCACAAATTTTGCGTATTTCTATAAATTTCATGTTGTCTATTTCGCCATTTTAAGCCCACTATATTCTACTATAGTCTATCATAGTCTAAAAGTGTGCATTATATATCTGTTAAAGGTACAAAGATTGTATCTTTCGTATGAAAAGGTACAGCAAAGGTACAAAAATATGCGTAAAAAGCAATATCAATAATTATTATCAATAATTTCACTGCACAAAAAAAAGCCCTGATAAACAGGACTTTAATGTGTATTTGTGATTGATTTTGATAGTTAATAATCGTTAATTATTTCCCGATACAGAATTTGCCAAATATATTTCCAAGTATCTCATCATTAGATATTTGCCCTGTTATTTCTCCAAGGAAATGCATGCATTCACGTATATCCTGCGAAAGAAAATCGCCTGAAATGCCGGAATCTAATCCTTCGATAACACGGTTGATAGCTGTTTGGGCATTTTTGAGGGCTTCGTAGTGACGCACATTATTCACTACCACATCACCCGGATTAATTTCCGGTAGCTGAGCTGCAACAACTAATGCTTTTTGCAGTTTATCGGTATTTATTTTGTTTCGGGCTGAAATATAAATTCGTTCGCCTTCAAATTGTTCGAAAAGTTCTCCAAGTACTTCACGTTCATCTTCAGCAATTTTGTCTATCTTGTTGAAAACAAGGATTATTTTCTTCCCTTCGGCACGTTTGGCGATTCGGTCGGTAAGCCATTCGATATGTTCACTCACCTGCGTACAATCAATCAGCCAGAGTACAATCGAAGCCTGTTCAATTTTTTGATAGGTACGCTCGATACCCATGTTTTCAACCTTATCCTTTGTATTGCGAATGCCGGCTGTGTCAATAAAACGGAAATTGATACCATTGATATCGACTGAATCTTCAATCGAATCGCGTGTTGTACCGTGAATATCTGAAACTATAGCTTTTTCTTCATTCAGCAGTAAGTTCAGTAATGTTGATTTTCCTACATTCGTTTCACCTACCAACGCTACCGGAATACCATTTTTCAGTGCATTTCCCACTCGGAATGAATCAGCAAGGCGGGTAATCAGTTCACTGATTTCTGTAGCCAAATTTTTTAGTTTAGAGCGGTCGGCAAATTCTACATCCTCTTCAGTAAAATCAAGTTCAAGTTCCACAAGTGAAACAAAATCAAGCAATTGAGTGCGCAGTTTTACAAGTTCATTCGAAAATCCTCCACGCATTTGATTTAATGCCATGCGGTGTGAGGCAGCTGAAGTAGAAGCAATCAAATCAGCGACAGCTTCAGCCTGCGACAAATCCATTTTGCCATTCAGGAAAGCCCGTTGCGTAAATTCGCCCGGTTGAGCGAGTTTACAACCGGTTACAAGCAAAAGTTGTAAGATTTGTTGTTGTATAAACACCGAGCCGTGGCATGAAATTTCCACAACATCTTCACCGGTAAATGAATGTGGAGCTTTAAAAACACTTACCAACACTTCGTCCACAATTTCACCTGATTGGGTTACAATTCTTCCAATTCGGATGCTGAAAGGTTTTTGTGTGGTCAGACTGTTCTTTTTAGTCTTAGGCACAAAAATGGTATCACAGTTTTTTATTGCATCATTTCCAGATACACGAATAACAGCAATACCACCGATACCCGGAGCAGTAGAAATGGCAGCTATGGTTGTTGACATGGTTTAGAGTTTATAGTTGGTAGTTAATAGTTTATAGCTTGTATACCCACTAAATCCTTTCCAATACCGTTTGAACCAGATTCTCAATATAAGGTTTGTAATCGGTATTAGCAGCTTCCACACGGCGGTTAGCAATAATACAGCAGACAGTCATGGCTTTATGTCCCATCAATTTGGATAATCCGGCAATGGCAGAGCCTTCCATTTCGTAATTAGTTATTTTATATTTGCCATAACGGAAACTCTCAATCTTGTTATTGATATCCATATCGGCAAGATTAAGGCGTAAAACACGTCCCTGAGGTCCGTAAAAACCATTTGCCGAGATTGTTACACCACGAAGCATGTCGTCTTTTCCAATACGATTCATTAATTCAACATCAGAATCAACCACATATGGAGCAGCTAGTTGCGGATTCCAGACCAAATGTTTTTTCATGGCATCTTCAAAAGCTAAATCACTTACCGAATCGCGACCGGCATAGAAATTAAGCATTCCATCAAAACCAATAGATTTTTCGGAAATCAGAAAACTACCCAATGGAATTTCAGGCTGCATACCACCAGAAGTACCAATGCGTATTATCGTAAGTTGCCTGAATTCAGTTTTTTCAGTTCTTGTTTGAAAATCGATGTTTGACAATGCATCAAGTTCATTCACAACGATATCTATATTGTCAGTGCCTATTCCGGTAGAAATAACCGAAATACGTTTGCCCTTATAAGTTCCGGTTATGGTGTTGAATTCACGGCTTGAAACCGAACATTCCTGTGTGTCGAAATAAGATGCCACCAATTCTACCCGACCGGGATCACCTACCAATATTACATTATCGGCCAGTTGTTCGGGTTTCAGGTGAAGGTGAAAGATGCTTCCATCTCCATTAATAATTAGTTCAGATGGGGGAAAGTGTTTCATAATGAATATTTATTAAATATTAATTGGATTTTCGGAAAAACCACAAATATACTTCTTTTTTTCTATTCATTCCGACAAAGTTATGAATTCATTTGGAATAAAAAAAAAGCCGTAGTTAAATACTACGGCTAAATGAAGAAAGAATTGTGTTTTGTTAATAGCGGTAATCTTTTAGTTGCTCCTGAAGCCTTTTGCGTGCAAGGAAAATACGGCTTTTCACAGTACCAATAGGTAAATTCATGTGTTGAGCTATTTCTTCGTATTTAAATCCCTGTACATGCATTGTGAACGGAATACGATAATCATCAGCAAAGGATGCTATAGTATTTGATATTTCTCCAATTGCGTAAGAACCTTCAGGACTATCAAAACCTGAGTTTTGAGGTAAATTTAAATGGTGAAGATCCTCAGTTTTATCAACAACAGTCTGATTTCTAACGATTTTACGATAGTTGTTGATAAATATGTTCTTCATTATTGTAAGAACCCAACCTTTAAAGTTTACATTATCAGTAAATTTATCCTGATTGTCTAATACTTTAAGAGTTGTATCTTGTAAAAGATCTTCGGCATCATCGCGATTCAGTGTGAGTGAAAAGGCAAAATTGCGCATGTTGCTTTGTAATGCAACTAATTCATTTTCAAATTGTACGTTTTTCATAATGCTGCAGTTTTATACGTGAATAAATAAAACTTTCTGTTTTTGAATATTTTATCAAAAATCAGAATTGCATATCTGAAACGAATTTATCTTGAAAAAACCTTCTTTGTAAATAATAAGTTATGATTGTCAGTTAGTTATACTGAAGAATAGCAAATTAAAGAGCTCTTTCGAAATCAATTGTCTAAGATTTACACTACAAATATACATCTATTTTTATTAGGTGAACTGATTTTTTAGAAAAATGATTAACTATATTCATATAGATTCTGTCTATAAAGTTTTAATCGCACTTAAGATTCAGAATATCAATGAAATAGTCTTATTAGAATTAAAATCTGAGAAAAAAATCAAATGACTTGCTACTACAATAAAAAACAAAAACTATGACAGAATAAATCTAAATATGTTTTTCTGCGCAATAAGAAGACCGGACAAGTGGGGCACTTTCCACAATACGAAAACCTTTTTGAAGTCCGGTTTGTTTATATTCATCAAATTTCTCAGGAGTAATATATTCTGTTACTGCTATATTCTTGCGCGAAGGTTGCATGTACTGACCGATTGTAAGTATCTCGCAACCATTTGCCAGTGCATCATCCATAAGCTGCAGAATTTCTTCTTCAGTTTCACCCAACCCGACCATAATTCCGGTTTTTGAAACTACAGGACTTTCTGAAATGTGTTTTATTACTTTTAGGCTGGTACGGTACTTGGCTTTGGTGCGAATTTGAGGTGTAAGTCTTTCCACGGTTTCCAGATTGTGAGAAATAATATCCGGTTTTTCAGCTATTATCCGGTCAATCAGCTCTGTTTTTCCATCAAAATCGGGAATCAGAACTTCCAGTGTTGTTTGAGGGTTTACATTTTTTATAGTCCGTATAGTTTCAGCCCAATGAGCAGCACCACCATCCGGTAAATCATCTCTGTCGACTGAGGTTACAACTGCATGTTTCAGATTCATCATCCGGATTGATTCTGCAATTTTCGCCGGCTCGAGTTTATCAGGAGGCAGAGGCATTCCGGAAAGTGTATTACAAAATTTACAGCTACGGGTACAGATTTCTCCCAAAATCATAAATGTTGCTGTACCTTTGTTCCAACACTCACTCATGTTGGGGCATCTGCCACTCGAACAGATGGTATGAAGTTTGTTATTCTTTACTATCCGGCTTATTTTCACATAGTTTTCGCCACTTTGAAGCTGCGTTTTTAGCCATTCGGGTTTGCGGAGATAGGTCATAGTTGTCAGGAGGTTTTATTTCGTCGGCAAAAGTACAAAAAGAAATTTTATCCTCGTTCGTTAAAATAACTAATAATGCTTATTATTAAATCCTTCTGTTGATTTTCAACAAACCATGGCGAAATAGTTTTTATCTTTGTAGACTTTTTTTAAATTTTAAAATGAATTTCTTCCATCAACACAAATCTCAGATATTGGCTGCCGGCATTAGCTTGTTCCTTAATGCCATTATCATCCTGATGCTATTTATCAGTCCCGGAAGAGATTTATTTTTCAATCATAATTCAACCGATTCTGAAGAAGATATTGCAATTCAATTTCAGATGCTCGAACAGCTTTCGCTACCACCGGCTCAACCACTTAAATCACAAAATGTCAGTGTCAAATCTACTCAGTCAAAGGTAGTTGAGAAAAACGAAGACGAATCTGAGGACAGAAACAGCGAATCAGAGGAACAGGCTTCGCCACCGGTAAAAGATACGGTTATGGTAGCTGAAATTAAAAAAGCAATAGAAGAAATTAAAATTATCATCCCACAAGATACTACCATTCAGAAACAGATTCCGGTTCAAATGGCTGCCCAAATGAAACAGGCACTGACAGATAATTCAAAACAAAAGTATCAGGATAAAAAATTCTACTATGATAACTACAGAATGATTAAAAACATTCGCTTTCTTTACCCGTATGTAATGAAAGTAAAACAGGTAGTGAACGATATGAATACGCAACTGGCTACTATGACAGATAATCAGGAAAAACGAAAACTGATTCGAAAAACTGAAAAGGAATTATTTGCCCAATTTGAGATAGATGTACGCCGTATGTCGTATTCTCAGGGGAAAATTCTTCTGAAACTTATTTCCCGCGAAACAAATGAAACAGCATATGGTTTGATAAAAACTTATAAAGGTGGCTTCCCTGCCGACTTTTGGTACACAGTAGGACTTGTATTTCAGGAAAATCTGAAAACGAAATACGATTCATTGGGCGAAGATGCCATGCTTGAAAAAGTAGTAAAGAAGTATAAGAACGGGGATTTATAGAAAACAAAGTGTCCGAAACAATACTGTTTCGGACACTTTGCATTTTATTCAGTTTCAATTCGCTTAATCTTACTTTTATATTCTTGTTTCGCCATTAATGGAACAGACTCAACCATCACATTGCTGGTATCAAGTCCATAAGTTTTAATGTCAGTAATTCCAATGTTTTTTATGATGTTGTAAAGTGTCATTGTGAACTTTTCTTTGAATTTAACTCCGAAATCAAAGTTGTAAATCCTGTGAATAATGATAAACCTGAAATCACCCGGGATATTGTTCTTCTTTAGCGAAGGGTAGTGGCTTGTCAATTCAAATTCTTTACTTGCAACCAAATCCTCTATAATTTGCCTGAAATACATGTTTATTCGTGGTTGTACACGGAATCCGAGACGAATATTTACGCGGAATAACGTATCAGGAATTAATTGTTCAAATGAATATTCAAAGGTTGTTGGATCGTCTAAATGGTCGATATGAAGCAGCCAGTAATGATCTGCTCTTTTCGGTTGTTTATTAATGATGGAGTAAATGATTTTACTTTCAATTTCTGATTTCTGATTAGCTTTACTCAAGTAAACCAGATTAGTGGCATATTTTGATATAGTGCTGTCTTTCTTTAAGTCGGAAAGTATATTATAATATGACTGGACTTTAAGAAATTGCATGTGGCTATTTTTGATTTTCCTTGCATTGAACCAAATCAACATAACGCTTGCAATAACTCCAGCAATAAGAATGGTTGCCCAACCACCATGCAGAAATTTGAACATATTGGCGGTGAAAAACGATATTTCAATCGTTAGAAACACAGCCATAAATGGAATAATTAACATCGGGTTTATTCTGTTTTTCTTCAGATAAAAACCCAGCAGGAAAGTGGTCATCATCATAGTGATGGTTATGGATAAGCCGTAAGCAGCTTCCATGTTGCTTGAATTCTGAAAAAACAATATCATGATTACACAGAATACAAACAGAAAGGAGTTTACAAACGGAATATACAACTGACCTTTTACCTGTGTGGGATATTTAATTTTCTGACGTGGCCAGAAGTTCAGGCTCATTGCTTCACTGAAAATGGTATACGAGCCGCTGATTAACGCCTGACTGGCAATAATAGCTGCTGCTGTAGCCATTACAACTCCAAAAAACAAAAAACTTTGAGGCATTATACTATAGAAAGGATTTGTTTCATTTGCCAGACTATCCAGATGGGTAAGAACCCATGCACCCTGTCCGAGATAATTCAGAATAAGCATTACTTTTACAAATATCCAACTGATACGTATATTTTTAATGCCACAATGTCCCAAATCCGAATAAAGTGCTTCAGCACCCGTCGTACAGAGGAATACAGCACCAAGAATTAAAAACCAATTGGGATAGTTGATTAGTAAATTTATGGCATAATACGGATTAAAAGCTTTCAGTATAAGTGCATACTGAGTAATTTGCATAAAGCCCAACACCCCAAGCATTGTAAACCAAATTACCATAATAGGACCGAAGGAATTTCCGATAGCTTTCGTTCCGAATTGCTGAACAAAGAACAGAACCGCTATTATAATTATGCTAATAGGTACAACCGGTGTATCGGGGTTAATTCCTTTTAATCCTTCAATTGCCGAAACAACTGTAATAGCAGGAGTAATAATCCCATCAGCAATCAATGTACTTGCACCGATAATTGCTACCGCGTACAGCCATTTTTTTTTGTTTTTACGTATCAGTGCGTAGAGTGCAAGTATACCACCTTCACCATTATTGTCGGCACGAAGGGTAATCAATACATATTTTACTGTGGTTTGCAGGGTGAGTGTCCATATAATGCACGAAATTGCTCCGATAATATAATTGGCATCAATGTGTTTATTTGCGCCCAGGATGGCTTTCATTACATAAAGTGGCGAAGTACCAATATCACCATAAACAATTCCAAGCGTGACAATTACGCCTATCATACTAAATTTGCTGATATGGCTGTGGTGGTTTTGGTTTGAATCCATTAGTTTATTGATTAGATGTAGCGAAATCTTGAAATTCGGACACAAAAGTACATAAAGATTTTATAAAGATTATCATAATGAGTTGATTTTTGTTTTATATTTCTCAATTTGATTTCAAATATAAATAATATATGTCTATATGATTACAAAAATATATAATTAGTATCATAATAATGTTATTATTTAAATTAATATGACATTGTGATTCTAAATTCAATATTATAGTATGCAAACTGTTCATTTTAATAATCCAATAAATCAAATTAGTCTTTACAATTTCTTTATAGTTGATAAATCCAACGTGAGATTTGAAAACAGGTAAAAATTATTGTTTCAATTTATGAGGTAAATATAACAGTAACATAAAAAAGAACCCGCTGCAAGATTAAACTTACAGCGGGTTTTCTATATCTTAAAACCAGAGGGATTACATTCCAAAGCTAAACAATTCGATTTGAGTATAGATTGTACTAACCAAACCTATAAGTAAAATGCCCAATGTACAAACTACCAGACTCAATTTCCCGGCGAAATCACTCTGAACGGTCTCAATCGGAGTTTCGCTTTTAGTAAGGAACATAGCTTTAATTACTATGAGATAGTAATATAATGAAATGATAGTGTTTACCAACGCAATAAATACCAGCAGATAATATCCTAATGTCTGATGTGCTGCTGCTGCTGAGAATACGAAGAATTTGCTGAAGAAACCTGCAAAGGGAGGAATACCTGCCAATGAGAATAAAGCAAGCATCATTACAAAGCTCAGTTTCGGGTTGGTTTGATATAAACCTTTGTAATCGTCAATCTGTACTTTTCCGGTACGTTCCTCAATAACCGAGATAACACCAAATGCAGCCAGGTTAGAGAACATATAAACCAATACATAATATACCAGCGAAGTCATACCCAGGGCAGTGCCTGTAATAATTGCCAGCATAATATAACCTGCTTGTGAAATTGATGAGAATGCAAAGAAGCGTTTCAAATTTTGCTGACGAATAGCAAACACGTTACCAAGCGTAATTGTGATTACGATAAGTCCGTACAGAATAGGTTGCCATTGATTCACCAGGTTTCCGAATACCTTGGTAAGCAGGGTGAACAGAACGAATACAGCTGCACCTTTAGAAATTACTGAAAGATAGGAAGTGATATTGGTTTGTGAACCTTCGTATACATCGGGTGTCCACAAGTGGAAAGGTACAAGCGAAATTTTGAAGAAAAGACCTACAGCAAAGAAAACAAATGCCATGATTTGAAGCGGGTTGCTGTTTGTAATAATGTGTGCCAGGTCAGTGAAGTATAACGTTCCGCATGAACCGTAAATAAGCGACATACCGAAAACTGAAATACTTGAAGCAAACACAGCTGAAAGAATGTATTTAGCACCCGATTCAGCTGCTTTACGGTTCGATTTGTCAAAAGCCACAAGCGTTGCCATCGGGATAGAAGCTGTTTCCAGTCCGATAAAGAACATTAGGAAGTTACCCGACGAAATCATGAAATACATTCCCAACAAGGTAGAAAGTGTAAGGAAGTAGAATTCACCACGTTTAATACGGTTTGCATCTGCGTTGAGGAACTTATGAGCCTGAAGTAAAACGATTATGGTTCCTACATTCAGAATGCTCTTTACAACGGTTTGCATGGGTGTGTACTGAAACATTCCACCGGCAATATGAAAAGCATCGCGTGGCACGCAGTTGAGTATGGTATGCGCTGTCAACAGCACAATTGCAAGCGGTTGAAAATACTTCATGCCTTTTTCTCCGGCAAATATATCGTAAGTCAAAAGGAAGATCATCACTGCCAGCAGAGAGAACTCTTCGCGCATTTGTAAAAAACTACTGTAATCCATTATATGAGTTGAGTTGTTTAGTTGTTGATTTGCTTATTTGTTGTATCTGAGTTTGTGTACTTGTTTACTCGTCAACTTATTTACTTGATTAGTTGTCCTATAACCGGTAAAACACTGTTTCCAATCATACCCGAAATCCAGAACGGAGCTGAACCTAATGCAAAAATAGCAACAATCAGTACTGTAACCGAAAGGCGTTCGTACCAAACTGCGTCGGTAATCTCTTCGTGATGTTTGTCCTGCATTGGGCCAAAAATGATTTTACCAACCACCCGCAGAATATAAACTGCTGTAATTACGATTGAAGCACAGGCTGCAATTGTCAGTACACGGTGGAAAGTATCAGTGTGTTGGAAAGCACCAACAAAAATGGTCATTTCAGCAACGAACCCACTTAAACTTGGTAAACCCAGCGAAGCCATACCGGCAATCACATAACTTACACCAAGGAAAGGTATCACTTTCATCAATCCACCCATCAATTTGATATCGCGGGTGTGAGTTCGTCCGTAAATCATACCAATCAATGCAAAGAAGAGGGCTGTCATCAAACCGTGTGAAAGCATTTGAAGAATTGCACCGGTAGCAGCTGTTTCGTTCATCATCAGGATGGCGAAAAGTACCATACCACAGTGACTTACTGAAGAATATGCATTGATATATTTGAGGTCGGTTTGGTGAATAGCACCAAAAGCACCATAAACTACCGATATACCTGTCAGTATAAGGAAAATCCATGCCTGTTCGTGAGCCGCTTCAGGCATTAAGTACATAGCCACGCGGAAACAACCGTAACCTCCGAGTTTCATCAACACACCGGCGTGCAGCATCGAAACTGCCGTAGGAGCAGAGGCATGACCATCGGGCGACCAGGTATGGAATGGGAATAATGCACCCAGCACACCAAATCCCATAAATGTAAGCGGGAAGAAATATCGTTGCAATTCAACCGGAATATGAAGTTTGGCAAGTTCTAATATGTTTAGGGTTGTTGCACCCGAACCGAAATAAATACCAAGAATTCCAACCAGCAATAAGGCAGAACCACCCATCAACATCAGTGTCAGCTTCATGGCCGAGTATTCTTTCTTTCCTGTTCCCCAGATACCAATCAATAAGTACATAGGAATCAGTGCGATTTCGTAGTACATAAACATGGTAAATAAATCAATTGATATAAAGAATCCGAATACACCGATTGACAACAAGCTGAACCAAAGGAAAAATTCTTTTGGTAGCGGATCTATTTTCCACGAAGCAAACACGCCGGTAAATACAATAATTGCCGACAGAATAAGCATGGCAACCGAAATGCCATCAACCCCAACCGAATAATGAATATTGAATGCTGGATACCAAACTGTGGTAGCGGTATAAAGCATGGTTGCTGTTTCACCGGCTGCACGATCGCTCAGGTACATATAAGTCAGCACTCCGGCGAGAATCATCAAACACGATGCCCCAAGAGTCATTACAAATTGCATTTGTCCGCGACTTTTCGAGAAGAAAAGACCCACCATCATTAAAACCGGTACAAGTACAAATAAGGATAAGAAGTTCATATTTTATAAAATTACCCCCAACCCCTAAAGGGGAGCTGAGATGTTAGTATTGTTTTGTATTAACCACCAATTTTTATTCCCCTTTAGGGGTTAGGGGTCTCTAAATAAATATCACAATTGCTGCAATTGCCAGTACTCCTAACAGGAATACATAAGCGTATTGTTGAACCTGTCCCGATTGGAAACCTTTAATTTTCAATGAAACCCACTGCGTTGTATTAGCAAATCCATCCATTGTTGCATCAATCACGTGGCGGTCGAACCATGCCAACGGACGTGATACACTGTTGAAAATGATTTTCTTTGTAATGAACAAATATACTTCGTCAATATAGAAACGACTGTAAGCTGCTGTATATAAACCTTTGAAAGTTGTAGCCATTTTCTTGGGTACTTCGCTTTCTTTGCGGTAAAGAAGTGCTGCCAGAATAATAGAAACTGAAGCAATACCAACGCTCATTCCTGCAATTGTCCAGTTAATATGAATTACGTAATCGGTACTATCGCTGCTTACGAAACGACCAAATGGAATCCAGCCTGCAAATACAGTAACTGTTGCAAGGAAAACCAATGGTAATGCCATAGCAAATGGTGATTCGTGCGGTGTGTGATGATGTTTGTGTTCTTTGCCCCAGAAAATACTGAAATATAAACGGAACATATAGAACGCTGTCAAACCTGCAATAAAGCTCATGATTCCACCCATGTACGGGCTGAATTCATAACAGGCAGAAAGTATTTCGTCTTTACTGAAAAATCCTGAGAAAGGAGGAATCCCTGCAATAGCCAGACAAGCAATCAGGAATGTCCAGTTTGTGATGGGCATATATTTGCGAAGTCCGCCCATGTGGTTCATTTCGTTGCTGTGAACGGCATGAATTACCGAACCTGCACCGAGGAACAACAAGGCTTTGAACATAGCGTGAGTAAACAAGTGGAACATGGAAGCCATGTAACCTGTACCTTCGTGTTCTCCGTAACCTGAAACACCGAGAGCCACCATCATAAATGCAATCTGAGAGATAGTTGAGAAAGCAAGCACGCGTTTAATATCAGTCTGAACACAGGCAATTACGGCAGCAAAGAGTGCTGTGAAAGCACCAATATAAGCAACTCCATGTAAAACTTCAGGAGTTTGGAAATAATATACAGGGAAGAAACGTGCAACAAGGAATACACCGGCAACAACCATCGTTGCAGCGTGAATCAAAGCCGATACGGGAGTTGGACCTTCCATTGCATCCGGTAACCAGATTTGTAACGGGAACATAGCCGATTTACCTGCACCACCGATAAAGATACCGGCCATTGCCCAGCTGATAACTCCGAAGCCTAAGAACGTAGCACCTGCACTACCTGCAAATACTGTAGCATTTTCAGCAGTCAATAAACTAAAGTCAAATGTTTTAGTGTAGAATGACAACACAAGAATTCCCAACAGGAAGAACAAGTCGGCAAAACGGGTAACGATAAATGCTTTTTTGGCAGCAGCCACCGCCGAAGGTTTTGTGTAGTAGAATCCAATCAACAGGAAGGAGGAAACACCCACTAATTCCCAGAAAATATACATTTGGAAGATATTGGTAGCAATTACCAGTCCCAGCATGGAGAATGTAAACAATGAAAGGAAGGCATAATAACGCTCAAAACCTTTTTCGTTCACCATATAACCCAAACTGTAAATGTTTACCATAAACGATACGGTGGTAATTACAACCAGCATCATTACCGAAATAGGATCGAGCAGGATACCTAAACTGATATGAAGACTTTCGGTGAAACGCAACCATTCCATGTTGAACGGCATAACCTTTTCGTAAACACCGTTAATCTTGTGGAAACTGAAATATTCCCAGGCTGTGTAATACGAAAGTGCGGTAATAATCCCTAAAACAACTGTTCCGATTGTTCCGGCCACTTTTGGTTTCCACTTTGAATCCACGAGTCCCAATACAATGAAACTCAGAAGTGGAAGTACTAAAATCAATAATGTATATTGCATATTATTAAATTGTCAATTGTAAATGATTAAATTGTCAACGTATTTATTCTTTCATTTGATCTAACGTTCCAACTTCAACACTGGTCAGGTTGCGATAAATGTTGATAATGATTGCGATGGCAACAGCTGTTTCGCAGGCTGCAATGGCTATGGTGAACAGTGCAAAGAAAAACCCTTCCAATTGTCCCGGAAATAAGTAGCGATTGAACACCACGAAATTAATATCGGCAGCATTCAGCATAAGTTCTATCGAAATCAGAATCATCAACATGCTGCGACGGGTCAGGAATCCGTATACTCCGGCAAAGAACATAATTAAACTTACAGCAAGGTAAGCAACAACTGGTATCTGCCCGGCTAAAATGTTATTTAGTAAATCCATAATAATTATTTATAAGCCCCTAAATCCCCTAAAGGGGACTTTAAGACCAAATTTATTTATAACTTTTAATCTTAAAATTTAATTCTATATTTTATGCTACGCACCTTTTAAAGTCCCCTTTAGGGGATTTAGGGGCCGCTCTACCTTTTTCTTGCAATCATAATAGCCCCAACGATACAAGCCAGTAATAAAATACTGATTACTTCGAAAGGCAGTAAATATTCGTATTTTCCCGTTCCCAACATGGTATGACCAAGTTGTATCGGAGTAATATCAGCTTGTGTGGCTAATTCGCCAACACGTTTAATGTTCCAGTAAATAATGTGAGCGCAGAAAGCAAGACCGGCAATAACCGTGATTCCTGCTGCAGCACGACGAATTGGTAATTCTGTTTTAGTATTTTCACCCGGACGGTTCGTAAGCAGAATAGCGAAAATGAATAAAACCATTACACCACCCGCATAAACTGCAATCTGAACTGCAAAAAGATAGTTGTAACCCAGTAACAAATACAATCCTGCTGTAGCCAACAATACAAATAATAAATAAGTAGCTGAACGGATAATCTGTTTGGAAGTTACCGCCATAATCGAAAAGACGGTGATTATTACCGCTAATACGAAAAATATAATTTGATGTGCCATAAATTTAGTTTACAGTTTATAGTTTATAGTTGACAGTTCAACTTAACTTCTTTATTTTATTCCCCTTTAGGGGTTAGGGGTTCTTTTTTCTTCTCTTTCAGTTTTGAACCTTCAGCATTAAGTTTCTGAACCAGTTTGCTACGGGTAAATACCGCATTTTCAAAAGTGTTTTCAAACTTGATAGCATCCGAGGGACAGGTAATTACACAAAGATTACAGAAGGTACACATACCCAAATCCCATTGATGAGTATCCAGAATTTTTTTCTTTTTACCATCTTCGGTTTCAATCATTTGTGATGTAACTACGATAGTTCCGTTCGGGCAGTTCATTTGACAAATACCGCAAGCTGTACAGGCATGCTCATTGTTTTCATCATGAGGCATAGTTAGCTCAGCTCTGAATCGATCTGAAATAACCAGCGTGTCACGGTTTTCGGGATATTGATTTGTAACTTTCGGGGTCCAAAGTTCTTTCCATGTAACCGACATCCCTTTTAATAGGGAGAATATTCCGGTAAACAACCCTGAGAAATATTTTGATATTGAACTCATCTTTTTATTTACGATTTACAATTTATGATTTACGATTGCCCTAATTCCATTTTTAGAAATTAAGAGCAATTTTACATTATCCCAAAAATATCTTTCAATGTAAGGCCGGTCAATACCAGAATTACCATTAGAACTAAATTCACCAGATTAATTGGCAACAGGTATTTCCACTCCAGATTCAACAACTGGTCGATACGCAGACGTGGGAATGACCAACGAACCCATAAGCTTAAGAAAATCAATACGGCTGTTTTTCCGAAGAACCAAACATAAGTTGGAATATAACCCATGATACCGTTGAAAGCATCCCATCCCTGAATCTGAATTGGCATATAACCACCTAAGAATACGGTTGTGGCGATAGAAGCAATAATAAACATGTTCAGGTATTCGGCTAAGTAATAGAAACCAAACTGAAGACCCGAGTATTCGGTGTGATAACCTGCAGTAAGTTCCGATTCAGCTTCCGGTAAGTCGAATGGTCCGCGGTTTGTTTCGGCATGACCTGAAATCAGGTAAATCACGAAAGCAATAATCGATGAAATATGTCCGTTGAAAATGTTCCAGCAATAGCGTTGACCTTCAATCATGGTAGAGAACTGCATGGTTCCTGCCAATACTACGATGGTCATCAGGGCAAAACCGGCTGAAAGTTCGTAGCTCACAAACTGAGCACCGCTTCGCATAGCACCAATCATGGAATATTTGTTGTTACTCGACCAACCGGCCAGCAACACACCGATAATACCAAGAGAAGAAACAGCAGTTACATAAAGCACACCGATATTAAAGTCAACAGCATGAAGTGCTTTACCGAAAGGAATTGCACCGAAAGTAAGCATCGAAGCCACAATCATAAAAAATGGAGCTGCAAAAAACAGGAAGCGATCCGAGCGGTTGATTTTTACGATTTCTTTCAACAGAATCTTAATCATATCGGCTACCGACTGCAAAAGTCCCCACTTACCTACACGGTTTGGTCCGTAACGAGCCTGAAAGAATGCTGTGATTTTACGTTCGGCATAGATTAATATCAAAGCTATCACCGCATAAGCAACTAATAACAATGCACCAACCAGTACAAATTCAATGAGTAAAACCCAGAATTCAGACATATTGCTTCTCAATGTAGTATCGAGCCAGCTTGTCAGATTTGTTAGTTCTAAGGGTTGTGAATAATTTAGCAACATAAAAGTTATTATTACCCCCAACCCCTAAAGGGGAGCTGAGGTTAGTTTTGTTTTTTCTTTATTCCCCTTCAGGGGTTAGGGGTTTATCTGTCTATATCCGGAATTACATAGTCCATTGACCCACCAATACCGATAAAGTCAGAAATCTTTTCGCCTTTACAGATAAGCGGCATAGCCGAAACCAGCGCCATTGAAGGAGAACGGAACTTAATACGGTATGGGAACTTATCGCCACGGCTTTCTATAAAGATACCGAATTCACCTTTGGCAGCTTCCACACGTTGGTAGTATTCGCCTTCAGGAATACGGATAATAGGTTTTACTTTGGCACAAATTTCACCTTCCGGTATACTGTCAATCAGTTGTTCAATAATATGAAGTGATTCTTCAATTTCATCCAACCGATTCAGGTAACGTGCATACGAGTCCCCTTCGGTGCGGATAATTTCTTTGAATTCAACTTTGTCGTAAAGGGAGTAAGGCATGTGTTTGCGGATATCGCACGACCAACCCGAACCACGTCCGGCAGGACCTGTAACCGCGTAATCAATAGCTTCTTCTTTGGTCATGTTACCAATTCCAATCATACGTCCCAACGCAATTACGTTGTGCGAGAAGAAACGGTCGTATTCTTTCAGTTTATCGCGCATGTAAACGATGAATTCATTTACATCTTTCTGAAAATCAGGGTAAATATCAAACATTACACCGCCGATTACATTCTGATTAATAATCAGACGACCACCGCAGGTTTTGTCAAAAATATCCAGAATATGTTCACGTTCGCGCATTCCGTAAATAAAAGCAGTAGTAGCACCAAGGTCGTTGGTCATTGCTGCCCATGCCAGTAAGTGCGAACTGATACGGTTCAATTCATCAAAAATAACACGAATATATTGAGCACGTTCGGGAACTTCTATTTCAGCAGCTTTCTCCACACACAGACATAATCCATGGCGGTTGATGCTTGCAGAAAGATAATCCAGACGGTCGGTAAAATGCAGAATCTGAGGGTAGGTGAGGGCTTCGCTCAGTTTTTCGATGCCACGGTGAATATATCCGCTGTGTACATCAATCTTTTTTACAATCTCGCCATCCAACGCTGTACGGAAATGCATTACACCGTGAGTTGACGGGTGTTGAGGGCCGATATTGATAATATAATCGTCTTCTTCAAATATATTGGTAATTCCTTCTTCCAGCTTGCCATCAGCAGTTTCCATGATGCGTGGAGCTGTATCAATCATGTCGATACTTTCCAGCGAAAGCGGATTCAGTTCAGGATTATTGTCGTAGTCTTTGCGCAGTGGATAACCATTCCATGTGGAGTTCAGGAAGAACTTACGCATGTCGGGGTTATTGATAAAACGGATACCGAGCAGGGCAAAAACTTCACGTTCGTTGTACTGAGCTGTTTCGTAAAGATCGGTAACGGTATACAACAGCGGATTTTCGCGGTCGGTAGTACCTGTTTTCAACACAATTTCCTGCGACAGATCTTTCGACTGAGCAATCATGTAGTTTACACCCAGTTCCTCGCCACGATCAACACCGATTAAATATACCAAAAAATCAAAACCAGCTTTTTCAAGCAGTGTTTTAGCCAGCAGATGCAGCATTTTTGGCTCAACTGTTACCGTCAGTTTTTGCTTTTCGTCAATAACCGCATCTTTTACGGTATCAAGTATCAGCTTTTTTATATTTTCCATAATATAACCCCTAACCCCTAAAGGGGAATTAGATTAGTTTTGTGTTACCCCTAGCCCCTAAAGGGGAACTAAGTTAGTTTTGTATTATATAACTCCTAATGTGGAGTTAAGACTTTAGTATTTTTTTATCCCTAATTCATATTCCCCTTTAGGGGTTAGGGGTAGTCTTATCTTTGTTTATTTCCCAAAAATTTTTCCACCTTAATCTTGCGTTGCAACTGCATCAAGCCATAAAACAATGACTCGGGGCGTGGAGGACATCCCGGAATATAAACGTCGACCGGAATAATCTGATCAACACCCGGAACAACATGATATGAATTAATAAACGGACCACCCGAAATAGCACAGGCACCCATTGCAATCACATATTTAGGTTCAGCCATTTGGTCGTACACACGTTTAATAAGCGGTGCCATTTTGTGAACCATAGTTCCGGCCACAATCATCAGGTCGGCCTGGCGCGGACTGTTACGCGTAACTTCCATACCAAAGCGTGCAATATCGTTGTGAGCAGCAGCCGTAGCCATAAACTCAATACCACAACAGCTTGTAGCATATATCAACGGCCATATCGAATTGGAGCGTCCCCAGTTGATAAGTTCATCAATTTTACTCAATACCACGTTTACACCATTCGCTTCAAGCTCTTTGAGGTAATTTTCGAGATACTCGTTGTCGTTGAATTCCTCGGTTGGAATTCCTTTTATATGAATATTTTTTAGTTCCATTTTAATACATTTTTCTTCCAGGCATAAGCAAGACCCAAACCTAAAATAATGATGAAAAACAAAATGCTGTATAATCCGGTATATCCCAAATCGCGCACCACATTAGCCCAGGGAAACAGGAAAATTGTTTCCACGTCGAACATCAGGTACAGAATGGCATACAGGTAATAACCGGCTTTAAACTGCATCCACGAAGTACCGTGAGTAGGAATACCACACTCGTAAGGTTCTCCTTTTTGTAGATTGAATGACTTGGGTGCTAAGAGAAGGGCAATACCGAGACCGGCAATAACCAATACAATTCCGGTAAGTAAAACGGTAAGAAAAAGCGATAGACTGTTCATATAGTTGAATGAATTTTATATCTGAGAAAAGCGCTGCAAAGAAACGATAATTTTTTCAATTGACCGAATGTTTTTTGTGAAAATGCCCTCTGAAAATTGTTTTCTCCGTGTTTTGTCATCTCTATGTTGCAAATGCGATATATATCAGAATATCAGTATTTTGTAGAGCTGTTTTTCCATTTATAATAACACAATTATAAAATTATTAATAATTATTAAGTTGAAAATTTCTCAATTGAAGAAAAAATGCGCAATTTATTCTGTGACATTTCAAAAAATGAAGTGATTATAAATGTGGAGGGAATAGGATGTGGAAATTGAAGAATATTAATATTGGGAATACAAAGAAAATTCCGGAAAATTTGAAAATAAATTAAATAAATCGTTGTTAATTTTAAAAATAGTTCCTATCTTTGGGTTTTAAATAACTTATTAACGACAAACGTCGTTAATAAGTTGGATATATTCAAGAGAGTAAAATTGTTGTGATTTTGTATGTACTTAAAATACAGCAATTTAAAAAGAATAGATTAACTTAGATAAATGCGATATATGTCAAGTTAACTCTAAATATTCGCATTTTATAGCCAATTTAGAAAAAAAGAAAATGACCGAAAATCAACATAAAAACTAATAGAAATGACATTAAAAGAATCTGTTTTGAAAAGTCTGGAAGATATTGGAGAAATTACCAATTATGCTGCCGTAGTGACAAATATCATTGAGAAAAACTATTATGATTTTGGACAAGCAAAAACACCTGGTGCTACAATTTCAGCTGTTTTAGGTGATTTCATTCGTAATGGCGACACAAGAGTAAAAAGAATTAAACAAGAAAATGCGACTTATTGGTATTACTTGACTAAAAATGAAGAAAATATCGGCGTTGATGTTCTTTCAGGTTCGACAAGTATAAGCTCTGCTGAGACAACAAAATCGAAAATTGCGAAATCAGAAAAACAAAAAACCTACGACGAAAGAGATTTACATAAACTATTAAGTAGCTACTTGAAAAACACAAGTATTTACTCCAAGACAATTTTCCATGAACAATCAAACGGAAAAGACAACAATCAAATTTGGACTCACCCCGACATGGTCGGAATTAAGTTTCTAAACTTACAGACTAAAGTAAGTCAGAACTTTTTAAAATCAATAAAGCGAATTGACACTTTCAAGCTTCACTCGTACGAATTAAAGAAAGAAATTAATAATGACAGCGAGCTAAAGAAAGCTTACTTTCAGGCGGTTTCAAATTCTAGCTGGGCGAACTTTGGTTATTTAGTTGCATTTGAATTCAGTGACAGTTTGACAGAAGAAATGGAAAGACTAAATCAATCATTTGGAATTGGTATAATCGAACTGAATGCAAATCCATATCAAAGTAAAGTCCTTTTTCCTGCTAAATCTCGCGAGTTAGACTTTAAAACAATCGACAAACTTTGTAAAATCAACAAAGACTTTGAGAAATTTATTGAACAGACAGAGAAATTAATGACAGCAGAAGAACGCTATTTTAAATCGACTGAAAAAGAACTTGACGAGTTTTGCGACAACTATTTCGCAAACGATACGGATGTTGAACTTTACTGCAAAGAAAAAAATATTCCGACAGAAAAAGATTGAAAATCGAACAATTAGGCTATAACATTCGCCCTCAGTTGAGCGTAGTGTCTAAATGTTCGGCGTAGTCTCCAGACTACGTCGCGCTAAAAGGAAAGCCCTGTTCGTCGTAGTGTAGTTGATGCATGTGTTCGGCGAAGTTTCCAAACTCACTTGAGCGTAGTGTCTAAATGTTCGGCGTAGTCTCCAGACTAGGTCGTGCTAAAAGGAAAGCTCAGCTTTCCATATTTTTAAAGAGAAACAGATTTAATTATTTATACAAGGCAAAGCCTTGATTCTAACCCGAAGTAGTCTTGAGACTACGCCGAACCTGAGCTGTTTTGTGCGACACTGCAAATATCAAAAAAAGACAATGAAACGAAACGTATACATATTGCTAGCTTTAACAGTGTTTATATTCCATTCATGTAGCCTTAAAACCGCAAAAGAAGTTGGATTGCATTTTTCGACAGAAAAATCAAAACTACCAGCTACATTAAATTGGAAGAAGATAGGTTTTGCCAAAGAATTGATTAATCAAAAAGAAATGATAGTAGTAATTAGTGGTGGTACAAATCCAATTCCATTAGACAAATGGGACGAATTCAAACCATCATTTCCGTATAGAAAAAATATAGACCGTCATTTGCTTTTTCAACAAACGGCATTTTATCGTTCGCCAAACACAGATGTAAATTGCAAAGACAATGACTGCATAAAACAGCGTGAATATAAAAATTATACCTGGGTGGAAATAGCAAAACCAATTTGTGTAGATTATGTAGGTGGTGTAACCGACATTCTCAAACCCGAAAAAGGACATTTAGTAATTAAGACCATTCAAAAATGTCAAACTGTAATGTTTACCGATAGTATTTTTCAACTCACCGACAATAAAGGGAATTTTTATGTAATGCATGCAACCGAAACAGGCAAGCCGGATACAACGGTTGTATTGCCAAGCGGTTGGACACTTAAAAAAGTAAGGTTGAAAGAGCCGCTTATCATTTCGCCTTTTGGTGGTGGAAATGAATGTTATTATAATATTGTAGGCGATAATTTAGGTCAGGGATATCATCAGTACATTTTTGCAGACTCTGTTTATCCATCTACTAATATTAAATCAAAATAGAAGCAACTCCCCCTCGTTTGCAATGAGGGGGAAATGGTTTAGCGTTTGTAACTCAAAAATCTCTCTCAGAGAAAGGCTATCTCTATAAAATAAAATTCGAAAGACAAAAAATGAGAATTGCAACCTGGAATGTAGGAAGACCAATCAACAGTAAGAAACAAGCAATAATTGACAAGTTAACAGAGATAGATGCTGACATTCTTATCCTGACAGAAACAAGCTCAATTATTCAACTTGATAATTACAACTGCATTTCTACTGAACTTTTGTCCGCCGGTTTTGATAACATAGACTATAAAGCCGGAGAAAACAGGGTTAGTATTTTGACAAAATTTAAAATCGCAAAAAGACACGATACCTATGACCTGTACACAACTGTTTGCGCAGACATAGAAACACCGGAGGGGATATTGACATTTTATGGCTCAATTATTGGAGTATTTGCAAATAAGCAACCACGTTTTGATAATGATTTGTATGGTCAACTTGCTGACTTTGAACGATTATTCATCAACCGTCAGGTTTGTTTCGCCGGAGACTTAAATACAACCTTTTCAGGTCAACCCTGGCCAAGTAAAAAAGCGAGACAAATTCTAAATGAATCATTCGGGAAGTTTGAATTAACTAATACAACAGCAACAATTCAGGATACGGTTGATCATATTGTTTTAAGTACAAGTTTCATTAAAAACAAAGAAATAGAAATAGAAACATGGAATCAGAACAAAAAATTAAGTGACCATGTTGGACATTTAATAATTTTGAAATGACTCAGTTCTGCGTCGTGCTAAAAGGAAAGTTTAGCTTTCCATATCTTTAAAGAGAAAAGAATGAATTATTTATTCAAGGCAAAGCCTTGTTTCTAACCCGAAGTAGTCTTGAGACTACGCCATACTGATTTTAAACTTCTAATTGAAGATAGAATTATGAATAATTCAAGTATTGCTCCATGTGGTGTGATTTGCGATATTTGTTTGGGATTTCAACGAAGCAAAAACAAATGTGTAGGTTGCAACAATACCGGCAATAAACCATATCACTGTACAGTTTGCAGTATAACAACTTGTGTCGAAAAGAAAGGCAATAAAAAGTTGCTGTGTAACGAATGTATTAAATTTCCATGTAGACGTATTAAAGATTTGGATAAACGATATATTGCCAACTATGGAGAAAGTCCAATACAAAATCTGCGTAGTATAAAAGAAATCGGTTTAAATTCTTTCATAGAAAGTGAAAAGTTGAAATGGAAATGTTCAAAATGTGGACATTTGTTATGTGTTCATAAAGAAGTTTGCTTGAATTGTGGAAATCTAAATGAATATTTTCCAACGAAATAATTTATTACAAGCAACTCCCCCTCGTTTGCAACGAGGGGTAAATGGTTTAGCGTTTGTAACGCAAAAAAGGTTTATGTCTTAAGATTGATTTTTTACATGCTTTGTTGAAAACAAATAACCACTAGTCCCTCGTTGCAAACGAGGAAGAGAGGAAGAGAGGGGGAGAGGTTTTTACAAATATGGCAACGAGAACAAAGATTAAAATAGTTGACAATTCTGATTTAAGAGCAGAAATTGATAACTTGTATGAACAAATTAACCAGATTGATTTGGCTAAATGGGCGATTATTTGCGCAAAACACATATTGACATTGTCTGACGATGAAGAATTTGACAAACAAGCAATCGAAAACGGATTTAGAATAAACGAATTGTGGCAGACTGGTAATGCAACTGTACATGAAGTAAGACAAGCTGGATTTAAAATTCATGAAGTAGCTCGACAATGTAAATCTGAAATAACAAAAAATGCTATTAGAGCTTGTGGACAGGCTGTTAGTGTTGGACACATGAGAGAACATGCAATGGTTTGTTCTGATTATGCTATTAAAACAATAAAAATTGCATTTCCTGACCAAATAGACAAAATTTCGCTGGAGAGAAATTGGCAACTCAATGAATTAAAACGATATAAATAATATGACCCCTTGCAAAGAGGGAGAGAGGTAGTCGCACCTCCCCCTCGTTTGCAACGAGGGGGTAAATGGTTTAGCGTTTGTAACGCAAAAAAAGTTTATGTCTTAAGATTTGTATTGATAAAAACTATAATATGTCTTCTGAGAATTACAGAGTTGAAAAACAAGATGGAGTTTATTTCCTCACTTTTACTGTAACTGATTGGGTTGATGTTTTTACCCGGCTTAATTACAGAAGTATTATAGTAGAATCATTAGATTATTGCAGAAAAAACAAGGGATTAAAATTGTATGCATGGTGTTTAATGACAAATCATATCCATTTAGTTTGTAGCATTGAACAGCCGCATAGAATGACTGATTTTCTTCGTGATTATAAAAAATATACTGCAAAATCAGTGCTTGATGATATACAGCATTTGCCCGAAAGCCGTAGAGATTGGATGTTGTATCGGTTCGAATTTGCAGGAAAATTTGATAACCGTATTGATAAATATCGATTTTGGCAGGATAAAAGTCATCCTATCGAGCTTATTACAACTGAAATGATTGATCAGCGTATAAATTATATTCATGAAAATCCTGTGAGAACCGGATTGGTGGCTAAAGCTGAAGATTATTTATACAGTTCCGCCCGAAATTATGCAGGACTGAGTTATATTATTGAAATTGACTTGATTTAATACTTTGTTGAGAACAAATAACCACTATTCCCTCGTTGCAAACGAGGGGGAGAGGTGATATTTAGCCATATAATAATCAATTCCAGATAAACTCAAATGAAAAGAAAATTAATAATTGGAATTAGTTTTGGATTTTTGGCCGGAATAATTGACATTATACCGATGATAATACAAAATCTGACCTGGGATGCCAATATTTCGGCATTATGCATGTGGATAATTGTTGGTTTATTTATTTCGACAGTCGAATTCAATATTAATTCGATTGTCAAAGGTGTTTTGATTGCATTTTTAGTACTTTTGCCTTCAGCCATTCTGATTGGTTGGAAAGAGCCTTTCGCGTTGATACCAATTGCAGTAATGACAATAATTCTGGGCGGACTATTAGGATTTACAATTCATAAATTTACAAATAAATAAAAATACTATGAACCTCGAAATCTGGCATATCTGGATCATAATTTCCATACTGCTTTTTATAATAGAGATTTTCGCTCCAACATTCGTTGCAATAAGCCTTGCAATTGGTTGTTTGGCTTCCGGTGTTGTAGCCGGTTTTGGGTTTGATATTAAAATACAATTAGTTGCTTTCTCAGTGGGAACACTTACCAGTTTCTTTGGAGTCAGACCTTTTATGATTAAATACTTCCATAAAAACAGCGATAAAGTAAAAACAAATACTGATGCACTTGTAGGGAAAACCGGAAGAGTAATCAATACCATTGACAACTCTTTAGACCAGGGACGTGTTATAATTGAGGGAGAAAACTGGAGAGCTGAAGCCGAAAATACAGAAATAATAAATGAAGGTGAGCAAATTGAAGTTATAAAAGTAAACAGTACCGTATTAATTGTTAAACAAATCATTAAAAATTAAAATTATGGGTATCACAATCATTTTAGGACTAATTGCAATCTTTGTAATTGTCTTTGCAGTAATGGGTTTTAAGATTGTTCAACAGTCAGAAACCATGGTAATTGAACGGCTTGGAAAATACAGTAGAACACTGGGAGCAGGTATCAACATTATTTGGCCGGTTATTGACAGACCAAGAGAAATAATGTGGCGTTATGTGAAAGAAGATACGAACAACAGGAATTACATTGTCAAAGTAAGTACAAGTAAAATTGATTTACGCGAAAGTGTGTATGATTTCCCGAAACAGAATGTTATTACCAAAGATAATGTTGTAACAGAGATTAATGCAATTCTGTATTTTCAGGTTATTGACGCGGTACGAGCGGTGTATGAAATTTCAAATCTTCCCGATGCTATTGAAAAACTTACTCAAACTACCCTGAGAAATGTTATTGGCGAGATGGATTTGGACGCAACATTAACTTCGAGAGATACGATAAACAGTAAATTGAGAGCTGTACTTGATGAAGCCACGCACAAATGGGGCGTAAAAGTCAACCGGGTTGAACTACAGGATATTAATCCACCTCAACACATAAGAGAGGCCATGGAAAAACAAATGCAGGCCGAGCGTTCAAAACGTGCATCAATTCTTGAAGCCGAAGGAACAAAAGCATCTCAGGTATTAATATCCGAAGGATTGAGAATATCTGAAATCAATAGAGCTGAAGGTGAAAAGCAATCCCGCATTTTAAGGGCCGAAGGAGAAGCACAGGCTAAAATAAGAACTGCCGAAGGTGAAGCTGAAGCAATTGAAAAAATTACAAAATCAGTTGCATCAACAAAAGCTGATCCGATAAATTATCTGGTGGCTATTCGTTACATTGACACACTGAAAGATATGGTTAGTGGTAAGGATAACAAAGTGATTTACCTGCCATATGAAGCTACGGGAGTTTTAAGCTCTATCGGAGGAATTAAGGAAATGTTTAATAAATAGTTAAGCACAAACCGGTTGCTTCACTCTGCAAATGAGTGGGTGTAAACAAAAATATTTAAGAAATATATCAACAATAATTGTTTATTACATAAAAGTTTTTCTCAAATTTATCTTAAAATAATCATCAAACTTATCTTTTCAGAAAAATGATATGGTTTGTGTTTTGTTTGCTAAATAATTATTGCTAATTTTGAATGTTTTTTTGTAAGGGGAAAAAATATAGTAAGGAATATTTAATAAGCCATTCGTTATGAAAAAGTTTTTAGTAATTCTTCCGCTTTATATTGCTTTGAGTAGCAGTGTTTTTAGTCAGAGTTTTTTTGATTCAGTTTTTGGATATGGTCCTTTTAAATCAATAGAAAAGGGTGAATATGATAATGCTGAGAGTAAAATCAGTAAAGACTTATTGAAAACTCCGGATATGCTGGAAGCAAATTATGCCATGTCAATTTTGAATTTCAAGAGAAGGTATTTGAAATACAGTCCTGAAAAAGCATATGAATACCTCAATAAATCAAAAGCGATTTTTGAAAAAATTACAAATGATGGTGATTTGAAGAGACTGAGCAAAATACCAATTACTAAAGAATCGTTTCAGAATTACAACGATACAATCTGTCGGATGGCTATGGAAGACGCCATCTCGAAAAATGATGTGAAAGTGTATCAGAATTATCTGAAGTATTACTTACTGGCACCAAAAACTTACATCACAAAAATAACTGAAAACAGAAATGCACTTGCTTTTCTGAGGGCTTCGACAGATAACACTGAAGAATCATTTAATGGTTTTATTGCCGAATTTCCCGATGCTGTACAGTTGAGCGATGCTACCCAAAAAAGAAACAATCTTGCTTACGAAAAAGCTAAAAAGGCAGACAAGATAGAAGCTTACGACGAATTTATCAAGAAATATCCTGCAGCAAGTGAAGTGAATCCAGCCTGGGAAAGAGTTTATGAACTTGCGTATAGTCAGGCCGAAAAAGAAAATAATACCCAGTCGTACAAGAAATTTATAGATACATATCCTAAAAGCAAACAGTTTGAGAAAGCTAATGCATTGTATGATAAATTCTTTTTCTATGATTACACCAATAACGCCAACTGGAAAAAGTACAAATTATACATCGAAACATATCCGAAAACTGCGATGATTAGTGTTGCGCAGGATAGTATACTGTCACAGGGAATTCAGACTGATAATTTGGATGCATTGTTATATTGCTATGAAAATCTGACCGGTAGCAAGAAAACGAATGCACTGCTGAAATACTATGAGATATTTACAATCGACGGTGAAAAACAAACTTTAGATATGTTTTATTCAAAATTTAGTGATGATACACTGAAAGATGTAAAGTTACTGGATTATAAACTGGCTGCATTGGGTGATGAACTGAAAGTGCAGTTACCGTATGTTTCTGACAATTTTTTAAAATATGATGAATATATCCGCTTGGCAGCACCACGTGAAAAGGCTTTTACAGCTTTACAAAAAATGATATCGACTGATATAACGACTAAAAACTGGAAATCAGCAATTCTAAAATTAAAAACCTATGTGGTTTATTTTGGAAACAAAAACAAGAAAATCACTGATCTTATCTCATTCTTCGAATCTCAACTAACCAAGTCGGAAAAGTAGGTTAGGAATTCCCGTCAAAAATAATATCAACGAATATAAACCCTGCTGATAATTGATTCGGCAGGGTTTTATTATAAATTTTCATAAATATACAGTCAATATAATCACAAAAAGCTTTGAAAAACGTTAGTGTTTTGGTTGATAAATAATTATTACTAATTTTGACAGATTTTTTTCAAAGCATTTGTTTTCAAATGAAATATATTCTACCCGTTCTTTTTCTGACTTTTTGCTTTCAGGCCACAATTGTTGCACGTACCGGCACGGTTAATGATAACCAGCTCGTTACACAACTGAAAGTGGTTGAAAACGATTCCACATTCTGGTATATGTATGTGTACGATGCGGGTAAAAAAGTGATGGAAACCAAGTCGTTCAGGGTTGACAGCATTACATGGATCAGAAAATCACTAACCGAATGGATGTATGATGGCGATAAATGTATTTCGCATCGGGAAAGAGTGTGGAGCGGTAATCACTGGAATTTTTCCTACACCATTGATTATGATTATCAAAACTCCATTTTACAAACAGAGACTCATAATGTCTACATCAATGGCTCGCCTTTTACCGTACGTAAAACAGATTTTAGCTACAGTCAGAATCAACTTTCGTCATGCAAAGAATACAATAATAATTTTGATGGCTGGCATTTGGTTACTCAAACCGATTACCGGTATAAATCCGTTACAAAGGCTGATTCCGTTATTATCAGTTCTTTTCAGGCTGATACCTTAGTTTCGAAGTTGGTTACAACTTTCAAATACTCGAATGACTTATTGGTTTCACAACTTACCAAACAGTATTCAACTGCCGGCTGGATTAATTCAGATTCTATAAACTGGTTCTACTATTCAAACACATCGCTGGTAAAGACCCAAAAGAACAAAATCTGGAATAATGGAATATCAGCATGGGAAAATTCGCAACGCATTGACTATGAATATGATGATAATAGTCAGCTGCTTTCAGAATCTTATCAACACTGGGCAACTATGTATTGGACTAACGATGTAAGGTATGATTATCTTTACGATTCTGACAACGTATTATTGAAAAAATCGCAATCTATGCCGATTTATGAAAACTGGCGCAATACAGTTTCTATTAATTATTCCGATATTATTGCCAATAATGCAAATACAATCCAGTCGAAATATGAATTCTGGGGAGGAAAAAAAGGTGAACTGACTACATCGTTTATTCCATTCAACTTCAATGGCGAATCGGTTATTCGTCGTGCTAAAAGTATTCAACTGAGTTATATAGAGTTTAATGATACTATTCTTCAAACTTCGACACCGGAAAATCAATTTGTAAAAGTCTATCCAAATCCTACATACGGTATTTTTTACATCAATGTTCATGATAAGAATCTTAAGTCGTGGTACATCTCCGATCTGAACGGAAGGATCATGATGCAGAATGAAAGTGCCATTCAGAGTTCGGTGGTGGATATTACCGATTTGCCAAAAGGTATTTATGTTCTGAAAGTACTTACCGATAATTCTGCCTGTATTTCGAAAGTTATCAAGCGGTAAACTTCAATATTACAACTCATTCAACTTTTACTACCATAATTCCGGTACTCACAAAATTAATTCAATATGAAAAACGTAAAACTATTATTACTTATGTCAGCATTATCTTCAGCTGTTGCCTCTCAAGCGGTAAATCCATTACTGGAATTGTACAAAACTCCTCATCAAACCATACCGTTTGGCGAAATAAAAAATGAGCATTATATCCCGGCTTTTGAGGAAGCAATGAAACAACATTCGGCCGAAATCGATGCAATTATTAATAATCCCGCTGCAGCAACGTTTGAAAATACGATTGAAGCACTCGATAAATCTGGAATGTTGCTATCGAAAGTTGGTTCGCCATTCTATAATCTGATGAGTTCTGAAACGAATGACGAATTGCAGGCCATTGCCGAAAAAATATCACCATTGCTTACCGAACACAGTAATTCGGTGAAACTCAACGAAAAACTGTTTGCCCGTGTAAAAGCAGTTTATTTGCAAAAAGACAAACTGAAACTCACATCGGAACAACAAATGTTGCTGAAAGAAACTTACGAAGGTTTTGCCAATAACGGAGCAAATCTGTCGGAAGCAGATAAAGCCATTTACCGCGATTTGTCGAAGAATTTAAACCTGTTGACCTTACAATATGGACAAAATGTATTGAAAGAAACGAATGCTTATAGTCTGTTGATAACCGATAAAAATCTTTTAAGTGGTTTATCCGCTGACTTTATGGAAATGCTTGCCAATAATGCAAAGAAAGCAGGAAAAACGGGTTGGATGCTTAATCTGAAAGCTACCTGTTACGTACCTTTTATGAAATATGCCGATAATCGTGATTTGCGACGCGAGATATATATGGCTTATAATACCAAATGTATGCTTGGAGGCGAATTCGACAATCGTGAGAATGTGAAAAAGATTGTTAACGCACGGTTGAAGATAGCTAATTTGCTGGGTTATAAATCGTATGCCGATTATGAACTTGTTGATCGTATGGCAGAAAACAAAACCAATGTGTATAATTTTCTGAATAAATTGCTTGCGGCTTATAAACCTGCTGCCGAAAAGGAATATGCTGCTGTTCAGGAATATGCCAATAAAAAAGGAGCCTATTTCAAAGTTGAGCCATGGGATTGGTCGTATTATTCCGAAAAACTGAAAGATGAGAAATTCGCTATCAATGATGAAATGCTAAAACCGTATTTCGAGTTGGAGCATGTCAAAAAAGGCATTTTCGGACTGGCAACACGGCTATATGGAATAAAATTCAAGAAGAATACAAATATCCCTGTTTACAATCCTGAAGTGGATGCGTATGATGTAATTGATGAAAAAGGAAACTTTATGGCTGTGTTGTACACCGATTTTCATCCACGCGATGGAAAGCGGGCAGGAGCATGGATGAATGATTTCAAAGCACAATGGATGGAAGGTAAAACCGACAGTCGTCCGCATATTACCATCGTGATGAACTTCACACGTCCCACAGAATCAAAACCGGCGTTGTTGACTTACGATGAAGTAACAACTTTCCTCCATGAGTTTGGTCACTCGCTACATGGTATGCTAACCAAATGTACGTATCGAAGTCTTTCCGGAACGGCTGTTTATCGCGATTTTGTGGAACTTCCTTCGCAAATTATGGAAAATTGGGGTTCACAAAAAGAGTTTTTGGATGGCTTTGCTGTTCATTACAAAACCGGTGAGAAAATTCCTGCCGAACTGATACAAAAAATCAAGGATTCCGAAAACTTCAATATAGCTTATTTCTGCATGCGCCAGTTGAGTTTTGGATATCTGGATATGTCGTGGCATACTATCGAAAAACCGTTTGAAGGCGATGTAATTGCATACGAAAAGCAAGCAATGGTTTCTACACAGGTTTTGCCGGTATTAGCCGAAACAAGCATGAGTCCTACGTTCAGTCATATTTTTTCAGGTGGTTATGCAGCAGGATATTACAGTTATAAATGGGCAGAAGTACTTGATGCAGATGCATTCTCGGTATATGAGAAGAACGGTATTTTCGATAAAAAAACTGCTGATTCGTTCCGTCATAATATTCTTGAAAAAGGAGGTACCGAACATCCAATGGTTCTATACAAACGTTTCCGCGGACAAGAACCATCAATTGATGCGTTGCTGAAGCGGAATGGAGTGAAATAGTGAATGGCCCCCTAAATCCCCCTAAAGGGGGACTTTCAGAGTTTTGGAAATGTTAGAGACGAAACTAATTACACATCCCCTTTAGGGGCTTGGGGCATTTTTTTATTGATATCAAACGTTTGCAACTCATATTTTTAAGAAACTCAGTATTTTTGGTGTTGATTTATTGATAGTTATTATTTTTGCAGAATAAAACTATAAAACAAATTTTTTATGAAGCGAACACAACTTTTGGTATTATTCATGACTGTAATGTTAAGTGCTTGTAATTCAACTCCAAAATATGCTTCTTACGCTGATTATCCCGTTTACGATGGGAATGATCTTGAGTTGACTTATACTCCACAGGTTTCTAATTTCAGGGTTTGGGCGCCGACTGCCTCCGAAGTGAAAATATTGCTTTACAAAAATGGCAATGAGGACGGTGCTTATAAATCACTGGACATGAAACGTTCCGAAAATGGAACGTGGGCGCTGAAAGTGAATGAAAATCTGAAAGGCAGGTTTTACACGTTTCAGGTGCGCGTTGGTGAAAAGTGGCTCGACGAAACACCGGGTATGTGGGTAAAAGCTACCGGAATAAACGGAAAGCGTGCCGCTATTATTGATTTTGCAGAAACAAATCCTTCCGGTTGGGAAAATGATGTTCGTCCACCACTGAAAAACTACACGGATATAACTCTGTATGAACTTCATGTGCGTGATTTCTCAATGTCATCGAATTCAGGAATTAAAAATAAGGGCAAGTTTCTGGCATTTACCGAACACGGAACAAAAAATATTTTTGGCGAAGCCACCGGAATTGACCATTTGAAAGAACTCGGAGTTTCGCACGTTCATTTATTGCCGGTTTTTGATTTCGCTTCAGTTGACGAAACCCGTCCTGCTGATAACAAATACAACTGGGGCTATGATCCGTTGAACTACAACGTTCCCGAAGGAAGTTATTCCACTGACCCTTACAATCCTGTAACCCGCATACGCGAATTCAAACAAATGGTGCAATCACTACATAAATCGGGTATCCGGGTGATTATGGACGTGGTTTATAATCATACTTCGAAAGGAAAAGGCTCACACCTGGATTTACTGGCACCAAATTATTTCTACCGTCAGAATGCAGACAGTACGTGGTCAAACGCATCGGGTTGTGGAAATGAAACTGCTTCAGAACGTGCCATGATGCGCAAGTTCATGATTGAATCGGTGGTTTACTGGGCAACTGAATATCATGTCGATGGTTTCCGCTTCGACCTGATGGGAATTCACGACATTGAAACCATGAACGCTATTCGTGCTTCGCTGGATAAAATTGATCCGACTATTTTTATGTATGGTGAAGGTTGGACTGCTTCCGGTTCGCCTTTAGCAGAAGAAAAACGCGCTTTAAAGAAGAATGCCAAACAGTTGGATAATATCGCAGTATTCAGTGACGATATTCGCGATGCATTGAAAGGAAGCTGGATGCATCAGGAAAAACCGGGCTTTGTTTCGGGAGTTGATAGTCTTGAAGAAAGCGTGAAATTCGGTATTGTAGGAGCTACACAGCACGATAGCATTAATTACAAAAAAATAATTTATTCAAAAGCTTCGTATGTAAATAATCCAACTCAGATTATCAATTACGTGTCGTGTCACGACGATATGTGTCTGGTGGATAAGCTGAAAGAATCGAAACCTGCAAAAGCAACCGAAGAAGAACTGATTCGATTCAACAAGTTAGCACAAACGGTGGTTTATACTTCTCAGGGTGTGCCGTTTATCTATGCAGGAGAAGAAATCTACCGCAATAAAAAAGGCATACATAACACCTATCAGTCACCCGATTCGATAAATAGCATAGACTGGAATTTCAAAGATTCGCACAAAGATATTTTCAATTATTATAAAGGGTTGGTAGCATTACGAAAAGCACATGCAGCATTTCGTTTGCCAACAGAGGAGATGGTACAACAGCACCTCAAATTTATTAATACTAAAATTCCAAATGTTGTAGCTTTTATTCTGACCGACCACGTGAACGACGAGGTTTGGAAAGATATTCTGGTGATTTACAATGGAAACCGAAAACCCGTATCGGTACAGATTCCTCTGGGTGAATGGACCTTAGTTTGCCACGATGGACAAATCAATCAAAGCGGACTGGCGGTGATAAATTATACCTTGTTTAATGTGGCACCTTCTTCGGCAAGTATACTCTACACCAAATAAGAAAAATACTGAATACCAGAAATTGACAATTGACGAAAAAGTTGGTTGTCAATTTTTTTTGTATGTACATGCAGGACTTATATTCTAACAATTTATTTTGTAAATTTTTGGAATTTAGGCTACTATTTTTGTAATATCTTTTTATATTTGCAAAACCTAAAGAGTCTGTTTACATGGCAAAGTATTTTCAAGGCAGTTTAATTCTGCTTTTTAGCATTTTTATGCTTCATAGTTGCTCTATACAACCACGTGAATTAACCACTGCCGAGCAATTAATGGAAACATCCCCCGACTCTGCATTGCATATCCTCCAAAAGTTTCATTACGACAAATATATTTTAGATAAAAACAAAGCATGGTACGGCGTATTACTGATGCAGGCACTTGACAAAAACATTCTTCCTCTTCAGCCCGATTCGATCATCGACTTTTCTGTACAATATTATGAGAAACATTCCGACAACCTTCTTTTGGCAAAAGCCTATTATTTTAAAGGGAGGAGCTTAATAAATAAACTTCAATATGAAAAAGCCACATTGATTTATTTGAAATCCTTAGATTTAGTTGAAAATACAGAAAACTATAATTTACTAGGAAAAATATATGTTGAGCTTGGTGAAATTTATATTTTACAGCGAGATTATAATACTTCAAGATTAAAATATCAATTTGCATACGAAAATTTCATTAAAGCTGATGATATCAAACATGCCTTTTATACATTGCTCTACATAGGAAGAACTTATGGACAAGCAAAAGATTTAAATAATGCATTACTTTACTTTCGCAAAGCATATATTTCATCAAACGACTCTTTATTAAAGGGTGTTGCACTACAAGAAATTGCCAATAATTATTACCTCAATAAAAAATACGATTCTGCAATAAATTATTTCAAATCATCGTTTAAGTATCCAACGTTAACTTATAATAGAGCTATACAATATTACAATATTTCTAACATATATTTTAATTTAAATCAAATTGATTCATCCTATGTCTATGTAAAAAAAGCCTTGAATACGTCACCCGATATACGTACCAAACGTGAGTGTTATCGCATATTAACCAATATAGCAGGCGAAAAGAGTGATATGCTTGCATTGAGAAATTCCATGAAAAACTATCAGGATTGCAGCGATTCTATTCGAAGAATAGATGCCCAAACCAAGGGTAGCGTACTGGAAACTATACACGAAAGTAAAAAAGAAGTTTCGAAATCGCACAACTGGATAGTAAGTTTGGCATTGATAGTCATTATTGGTGGACTACTTATAATACTTATGCTTCCTGTGGTCGGCACGACCCAGCAAGGAAGCATCGGTTGAAC
>JBAXPM010000038.1:0-35367 GCA_037132235.1 Paludibacter sp.
TCATTCACTCCTTTTTCATACCGGAAATATCCTGTACTATTTCACTCATTTCAAAGAAGATTATGAATCGCATAATCTATATTCAGCAAACGGCTTTCACTTCGCCGCTGTGAACTGAATACGGTTGCAAAATTAAACAAATACTTTTAAATATTTTCATTCAACTTTTCAACAATTGTTGATAAGTTTCTGATTATTTCCATATTTTAAACATAAATAACAGTATGTTAGATAGTTGCGATTTAACCACGTCGAAAATAATTTCCAAAAATATTTTTATTGAAAATAACAGAATTGAAAAAATATTATTATCGGAATACTTTTCGGCTAAATATTGGCACAAAACATATTTGAATGTGCAATGAAAAAAGTGTAAAAACGAGGCGATAAGCAATATGAAAAAATGTACGAGAACCCCAACAACGCGTTTTTTACCCTTTTGTACGGTACGCCGACCCAAAAAACACGATTTTAGGGTTCATAGCACGGTACGAGAACCCCAACAACACGATTTTCACCCTTTTGTACGGTACGCCGACCCTAACAACACGATTTTAGGGTTAATCGCACGGTACGCCGACCCTAACAACACGTTTTTTACCCTTTCGTACGGTACGCCGACCCTAACGAAGCGTTTTTAGGGCTTTCGTACGAAACGACAATTCTGACGGAGTGATGTTTTGCTTTTTGCACGGTACGACGACCAAAACAATAGATTTTCAGGGCATATTCCCAGGGAAATAATCCTCTCTTCTTGATTTTATATTAAATGAACCTACTTCTTCCTGCAACAAATCATATTTAATAGCTACTCATAAATGAACAGCACAAAACAAATACAATTTTGACTCATTTGAGTGTAATTCCAAACAAGATAGTTTTGTTGCGCCAAAAGTAGCAAAAGGTGCAAACGCCCAAAATAGGTCAGAGTCGAATTAAATATTTTGTAATGTGATTGCTCTGGTCTGTGAAGATCGGAGTATTTTGTGTTAAGAAACAGTTGTTTAGTGATTATTTTTTGAAAATTAAATGTTTATCTTTGATGCGAAATTGAAAACAAAAACAATTTAATTATACCCCCAATAAAAAAATCCTATAATATCATTAAATGAGAATAAAAAAATGAGTAACCAATTTAACTTAGAGATTTCTTCAAATGCTGACTGTAATATATACAATGGAAATGTTTTTTTATTTTCCTTGAAAGCACATTGCTCTACCAAAATTTCTATTGAAAAAGCAAATATAAAATTAAAAGTCTTTGATATTGAAAATCGTTCAAAATTACACCAAATCGATTATGATTTTGTGAGTAATTATTATAGAGTTTTTATAGATTTAATTTCAATAATTAATGCACAAAAGTTTATTGTAAACATCAAACCAATTATCAAAAACGAAAGTGACTTAAAAAACGTCTGGGTGAAAGAAAGAAAAGACAAATCATTTCAAATCATATACGGATATGATAGTGATAATAATTATAATGATGAACATGCAATAGTTAGATTTATAACTTATAATAGTGGTTTGAATTATGGCTTCAAAACGGATTATCAACTTATTGACAAACTTGGAAATGTAGTTTCAGGTTATAAAGGGAATAATTTTATTTATAACTCAGATGGAATAGCCGTAATACAAAAAAACAACAAATATGGTTTTCTAAATCTAAGAACTGAAAAAGATTATGAATCTAAGTATGATGATACTTTTTCCTTTAAAGATGAACTCGCATGTGTGCAGTATAATGGTAATTATGGATTTATTGATAAGAACGAGAATGTCGTTATTGATTTCAAATATCAAGAATCTAGTAATTTTAGTGATGAGTTGGCTTGTGTAAAACTTGAATCTAAATTTGGATATATCAATAAAAATGGTTTGGAAATTCTACCATTTATTTATGATAAAGCGACAAGTTTTTACAACAATATTGCAAAAGTAATTATAAATGATAAACATTACATTATAGACAAATTTGGAAATAGAAATGAAACAGTTGATTTTGATTCAATTATTAAGTGTGAGAATAACATTGCGCTTGTAAATAAATGTGAAAGGAATATTTTTATTGATCAAAACGGTATGGAAATATTTGTCAATTCATTTCATTCATGGGGCAAATTTGCAAATGGATTACTTCGTGTTACTGATGAAAATAATATGCACGGATATATCAACACAAAAGGGCAAATTGTTATCCCATTAATTTATCAATTTGCTGATGACTTTTCTGAGGGTTTAGCATGTGTTGGAAGTGATAATAAATATGGTTTTATTGATACAGAAGGAAATTTAGTCATTGATTTCAAATATGAAAATGCAGATAGTTTTTCTGAAGGATTAGCCCGAGTAAGTAAAAATGAAAAATATGGATATATTGATACAAAAGGAAATTTAGTCATTGATTTCAGATATGAAAATGCAGATTCTTTTTCAGAAGGACTAGCACGAGTAAGTATTGAAAATAAATATGGATTTATTAATAAAATTGGAGATACAGTTATTAAACATTTATATGATAATGCTGGAAAATTATCTGAAGGTTTAATTTGTGTGAACCATAATGATAGTTGGAGTGTAATTAATGTAAAAGCTGAATCTGTTTTTTCTGAACGAAATATTTACTGTAGAGATATTGCTTCTGAATCATTTAAGGAAGGACTTTTGATGGTAACTTTGTATGGCGACCCCAGAGAATTAACATTTTTCGACTTGAGTAAAAACACAAATTTCAGCAGTTATGTCATGTGTAATGATTTTTCAGAAGGTTATGCATGTGTAAGAGCGAGTAGTGGCGATAATTATTTTTTTATTGACAAAAATGACAAGAATATTTTTGAAAGAAATTTTTATTCTGCTAGTTCTTTTTCAGAAGGTCTTGCATGTTGTAAAAATGATAAATTCAGGTATGGTTATATTGACAATGCTGGCAATGATAAAATACGATTCTCTTTTTCATATGCTAGTGATTTCTCTGAAGGATTAGCAAACGTAAAAACATATGATAAATATGGTTATATTGATTATTCGGGAAAGGAAATTATTCCAATTGAGTTTGATGAAATTTTCAATTTTATTGGCGAATATGCAAAAGTCAACAAAAATGGAATGTTTGGTATTATCAATAATAAAGGTAAACTTATCATTCCTGCCATTTATGAAAGTATAAAACACTGTGCATATGATTTTTTCATTGTACAAAAAAAAGAATATTATTTGTGTAAGAACTGGGGAGTAATTGATATAAATGATAACATTATTCTTCCGTTTGGATTTGATGAAATCACGCTGCTCAATAATAATTTCCTAAAGGTAGGTGTTAAGAAAAAAATTGGTCTTTATAATCAGAATTTTGAGGAATTATTTTCACCTAAATATGATATATTAACTGATTTCGCAAATAATTTAGCTAAGGTAAAATTAAATGGACATTGGGGCTTAATTGACAACAAGGGTGAAGAGGTTGTTTCCCCGAAATACGATGAATTATTTGATTATGTAGATGGAATAGCCCGAGTAAAATTACATAATTGGGATTTTGATTTTATAGATAAAAATGGCAATAATATTACTCCTAAACAATACTACGGCTCATTATATTCAGATGCCCTAGATTTTAGTAATGGTTTTGCTGCAGTAAAAAACAAAAAATCATTATGGGGATATATTGACAATTTTGGAAATGAATTGATAGAATGTCAATTTAAAGAAGCAATGTCATTTTCGGAAGGTTTAGCTTGTGTAAAATTAAATGAGAGATATGGTTATATCAATATAAAAGGAGAAGTGATTTTAGATTTTGATTATTATGATGCAAATAGTTTTAAATGTGGATATGCATTGGTTGTTGTTAGATCGACAAATATAAATCCTGAATTAGAAAATTTGTTTTTATCTGATATTGATGAATATGATTTGGATGAATTACTAGTAGATACAGATAAAATATTATATATTGACCAAAATGGTACTGAGTTAAATATAAATCCAATTGTTGAAATTTATGATCAAGAAAATAATCTTGTAAACGCATCAGACAACAATTACTATGAAATTAATGACGCAAGTGATTTTTATGAAGGTTATGCAAGAATAAATATAAAAGGAGTCTGGAGATTATTAGACACTCATGGGCGATTTTATTGATTTAAACTAAATTGTTTTGAAAATTATATCTAACAAATTCAAAATAAAGTCTATGAAAAAAAATAAATTCCTATTTCTCATTTTTATCTTTTCAGTATCTTGTCAGCATGACAAGCCGAAATCAGTGGTTGTAAAATCTTCAAATGAGGTTAAGAAGAATGTACAAAATGATTCTATTTCAAAAGATATTAAGAATCCCTCAGGTATAGAGGCTATTGACATACAACTTTCTGCAACTTTTGACAAATTAACTACTAATAATGATAGTATATCTGAGTTATTTACAAAGCAACTCAAAAATGCGCTATTAAATGAAATGACATTTAATAAACAGTTAATCAGATTATCAAAAAAAATAAAAATAGTATCATCTGCTGATAAAAAGATTAAATTTTATAGTTGGGATGACCTATTAGGAGGAACATGGCATCACATTAACTCATTGGCTCAATTTAAATCTGAAAATGGGCAGTTACAAGTTAAGCAATTAAATTCCGGGAATGAATACAATACAGGAGAATTTACTGACTGTTCTATCTATCAAGTAAACGAAATGTTAAGTAATGGCAAAGTGTTTTACCTGACAATGGGCTGGTGCACACATGGATCTGGAGCACAAAATGACATTGTTCAAGTTTTCAGAATTGAAAAGAAGAAACTTGTAAAATACAAAACATTTTTTCCACACAACAAAGATCTGGTTATTGAATACTCCCGAAGGGATACGTTGAAATTGAAATTTGATACTAAAGCAAATGAAATCTCATATAATGAATTTAAAGGATATGACCAATTATATAGATCCACTGGAAAAACAATAGTACTTAAACTCAAGAATGGGGTTTTTAGAAGGAAATAATAGGTTTACTTTTAGAATCAATTGTTAAAGTCTAAATTTCAAACAATTAGAATCAAAACATCCGTTATGAAACAATTCAAATTTCTATTTCTTGTACTAATCTTTTCTTTTTCATGCAAGCAAGAAAAGCCGAAACAAGTGGTTGAAAAGAAGATAACTCCTCCTGTTGAAGTCAAGAAGAATATAATAAATGATTCTATTTCGGGGTATATTAATCCAAAACTTGGGTTTTATGGGTTTAAGTTTATTACAAACATGTCTCATCATGAATTGAAAAAGATAAAGATATACTCTGATGGGAAGTTAGTTCAAACGATAAATACAAATAAAGATATATTTGATATTGACATAAAACTTACAGATTGGAACTTTGATGGATATAAAGACATTACAGTTTTGTATAACTGCGGTTCGGGTGGATGTGCGTATTGGATTTGGAATTACTCACCCAAACTAAAGAAATTCGTTTACAATTCAGTTCTGTCTGAAGTTTTAGGTTTAGAAATGGATTCAATTTCAAAATATATAGTTTTCCATTATAGAGCAGGTTATCAAGAAGAAAAATGGGACACAATGAAATATATCAATAACAAATTGGTTTTTGTGAAAGGTTTATTTAGAGAAAGAGGAACTAATTGGGCATTTTTCACAAGATCTAAAATGGTAAACAATAAAATTGTTACTACACATGATAGTTGCTTAATTAAAGACCAAATACCTGATGAAGTTCAACGATATATGATTAAAAATAAATCTTATAAGCAAAAGAAATAAGAAACAAGTTTGATTAAATAAATGGATTCATCAGGTCTCGGTGTGAGTTCAAGCGAATGGGTTAGGGGTGTTCACTGTAACAAACATTCTACTACTCGCGCCGATTTGTAATCGCGTTGAAAAGCAAACATAGAATAAAAATACCATTGGTAAACTGACCTGCCGCAGATTGAGTGGTCGACTATCATCAACAAGGTCGTAGACCTTGACTGTGCATAACCCCCGGTGAGCTTGCGAACCGGGGGATAAAACCGAATTACAACACACAACTCTTGTGGAGTTGACCAACAAGAAAAGAACATGAACAGTTACAGACAATTTCTTTTCCATATCGTATTTTGCACTTATGAGCGCAAAAATACATTACCCACTGCACATCACGAAGAACTCTACAAGTATTTATGGGGAGTGATAAAAACTCACAAAGGTGTGTTGTACCGGATTAATGGAGTTGAAAACCATGTACATATTTTGTGCGACTTACATCCTACAATATGTATGTCAGATTTAATCAAAGACATGAAAGTTGGCTCAAATTTATGGATAAAACAAGCTGGTACGTTTCCGAAATTTGAATCGTGGGCGGAAGGTTATTTTGCAGCAACCTACAGCAACAAAGATAAGGAAATGATAATCAATTATATAAAAAACCAGAAGGAACATCATCATACAATTACTTTTGAAGAGGAATACAGAACTTTGCTGGATGAACATGGCATTGAGTGGGATGAGAAGTATATCTTTTAAGGGTGATGGTGAACTCCTACGGAGTTCCGTTTGCATGTTAGCATTAAACCCCCCGGTTCGCAAGCTCACCGGGGGTTAAGCACAGTAAACTCTTACAGAGTTTTCATTGAAACTGATAATAAACAACATTTTGAAAATGAACCCCTGTTGTTCCTGCGCAATTTTATCGCGTTTAGAAGCAAACAGAGAATAAATATGCCATACGAAAGTAGACGTATAGCAATGAAGGTCATTTTCCAGCTAACAGATTGTAGTAATTTCTGTTCCCCTTTAGGGGTTAGGGGTACTCACCGCTTCAAACAATCCCTCACACGCATCTTCCAGCAAATCAATCACATTTTCGAAACCCTGATTGCCACTATAATAGGGGTCAGGAACGTGGTCTGCATCAATATTCCTGCAAAAGTCGGTCATGCGGTAAATTTTATTCTTTTCGTCGAGAGTGTTAGCCAGATTTTGTAAACCACTGATATTCTGGTCGTCCATACCAATAATCATATCAAAACGGTCGAAGTCGGAACGGGTAAAAGGGCGGGAGCGATGCGTCATGGAGTAGCCCCGCTTTCCGGCATGATAGCGCATACGGCTGTCGGGGAGTTCCCCTGCATGATAGCCAATCAGACCGGCAGAATCAATTGTAAAAAGTTTGGTAGCATGTTCACGCTCCAGAATTCGCTGAAAAGCAACTTCCGCCATGGGGGAACGGCAGATATTTCCGAGACAGACGAAGAGTATTGAGAGCCCCCTAAATCCCCCTACAGGGGACTTAAAGAGCGTATTTGTTGAAGTTGATTTCAAAACTTATATTTTATCAATAACATCCCCTTTAGGGGCTTGGGGCAGATATCTTTACTCCCCTTTAGGGGTTGGGGGTCTATATTGAAAGCATTTGCAACACGCCCAGCAGATTTTCATTTACCGGCTTGTCGTCTTTAATGGCTTTGGTGAAAGGAACATGCACAATCACATCGTTCACGATTCCAATCATGATGCTGCGTTGTTCGTCCATTAAGGCATCGATGGCAGCCACCCCCATTCGACTGGCCAGAATACGGTCGTAGGCAGAAGGTGAACCACCACGCTGAATGTGACCGAGGATAGTAACACGCACATCGTATTCGGGATGTTCGTTTTTCATACGTTCAGCCAGTCCGTTAGCACCACCGGTGATATCGCTTTCGGCAACCAATACAATACTGCTGTTTTTCGATTTACGGAAACCGTTGCTGATAAGTTCCTCCAATTGATCCACCTGTGTTTCGCGTTCGGGGATAATTGCAGCTTCAGCCCCTGAAGCCAGCGCGCTGTTCAATGCAAGGAAACCGGCATCGCGTCCCATTACTTCGATAAAAAACAGGCGCTCGTGAGACGAAGCTGTATCGCGGATTTTATCCACGGCTTCGATAATGGTGTTCAGTGCGGTGTCGTAACCAATGGTCGAATCAGTTCCGTATAAATCATTGTCAATCGTTCCGGGAAGTCCCACGATAGGCACATTATATTCCTGGGCAAAAATTCGTGCTCCGGTAAAGGTTCCATCACCGCCAATTACCACCAACGCGTCGATTTCCTCCTTTTTCATGTTCTCGTAAGCCTCTTTACGGCCTTCGGGAGTACGAAATTCTGCACAGCGGGCACTTTTCAGAATAGTTCCGCCCTGCTGAATGATATTGCTTACATTCTGTGTCTGAAATTCCTTGATCTCGCCGGTTATCAGACCTTTGTAGCCTCTGTAAATAGCTTTTACGCGGATGCCGTTAAAAATAGCTGCACGTGTCACCGAGCGAATGGCAGCATTCATTCCCGGAGCATCACCTCCTGAAGTGAGCACTCCGATACATTTAATTTCGTACTTCATTTTGAAAACTTTTTTGTTACAACCAATCCTATAAGTAAATGGTATTTATTATTGATATGTTTTTCGTCACATAGTTTTCAATAGTTTTGAGTTAAAGAATAAGACTAAGATCACATAGCATTATCCCGAATTTCGGGATAATTTCAAACTGTGCAAAAGTATCGTCAGATACTTTTACTATGTGAACTAAGTCTTTTTATTCCCATTTTCTATGTGTTCTATTGTGGTAGGAATATAACATTAGATATTTTAAACTACTTAGTTTGAAAATACCTTTATTCTATACCCTGTTTTGCTGCAAGTTCTATCAATTTGTTCTGAACGGCATCCATAGCCCAGCGGGGTGTTGAGGTTGCTCCACAAATTCCGATTTTTTTTGTAAAATCGATACTCAGACTCTCAACTTCCTCAGCTTCAGATACAAAGTAAGTGTTTGGATTCTGAGTTTTACAATGCTCAAACAAAACTTTGGCATTGGAACTTTTCTGTCCGCCCACAAAAACGATGATATCATTTTGCTGCGCAAAGATAGTCATATTTGGCATTCTGTTAGCAACCTGACGGCAAATAGTGTCGGTATATTCGAATGTAACATCTTCTTTTTTTATATCGGAAATGGTTGAAATAAGGTGATTGTAACCATCCAGCGATTTTGTGGTTTGCGAAAACAGTCGGATAGGTTTGTTCAGGTTTACTTTATGCAAATCATCCTCGTTTTCTATAACAATGGCTTTTTCGTTGGTTTGTCCCACTAGCCCGTTTACTTCCGGGTGGCCGATATGCCCGAAAATAACAATTTGTGTATCAGGCGAGGGCAGTGTTTCGTAGGCATTTTTTACACGCGTCTGTAGTTTCAATACTACAGGACATGAAGCATCAATCAGGGTTATATTATTTTGGCGGGCAATTTCGTAGGTGCTTGGTGGCTCTCCATGTGCACGCAACAATACCTTAGCATCGTGCAGATTTTTAAATTGCTCATGATTTATGGTTATCAGACCCAATCCTGCTAACCGTTCCACTTCCTGTCCGTTATGTACAATATCGCCCAGACAATAGAGTGTTTCGCCTTTGGCAAGCTCTTCTTCCGCTTTCGATATGGCTTTTACCACACCAAAGCAAAAACCGGATTTATTATCGATTTCAATATTTAGCATAATTTTAATTTTAGATTTACGATACCCGATTTACAAAAGCGACTTGATAAATTAATGCAAATTTAAATCGTAAATGGTAAATGAATAAATTGTAAATTATTCTAACGTTTTTTTGTCGAACAATGTTCGTAGAATTTCCCGCTGTTCTTCGCGGCTAAGGTTGGAATTGTCAATAACTACGGCATCATCAGCTTTTCTTAAGGGACTTTCATCGCGGTTCTGGTCGCGGTCGTCACGCTCTTTCACATTGGCAAGAACTGATTCGTAATCAGCAGTTTCGCCCTTGGCAGCCATTTCATCTAACCTTCTTTTGGCACGAATTTCGGGTGATGCTGTAAGAAATATCTTTAGTTCGGCGCTTGGGAAAACCACTGTTCCGATATCACGGCCATCCATCACGATTCCTTTTTTTGTACCCATAAGTTGCTGCTGGCGAACAAGTTCACGGCGCACAAATCCCAACGTACTTACACGGCTTGCACCGTTGGCTACTTCGAGGGTGCGGATTTCATTTTCAACGTTTTTATCGTTCAGGTATGTATCGGATTTCCCTTCGGCATTGGTTTTAAAGCCAATACGAATGGCTCCAATATGTTTTTCGAGTTCGGGTACATTAATATCTGTATCGGTCATCCAGCCATTCTGAATGCAAAACAGTGAAACAGCCCGGTACATGGCACCTGAATCAACATAAATATAACCGGCTTCACGCGCAAGTTCCTTAGCCATCGTGCTTTTACCACAAGACGAAAACCCATCTATTGCAACTGTAATTTTTTTCATTTTTAAACTTTTCAACAAATCAACAAAATCACAACCTGAATTCATTTAATGCAGTAGTTATAGAGAACTGATACGATGCTGTACCGGCCTGGAATTGGGTAGTACCGAAACCGACATGGAATTTGTATAGTTTAATTCCACCGCCAAACGAGAATCCGGCAGAACTTTTGAAACCGTTCATCGACAATTCCTGAGCACGACGGTCGTTGTAGGCCAGCGTAATATAAAAGTTTTTGGATGGAACGAACTCGGCAGCCAGAATCACATGACGAAAAGCCATATCAAAAAATTCTATTTTTCTTGATGTAATTGAAGAAGTTGTATTCGTGATAGTGTTTGTCAGTGTGGTTGTTGGTTGATTCGTCGACTGATAATTCATATCCCAGTTTTGAAGATTCTGCAGGGTAAGCGAGAATCGCAGCGGTGCATATGCCAGCTTTTTGGTAACTCCAAGCTGAATATTAAATGGTATAGGTTCAATGTGTTGTCCGCCCTCGTCGGAATAATATCCTTTAAGTTGTGTACCCATGTTTCTGAAAACCAGTCCGGCAGAAAAATTATGAGCATCATCGTTGTAACTTATCCCGGCATCCATTGCTATTCCAATGCTGGTGTAGGTTTCATAAACAGAATATATCGGTTTCAACGTTGCACCTACGGTAATCGTCTTGCTTAAAGGACGGGCATATATGATATTCAATGCCATATCTTTAGCAGTAAAATACTGATCGTCAGTTTGACTGTTGGTTTCATCTGCATATTTGAATTTGCCATAGTCAACATATTGAATACCAACTGCTAAATAATTATTTTTGTCAATATTCTTACCATAAATTGCCGAACCAAATTTAATATCAGCCAGGTAAGATGACATATTCAGACCAATGCAATTATTTGTTTCCGAAGAAAGCAGGGAAGGATTGATAAATCCGAAATTGATATCATTGTCGTGAATAGAAACATTGTAGCTGCCCAAAGCGGCAAGGCGTGAAGAAACAGGAAGCTCGAGAAACTGATAAACTCCTGTTCCGGCTTGCGAATAAGCAGATAGTGAGAAGATTATCAGGTATGTTAAAACAAAATATTTTTTAATCATTACAACAACAAATGTATAATCGGTCGGTTTTTGGAAATAAATTTCTGTCAATTTTCAAAAAATCAGTCAAAGATACATTAATTTCGCCGACTGGATAAGTGAAAAATTTAAAATTATATCACTCTAAACGGAAAAAACCTGAATTTCATATTTTTTCAATCAACTTTTTATTCCTTTTCCGCTAATTTGAGTTTTAAGACTTGTTTTAGACCTGTGAAAATGCCGTGATTAATAAAATTAGTAGTATTTTTGTTTTGTATTTGGTAAAAAGAATCGAATATAAAACAAGAAACCCAAAACAGATGAAGACTGAAATATACGAAGAAAAAGCCGTATTAGTGGGAGTAATCACACAAATCCAGACCGAAGAAAAGGCGCGTGAGTATTTGGATGAACTTGCATTCCTTGCTGAAACAGCTGGTGCATCACCCGAAAAATTGTTTTTTCAACGACTTGAATATCCGAATCCAAAAACTTATGTCGGTCCGGGTAAACTGATAGAAATCAAGACTTTTGTTGATGAAAATGATATAGGAGTTGTGATTTTTGATGACGAATTGTCGCCCAAACAATTACGGAATATTGAAGCGGAACTGAAAGTGTTGATTCTCGACAGAACGAGTCTGATTCTGGATATTTTTGCCAAGCGCGCTCAGACCGCCAGTGCCAAAACGCAGGTCGAACTTGCTCAACTTCAATACACTCTGCCAAGGTTGACCCGACTCTGGACTCACCTCGAACGACAGCAGGGTGGTATCGGAATGCGTGGGCCGGGTGAAACACAGATTGAAACCGACCGCAGGATTATCCTGACAAAAATAGCTTTGCTGAAACAAAATCTGAAAGATATTGACCAGCAAATGTCTACTCAGCGCAAGAATCGAGGTAAAATGGTTCGTGTGGCACTGGTTGGATATACCAACGTGGGAAAATCCACGTTAATGAATCTGCTTAGTAAATCAGATATTTTCGCAGAAAATAAATTGTTTGCAACACTTGATACCACGGTGCGGAAGGTGATAATTGAAAATCTTCCTTTCCTGCTTTCGGATACAGTTGGATTTATCCGGAAATTGCCGCATCATTTGGTTCAGTCGTTTAAATCCACGCTCGACGAAGTACGTGAAGCTGATTTACTTTTGCATGTGGTGGACGTGTCACACTCAAACTTTGAAGAACAGATTGAGATTGTAAATCAAACACTTAAGGATATTGATCCGAATGAAAAACCGGTCATTCTGGTGTTTAATAAAATGGATGCTTTTACATATACACCGAAAGAAGAATTTGATCTTGCTCCTGTAAAACGTGAAAATGTCAGTCTTGAAGAACTTCAGAAAACATGGATGAACAAAATGCATGACAATTGTATCTTTATTTCTGCCCGACAAAAGCTCAATATCGACCAACTTAAGGAATTAATGTACCAAAAGATAAAAGCTATTCATGTAGAACGTTATCCCTATAATGATTTCCTTTTTCAAAAATACACCGACATAGAAGATTGATTCAGAAATGATTAAATAGCATACTTATGCCACAATTCCGCCAACTCACTGATAAAGAAATTGCAACTCTTACTGTTTATGGATGTTCTGCAGAGAACTGGAAACAAGTAATGGTAGTTGACAACTTTTCACCCGACTTTGTTTCTAATGTTCACTTTTCCGGAAATATTTTTCTCGGAAGTTTCCAAAAAGTTTTCCAAAAAGAAGGAGGTTTGAAAAAACATTCGGGTGTGTTCAATTCTGTTTTGCATAATTGTACTATCGGTAACGATGTGTACATCGACAAAATAAAAAATTACATAGCAAATTACGAAATAGCTGACGAAGCCTATATTGAAAATGTAGATTTAATGATGGTAGATGGCTTGTCTTCCTTTGGTAACGGGGTAAAAGTTGCAACCATGATTGAAAGTGGCGGACGCGAAGTTTCTGCCTTCGAAAATCTAAGTTCTCAGTTCGCATATGCATTAATTTTGAGTCGTCACGACACAGAGTTTATCCAGAAATCAGAAAAATTAATTTCAGATTTTGTAAACACGAAGAAATCCGAAAAGGGAAAGATTGGATACAATACCATAATAATAAATTGTGGTTCGTTGAAAAATATTTCTGTTGGTAGTTTCGCTAAACTTGAGGGAGTGACCTTTTTAGAAAATGGTACGATAGTGAGTACAAAGGAGTCACCAACTGTTGTAGGGTATGACGTTCAGTGTAATGATTTCATAATTCAGTCGGGGAGTAGTGTAACCGATGGTGCAATGCTTACCCGATGCTTCGTTGGACAAGGAGTAATGATTGGTAAGCAATTTTCGGCTATTGATTCGCTGTTTTTTGCAAACTGTCAGGGACTTCACGGTGAAGCAGTTTCAGTTTTTGCCGGTCCGTATACAGTAACACACCATAAATCCACCTTAATGCTCACTGCTATGTATTCATTTATGAATGCAGGCAGTGGAACGAATTTCAGCAATCATATGTACAAGCTTGGTCCGGTTCATCAGGGAGTTACCGAGCGCGGAGTAAAAACTTCAAGTGGATCATATATTATGTGGCCTGCCAGAATTGGAGCATTTTCGGTTGTATTGGGTAGTCACAAAGGAAATCCGGACATTTCAGATTTGCCATTTTCCTATCTGATTGAGAATAATGGAGAAAGCACTTTACTTCCGGGAATCAATCTTCACAGTGCCGGAACGATTCGTGATGTTCAGAAATGGCCTAAACGTGATTTGCGCAAAGGAACTAATCACCTTGATTTGATTTGTTTCGATTTTCTATCGCCCTATACCATTAATAAAGCATTAAAAGGCATCGAGGTTCTGAGCAGTTTGCTGAAAAATATGGATGAAACTGCTTCGTTTGTTTGGTATCAGAACTGCAAGATTAAACGGTCGTCAATAAAAAAAGGCATTGAACTCTATGAAATGGCTGTTTCAGTATTTCTGGGTAATGTACTGATAAAAAGAATGAATTCTTCTGATATCAATTCAATTGAATCGTTGTTTTCTACAACATCGGATGTCGGAAAAGCTGAATGGATGGATATGGCTGGTCTGTTTGCTCCCAAATCGGAAATTGAAAAATTAATGCAACGCATTAAAACCGAAAATATAAACATAGACAATATTAATGTAGCTTTTGAAACAATCCACGCTAATTACGATGAATTTTCGTGGAATCTGACAACGGAAATTCTGAGTAAAAAACTCGGGAAACCTGTACAGAATATTAATGCTAAAGATTTAATTGATGTATTGACTGCCTGGGAAAAGGCAGGTTTGACTTTTGATGACCTTATTTTGAGAGATGCAAAAAAGGAATTCAGTAGTATTTCGCGTGTAGGTTTTGGGTTGGACGGTGACGAACTAATACGTAATGCAGATTTTGAAGCAACACGAGGAACTTTCGATGATCATAGTTTTGTGAAAGATGTTCAGCAGGGAATGAAACAAAAATCAGTGTTGGCACTTGAACTGACGGAACGATTGAAATCTTTTTAAGATTATAAAAAACAATTCTAAACGTTAAACACTTAACTCTAAACAAGGATTTTTTTAATGAGCGATATTATACATCTATTACCCGATTCGGTAGCAAATCAGATTGCAGCCGGTGAAGTGATTCAACGACCTGCTTCCGTAATAAAGGAGTTGGTTGAAAATTCTATCGATGCTGGTGCAACCAATATACAAATTGTAATAAAAGATGCCGGTCGGACACTTATTCAGGTGATTGACAACGGTAAAGGAATGAGCGAAACCGATGCCCGTATGGCTTTTGAGCGCCATGCTACTTCAAAAATTAAAAGTGCAGATGATTTATTTTCTATTCGCACTATGGGTTTTCGGGGCGAAGCGCTGGCTTCTATTGCAGCTGTGGCACAGGTTGAATTACGTACACGCAGGTCTGAAGATGAATTAGGAGTGCTTGTAGAAGTTGCAGGAACTCGTGTTTTCAAACAGGAAGCCGTACAATGCACTGTTGGGACTTCGTTTCAGGTTAAGAATCTGTTTTTTAATGTTCCTGCCCGACGACGTTTTCTTAAAAGCGATAATGTCGAGAAAAGTCATGTTCTGAATGAGTTTTATCGTATTGCCCTGATTTATCCTGATATTACCTTTTCATTTTTCGATGGAGATGAAGAGGTTTATCAGCTTCCAGCAGGAAATTTTAAAACCCGGATTGAAAATATATTTGGTAAGAATAGTAAGAAACGTATTCAGCAACAATTACTTCCGATAGAAACTTCAACAAATCTGGTTCAGATTCAGGGCTTTGTAGGAAAACCTGAATATGCTCAGAAATCGGCAAATCAGTATTTCTTTGTAAATGGACGCTATATGCGACACCCGTATTTTCATAAAGCGGTGATGCTGGCATACAACCAAATGATACAGGCATCAGACAGTCCAAATTATTTCATTTGTTTTGAGGTCGACCCACAAACTATCGACATTAATATACATCCTACCAAAACCGAAATAAAATTTGAAAATGAACAGGCTGTCTGGTCCATACTTTCAGCAACTGTAAAGGAATCACTGGGTAAATTCAACGTGATTCCTTCCATCGATTTTGATCAGGAAGGTGCTTTGGATATGCCTGTTCAGGGGAATTTACAAAATATAAAACCTCCACAGACTAATTTCAATCCGGATTATAATCCATTCGGAAATACAAGTTACAAACGACCTGAACTTGATTGGGAGAAATTGTATGGTGGTTTTGAAAAGCAAGCCACAATTCCATCCGGTGAAAATTTCGAAATAAATACTGAATCTGCAGCTATAACAGCTTTCAGTTACGAACAACAGCAGCAGGTTATTGAAAATATCGAGTCAAAAACTGACAATTTTCAATATAAAAACCGATATATACTTACCGGAATAAAGTCCGGATTATTGATGATTGATCAGCATCGGGCACATACCCGTATTCTTTTCGATTTATTTTTGAGTCAGATAGAGCAGATGCACGGTGTTTCGCAGCAGATACTTTTCCCTGAAGTTCTCGAACTTGGTGAAGATGAAGACTTGTTTTTTGAACAAATAATTTCTGATTTACAGCATGTTGGGTTCGTGTTTGAAAAATCAGAGAATCATACCTATCTTGTGAATGGAGTGCCATCGCACGTTGGTACAGGAAGTGTGGTAGATTTGCTTTATGAAATAATTGAGAAAGCCAAAACTACAGCATTAGATCTTAAAACAGGAATTCATGAATCTATTGCTCTTACCCTGGCTGAAGCATCGGCACTTAAATCTGGTCAGCGATTGACATCTGAAGAAATGAGCGATATGATTGACCGGCTTTTTGCTTGCTCTAATCCTAATTTTACCCACGACGGAAAGAAAATTATGAATGTTTGGTCGCAGGAAGAGATTGATTCCAAATTCAGGTAAACACTCATTTATATTATCAATTATTTGTTTTCGGATATTTAATATTTTTAATAGTAAATATTAATATAAAAAATGTTATCCTTGTGACTGTATATTAAGTAAGTACTTGTTTTTTATATAATTTTACAAATAATTTTAAAACAATCCATTAATATTATTTGTTCAATTTTGTAGTGTCTAATAATAATTAAAATTCAAACAAAATGAAAAAAGGAAGTAAATTCATCATTTATATAGCAATGGCATTATCGCCTATGCTATTTTCACATTGTACACTGACTGAAGATCTGGGTAAACTCAAAACTTCGCTTGATAGTGTAAAACTTGTTGTTGGAACACCGGAGTTTAAAGCTTTAGTGCATTTTGAGTTTGTTGATGCCAAAACCAATCAGTATATTACCGATGTTGCTACTGTAACTGTTAGTGGAAAAAATGCATCAGCAGTTTACAATAATCTGGGTCAATCTGCAACTACCTGTTCAACAATGATGGGTATGCTCGATTTGGTTGTTGATCCACATTTAGCTGCAACTCTTGATACTAATCCGGTAGAATTTAATGTAACAACTAATTTAACCGGATATGTAAATGTAACGCAAAAGGTTGTTTTTGTGGAGAACAAACCTAAAATAGTAAGCATTCCTTTGATTAAAATCAGCGATGCTCCTCAAGGAGTAGCTGTGAGCCAAAAGTCAAATTTTGCTTCAACATCAAGTTTAGGAGCGTTAAATACACCAGCTAGTGAGTCGTTGAATTCAGGGGCACAAACAGTGAATATTCCCCAGGGAGTAATTCTTAAAGATGCTAGTGGAAGTCCGGTGACCGGAACTGTAAAATCACAAGTTGTATTCTATAACCCGACAGATAGCGTTGCGCAAGCTGCCATTCCCGGAGGTTTAGATGTAAGTGCTAAAATGCCGGATGGATCTACAAGTAGTATTAAAATGGTTTCGGCAGGTATGTTTGGTGTAAACCTTACTGCCGGTAATCAGGAGGTAAAAACATTTGAAAATGGTGGAATACACATCAAAACAAAATTAGATCCGGCGATGATTAATCCGAAAACCGGCGTTGCTATTAAAGAAAACGATGTGATTGAAATGTGGAGTAAGAGTGATGGCAATGGTGATTGGGTGCTAGAAAAAATGGATACTATCCGGAAGGTTGGTGCAGATTTAGTACTCGAAGAAACAGTTCAGCATTTAAGTACCTGGAATTGGGACTTTTTCACAAATTCTTGTTATTCGGGTGCTAAAATTATTTTCAAAGGTGATAAAACAAGAATTTCAGGATCTGTAACCACTAATGTTTACAGTTGGGATTTTCACAAGACTGATTACTTTTCAGCATTACCCGGTGATCCTTATGATGGATTTATTCAACTCTATAACACTCCAACTAATAAAGCCGCTAAACTCACATTTACTTCTTCTACTCCGGGCGTAACCTTTACTCCAGCCGTATTAGACGTACCGAATTTGTGTAGTGGTTCTTATGAGGTAACCATTAATAAAGCAACTACACCTGTTACCGGAGCATTGATTGTTAAGACAGATATTGGTTTAAGTTCTAAATCTCAACCTGATTTGGTTATTAAACCGAATGCTGCAATATATTTAAGACCAACAGGAGCAACCACTAATTACTTGTTAAATTCTTTAGTAAACGGTGTTGGGACTTTAAATATACAATTAGGAGTTAATTATGATATTCTTGCAATGTATGGAACATCAAATGCAACCGCAAAACTGAGAGTTGATAAAGTAAATAATACCCTGGTTGTAACTTGTACACCAACTGTAAATTCCGGTTCAACATCAACCACAGTAACACTTCCTGCGATTCCTATCCCGTCAGATAATATTGTAATTGTAAAATACAATATTGTATTGCCTGATAATATTTTTAATTCACTAAGATAAACATAAAGAACATGAAAAAACTAATAATAATCTTCGTGTGCATCTTTGCAACTTTGATGACACAAGCTCAGGATAATGCAACACCTCGTTCTTATTTTGGTGTAGGTGTGGGCGTAAGTGCTTCTACAAATGGTTTGGGCGCAAGTTTGGTAACTGCTCTAAACAAGTATGTAGCTATTCGTTTGTCGTATGAAAAGTTGGATAATAGTATGATTCAAAATGTATATCCTATCAATAATGCGATTAATGTTGATTTTGGCGGACAGTCACTTTCTATGACTCCATCAATAAAAACCGGTGGATTATCTGCCATTCTTGACCTGTATCTGGGAAAATCGTTTTATATTTCGGGTGGGGTGGTTTATACTGATATGGATTTATCGGCAACCTTTAAATCAGCAAATCCAATAACAATTGGTGATATAACCTTTACTCCCGACGATCTTGGTCATCTTGGTGTGACTCTAAAGCCGGAGCAAAAGCTTTCACCGTATGCCGCATTTGGATTTGGTCGCAATATTTCACGGGATAACCGCTTGTGTATGAGCCTCGAATTTGGCGCATACTTTATGAAATCGTATGTGGTTGGCCTTACAGGTACAAATATGTTTTCAGCCACAGCTGAAGGTAATCAGGTTTCTATAGACAAACTTAATGCAACTTTGAAGACAATGAGCTGGAGCGGAATTTATCCGGTTATTAAGTTGGGAATTTCTTATAAGATTCTTGGAGATACAAAACGATAATTCAGAAGTTTCTGTTTCAAACATCAAAAAAACCCGTTCAAATTTGAACGGGTTTTTTTGATGTTATTATTTGGCTACCAACTGATTAATCAACGGATTCGCATACATTTCGAGCAATCGGGTCATCAGAAAATCTTCATCTTTATCAGGCAATTCTATCTTGGCAATTTGCAGTGACAGATAGCGCTCGAAATCAAGTTTTTCCATGGTGGTATAATCCTTCTCAAAGCGATTGGTGCGATGCAGTAAATCATAAGCCACTTTGTTTATGGCGTAAATAGTATATCCGGAATGAATCCGACGGTCAATCAGTTCTGCTGTGAGTTTTATCTGTTCGTTTTTATTGCCGGTTTGAGTGGCAATATCTTTAAGTTCCTTCTGAATTTCACCCGTAAGTTGATAAACTACCCGTCCTTTATATCCCATCACGCCTGTTTGCATATTCAACAAATCATCCATTGGATGTTTTTTGAAATCAGGATTAAGATGGCGTTGGTATAATTCTTTGGCTTTCAGAAAATCGCATGGGTCGTATTCATACGAAATGCTTAGCGGACAGATATTCAGTTCCGAAATATTTTCAATGAAACTACCTTTTCCGTACATATTGAACATTTTCAACAAACTTTCCTGAGTGCGGTCGTTGGAGTCTTTGGCACGTCCTTCACGTTGTGCAATCCAGATAGATTGTTGTTTCTCGTTGATGGTGTAGTGAATGTATGCTGATAGTCGCTGCGAACTTTCAAGAACCTGACGGGCACTAAGTCCGCGTTTCACAATAAAGCTTTTGTTTACCCGCACCAAATCTTCAATCCAGGGAAAAATAAGCAGGTTATCACCAATGGCAATTTCCACTGTATTCATTTTTTGTTCAATCAGTTTGCCACATAAAAATGCAGAGTCCAGTATAATGTCGCGGTGGTTGGATATGTAAAGATAAGGTTTTGATTTGTCAGTTTTATCAAGTCCAAGCAACTTAATACCTTTAGTCATATTAGCTTCAAGGTATTGCAGAAATGGATAAACCATATCTGTCTGAAAATCATAATTGGCATGAAATGAAAGTAATCGTTGTTTGATAACTTCCTTAGGAAGCAAAGGATACACCGTACTCAGCACTTTCATAAACTGCTTTTCCTCAATCAACCGACTCAACACTTCATGCACTTCCTCGTCACGATAGCAGCGTATTTCTTCAAAATCGTAGTTCATCTTTATTTTGTTTGTAGTTAATTAGTTGATTGGTTATTCGTTGATTAGTTGATTCATTGATGTATTTACTGCTTACCGTTTATGATTTATTCGTATTTTTCTCTACTAACTATAAAGTATACTCAAAAAAATATAAACAGCAGGTGCGGCAAGTAACATGCTATCGAAACGGTCGAGTAAACCTCCATGTCCTGGAATCACATTTCCGGAATCTTTCACATTGAGGGTACGTTTAAGTAACGATTCAGTTAAATCGCCAAAAGTTCCGAAAATCACTATAATCTCAGAGAAAATAAGCCAGTTTATCAGGCTTATATCTTTAATAATCAGAGAAAATATATATCCTGAAATCAATGCGAAAAATGCTCCTCCGAAGAAACCTTCCCACGATTTTTTTGGAGAAATCCGTTCGAAAAGTCGATGTTTTCCAAGAGTAATCCCTACCAGATAAGCACCGGTGTCGTTAACCCATATAGTAACGAAAACTGCAAGTAAAATAAGTGGCTGAAAACCGTGAATAAAAATTATGTAATTCAACATTGAAAAGGGCAGTGCAATAAATATCTGACCAAGAACAAAATAAGCCCAATTATGTACAGGGTTTTGTTTCTTTAAAAATAGTTCGGAAATAACGACAAGAATGAAAAATAAACCATACAAAGAGAAAACCGGAAAATGAACAATTCCTGAAGCATCGATAAATGAACATGCAAACAATAATACTGCTGACGAGATAGATAATCTGTAATTTGCTTTAAAATCGGGCTGGTCATTGGTTAATTTATGAAATTCCAATACAGACCATCCGCAAATAATAGTAAAAAACAATGCAAAGGTGGTTTGTCCTAACAAAATTGAGCCTACAACAAGTATCACGAAAATAGCTCCACTCAGGCTTCGTTTCACAAAGTTATTCATAGTATGCAAGAAATATGGATGACAGATACAAGAAGGAAACCTCCAAATAGGTTTTATGCCACAAAGATAGCAAAACTTTAGTTTTTGGAAAGGAAAACTATAAATTCTTTTGGTCCGTGAGCACCAAGTACGAGGGTTTTTTCAATGTCGGCTGTACGGCTTGGACCGGTAATGGTGGAAATCGTTGATGGGAACCTCGTTCCGTATTTGTTTTTTAGAGTAACAAAAGCATCAGTGAGAAAATCGACAAGTTGTGAAGTGTTGGCAATGACAATATGTATGGGTGGGAAAACAGTCATCTGCCTTCCTGATTCTGTTGATGAAGTAACAATCACACTACCCGTACGTGCAACCAGTAACTCACACCCGGTAATTCCTGCCTGCATTTCTTCGAAATTATCGGGATTGTTTGTATGTGTAATTCCTGCTTTTGAAAGAGTTTTGGCTATGACCGAGTCGCGGCAATAAATACTTGAAAGTCCTTTTGAGTCAAGAAAATCTTTGATTTTTAGCGCAACATCCGATTCGTTTTTACACAAAATGCATTGGCCATTAATGGCTTCTAGTTCTGTTTTAAAGCAGCTGACAGCGTCAGGAAATATTGGTTTGTGTATCTCCAATTCGTCAATCGGTTGAACAGAAACAGCAGCAATCCTTGTAGGGCGAACTGCTGCTATTTTGTTTAATATATGCTGACGGGAATTATCCGACATTTTCTTCTGTTTTGGTTGAATTTTCTTCTGCTGTATTTTCGGGCAGGGCGGCTTCTTCCGGTTCAATCAAAACTTCTTCCAGTAAATCTGAATTTCCATTCTGAGCCATTAATTCGTCGCTGCGCGAAGTCCATGGACGTTTTCCAAATATATTTTCAAGATCTTCAGCAAAAATCACTTCTTTTTCAATCAACAATTCAGCTAACTGATTGTGACCTTTCGCATTCTTTTTCAAAATCTTTTTAGCACGTTCATATTCCTTTGCAACTATATCTTTTGCTTCTGCATCAATAAGCTCAGCTGTCTTTTCGCTGTAAGGTTTGGTGAATCCATAATCTGAATTTCCGGTTGAGTCGTAATAACTCATGTTTGGCAATTTATCACTCATTCCATAGTAGGCTACCATAGCATAAGCACGTTTGGTAACCCGTTCAAGGTCGTTGATAGCGCCGGTTGACATTTGTTTAAGGAAAATTTCTTCAGCAGCACGACCACCTAACGTTGAGCACATTTCATCCAACATATGCTCACGTGCAGTCAACTGACGTTCTTCGGGCAAGTACCATGCTGCACCGAGCGCTTCTCCGCGTGGAACGATAGTTACTTTTACCAACGGATTTGCATGTTCTGTCATCCAACTGATTGTAGCATGACCGGCTTCATGGTATGCTATTGATTTCTTCTCGGAAATAGTGGTAATCTTATTTTTCTTTTCCAAACCACCGACAATTCTATCCACAGCATCAAGAAAATCCTGTTTTTCAACAAAAGTTTTATTCTTACGGGCAGCAATTAATGCCGATTCGTTACAAACATTAGCAATGTCAGCGCCTGAGAATCCGGGTGTCTGACGTGCCAGGAAGTTTACATCAACCGTATCATTAATTTTTATCGGGCGAAGATGTACATTGAAAATCTGTTTGCGTTCGTTTACATCCGGTAGATCAACATGAATCTGACGGTCGAAACGTCCGGCACGAAGCAATGCTTTATCCAGAATATCAGCACGGTTGGTGGCAGCAAGAATAATTACCCCGCTATTTGAACCAAATCCATCCATTTCGGTCAATAACTGATTTAATGTGTTTTCGCGTTCATCGTTACTTCCCATATTCGGGTTTTTGCCACGTGCACGACCCACAGCGTCAATTTCGTCAATAAAAATGATACAAGGTGCTTTTTCCTTAGCCTGACGGAATAAATCTCGTACACGCGAAGCTCCGACCCCAACAAACATTTCGACGAAATCAGAACCTGACATAGAGAAGAACGGAACATCGGCTTCACCCGCTACTGCCTTGGCCAGCAATGTTTTACCTGTTCCGGGAGGGCCTACAAGTAAGGCACCCTTTGGAATTTTACCACCAAGTTCAGTATATTTTGAAGGATTTTTCAGGAAAGCTACAATTTCTTCGATTTCCTGTTTAGCTTCTGCCAAACCCGCCACATCTTTAAATGTTATTTTATTGGATGTATCACCTTTGTCAAAAAGTTGCGCTTTTGATTTACCAACATTGAAAATACCGCCTCCACCGCCGGCACCTCCACCCATACCTGACATACGTCGGGTAAGGAAAACAAAGAGGAAAACCATTAAAAGAACCGGCAAAATAACGGATATAAATATATCCATATAGTTGCGGCTGTCTTTGTATTCAACGCCCACTTTAATTCCCAGTTTATCTTCAACCGATTGATTGAAACGAGAAAACTCTTCCGCAGGAACACTAACAGAAATAGTTCGCTCTTTGGAATAAACTTCATATTTATCACCAAATATCTTCTTCATCATCTGATTATCCTTTTTTGTAAGAGAATCCATCAGTGATTTCTGATTATGAACAAATGATTTATAGTTTTCTCCAAATGTTCTGCGCAACGAAGCTGTGTCATTTACTGTTTGAACATAATTTATCATCTGTGCTTCTAACTCGTTTTTTGAGCTGTACACATTTACCTTCGAAACCATGCCCTGACGGACATATTCTTTAAAGGTAGTAAATGGTACCGGTACGGTTGGTATATTTTCTTTGAAGAAATAGGATGCTACAAGAAAAAAGATAATGATGCCGTAAATCCATGTAATATTGAACTTAGGTGTTTTCCCAGCAGATTTTCCGGGTTTTGGAAGAGGATTATTATTGTTTTCCATTAATCTAAATTATTGTTAATCAAAAGTTTATTAATATTTTATTATTCAGAAATCAGAGTAAATCTTCCAGAATTTTTATATCAGCATCCGACCACAAATGTTCAATGTCGTAGTATGCTCTGGTTGCGCGTTGAAAAACATGAACGATAATCTGACCATAATCCATGGCTATCCATTCACAGTTTTCGAAACCATCTGTGGCATACGGTTTTACTTTGATTTTTTCCTGAACCCAATCTTTTATGGAGTGTGCAACCGAGTTTACGTGTGTGTTCGAATCACCTTCGCAGATTACAAAGTAGCTACAAGGTGCTTCTTTGAGTTTGTTCAGATTTACAACCACAATATTCTTACCCTTACGTTCTTGTATTCCTTCAACAATTTTACTAACAATTTGTTCGTTATTACTTATGGTCATGAATTTTTTATTTATTAAAAACGGACACAAATATACTGCTAAATGCCCGAAAATGAAAATGTTATTTTAAAATAATGCTTATTTTTTTTAATTCAGTCAAAAACCGAACCAAACCAAAACATCTGCCATTTAGGCATAAAAAATCCGATACAATACATGCATCGGATTTTTTGTATTTTATTCTTACTTATTTTATTTCACAATTGAAAGAAAATCTGCATCGGCTGCATATTTTGCAAATTCAATATCCTTCTGTGCTTTTGCTGCTAAAGAGTTGTCTTTCTTAATTGCAGCTTTCAGGCTGCTGTAAACAGCGTCACGGTCGTTTGTACGAGCACCTATAACAGCTCCAAGATATGAAGTCATTGCATTTGGTCGTTGAACTGACGATAAAGTATTACGTGCAGTAGAGTAGTCAGCATTTAAAATTTGTACTAACGCTGCGTTATTTGATGCAGTTGAACCAAAATATGTTTTTGATTTTGAATAATCTCCTTTGACAGCATAAATAGAACCTAAACCTTCACCTGCATTACCGCTTGTGCCTGCAGCTTTTCCAAACAATTCTTCAGCTTTAGTCAAATCTCCTTTTGCCAATGAAGCTATAGCTGCATTGAAATTAATATCTGCAGATTTTGGGTCAATTTCAAGAGCTTTTGAAATGTAGCGTGAAGCATCTGCCGCATTACCCTGTTGTAATTTTACAGCACCAAGATTGTTGAAACCTCTTGCATCTGTTGGATAAAGTTCTGTAGCTTTCTGATAAATAGCAGCTTTCTCACCTAAATCAGTGGTCAGGCTACCAGCATAAATCAATTCTTCTACAGATAATTTAGAAGCATCTTCTTTTGCGAGTTTTGAAATTTCCACGTCAGATTTCCCGGTTACATCAACAGTCAATTTTAAACGCGAACGACGTAATTTTGGAAGAATTTCTTCAGAGATTGATTTAAATGTTACAGATAAATTTTTGATTTCACGTTCACGTTGTTCAGGGTCTGTATACATTGTAAGTACTCTTAAAATCAATTGCTTGTCCTGGATGTTAGAACTTTCCATTAATTTTTGGAATCCTTCCCAGTCTTCAGCTGTAAATTTTGTATCTATTTTCAGACCTGCTTTCAGTTTTTTGAATTCTTTGTTCAGGAAATCAACAGTTACTTCTTCGCGTTTTTCAGCCAAATTGGTGTTTAATTTCAGCGAACCGTCGGGAGATGCATAACCGGAAACTTCAAATGAAGCAACTTTTTGATTTGCTGTTTCGCTTACTGCTTTAATTTTCTTGGTTAAAGCAACTACATCTGCTGAACTTGTTTCAGCTTTCCGAAGTTTTGACTCTTGAATCAGGAACATGATGTCAGCATCTTGTTTTTCCTGAATTACTCGTTGAAATTTATCTGTCAAATAAACCGAAGTCATTTCGGTGCTGTTCAACGATACTGATTGAGAAGTTGCAATAACCCCATCAGCAACTTTTACACCGGGAATCTGGTAAGTTTTTTTGCCCTGGACGATATTGAATTCGAGAAATAGTTCAGACTTAGCCATTTCAGGTACATAGTCGAAAGAAACTTTCATGCTGTAAGTGCCACCAACTTTAAATTCGATCACTTTATCATTACCTTTTACTTTTTCACCCTGAAAATTTACAGATTCTCCTTTTACTTGTTTTCCTTCAAATTTCAAAACAGGAGTTACGGTTACAACAGCTTTCTTGTTGAAATACTTAACCGGGAATGTTCCTGTAACGGTTGCATTCACCTTGCCCGCTTTTACTTCGAGAGGGTTTGGATTACATTTAAATAAGCTGGGATCTAAAGCAGTAAGATCTTTGCCACATGAGCTCAAAATCAATGCAATAACCATTGTTAGCGATAATAATAATTGCTTTTTCATACGTTTTTAATTTTTATTTTAAGTGATAATTTATTTTCTTCTTATTTTGGCGCAAAGATACAATTTTTGAGTGAAATTACATTACTTTACACTCCGATTTTGACATCTTTTTGTTCGATACTTTATTTCATCTTGAAATTATTTACTAATGCTCATTAAATCAAATAAATAGGCTTATAATGAGAAAAATATTAAGCAAACTGAAATTCGCAGTACATATTTTCAAATATCTTACATTTAAAAAGCTATTAAATATTTGTTCTGTAGGACTTTCCTATATGTTTGCAGCTATAGGAAAAAATAGAATAGGTAAAAGTTTGCCCTATTTCTTGTCGGTTGAAGTTGCAAATTATTGTAATTTGCAGTGCCCCGAATGTCCAGTCGGAAACACTCCAATTTCCAAAACAAAAAAGAACAATATAGATTTTGATCTTTACAAAAAAATAGTTGATGAGCATAAACCTACCCTTATACATTTACTTTTATATTTTCAGGGAGAGCCGTTATTAAACAAACAACTACCTGAATTAATAAAATATGCTCATAATTCCGGAATTTTTACCTCAACATCTACTAATGGTCAATTACTTACCAAAAACAATGCCAAACTGATTGTGCAATCCGGGCTTGAAAAATTGATTGTTTCTATCGATGGAACAACTCAGGAGACTTATGAGAAATACAGAGTAGGTGGCGAACTTGATAAAGCTTTAGCCGGAATACAGCATGTTAATTTTTGGAAAAATGAATTTAAGTCAATAACTCCAATAATTGAAATTCAGTTTCTGGTGTTGAGAACGAATGAACATCAAATAGGAGAAATGCGTCGAATTGCTGCTGAATTGGATGTTGATAGGTTGGTTTTTAAATCTGCACAACACTATGATTTCGAAAATGGTAATGAACGAATGACTTCTATATCCCGTTTTTCAAGATATAAAAAAACAAAAATCGGAACTTACCGAATTAAAGGCAGTCAACCGAATCGATGTTTTCGTTTGTTAAGTGGCGGAGTAATAAATGCCGGTGGTGAAGTTTTGCCATGCTGTTACGATAAAATGTCTGAATTTTCTTTTGGAAATATTAAAGAATCGGCATACACAGACTGCTATCAAAATAAAAAAGCCTCCGGTTTCAGAGGAAGTATTCTCAGAAACCGGAAGCAGTTTCAAATTTGCCGCAATTGCACAGGCTAATTATTGAATTTCAATTGTTCTTGCCGGTTTAGGCTTTGCTTCTTCCTTTTTTGGTATACTAACCTTCAGAATTCCATTATCATAACTGGCTTCAATTCTCTCACCATCAGTGGTTTGAGGTAGAGTGAATGAGCGGCTGAACGACTGATAACTGAATTCGCGTTTAGTGAATTGTTCTCCATCTTTTGTTTCACTTTCCACTTTCTTTTCAGATGAAATAGTCAGTAAATCGTGATTCAACTCCAACTTGAAATCACCTTTTTCAAAACCCGGAGCTGCAACCTCAACCGTAAATGCATCAGTATTTTCTTTGATATTAACTGATGGTAGTGTTGTGTTAGTAACTGAAAAGTTACGGTTTGACCAATCGAATAAATCGCCTTCAAATAAACGATCAAACATTGATGGTAGCTGATTTGAAAATCTAACAAGTGACATAATTAAATCCTCCTATACTTTAAAAATTAATAAATAAGTTATTTTGTTCTAAATACAATATTCAAACAAAATGCCAAACCTATTATATGTTATTATATAATTGCTAATCAGTATTATAAGTGTCAAAATGACAGATTATTTGAGCCAAAATGACAGTTTATATTAGTCAAAATGACAGTTTGTTTGAGTCAAAAAAGTCATTTAAAACATAATAAAATTGATTTTCAGATATTTAAAATTATTTTCAGGTTGTAATCTCTACTAGTGAAAATTTCTCACAATTATATTAAATTACTACCAAAAAATGTTCAAAAAATGCATAAATAAAATATTATAAGTACATTTGCCAACTATAAATTTAAAATTGAAATCAAAAAATTACTAAAATGACTAAAAAAGTATTGTTAATGGCACTTGTTGCCTTTTTTTGTCAAGTGGCTTATCTTCCTGTTTTTGCAGTAAAGGCAGCTCCATTTCCTATTACAGTTACTCAACCCGATGGTACCCAGCTAACAATTCGTTTGCACGGTAGCGAGTTTAATCATTTTCAATCAACAGTTGATGGCTATGTTTTAAAATCAAACACAAATGGTTATTTGACCTATGCAACTGTGAATTCAACCGGTGAATTAGTAGAGAGTAATGTTATTGCACGAAATATTGATAAAAGAACAAGTTCGGAAACTCAGTTTTTGAAAACAGTTGACCAAATTGCAGTAAAACAATCAGTTCAAAACTTAGCCAAAACAAGTAAGATGCTTTTAAGTGGAGCTGATAAACCCCGCAAGGCATATCCATTGATTGGTTCTCCAAAAGCACTTGTGATATTAGTTAACTTTACCGATAAATCATTTGTTGTTCCAACTCCACTGACTGCATTTCAGAATCTTGTAACACAATCAGGATATAGTGCTAATGGCGGAACGGGTTCTGCAAAAGATTATTTCATGGCAAGTAGTTACGGAAAATTTGCTCCTGATTTTGTTGTTGCAGGTCCTGTAATGTTACCACAAAATATGGCATATTATGGAGGTAACGATACAAGTGGTAATGATAAAAATCCTGCTCAAATGGTTTTAGATGCTTGTGCTGCTCTTGCGACAACAGGATTTAACTTTGCTCCATATGATACAGATAATAATGGTGTTATTGATAATGTTTTTATTTATTATGCAGGTTATAATGAAGCTGAAGGTGGTGCTGCAAATACAATTTGGCCTCACAGATGGAGCATCTCAAGTTCCGGTAAATCAAGTGGTTCTTACAGTGGAAAAACAGTAGATGACTATTCGTGTACTTCAGAACTAAAAAGCACATCAGGTTCAAGTATGTGTGGTGTAGGAACATTCTGTCATGAATTTGGTCACGTACTGGGTTTGCCCGATTATTATAATACATCAGGAAGCAGTACCTATATCTCAACAACTGAAACTTGGGAAGTGATGGATTATGGTCCTTATTTGAATGGTGGATGTACGCCTCCTACATATTCAGTGTGGGACAGATTCTATTTAGGATACCTTACTCCCCAACAAATTAGTACGGCTGCAGATATCACATTAAATCCTATATATCAGGGAACTACTGTGCCTGCAAATACAAATAATCAGGCTTATCTGATTGCTGCAAGTACTCATAATCTGAATGGAAGTGCTCCAAGTCCGGCTGAATTTTTTATGGTAGAATACCGCAAACATACCGGTTGGGATACTTACTTAGGACAAACAGTTGATGCTAGTGGTAATTTAACAACAATACCTTCCGATGGTATGTGTATATGGCATATCGATTACCTTCAGTCTGCATGGGATAGTAATGGACCAAATAATGCAAACAGTAGTACACAGACCGCATCCAGTCATATGCGTGTATATTTACAACCTTTAAGTGGACAAACAACTACTCCGGGAACTACATTTACAACAGGTTCGTTTACTCCAACAACCTGGTCTGGTACGAATTTAAATAAGCCACTTACAAATATTGCAATGACTGCAAATAATATGACATTCAAGTTTATGGGTGGTGCTGTTGGTCCAACAATCGCTGCAGGAATTGTTAGTGCATTTACAATGAGCGTTGGAGGAGCTGCTCCTACACAGACAATTACAGTAACTGGTACCGCTTTAACGAATAATATTCAACTTACATTACCCGCTAACTCAGTTTTTGATATTAAACTTACTTCCGGCAGTACGTGGGGGAAAAGTTTAACTTTAGCACCAACATCTGGAAGTGTTAGCCAGTCAGTTCAAATTCGTTACAGTCCTATAGCTCTTGGAACTCAGAATGATCAATTGGTTTTGACCAGTACTGGTGCTACAACAGTAAATTTAAATCTAAGTGGAACGTTAGCTGTAGGTCCTAATTCACCGGTAATTTCAGTAGGAAAAATTGATTCCGGCATCTCATTCTCTGCAACCCAGACCAATACCATTAATGCTAAAACCATTAATGTGAAAACTACGGATGTGAATGATAATTTATATTTCACAATTACAGGTACTGATACTGCAATGTTTTCAGCTTCAGTAACAATGTTGACAAAAGATGCAAGTAATGCTGCTTCAGGAACCAATATTACCGTAAGTTATAAACCAACTGCTACCGGAACTCATACAGCTACATTGACTATATCCGGTGGTGGACTTACACCTCCAAAAGTAATTACTTTGACTGGCTCAGGTATTTGATTATTGTCTGAATAACCTATAAATAGAACAGGCTTTCTCAACTGAGAAAGCCTGTTCTATTTATAAGAAGTCCGATGGTTTATTTATACATTTCGTCAATTAATGATTTGTATTTCTGCATGATAATTGCACGACGCATTTTCAGGGTATTTGTCAATTCGCCACTTTCGATGCTGAACCCTTTTTTGATAAGGCTAAACTTTTTAATGATTTCATAACTTGCCATTCCTTTTTGTAATAATGCAATCCGGTTTAAAAGCATTTCGTAAATCGCAGGTGAATTTAATAGCTCGTCAATGCTTTCGTATTGAATTTTGTTGGTTTTGGCATATTCTTCAAGTGCCGGAATTGAAGGAGCGATAATAGCTGTTACAAAATTACGTTCATCGCCAATTACAGCAACCTGTTCAATGAATTTGTCCACACCGAGACGTGTTTCAATTTCCTGAGGAGCAATATATTTGCCATTCGATGTTTTGAAAAGATCTTTGATTCGCTCAGTCATTATGATGTAATTATCCTTTAAATAACCCGCATCTCCGGTTTTGAACCAACCGTCGGTAGTAAAAGCTTGTGCATTTGCTTCGGGTTTATTAAAATAACCGGGGAAGATTGTTTTACCTCTGAGTTGTATCTCATTATCTTCGCCAATTCGTACTTCAACCTCATCTATATAAGTACCAACAGTACCAACTTCGAAACCAAAATATTCAAAACATGAAACGGTAGCTGTAGACTCAGTTAAGCCATAACCATAAAAAATAGGAACACCGATACTCCGAAAAAACACAAGAATTTCGTCAGAAAGTTTTGCTCCTGCAGTTGGTAATATATTTGCATTTTCAATACCAAGCGTACGTTTTACTTTCGAAAATATAAGCTTATCAGCCAATGTATATCTAAGTTGTAAATACAAGTCAGGTTTGTTGTTAATTCGCAGATATTCAAGATTATATTTATTTCCGATTGCAATGGCCCACGTAACAATCCCTTGCATTAATGGCGACATTTTTGAAATATTTTCCTGAACGCCGGAATATACTTTTTCCCAAAAACGTGGAACGGCACACATCAACGTAGGACGGACATCTTTAATTGTTTGTTGAATTTCTATCGGATTCTCGTTGATATAGGTTGTTATGCCATTAAATATACAGAGATAGCACCAGGTACGTTCAAAAACGTGTGATAACGGTAAAAATGCCAGTGAAACATCTTTGTCAGAAAGGCTTGTAAGTCGTTTGTTATTGGCTGCAATTGCTTCATCAAAGTTAGAATGTAAAAGCATTGCACCTTTAGGATTTCCTGTTGTACCCGAAGTGTATAAAATACAGGCCATGTCACTGTCCAATGCTTCACTTTGACGTTGTTGTACTTCGAAGTGTTTAGTTGATTCCTGACCAATAAGTAGAAAATCTGCGTAATACATTGAACTTTCTTTGTCAATAAAGACAACAGTTTTGTCGAAAACAATAATTTTCTTCAGGAATTTTGAGTTTTGCAACACTTCATATGCAACATTATATTGCTCCTGATTCCCTACAAAAATAAGTTCTATTTCAGCATCATTCACAATATATTCAACTTGAGGGGTAGTTGAAGTTGCATAGATTGGAACCATTACTGCACGAATTGTATATAAGGCAAAATCTATTACCAAATTTTCGTATTTATTTTGCGAAAACTGAGCTACACGTTGTTGCTCAACTATACCCGTTTCGATAAAAGATTTTGCTAACGAAGAAACCTGATGACCAAATCCTGCCCATGAAATATGACTCCATTCGTCCGAAACATTATCGCGATGGTACATAGCGGGCTTTTTGCCATACTTTTTTGCCTGCGCAAAAATTATTTGTGAAAAATGAATATTCTTCATAATCGTATTTTTTTATATTAGTTTGAAAATTAACGTGATTACAAAGATACAAAAATAGATGAGATTATTGCACGATTTGGGTAATAACGTGCAGTTTTACCGGAGGAATATTCCTGTTTAGTCGATTTGTGGAGCGAGATTTTGTTCTGTAGTTTGGTCTGAACTTTCAGACGTATCAGTCTCTGTATTAATACTTTGAATAAATTCAGGGCTCGAATCAATCAGTTGCAGAGCAATTTGTGATACGTTTTGTTGAGATTCTTTTTTGCTTTTTCCAATGGCTTCACACACGGTTTTGCCTTGTATCTCAAGTCGTGTCAGAAATTCATGTTTGTTAGCACTGCTTAACGTGTCCTGGACTAAAATAAATTCCGGTTCTAAGCGATTTTTCTGACACCATTCTATTAGTTTTGATTTGAAATTTACTTCATTTCTACTAACTTCGTCTAAATCAATAAAGGTATTCAGTAAACGTTGTTCCACAAATGTTTTACACTTTTTATATCCAAAGTCGATATAAATTGCTCCCATAAGAGCTTCAAGCGCATTTCCATAAATGTTTTTATTGGTGTTTGCATTCACATATTTTGTGACTAAAACCAGTTTGTCCAGCCCGATTTCAATGGCCAGATTGTTTAAAGCTTCGCGGTTTACAATTTTGGAACGGGTATTGGTTAGAAAGCCTTCGCGCTGATTTTCATAGCGATGATAAAGAATATCGGTAACAACCGAATTCAAAATGGCATCACCCAGAAATTCAAGACGTTCGTTGCTAAGAAAATGACCGTTTTCGGTTGGGATTGAAACTGATTTGTGGCGAACTGCCAACTGGTAGTATTCAATTTTATCGGGATAAAACCCAAGAATTTGGCGGAATAAAAAATAAGGCTCTTTTCGAGCATTCGAAATGAGCCTTATTTTTTTTATAAGATGTGTGAACACAAAGTTATTTTGAGTACTTTTTCACAATTAAACTTGCATTGTGTCCGCCAAATCCGAAAGTGTTGGATAGTGCAGCATTCACAGTACGTTTTTGTGCCTTATTAAAGGTGAAATTCAGATTATAATCAATATCAGGATCTTCATCACCTTCTTCATGATTGATTGTTGGAGGAACAATATCGTTTACAACTGAAAGAATAGCAACAATTGCTTCAACCGCTCCGGCAGCACCAAGCAGGTGACCGGTCATGGATTTGGTTGAACTGATATTCAGTTTGTAAGCATGGTCTCCAAAAACTTCTTTGATGGCTTTTGATTCCGAAATATCACCAACAGGAGTTGATGTTCCGTGAACATTGATATAATCAATAGCATCCGGAGTTAAACCTGCATCTTTCAACGCCCGTTTCATGACCAGAATAGCTCCAAGACCTTCAGGGTGAGTTGCAGTCAGGTGATAAGCATCAGCCGACATTCCACCACCAACCACTTCGCAAATAATATTTGCTCCGCGTGCTAAAGCATGTTCTAGTTCTTCAACGATAATACAGCCTGAACCTTCACCCATTACAAAACCATCGCGGCTTTTACTGAACGGACGTGAAGCTTTAGTTGGTTCATCGTTGCGGGTTGATAATGCAGTAAGTGCGTTAAAACCGCCTACACCACCGGGTGTGATAGCTGCTTCGGCACCTCCGGCCACAATCATATTGGCTTTACCCATGCGAATGTAATTAAACGCGTCAATGAGTGCATTCGTAGAAGAAGCACAAGCTGAAGCCGTTGAATAATTCGGGCCACGGAAACCATATTGGATTGAAATCTGACCAGCAGCAATATCCGAAATCATTTTAGGAATGAAAAACGGATTAAACTTCGGTCCTTGTTCTTTGTTAGTGTAGTAATACGCAATTTCTTGTTCAAATGTCAGAATACCTCCGATACCTGCAGCAAAAATAACACCTACTTCGTCTTTGTCTACTGTTTCTAAATCCACTCCACAGTTTTCAATAGCTTCCTTTGCAGCTGCAATGGCATACTGGGCGTAAATATCAAGTTTGCGTGCTTCTTTACGGTCAAAGTATTTTGAAGGATCAAAATCTTTTACCTCGCAGGCAAATTGAGTTTTAAACGCAGAAGCATCGAAATGAGTAATAGGTCCGGCACCACTGGCACCGTTGCAAATATTATCCCAGAATTCCGGGATTGAATTTCCAAGCGGTGTGATGGCTCCTAAACCTGTTACTACAACTCTTTTCAATTCCATAATAAACTAATTTATTGTGGAATATATTATTTTTGTAAAGCTTCAATATGAGCGATAGCGTCGCCTACAGTACCGATTTTTTCTGCTTGTTCGTCTGGAATAGAAATACCGAATTCTTTTTCGAATTCCATAATCAATT
>JBAXPM010000039.1:0-34443 GCA_037132235.1 Paludibacter sp.
AACAAGACATGACAGCCGGCGATATTGCAGCCCGTTTTGACATGACTGCTCCCAGCGTCTCCCACCACCTTGACAAGCTGAAACAGGCAGGATTGGTCAGTGCCGTGAAACAGGGACAATTTATTCGTTACTCTATCAATACAACCATTATTGACGATTTATTACAATACGTTCTAACATTAAAAAAATAATAATATGAACAAATTTTTCAAGGAACTGATTTTGTGGATTCTGATTGTAATCCCGTTTATTTATTTAGCAATGGTTTGGAAAAATCTACCGGCACAGGTTCCCACTCATTTTGATTTTGCAGGTAACCCAAACGATTGGTCGCAGAAAACGAGTTTGCCTTATATGATAGCAACAATGGGAATTGGCAGTTATCTTTTAATGCTTTTTATACCATATTTCGACCCGAAAAAGAAAATTGCACAAATGGGTGAAAAGTATTATTCCCTGCGGTTAATATTTTCGCTTTTCATGTCGGCTATATCTTTCTATCTTCTATATGTAAGTAATAAAGGTGAGATTAATCCAAATATACTCATTGCTATTGTCGGAGCATTTGACACAGTTTTTGGTAATTATCTCCAAACAGTTAAACCAAACTACTTTATCGGAATACGCACACCATGGGCATTGGAGAATGAAACCACATGGAAAAGCACACACCGTCTGGCGGGTAGAATGTGGATGATAGGTGGTTTGTTGATTATTTTCATTGCATTTCTGACCAAAAGTAATTACGTTTTGGGAATTTCATTTGCAGTTATAACTCTCATTATCACGCTTGTACCAATAGTTTATTCCTATCTTGAATTCAGAAAAATACACAAAAACGATGAAAACTAAAATTTTAATTATCAGCTTAATCCTGAGTTCGTTATGTTTAAAAGCTCAGGATGTTACCGGCGAATGGAATGGCATACTTAAAGTAGGAGGCATGCAGCTTCGCCTTGTATTTCATGTCAACAAAACCGATAAAGGTTACAGCGCCACCATGGATAGTCCCGATCAGGGACAGAAAAACATACCGATGAGTAAAGCCACGTTCGAAAACAAGATAATAACTATTGAAATGGCCGCGGCGCGTATTAATTACAGCGGATTGCTTATTGGTAATGATTCTGTCAATGGTACTTTTTCGCAGGCTGGACAGAACTTCCCAATGAACTTAACAAGGAAAGCTATTCAGAAACAAGAAGTAAAGCGCCCACAAGAACCCAGAAAGCCATATCCATACTATTCTGAAGATTTGACCTTTGAGAACAAAAAAGCAGGGATTACACTGGCAGGGACGCTCACATTACCAAAAAAAGAGGGCAAATTCCCTGTGGTAGTATTGATTACCGGTAGCGGTCCGCAAAACCGCGACGAAGAATTACTCGGACATAAACCGTTTCTGGTTATTGCGGATTACCTTACCCGAAACGGCATTGGCGTGTTACGTTTCGATGACCGTGGTTGTTTTGCCTCGAAAGGCAATTTCAAAACTGCAACTACTTTTGATTTTGCAACCGATGTGGATGCAGCTGTTGAGTACCTGAAAACTCGTAAAGAAGTTGATTTAAAACATATCGGACTCATAGGTCACAGCGAAGGTGGAATCATTGCTCCCATTGTAGCAGCAGGCAACAATAGTGTAAATTTCATTGTACTGATGGCAGGTACAGGCGTTTCGGGCGGAGATATAATGTTGAAACAACAGGAAGATATTGGCATAACAACAGGAATGAGTAAAGAAGATATCCAACTGACAAAAGAAATCAACAGTGAAGTCTTCAAAATTATGGCACTTGCTTCTGACACGGCTAAACTACGTTCGGATCTGACATTATATATCAAATCCCGCATTAAAGATTTTCCAAAAAAAGATATTCCGAAAGACATGACTGAAGATGAACTGGCAAAAGTTCAGGTCGACAATCTTATGAATCCGTGGATGCTGAATTTTATCCGTTATAATCCGGCTGGAATGCTTGAAAAAGTAAAATGTCCTGTACTGGCACTAAATGGAGACAAAGACCTGCAAGTTTGTTCTAAAATAAATCTTCCGGCAATTGAAAATGCACTAAAAAAAGGTGGTAACAAGCTTTATACAATCAAAGAGCTTACGGGACTAAATCACCTTTTTCAGGAAAGTAAGACCGGATCACCAACTGAATATGCTGAAATTGAACAAACTATTTCACCATTAGCATTGGAAACTATAGCAAACTGGATAAAGACTGTTTGTAAGTAAACAACAAGATAGCTTTTAGTCGGCAGTGGGCACTAGGCAGCGAATGGTTTTTTATCAACTGCTTACTGCCAACTGCCGACTTCTTATTCACTATTTTCCTAAAAATTGATTATCTTTGTGCTCCGTTTGAATATCAGTTAATTGGTTAATCAATTGAATTGGTAATTGAGTTATTGGTAATTGAAAATTGAAAATATGGCAAAAGAATTGACTTCGCGAAGCGAGAACTACTCACAATGGTATAACGATTTGGTATTGAAAGCCGACCTGGCAGAAAACTCGGCCGTACGTGGTTGTATGGTGATAAAACCCTATGGTTATGCTATTTGGGAAAAAATACAGTCCGAACTGGACCGCATGTTTAAAGAAACCGGACACGTAAATGCATATTTCCCGCTGTTTATTCCAAAATCATTCCTGAGCAAAGAAGCTGAACACGTGGATGGTTTTGCTAAGGAATGTGCTGTGGTAACTCACCATAGATTAATGGCCGACCCTAACGGAAACGGTTTGATAGTAGATCCATCTGCCAAACTGGAAGAAGAACTGATTGTTCGTCCAACTTCTGAAACAATAATCTGGAGCACTTATAAAAACTGGATTCAATCCTACCGCGACCTGCCTATTCTGATAAATCAATGGGCGAATGTTGTTCGCTGGGAAATGCGAACACGTTTGTTTTTACGTACTGCTGAGTTCTTATGGCAGGAAGGTCACACGGCACATGCCACGGAAGCTGAAGCTATTGAAGAAACAAAAAAAATACTGGAAATTTACGCTGACTTTGCTGAACGCTTTATGGCTGTTCCTGTATTGAAAGGCGTAAAATCGGCCAACGAACGTTTTGCCGGAGCATTGGACACCTATTGTATCGAAGCATTGATGCAGGATGGAAAAGCTCTGCAGGCAGGAACTTCGCACTTCCTCGGACAAAACTTTGCCAAAGCATTTGATGTAACTTTCATGGATAAGAACAACAAGCTGGATTACGTGTGGGCATCTTCGTGGGGTGTTTCTACGCGACTGATGGGCGCGCTTATTATGACTCACTCCGACGATAACGGGCTGGTGCTCCCTCCTAACCTCGCTCCTTTCCAGGTGGTAATTGTACCAATTTATAAAAACGATGAACAATTGGCTGTAATTAGCGAAAAGGTGAATGAAATTATTCAGAAACTGAGAGCACTGGGCATCAGTGTGAAATACGATAACAACGACAACAAGAAACCGGGATGGAAGTTTGCCGAATACGAACTGAAAGGTGTACCTGTACGATTGGCAATGGGTGCCCGCGATTTAGAAAACGGAACTGTGGAAGTTGCCCGTCGCGATACTTTAACCAAAGAAACCGTATCTATTGAAGGTGTGGAAACTTATATCGCTCAGTTGCTCAAAGATATTCAGGCCAATATTTTCCAGAAAGCTTTCGACTACCGAGCATCAGTAACCCGCGACGTAAACTCGTACAATGAATTCAAAGTGGAAATTGAAAAAGGCGGATTTCTGCTTTGCCACTGGGACGGAACGGCTGAAACAGAAGAAAAAATCAAGGAAGATACCAAAGCCACCATCCGTTGTATTCCAATTAATGGCGAAATGACACCGGGCGTGTGCATGGTTACCGGAAAACCTTCGGTACAGCGTGTAGTGTTTGCAAGAGCGTATTGAGTTTGTAAAGTTATAAAGTCTGAAAGTTTATAAAGTTCAGACTTGCTATTGAAAGGCTTCACTTTTTGTGAGGCCTTTTAAATTATTGATTCCAACAATATTATGCTATTTTTGTATCACAAATAATTACATTCAAATGAAAATCCTTTTTATAGGTGGCACAGGCGTGTTAAGTTCGGCTTGTACAGAGTTGGCCCTAAGTCGTGGGATGGATTTATACCATCTGAATCGGGGGTTGAGTGCCAATATCCGTAACGTACAAGGAGCAAAAACCATAATTGCCGACATTCGGAATATGACCGAAACAGCAAAAGCCATAGAAAATCATACATTCGATGTGGTGGTTGATTTCATTGCTTACGAGCCGGAACATATCCTCAATGACATTGCGCTGTTTTCGGGCAAAACTAATCAGTATATTTTTATCAGTTCTGCTTCGGCTTACGAAGTTCCGAAAGTACTTCCTGTAACTGAAGAAACTCCATTGGACAATCCCTATTGGGAGTATTCGCGAAAGAAGATTGCTTGCGAAAAGGCACTGATAGAAGCATGTACAACAAGCAATTTTCCCTACACAATCATACGTCCATCGCATACCTACGATAAAACCAAGATTCCGGCTATAGGTGGTTATACTGTATTGCACCGGATGTTGCAGGATTTGCCGGTTATTCTGCCCGGCGATGGAACTTCTATCTGGACGCTTACCTGGCACAAAGACTTTGCTGTGGGATTAGTTGGGCTTTTCGGAAATCCGAAAGCCATCGGTAAAGACTTTCATATTACTTCCGACGAGTGGCTGACATGGAATCAGATTTACGGAATTATGGCTGAGGAATTGGGAGTAACACCTGATATTGTGCATATTCCATCGGATGTCATTGCGCGTTACGACGCCGAAATTGGCGCAGGTTTGCTGGGCGACAAAGCACACAGCATGATTTTCGATAACTCCAAAATCAGAAAGTTTGTTCCTGATTTTAATCCGCAGATAAAATTCAGGGAAGGTGCTAAAGAAGTGATTAAATGGTACCGTGAAAACACGCTGCAATTACCGGTTGATAATCACATCAATGCATTTATGGATAAAATTATCGGGGATTACAAAAAGTTCGTCTGAATAGTAATTATGAGAATTCAAAAATTCTGCAAATTATGATTCAGACATTTTTTAATACTTCTTCCCGTGGCTGCCGCCTTTAAGTTTTTTCGGTGAGCCCGACCAGGAACAGCCGAGGCAATAAAGTATAGTCAAATCAAAACCCTCCAGCGAGTCTTCGGGATTTAAAGGAATCACATTATAGTTTTCATCCACAATTACCAAGACTTTGTCGTGTTGCTCATTGCGAACATAAAAGCGGTGAATATCACACTGCGGACAACGAAGTTTTTTCATTATTTATCCGTAGTATCAATTTCGGCAATTTCCACATCTTCAGCAGTCAGGTCTTCCAATTTTTCGCTTTCGCAACGAAGCACGCGTCCCGGAAATTTTTCGGGCCAATTGAGATTGTGAGTCGCCATGATAACCGTTGTACCGGCCTGACAAATCGTATAAAGCAGTTCTATCAGTTCGTTTCCAGTCACGGTATCAAGGTTACCTGTTGGTTCATCAGCCAGAATGATAGCGGGCGAATTGAGCAATGCACGGGCAATTACAATGCGTTGTTGCTCACCTCCGGAAAGTTGATGAGGCAGTTTAGAAGCTTTTGAACTCATCCCAACCTGCTCAAGTACATGGTTAATGCGTTCGTCGATAGCCAATTGGTCGGTCCAGTCGGTTGCTTTCAACACAAATTCGAGGTTTTTGTAAACTGAACGGTCGGTCAGCAGTTGAAAGTCCTGAAACACAATACCGATTTTGCGTCGAAGATAAGGTACATCTTTGTGATTTAAATTACACAAGTCAAACCCAAGCACTTCTGCCGAACCATTTACAACAGGAACTTCGTGATAAAGGGTCTTCAAGAGTGAAGTTTTTCCGCTACCCACTTTACCGAGCAAATAAACAAATTCACCGGAATGAACTTCTAATTGTACATCCTTTAGTACCAACTCTTCCTGTTGATATATATCTACGTCGGTATATTTTATGATAAGTTTCTTTTCCATGAGATTCAATTTTCTGCTCGGCTTTGCCGCTTGGCTTGCCAAGAATCTATCAATTTCCAATTACCAATTGATTAATTGATAATTGAAAATTGGTAATTATTTATGTCTTTTTTTCAGTTCACGTGCCAAATCGTCGAGCGAATAACCTTTTGATGTCAGCAAAACAATCAGGTGATAAATCAAATCAGAAGCTTCGTAGATAAAACCCTCCTCCGTGCCGTTTGTAGCTTCAATAACGGTTTCAACAGCCTCTTCACCAACTTTTTGCGCCATTCGGTTCACACCTTTTTTGAAAAGTGACGTAGTGTACGAACCATCGGGCATTTCGTTGAAACGAACGGTAATAAAATCCTGCAAGTATTTCAGAAAAGCAACATCTGCTTCATTTTTCTCACCCCAACAGGTATCAGCTCCGGTATGACAAACTGGTCCGACAGGTTTTACTTTGATTAAAAGCGTGTCGTTGTCACAATCGGATGCAATAGAAACTACGTTTAGGAAATTGCCACTCTCTTCCCCTTTAGTCCAAAGGCGGTTCTTGGTGCGACTGAAAAATGTCACCTGACCACTTTCCTGTGTTTTAGCCAACGCTTCCTCATTCATATACCCGAGCATAAGCACTTTAGCTGTAAGTTCGTCCTGAATGATTGCCGGTACAAGTCCGTTTGATTTTTGAAAATCTATATTCATTTTAATTGATATTTTCTTTTATAAATAATAGTCTGCGAAATTACAAAAAATCAACCAATTATAAGTATGATTGGTTGATTTTTAAGAATACGGTGTAAATTGCGAAACTACGATTATTTTTCAATTCTGAACCAGTCAAAATCAGCATAACCTGATTCGTAGGTTTTACCTTTTCGTATAGCAAACAAACCCACTTTTGCTCCTATCCATTTTCCGTTTCTGGCAGCAAAAGCAGTTCCGATTTGTCTGAAATTCTTACCATCAACACTATAACTGAAAGTACATTTTGCATTGCCCCATTTACTATTCTGAGCAGTGTTAAATACTTTATAATCAGGTGAATCAGGCTTCACATTTTCCACTTTCACTTTGAAATAAACGGTATTTGTCAATACTTTTTCTTCAGCGCTATGAATTTCAGGATTTCCTCCTTCAGCATCTATGCAGGTTGACTGATAAACAACTAAACCGGCATCTGTTTTTTTCAATGAAATATACCCGTAATCAATACCCATAACAATTAATCCGGCTTCTTCATCCGAAGTACGAGCTGTAAAAGTGAATTTGGTTACTGCACTAAAATCGGGTGCCGGAAATTTCTGGGTTAACAAATTGGTCACATTCCATTTGTTCTTTTCTACTTCGCGTACCGGAAGATTGTACATCCTCAAAAAACCGTAAGCCGCACCTGCCATAAATGCCTGATTATTTTTTGGATTAGCAGCCCATTGCCATTGCAAACCAAGTTGACTATCATTAAACTCATCCGACTCTGCCGGAGTTTCAATCGGATAGGTTTTCCCAACATTCGGTTTTTTGTACGTCAACACGGGTTCTCCAACACCATTTTTATCTTTATCAACACCCATTAAAGGCCAGTCGTTTACCCACAGAATAGGTTCTAAATGCAGAATACGACCATAAGCATCTTTATCCTGAAAATGCAAAAACCAGCTTTCTCCGGTCTGAGTTTCCACCCATGCGCCCTGATGAGGACCATTGGTAGGGGATGTTGACCCTTTCTCCAAAACAACTTTTTCTTCATAAGGACCGTAAATATTTTTGCTTCGTAAAGCCAACTGCCAGCCTCCACCTACTCCACCTGCAGGCGCAAGTATGTAGTAATAACCATTTCGTTTATAAAGTTTCGGACCTTCCACCGTAGGATGTTTGCCATGTCCGTCAAAAATAATAACGCCATCATCAAGCAGTTTTGTGCCATCTTCGCTCATTCGGTTCATTATTAAGGTGCTTTTCACACCTGAACGGCTTGCTGCCATACCATTAACCAGGTATGCATTACCATCTTCGTCCCAAAACGGACATGGATCAATCCAACCAAGAGCTTTTTTTATCAATAACGGTTCACTCCATGGGCCTTTGGGATGTTGTGCTTTCACCATCCATATTCCCAAATCCGGATCCGGGTAATAAATATAGAATTCACCTTTATGATAACGAATTGCAGGCGCCCACACACCACCACCGTGTACTACAGAATCGTATCGGGCAAAAGGAGGTTGTTTGAGGAAAACATTTCCGATAATCCGCCAGTTAACAAGGTCTTTGGAATGTAAAATGGGCAATCCGGGTACTTCATTGAAGCTGGATGCAGTCAGATAGAAATCATCTCCGACACGAATCACATCCGGATCTGAATAATCGGCATGCAGAATGGGATTTTTATATGTACCGTCACCGTTATCAGCCACCCAAACCTTGGAAACATAATTCTTTGGGGTTGTTGTTGAGACCTGAGCATGAATCAAACTTATTAAGAAACAACTAATTACGAGAACATAACTATATTTTTTCATATTAATTTGTAGAAGATGAATTAAGTGTTCAAAATTAATAAAAAAATCTTCAAGAAAATTTTACATACTGTTAAACTAAATTCATACTTGATTCACCACCCGTTGTTAAATGTTTTCTTTTAAATTACCAACTATTTTCTTTGGCATAATTACAATAAAAAACTCCCAACAGAATCATTTGTCGGGAGTTTTTCGATTTATTAACTTTTTTAATTTCTATGGTTTGATTACTACGGTTTTAATTTCCCACGAAGCTGACTCGGCAGTAGTAGACAGATACTTGAATGCAAATTTAAAGGTTGAAATTCCCAGGTATTTATCAGGAATAACAATATCACCCGAGTTTACAAAAGTCCAGGTATTTCCGGCAGGGTAGGTTGTGATTGTTACAGGTTCCCAGGTTACTCCGTTATCAGCCGACATTTGTAAGGTATGATTTGTCTTCATATTTGCAACTAGTCCTTTATTAATTGCATGATCGAATGACAATTTTGCAGAAGTTTTTCCTATCATATTAATTGTTGGGGAAATAAGCCAATCTTCATTTTCAGTTAAAGCACTTCCCGATAAACCTGACATTACTGCACCATAAAGACTTGACCATGTCCAAACAGGGGAACCTTTTACACTATTAGTTGTAAAATTGCCAAAACCTGAATCAAAACCCTCGTAGAAATAAATATCAGAAGGAATTCCTTCCTGTACATAGAAATTTTTCAATTCCCAGGTTCCGGCTTTAGTAGCTGTAGAAATATATTTAAAAGCAATTGACACCTTTTTACCCACGCATGAATCTAAACTTAGTTCATGTGAGGTTGTTAATGTCCAATTTCCGGGATCGCTGAATGGATAGGTTTTCAACTGCTTCCAATCAGTTGCTGTAGAAGGCACACCCTCGTCATATTGTTCGGAATACCATATGGTTGCCTCTGTTTTTGTATTTGCAAAATATCTTGCCACATGATCAAAAGTAAGTTTGGCATGCGCTAATGTAGTTAAATCAATTTTTGGAGAAATTAACCAGTCTTCATTAGCAAAGTTACTTGGGCTTACATATCCCGACATATTCATATAACCATGGGAGTCAAGAGTCCAAACCTGTGATCCCGAAACACTAATTGCTGAGAATTTTCCTTTGGTAGAAGAAAATGGTTCTGAGTATGGCACTAAAACAGGACGTCTTTCCTTAACAACAAAATTCTTAATTTGCCAGATTCCAGCCTGTGTTTTGGTTGACACATATTTAAAAGCAAAATTCACTTTTTTCCCTTTAAATGCTTTTAATGAAATATCGCCCGAATTAGTCATTGTCCATCCTGTAGAATTAACCATTGGTTCAAAAGTATTTACCTGAGACCATTTAACTTTCGAGGGCATTGAGTCTGTAGTATAATTTTCCGAGACCCAAATAGTAGCCTGATTAGTCAAATCGGCAAATCCACGGGCAACATAATCAAATGCCAAAACAGAAGTAACTTCAGAAGGTAAAGTAATGGCCGGAGATATTAACCAACTGGAGTTAGCGTTAGGAACATTATCAACGGTTCCATTTATCATAACATACTGATACTTTGTAGTTGCCCATGTTTGACTCCCTGAATCCTTATATTGGGTAAATTGTCCTAATCCGTTCTGGAATGTCTCAGTATAGATATTAAATTCCGTAATTGAATTTACAAAAGGAACCGGTGCTGGTTCAATTGAACTGTTGCATGATGTAAGCGAAATCATCAATGCAACTGAACATATATATAATATTTTTCTCGTATTCATAATTTTAAACTATTTGAATATTAGTAGTATAGTTGATGAAAGTTCTCAAATCCTTTACCCAGATCACCAAGCGAACGTAATGTTAACTGATGGTAAATTTTTGAAGATGAAGTCACGGCATCTTTATCATTGTACCATCCTACGATGGCAGTGATATTTCCGGTCATAGTTGCGGAAGGTAACGGAATTTTCGCAAACTTGGAATACTCGCTGGTAGCAATGAAAACAGACCCTGTAGCATCTTTTATCTCACGCGATTGTGGATAACCTATTCCGTTAGTTGAAGGTGCAAAAATTGAATCACCCTTAATTGTTATAGGTTTGGGAGCTCCGTAATCAGCTCCGGCTTGTGTAAAATAAGCATTTTTAATACACACCAGTCTGTTGTGCAATTCCGGTCCGGATGTACGAATTTGAGCGATAGTCATTGTATCAACTAATGTAGATGGTATTACTTTTGTTTTGTAAGCCTTAACTCTTGTCAGGAACATGGTATAAGGAATACGCCCAATTTCGAAACCTGTTTTACCTGATGTGGTATTATAAAATGCAATACCCAGCTGTAACATTTGAGCATATTTTCCTATTGCCAAACCACTGCAATTTAAAGTAATCAATGTTCCAACAGGATATAAAGCACTCAAATTTCCGGCATCAACCGATATCTTTAAAGCTCTTTTTGTTTTAACGTCATAAATTTCCATGTTTTTATATATATTCCCTTCGTTATCATTGGAAATAACAATACCACTTACAGTTATATCTTTATTTGATGGTATTGTATCAACCGAAAATAACGATGGAATTCGGGTTGACAAATCACCAATATCGGTAGAATAATCTGATATCAACTTTGAAATAGATGATGTAGTATAAAGTGTATCTGATTTATACCTTGTTACTGTTGATGAAGATATAATAGTATCTACAAATTGATCTGTTAGTTCAGCAGGTTTGAAATTGTCATTGCAGCCACTGAAAAGCAATGTGCCTGTTACTATAATGACTGCTATTAAGCTATTTAGTTTCATATTTTCTGTATTTGAAATTTGACAATTAATTAAAACTTATATGAAATGGTTGCAAAAAAGTTAACTCCTAATGCATAATAATATTTTGGTGGAAACTTATATACATTTCCATAAATCAAACCATTATCAATAGGCACACGAGCTTGTTGGTAGCCTCCTGTTTTAATTTTTGCATCTAATAGATTATTTGCACTAAGGTTGAAATTCAGTGACTGACGATTTTTAAGATAAATTACTTTTCCAACTGAAGCATCAAGCATAAATCCTCCCTTAAGCTTTTCCTGACGACCAAGCACATCTTTCTCAATCTCAGACTGATACATTGCAAAGTATTTCCTTGTGAAACGCAAAGGTGCAACATCCACATAATTATTGTCGAAATAATTCAGGGTTAAAGTAGCAAACCACATTTTGGGATGAAAATAATCAAGTGCAATACTTCCTGCTGTTTGTGGACCGGTAGCAAGTTTTATTCCTTTTAGCATCACAATATCAGTTTCATCAGCGAATGCTCCATTTTCAGGACTTAAAACACCTTTTACACTGTCAGTGTAATGATGATCAGAAATGGTTCCGGCAAGAGTCAATTTAAAATTGCTATTCAGTTTCACTTCCATACCAAGTTCAATTCCGCTATACAACTTATTTACACCTGACAATGAATGATTAATAAAAGTACGATAGCTATCGTCATAGTATCCGTTAAGTTCAACTCCATCTGTAGAATAAGTCATAAAGCCTGTTATTCTACCTCTGATACCCGGATAAGAAAGCGAATAAGTAAAATCTCCCGAGAAAATTTTCTCAGCCATGAGACCAGGAACAAAACCATCTTTTATACGGGGTGAAATATATGCATTGTTTGGAATCGGAGCTTTATATTCAGCCAGACCATTCAATTCAATCCTGTTTCTGCTGTTTATTTTATATGTTATACCTCCTTTAGCTGACGGAGTAAATCTCGACCATATCTGACCTCTACCATACGATTGAACGCTATCTACTGTTGCTCTACCATTTTCCATTCTACCAAATCTACTGAATTCGGTGTATGTTACTTTTGCAGCATAATAAATATCCAGACTGGAAAATGTCCACTGATTCTGAAGGAAGGCATTAGCAGTAAAAATGTCGAGATCGTAATCATATCCAAACTTATCGCCAACTTTGATTTTTCTGTTTGGATTTCGTAAATCATTTTGAATGATTTTCGTATCTTTTCCTAAAAGCAATCCTGTCAAATCTCTTTCGGCAAACTGGTCAACATCAATCCATTGATTTCCGCCAAGTAAGTCATCCATTGTTTTGTAATGTATTCCTTTAGTTGATTTTACTTCTATACCGGCAGTAATCTTTAGTTTTTTGTTTAACTGATTGATATAAGTAGAATTAAATGTTGTTTCCATCAAATCATTATGACGACGTTCTACAGAATATTTTGCACTTGCATTTGGCAGGGAATCATTATTTCTGTAATTTGCATTATATAAATTTTGCCAGTCAATCTGAGTCACTTGTGGATTTCTTTCTCTCCACGCATTTGTTAACTCATTCATTACATCATAGTTTGGAAAACCGTTTATAGAACCATCAGCACCAACTTGTCCATCGTATTGATAAAAAGGTAAATTTCGGTAATAATCCGGACGTGGATCAGGTGCATTATAAAAAGTCAGAGCCGAATTGCTGTACATGCTGTAATGAAAAGCAAGTCCTGTTCTCAACAGTTGTTTTTCATCAATTTTAAACTCATGTGAAACAATAGCAGTGGGGTCAAAACTCTTTACAATTCGTGAATTTCTTTTTTGTCCATTTTGATATCCCCAGTATGAATTGTAATAAGTAGAATTTGCTAAAGAATAAACTTCATCAGTAGTCGATGAACTCTGACCACGTTCGGTTGGTGATCCAAAAGTAACAATTGACAAACTGTGTTGTTTATTGAAGACTTTTTCTGCCGAAAGAAAATAACCAAATGATTTATAAAAAGTTCCTTCTGTAACTCCCTCATCAGCCCAACGAACTGCTGCTGAACCTGCAAATGCCCATCCATTGGATTGTAATCCGGTGGCATGTATAAAAGAACCACGAACTTTATAGGAACGATTTGAAAATGCAACACCACCTTTTGAACCGGCAGCATATGAACTTGCCCGTGTGTTTATATTAGTTGCACCACCCAGATTTCCGAAAGAGAATGAATTGGCACTTAAACCATCGACGTTATCCTGATTTCTCATTGCATCGTTCAAGCCCCCAAAAGCCGAATAATTAAAACCTCCGCGTTCCATACCATTAAAATGAATACCATTAATATAGGTAGATTCATAGTCATTGTCGTAACCACGAACATTAAAACGCATTGGACTAAAAGAATAGCTTGCCTGTGAGTTATAAATATCGCCTTTTGAAGATAATGATGTAGATGTATTCTGCGAAACACGACCTTCTTCCTCAGTAAGCTCTTTTTCACTCAATTGCAAAGTGGCCTCTTGTTTGGTTTCTTCCTGAACATCAGCTTTAAGTTCAATTACTCCAAAATCGTTCAATTGTCCTGATTTTAGATTCACTAATTTAATCTGAATAAAATAACCTTCGAGATACACGCTGAGTTCCTCATCGCCAGATTGAAGGTAGCTGAGCGAAAACTCGCCTTTTGCATTTGTTTGAGTAGAAATGTTTTGATGTAATAAAGTAACAGTAACTCCGGCAAGCGGACTTCCTGAACCGGCAACTTTCACCACTCCTTTAGCTCTTGTCTGAGCTATAAGTGTAAAAGAAGACAGCAACGATACTAAAAGTATCAACGATAGTTTTCTCATACGATTGATTCTAAATTGTTTATGCAAGATTGATATTGATTTTTAATAATTTCCCTTTCGGTTTTCATCGAAAAGGGACGCAAGTTACAATATTTTTTCTTTATATCACATAAATATACAGGAAAAATCATGTTTTTTCCTGCCGGAAACCGTTTTATAACAACCTGAATTATTAAAAATCGGTTATTGAACTTCATATGTATAATGATAATCAATCATTTAGAAAATGGTAAGCAATAAGTCTCTTCACTGAGTTAAAATTGATAAAACTGCTTTCAAATTGTAAGTAAACTTTCAATTCATAAAATATATTCCATCATTTTCTAGTTTCATTTTTTTTTCTCACTTTTGTTGTCAATTAATATAAATTCATTTTTTCATCAAAAATAACACTATGCGTAAATCAATTTTCTCCCTACTCCTACTCCTTTCGGTAATTCTATTGACCTCCGGAACACCTGCAACAACTTCTTCTCAATCTACAACGGACAAAGTAAAGGTTCAGGTTGCCTGTGCTGCATTTTATAATACTGAAAACTTTTTTGATACCATTCATCAGGACAACGTTAACGACTTCGAATATACTCCTACCGGTGCTATGAGGTGGAATACCCAAAAATATAAAGCCAAAATGGAACACATGTCGTATGCTATTTCACAAATCGGAACTGATGTTTCTCCCCTTGGTATTTCTTTCATCGGTTTATCTGAAATTGAAAACCGGGGTATTTTAGATGACTTAATTAAACAACCGGCATTGGCTAAACGGTCCTTACAAATTGTACATTATGAAGGAATTGACCGTCGTGGAGTAGATGTGGCATTACTATATAATCCACGTCAATTTACGGTAACAAACAGTAAATCATATCGTTTAGCAATACCAACAGATACGGCTTTTCGCACCCGTGATCAGTTAATGGTAAGTGGATATCTATTGGGCGAAAAAGTTCATGTAATTGTAAATCACTGGCCTTCACGAATGGGAGGTGAAGAATTTTCTAAACCAAAACGTAATGCTGCTGCTGCCCTCACCCGCTCTATTGTCGATTCATTATTTAAAGTTGACCCTAAAGCAAAAATTATTGTGATGGGTGACCTCAATGATGATCCTTTTAACGAGAGCTGTGCAAAAGTACTTGCTGCAAAAAAAGAATTAAACGATGTGAAAGTTGGAGAACTTTATAACACCATGTGGAAAACTTTAGACATGGGTGTTGGCTCACTGGCCTACAACGACCAGTGGAATCTGTTCGACCAGATTATAATCTCTTCCGAACTGGCTCATTCCGACCGTACGAAACTCAGATTCTGGAAAGCTGAAGTATTTAATCGCTCGTTCCTCACACAGCAGGAAGGCAAATACAAAGGTACACCACTACGAACCAGTGCAGCCGGAGCATGGTTAAACGGATACAGCGACCATTATCCAACCTTGATTTATATGGTGAAAGAAGTAAAGTAGTTAGGAGTTGACAGTTTATAGTTAACAGTTGGTAGTTGATAGTTTGGAGTTTGATCTTTAATAACTTTACGAACTTTATAAACTTAAGGAACTTTACAAAATGAATGAACCAATAAAAATCACTACTTTTGTATTTCAAAAACTCATTTCAACCAAAACATGGAATATACAACCTTACAGGGAAAATTAATAATGCCAGAATATGGGCGCAACATTCAGCAAATGATTACCTACGCCCTTACACTTGAGGATAGAGAGGAACGCACCCGCTGTGTAAAAACGATTATCAATATCATGGGTAATTTATTTCCATACCTGCGTGATGTAAATGATTTCAAACACAAACTCTGGGATCACGTGGCCATTCTATCCGATTTCAAATTAGATATAGATTATCCTTACGAAATACTGCAAAAAGAAAACCTCTATACCCGTCCTGAGTCAATTCCTTATAAAAACTCACGCATACGTTACTTACATTATGGTCGTACGCTCGAAGAAATGATTGAGAAAGTGGCTGAATACCCCGAAGGTGAGGAAAAGAACGAACTTATCCGCCTCATTGCCAACCAAATGAAAAAATGCTTCCTAACCTGGAACAAAGAAGTGGTTGACGACCGGAAGATTTTTGATGATTTACGTTACCTCTCCAAAGGGAAACTCGATATTTCAGAGGATTTCTTTAAATTAGTGGAATCTAAAGACGTTCTTTTCAACAAAAAAAACAAACCCCGTAAGAAAAAATAATTGTTTGTTATAGCTGACAGATGATAGTTGATAGCTAATAACTAAAAACTGTAAACTAAAAAGAATGGCATCATTTAAAATTGAAGGCGGTCGGAAACTTTCCGGTTCAATCACACCACAAGGAGCTAAGAATGAGGCTTTGCAGGTTATTTGTGCAGTTTTGCTCACACCCGAAACCGTTACCATCAGTAATATTCCCGATATTCTCGACGTAAATAATCTTATTAGCTTATTAAGTGATATGGGTGTTGTAGTTATCCGGGTAAACTCAGATACTTACACCTTTAAAGCAGATAAAGTAAACCTCGATTATCTTCAGACAGACGATTTTTATACCAAAAGTTCTTCGTTGCGTGGTTCTGTAATGATTGTCGGACCGTTGGTGGCCCGATTTGGTAAAGCTATAATTCCTAAGCCCGGAGGTGATAAAATTGGTCGGAGGCGGTTGGATACACACTTTCTGGGCATTCAAAAACTTGGCGCTGATTTTCATTACGATCCTGTTGAAAAACGTTATGAAATTGAAGCTCAAAAACTTACAGGTTGTTATATGTTATTGGATGAAGCATCTGTTACCGGAACTGCCAATATTCTTATGGCAGCAGTATTAGCCGAAGGAACAACAACAATTTATAATGCAGCCTGCGAACCTTACCTTCAACAACTTTGCAAAATGTTGAATGCAATGGGTGCTGATATCAGCGGAGTAAGTTCGAATCTATTAACCATCAATGGTGTGAAGTCATTGAATGGTTGCACACACCGTATTTTGCCCGATATGATTGAAGTTGGTAGCTTTATTGGCATGGCTGCCATGACCGCATCCGAAATTACAATTAAAAATGTAGCTTACAATGAATTGGGAATAATTCCAGATAGTTTCCGTAGGTTAGGCATTCAGCTTGAACAGATTGGCGATGATATTTTCATTCCACAACAGAAAAGCTACACCATCGAATCCTTTATTGACGGTTCGATTATGACCATCTCTGATGCGCCATGGCCGGGATTAACACCGGATTTATTAAGTGTATTTTTGGTAGTAGCAGCCAAAGCCAATGGAAGTGTGCTGATTCACCAGAAAATGTTCGAAAGTCGCTTGTTTTTTGTCGATAAACTGATAGATATGGGTGCGCAGATTATTCTTTGTGATCCGCACCGCGCCACAGTAATAGGCCAGGGAAATCATCTGCATTTACGTGCTTCAGTCATGAGTTCACCTGATATCCGTGCAGGAATTGCGCTCCTCATTGCAGCACTCTGTGCCGAGGGAACAAGCATCATTCATAATATTGACCAGATTGACCGTGGTTATCAGGATATTGACAAACGTCTGAATGCACTTGGAGCAAATATCCAACGAATTTAAAACTCTTTAAACAGATATAGAAAGCTTCCTTTTGGAAGCTTTTTTAGTTCTAAATCTTTTTCGGAATTATTTAATAAAGCATATTTCATTAGTATTTTTATCAGTAATCGACAAAAAAGTCATCACTTTATAATATCATTCATTTTTTTAATTAAAAATTCCACAAAAAAGAATTTTAAAATGACTTAACCATTAAAATTTCATTATTTTTGTATTACCATAATTTTTAAGGTTATAATAAGGCATATTTCCTAATGAAACCAATCATTCCACCGGTCGACAGAGAAATTCTGAAGAAAGAACTGACTGAAGATAAATTTCTCCGTCCGACTAATAAAGCCCATAATGAAATTTACGTGATAACGGCTCATAATTCACCCAACGTGATGCGAGAGATTGGTCGTTTACGTGAATTGTCGTTTCGTTCGGGAGGTGGTGGAACTGGCGAGGAAATAGATGTGGATGTATATGATTTTATGGATAAGCCATATTATCAGTTGATTGTGTGGGACCCTTCATCTGAAGAAATAGTGGGTGGTTACAGGTATCTTGCAGGAACAGATGTTGATTTTAACGAAAATGGTCAACCCAAGTTTGTGATGTCCCACCTGTTTATATTCAGTCAAAAGTTTATTGACGAATATATTCCCTATACTATTGAACTTGGGCGGGCATTTGTTCAGCCTATTTATCAATCTTCCAAAATGGGAATGAAAAGCTTATTTGCACTGGATAATTTGTGGGATGGACTTGGTGCATTAACACATAAAATTAAAAATGCACGGTATTTTATAGGAAAAGTAACCATTTATAAGCATTATCCGATGGTAGCACGGGAGTTAATTTATGAATACATGTTTCGGTACTTTCCTGATTCCGATAAAATGATAATTCCTAAAAAAGCGATTGATATAAGTACCAATTCGAAACAACTTGCCCTTAGTATTTTCGAAGGAAATGATAATTCATCGGACTATAAAGCATTGCAAAAAGCTATCAGAATTGAAGGTGAAACTATACCTCCATTGTTTAATGCTTACATAGGATTAAGTAACACCATGAGGTTTTTCGGTTCTATTATCGACCCTGATTTTGGATCAGTTTATGAAACGGGCATAATGATAACGATTGCCGATTTGCTTGAAACTAAAAGAAAAAGGTATGTTGAACCGTACAGAGAGTACTTAAAGAAAGTACTGGAAGAGCGCAGGAATGCTAAAAAATTAATCAGAGAGAACAAAAAGGCTCAGAAAATCGCAAAAATATCTGCCAAAAAAGCAAAAAAATCCGAACGAAAAAAGTTGTAATACATGAACTAAAGTTTTGCAACTCCTACTCGTTTATTTCTCAGGAAAATATAGCCACCATATAGTCCTGCAAGCATAATCATATAACCCCAACCATCTGGAATCGGTACAGGTTCATTTCCCGGGTGTGTTCCACCACCATTGTTTTTATTATCCGAATTAACCTGATCTCTAAATAATGAGTTATTACTGGCTAAAAGTGCAGTAGAATCATTGTTATTATTATTACCACCAATATATCTGCTTGTATCACCATTAATTTTAAATGTTGAAGCCGTAATACCAGCATTCATTGGTCCATGTGTTGAGCTGTTTTTCCTGTAGAATGCTAAAGTACTGGGTTCAGTATAGTTACCAATTGTACCGCTCCCATTGTATTCATAACTTACATAACCTGTAGCATGATATTTAGGATCTGCGAAACGAAAAGTCCGGTCTGAAATTAACGATATTTGTGCACCGGAACTAGGTTCCATCCTTACGGGTTTATAATGTACGCGCCCCCCGGAATATTCATCCTGCACGTAAAGTTCTGTTCCTGAAGTGTAATAATCACCATACATAGGTGAGTTTTTAATGGTTCTGATATTTGGAATACTACCTCTTACGGAGCCTATTTTGGGTTGTATTGTAACGATATTCATTAACCGACTGGCAATACTAATCACATTAAAATTCACACCCTGATTATCATCATAGTATTTCCTGTTACTGTATAATTCGGGGCTACCAAATGGAGAGTATAATATAATCAGTAAGATACCGGCTATAAGTAATACCCATTTAAGAAGTGTATTTTCACTTTGATTCATTTTGTCAAGATCAAAATATTTGATACAAAGATAATTAATTATAAGTATAACAAATCTCCAACTGATTTTGTCAAATTGCAAACAGTTAAATAAAAGGGTATTTCATATATAGGTTTATTCAGCAATTATTTGCAATTTTTATTATCAATAAAACAATTTTACATAAAAAAACTTTTTATATTATTGAATATCAATTACATATGAACTTTTTTAAAAATAAAATAACTATTTAAATTACTTAAACCGATGAGATTATTTTTTACATTTTATGTAGCAAATCCCACCATTACCAATATTTAACAAATTTAGTAATTATATTATATTATTATTTATTATATATAATTTGCATTTATTTTTCCAAAAATCATTTGAAATTATTTATTACTCATTATTGGTTGTTGAACGAGATGTGCATAAAAGATAGTGATAGAAGCAAAATGAGGTTTAATGATTGAATATTATACTATTTAAGAATAGTCAATAATCTTTTAATTACATTCTTTAAATTTTGACTGAAAAATTCTATAAACCATTCGGAATTGTTATCAGTCCAGCGTTGTGGGTGAGTCGTAATCATAAGTACATCAGGATTATTACCTTCTGCAAGCCAGTTGATAACATCATAAGTGGAATGAAGCTTGGTATTGTCCACCGATTTTAATGGACTAATTGCCTTATCCCTGATATTATATTTATCACCATCCCACATTCTACCTGTATCTGTGAGATAATGAACACCGGAATCATGATTTAGCAAATCAAAATAAGGCTCGCCTATTATGCCGTAATTTTTGTAACTGTTTATTTTCCAAACTTCGCGGTTATCCCACTTTGATGTAGGACTTCCATGCATACAAATGGTTCTGACAGGATAATAAGTCCTGAAATAGCTGAGTTGCTTTTCAAAATGTTTAATTGCTGATTCTACATTACCATTGCATAAAGAAAGGTCTTCATAATGATATCCTATTTCATGACCTAAGTCAGCAATTGATTTTATAATTTCAGGCTTATTACTCTGTGGAACAACCCGAAAGAAATAGCTTGAAACAATACCAAGACTATTTTCAATTTCAGCTGTGGCCAATGAATGAGCAGCTTTCAAATCTACATCATGTCGTAATATTACAAATTTACCCTTAGCCTTACCATCGCACCATTCTTCGAATGTATAAAAGCTATAATTAGCACGTTGTAATGCTATCAATAGCTGTCGGTAAGCTGATAATGTAAAATCCTTCATTTGTAGATTTGTTTAAAGTTTTTCTATCATTGATACAATTCGCTGTGCGGTTTTACCATCCCAAAAATGCGGAGTTGTCCCTTTTTTGCCTTTACCTGAAACAATAAGTTTCACTTCATCAAGGATCTCGTAAATTTTTATAAGTTTATTGCTTCCCTCCCATACAGTTACCGGACGTTCTGTATTTGGTCTTACTGTCAGACACGGAATATTCAGGTATGTGGTTTCTTCCTGAATTCCTCCTGAATCGGTAAGTGCAAATGCCGATTTACTAACCAAATGAATAAACTGTAAGTACCCAAGTGGTTCAATAAAATAGAGGTTTTTATATTTATCGATAATCGGTTGTAAGTCGAAATTAATGATATTTTTATACGTTCTTGGATGAACCGGGAAAACCAATGGAATTATTTCAGAAATTTCGCCCCATAACTCAACAAGCTTGGTAAGACTTTCTTTATCATCAACATTTCCCGGGCGATGAAAGGTAAGAACACCATATTGTCCTTCAGAAAAACCCGATCCAATTGAGATAGTTTCATTTTTGTTTAACAGACTGAATTGTAAATCAGTTTTTCTTGCTTTCTCTAATTGTTCAACCAGTGAATCAATCATCAAATTTCCCAACATATAGATTTTCTCTGATGGAATTCCTTCCCTGAGCAGGTTATCATCAGCATCTACACTTGTAGTTATAAAATAATCACTAATTGCATCAGTTACCAAACGATTTATTTCTTCTGGCATTGTACGGTCATTACTTCTGAGTCCTGCTTCATAATGAATCGTTTTAATACCCAGTTTTGAAGCAACCAAAGTACAGGCAGCTGTACTGTTTACATCGCCTACCACCAGAACGTAATCAGGTTTTTCATCAAGACAAACCTTTTCAAAACCTTCCATAATACGGGCTGTCTGAACGGCATGACTTGCTGAGCCGACTTCAAGATTTATATCAGGAGCAGGTATATTTAATTCTTCAAAAAATTGCCCTGACATTTTCACATCATAATGCTGACCTGTATGGACTAAAATTGGTTGAATATTTTTATTACCACTCAATGCATGCATTAAAGGGGCAATTTTCATGAAATTGGGGCGCGCTCCGGCTACTAAAATCAGTTTCTTCATATTGTAATGTGTGCGATTAATTAGTTGATGCTCAACAAAATACAAATCATTTAAAATTATATTGATAATCAGGGTTTTTCTTCATGACATTTGCACTCTCAGGATAGTTCTCAATAAACCAGGTTTGAAATTTTGCATAATCAATTTTTTCATCGAGCATTACCTTTCTTCTTGCTTCAAAAATTTCTTTTCTGTTTGGAATATTAATCAATGTTTTAATTGAATTATACATTCCTTCCGGATCATTTGTTTTATGTCCAAATCCTAACTTATATTTGTCTTCTAATTCATTCAAATACGACAATCTGCCGACAAAATCATTAAATCTCACGAAAGGAGTTCCCAAAACACCCGCCTCGGCTGCCATAGTCTGACTGTCACCAATATAAATATCAGCAAAAGCCATTACATGGTGCATATCCAACGGATTTATTTTTATTCTGTACTCTTCAAAATGAGGTTCAAGCTCCCGCTCTGAAGTAATATAAATTGTACCATGTGGTTTTAATAATTTAACTATTTCATCTGCAATTTCTGTTGTAATACCGGAAATGCCTGTATCGTGATGTGCTGTTAATTTTGCAAAACGTATAATGAAATAGGTTTTATCGGGATTAAAATATTTTTCGACAACCTTTTTGTCTGGTGTAAAATGATTCGGGTGTAAATATCCTAGTTCATGATAGCTGTTATAGCCAATTTTCTTATAATTCCACAACCACGAACTTGTAACTTCGGGAGTAACAATTTTGGTGTAAAAGGGGAAAGATGTCAACGCATAAAGTTTTATTGCCTCACCGTCATCTTCATTAAATTCGAATGATGGAATACCTTTTAGAAACCCTACACGGGCCAAAGTACTATCAGAACCTAACAATAAATCCGGCTTGTGCTTATTTACAATCTTCAACAATTGAATATCTTTATCAATTAATCCAACTGCTAAACCTAACAATCCGAATTTATTAGGTCGGCTCTTAACCTTAATAAACTTCAATCCATATTCTTCGCATAATTTCTCAAGAACATCTTTAGGACGAATAACTGCAATTATTTCATGTCCTTTTCTTTCAAGCTCTTTCATTGAGAACTTAAACATATGGAAATGAGCGGGGTGACTGATTAGATAAAGGTATTTCATTTATTTATTTTTTAATAGTGTGAACTGCTATTTTTTATACTTTCTGATAATTTCAATTAATTTCAATATTTTCTTTTGAGGATAATTGTAATGACACGATATGGTTACAAATTGATTTATATACTTCTCATAATTCGGACATGATGAATCAATATAATTATAATGTAGTATTATCATTTTTGATTGAAAAAAATGTCTTCCAACTTCAATACCTTCAATTCTGCAATAGTTGATAAAATGTTCCGGATTATCTGTTAAAACAGGAATCATAAAGAAATTCATCCCTTCTGAATCCTGAATAACTTTAAAATTATTATTTGTTTTTAAAGCATCGATTATTTTACGACCATTAAGTTTCTGTTTCTCAAGCAATTCATTACTGTTTAGCAACTTCGACTCAAAAAGAGCTTTTCCATAAACAATAGCTTTCTTTATGTTTGATTTATCAGTAAGGTGTTTTTTATAGGTAAATTTTGAACTTTTCTTATCCTTCAATTTTATTGTTATCAGATTGTATATTACTCTGGTATTTAGAAAAGAAAGAACTAACATTTTAAAAAGCAATATTGAATACTTAATACAGGACGAACTTTTAACAGACTCGAATTCCCGTTGAATTTTATCTAAATACGACAGATTATTTACAATTAAAAAACCACCTTGCATTGCTGATGGAAACTTAGCGAAACCGTACGAAAATATTGAAAAATCTCCAGTTGTTCCGGCATAATTATCATTCGTTTTGGTAAGGAAAGCATGAGCGCAATCTTCAATCAATAGCTTATCCTTTAATACAGATTTTATTTTGACAACATCGGCTGGGAATCCAAAAGTGTGCGTTAATATCAACGCATCAATTTGATCAATATTTTTCTTAACTATTTCAGAATCAATAACAAAATGCTCATTAATATCAATAAAAACAGGAATGCAACCGGCATTCTCAATAGCTTCTAAAACAGTAGGACAAGTAAATGGTTGAATACCTACACGTGAATTACGTGGCAAAACACCTAATGCGATAAATAAACCTGAACGAGCATAATCAAAAAAAAATACCTGCCCTGTATTGAAAACTGAATTCACTCCACTTTCTTCTGTTTTAGATTTCTCAAAAAACGATTTGAAGATAGTCCACAAATCTTTTAATGAAAGCTTATAATTCAATCTTGGTTGTATCAGTTTCATTTTCAAACTATTATCACTTCTTCGATTTCAGTTTTTTTATTATATATTTTCCAAGGTTGTAAAACAACGGTTTACAAATATATAAAAATCGGCCATGTTCTACAAGTTCACCTCCGAATTTTGATTTAAATTCGCGAACTCCGTAACTCTCTTCGGGTTTACCAGCTCCCATCATATCAAAACACCCGTAACCATTGCCTGCAGCATATTCAATTGCAGCCCAGGTTGCAATGGTTGAAGGAAAAACGTTTTTGGACTGACCATCCAACCCACAAACGAACCATTCATAAAGAGTTTTTCCGGGTAAACTCACACAAACACTTCCACCAATAATTTTCCCATCGTACTTTACTACAAAGATTTTCCCGGCTTCTGTTTCTGAAAGTTTTTCAAAAAAATCAAGTGGGAATAATGGTGTTTTAATGCGTGTCTTATAAAGATTTGACAAAATACTATAATATTCTGATATTTCTCCTTTATCGCGGGTAACATACCATTCAACTCCTTCATTACGTGATAATTTCACATCTCTGCGCTTTGTAGTACTAAGGTTTTTTGTTACGGTTTCGACATCTGGTGTAGTAACATGAAAATTAAGATGTGGATGATATACAAACCCATTACCCGTAATTAATTCCCGATATGGAGTGTAATCATTATAATTTCTAATTTCAATATAAATTGCTTTTTGCTTCAATTCAACTTCAGCCACTCTTAATAGCTCATTCATGGCTTTTGCCGTGATTTCAGGATGAATAAGTAAACCTCCGGGAACTATAGCTCTTTTGCTGAAGAATTTTTTAATCGGATTTCCATCTGAAATCACATACCCACACATTACACCTGTGAGTTTGTCATTTTCGGATACTGCAAAAACAAATGGCTTTAAAAATGAGAGAGAGGAATAAAACTGATAGCAATCAGATGTTTGAAAGAAAGAGCTAACCGGAGAATTATCAACAAGTTGCTGCCATTCTACTTTGTTTATTTCGTTGTACGAGTTGAGTATTTTCACTTATAATATCTTTAAATGTTGAACTATAATATTATTTTACACTTTACATTTGAATTCATTTCTGTTATTCTGCATTCCTGTATTTAATTATTCGGGCCGGATTACCACCAACAATTGCAAAATCGGGTATATCCTTTGTAACTACCGAACCTGCCCCAACAATAGCACCCTTACCTATGTGCTTACAACCGGGAAGTATCATTGCTCTGGCACCAATCCATACATCATCTTCAATAGTTAACGGTGTTTTAGGCAAATCGGGTTGATGCCCCATAGGAATATCAAGTCTTGAATACTCATGTCCACCACCTATAATAACCACATCCTCAGCCATCATTAAATAATTACCAATAGTAATTATTCTGTTAATACACTTAAAGTTTGAACCCAAAGCAGCTTCATTTCCTACTGAAAAATCTTTTCCACTACCGAAATATGCCTTGTTTTCGACAACTAATTTAGTTCCGCACTCATTAAAAATTCGTTCGCATAAGAATCTTCTAAATTTCATCGCCAACCTCCCGAATGGTCGTGTTGATTTTGGAAGATATTGAGCAACAGAATAGTATACAAGTAAATATATTTTTCTCATAACTTTTTTAGATTCGATTATGCCATATTTCTGCCGGCTAACTTAAACCATCCCCAACCCATCATGGCAATAAACATAAATGCCAGCCACCATGTATAATACTTTTTTTGTGAATTATTAATCAAACTAATGCCAAATGCAGCCAAAACAAGTTCAAATGGAAGGGCTGGTTGATGAAACCGTTCGGACTGGGCAAATGCGCTCATGGCTAACACTACCAAATAACTGACAGTGAATGCTTCAATTAATAAATAATCCTTCCATTTACGTTGCTTTATAATGTATATAAACGCAAATATAATAAAGAAGCCTAATATATTCTTGGAAAAATTACCACCATTAATAATTTTTTGATTCTCTTGTTGAGGGGTTTCTACCATTGTAGGAAACGGAATTACAAAAATCATTGGAGCAAAAACACCGGCGCCAAGATACTTGGCAAATTTATTACCATTATCACGTGTTGACCTGAATTCCATAGATTGCTGCTGATTTTTATCTCTGGCAGTCCATACTGCTTCCACTTCATTACTTATAGTACCTCCAATAACAAAGGAAAGTGCTCCAATTAACCATATAAAAAGGGTTGCACGCTTACCGGCATTTATTACTTTTGAAGGAGTAAAAATAATGGCAGTAAATAATGCGAAAACAGCAGTAGCACCTAAAATTGTCCGAAAAAAGAAAAGTGAAGTTGCCAGTAATACAGGTGGAGTTATCTCTCCTATACTAAATTTCCCGCTTCTGAGCATATTGTCGGCCCTTTCCATAAACCAAACTGTCAAAAAAACCATTTCAACTTCTTTGGTATGAATCCCTGAATATAATATCATATTCGGCATTAGGAAGCAAAAAATTGCGGACATCCTACCGGTTTCTTCACCGAAATTCCTTTTAGCGAATTTATACAACATTACACAGGTAAGTGCACCTAAAAGACTTTTAATAATTCGTTCAATGATTATCGAATCATTGGTAATAAAATATTGAACACCTAAATAAATCGGATATCCATCATCTGATGGACCACGTTTTGGTCCGTTAATCATTCTAATATAAGGACTTATATCACCTTCACGCATTTGTGCCGAAAGTTCGGTTGCTTCAGCATGGTAAGCTTTTGCATCGGCGGAATCATACTCAAACGGAGTACCTGTTACCGACATATAGAAGAAATAACTTATGACTACCCATATCACCCGAACTAGAAAAGCACTTACAAATATCTTTTTTATAAACCTTTTTTCACTTAATCCGAACCATTTTTGGGTCAGGTGATTTGCAAAATAAAAAAAACCTACTGCCTCTATAATTCCAAAAATCCACCATTTATAATTTAATGCATGGTTAATAAAAATAAAGTTAGACAATAAAAGTACTCCAAAATATAATGAAATAGCTTTTGAGGTAAAATATTTGGGGAAATAGCTTAGCACGATAAAAAATATTTAAATTTTTAATTTTACAAATTCTAACGCTTGAGAGAATATGATTTAAGTCTTTCTATTTCAAATCATTATAAAACATTTTTAGATTCAGAATGTGATTTTCAATACTGAATTTATTCCTTACAAAATTTGCTGCTTCATTTGCATTACGTTGGTATGCCTCAATATTCAGCAAAAATAGCATAAATACCCGAAGTAAGTCTACTTCATTTTTGGTTTTATATAAAGTTGCATATTTACCGTTTCCGGTTATTTCTGTCATAACCTTCCAATCATTCACTATTACAGGAATTGCACAAGCCATTGCTTCAACCACAGCTATACCAAACGTATCATGATCGGTTGAATAAATAAAGCAGTCTAAATCTCTGAGAATCTGTGGGACATCGGATCTTGAGCCTAAAAATGAAACTGAATCCATTAGTTTATTTTCCTCACAATACTGAATACAGGCATCGTATAATTCCGGGGTATTTTCAATCTTTTTCCCAACAAAAACAAAATGAAAATTAACTTCTTGCTCTTTTAAAAGTTTGAGAAAACGGCAAATTGTAATTTGATCCCGTACTTTATTGAAATTTCCTACCGTGCCTAACAAAATTACATTTTCTGATAGTCCAAGTTCTGATTTTAATTGGTTTGATTTTACTTTTTCAGCTTGTATCGATTCTGATTTTTCATACTTTTTATTACTTATACCGGCGTCCAGCTTATCAAACGAAATTCCATTATAAATTACAAATTGTTTATTTAAATCCAGTTTGTACTTTTCAACATAATAGTCTCGTTGACTGGCACTTACATAAATGTTTGAAGTAGTACGTTTTATTATAAATTTAAGTATTCTAAAACCTGTTTTATCTTCAGTAAAATCGTATCCGTGAAAAGTAAGCACTACACTTATTTTTGTAAAGACACAAGCAAAATATGCATACAGCGCATCAATTGGTTGTTGAGCATGAGCAACAGTTATGTTGTTCTGCTTAAAATATTTCCGAAGTTTAAATAGATATGATAATATATTTTTGCCTGTAGGTAAGTAATAAAATGGTATTTTTGTTTCTTTGAAATCAGTTTCAAGCGCTCCAATTTTCCGGTATAAACCTATTGCATCCAAATTCTGTTGTTTAGCATTCCTAAACACATCCAACAATAAGGTTTCAGTACCACCTCTATTCAACGACCCCAATAAATATGAAACTTTTAGACTCATAGACATTCTAAAACTAATTTAATTCAAAAAACAGTCATTTTACTCCACAAACGCTTGTCCGTATTTAGCGCATGACTCAATCATCTTTTGACAATGACTTTTGGAAAAATCTTTATTTCGAAGTGTATATTCTGCATCAAAAGTATTTTCAGTCTGCATTTTAGATTTCTGTTTTTCGATATATTTATCCAGAGAACTTATAACTTTTGCAGGATTACCTACTGCTAATGAATTAGATGGAATACTTCTCGAAACAACACTCCCTGCTCCTATAACCACGTCATCTCCGATTGTAACTCCCGGCAGTATGATAGCAGCGGCACCTATAAATACTCTATTCCCGATTTTTACATTTGCAATACGAGTATGATTTAGAAAGGGTTTTGTACTGCCATCGTGTGCAAGAATATGTACGTTTGGCGCCAACCACACATCATCGCCTATCTCAATATGCCAGCAATGAGCAGGATCAATTATTACACCTGACATTCGTGTTAAATTCTTACCTACCTTTAAACCTCTTTTTATGAATTTTTCAATAGGTTGTTCACCCCTTAACCTTCTCAATAATAACTTTAATTTATTCATCGGATTAATTTTTTGTACACAAAGATATAATATTTATCAATATTTTCTGTTTTTACTTGCTAAAATCTGTTTTTTAAAGGATAATTAATCGTTTTTTTAAGGTCATACTGAACTCAGATGCCAAATTTTCAATGTGGATAGCTGACATTCGATTATTTAAATTCCTTACTTAGTTGACATTATCTACTCGTAATATGTTCAAAAAAAACGCTTACACTATTACATTTAAAATCAATTTTATTACCTTTGCGCATACCCTTGAAAATATATTAAAAAAAATAAATCCATAATTTTTGAAAGCCTACTACTTATTAAAGTAAGTTCATTTCAACAAATAATCAATTTATGAAACGTGCAAGCATATTCTTTCTAATACTCACAATTGCTTTACGGATATATTCAATTCCGGCAACTCCAGATCCTGTAACTATCAGGCAATCTGATGGTTCTACAATTACAGTTCGTATGCATGGAGATGAATTCTTCAACTATAAGACAACATTAGATGGATATCTGCTTACTTCTGATAAATCTGAAATTTTGAATTATGCAATATTAAAAGAGGGCAAAATAACCAATTCATTTATTAAAGCATCCGAAGTTGAAAAACGAACTGTAGCAGAAAAAAATCTGATTCGTTCGCTTGTGCCTTATCCTGATTTAAGTGCTTTCAGGATTAAGACTAAAATGATGCGTACCAAGAGTTCTGGTATAACAACACATCCTCAGAAAGCTTTTCCAATAACCGGTACACCTAAATCAATTGTAATCCTGGTTAATTTTTCAGACCTGAAATTCACTATTGCTAATCCTCAAACCGCCTATACTAATCTTTTAAATCAAACCGGTTATTCATCTAATGGTGCTTCAGGATCAGCCAGAGATTATTTTCATGATGCATCGAATGGAAATTTCAATCCTCAGTTTGATGTCTTCGGTCCGGTAACATTAGATAAAAGCATGGCAAATTATGGGGTCAATAATATCAATGGGGTTGATTCTGTTCCCTATCAGATAGTAATTGATGCCTGCAATAAAGCTGCCTCTATGGGTCTTGATTTTTCACAATATGATACTGATAAAGATGGTGTAATTGATAATGTTTTTATTTATTATGCCGGTTATAATGAGGCTGAAGGAGGACCAAAGAACACTATATGGCCACATCGATGGGGTGTATATCCCAGCTCACTATTTCCACCCGGTGTATATAACTATACAGGTTCATCGGCCTCGATAACTTTCAATGGCTGCAGGTTAGAAGTTTATGCATGTACTTCCGAATTACGTGTTATCAGAGATGAGACAAATTCAAATATGTGTGGTATTGGAGCATTCTGCCATGAATTCGGTCATGTGTTGGGGCTGGATGATTATTACGACACATCCTCAACCAACCCTGATCATCATCATACTCTTTCGAAATGGAATATCATGGATAGTGGTTCATATCTGAATCTGAGTCGTACTCCTCCAACCTACTGTGGATATGACCGATATTTCTTAAATTGGTTAATGCCGGATCAATTAGTTACCCGGGGCGATTATAATCTTGTGAATTTGGGAACTAACAATAAAGCTCTGCTTATTTCGCAAACCGCAAACCGCTGTGAAGGATTAGCAAATGATATTAAATCACCTGAGTATTTTATTTTAGAGAACAGACAACAAACCGGTTGGGATAAGTATTTACCCGGACATGGAATGATTGTTTATCACATTTATTATAATCCAACGACATGGAATGATAACGGACCTAATAACGATGTAAATGCAATGGGAGTTGACATTGTTGAGGCCGATGGTATTACAGCAAAGACAACAATATCACCAGACCCTACACTTTCCGGTGACCCATTCCCCGGAGTAAGTAATGTAGCAACTTTTAATCCGATTATGCGAAATGGAAGCAATTTTAACAAACCAATAATTAATATTAAAGAAAATAACGGGATAATTCAATTTAAATATAATCCAAATATTGATGTTAAACAAACTATTGATACTTTTAATACATTCCCCGCAACTCCTGTATACCAGACAGTTGTTGTAAGCGGTAACAGAATTAAAGGATTTATTTCAATTAGTTTGAAATCGGGAAAACAATTCAAAATTAAAACTGATTATGCTCCTGAAACAGCGTGGAAAAATACATTTCAACTTTCACCAATTGATTCAATAGTTGCTCCTACTACTATTCAAATTCGCTATAATCCAACAGCTTTATCATTAAACACCCCTCATATTGATACACTTCGGGTATCTACAACTTCAAACGATTATATAGATGTTTGTCTTACAGGCATTTCAAAACGTCCAGTATACATTGTTCCACCGGTAGCTACTGATGCTACCGACCCTTCATTTTCAGGCTTTGTAGCAAACTGGAATGCAGTATCAGACTCAATAGGAAAATCTGCAAAATACTACCTAACTGTCTATAATTTAATCAATGGACAAGAAAACTATGTATTACAAAATAAATTTATTACAACCAATATTGATACAGTGACAAATCTTTTACCCGGATCAGAGTATTTTTATAAAGTCCGTGCAAGTGATAAAACCATAAATTATGAAAATATCACCGACTTTTCAAATATAATTTCGGTCAGTACAACTGCTTACCCATTTAAGACTAAATTAGTAACCAAAGTTGAATCAAACGGAGATCTGACTGTCTATTTACCTACAGTTCAAAATATTTTATATGTGTATAATCTGTTGGGGCAGACCGTCAAAACAATTATCCCGGGAGGTACAGTAATCAAGATTACAGATTTACCCAAGAATCAGGTTTATATTCTGAAAGCGGGAGATTTAATTACTAAAATAGCCTATTAAATACTTCCTTAAAATATTAAAACTTTCTGACGGAACTTTTGAACCAACCGACAGAAAGTTTTTTTATGTACTTTTGCACACTTTATTCCGTATAAGATACTTATGGAGTGAATTGTAAATTGTAAATTGTAAATATATTCATGTTATCTGTTGATGCTATTGCCGTTGAATTTGGCGGTCAGACTCTTTTTTCAGACATTTCTTTTGTAATAAACGAAAAAGACCGTATTGCCCTAATGGGTAAAAATGGTGCAGGAAAGTCTACATTACTCAAAATATTAGCCGGTACTCGTGAACCTTCCCGTGGAACCATTTCATACCCAAAAGAAACGATAATTGCTTATCTTCCACAGCATTTATTACTCGAAGACAACCGAACTGTTTTTGAAGAAACTGCCATGGCTTTTTCGACCATCAACGATATGGAGAAGCAAATACAGGCGTTAAACGAAGAATTAACCACCAGAACTGATTATGAATCGGATAGTTATATGGAGTTGATTGAACAAGTTTCGGCACTCAGCGAACAGTTTTACAGCATTGAAGAAATAAACTACGATGCTGATATTGAAAAAACGTTACTTGGTCTGGGATTTTCACGCGAAGATTTTACTCGAAAAACATCAGAATTTAGTGGTGGCTGGCGTATGCGCATTGAACTGGCTAAAATTCTGCTTCGCCGACCAGATGTCATCCTGCTGGATGAACCCACAAACCATTTGGATATTGAATCAATTCAATGGCTAGAGGATTTTCTGATTAATTCAGGAAAGGCAGTGGTACTGATTTCACACGATCGTGCTTTTGTTGACAACATTACTACACGTACCATCGAAGTCACAATGGGGCGTATTTACGATTATAAAGCAAAATACTCACATTACCTCGAACTACGGAAAGAGCGCCGTGAGCAGCAGCAAAAACAGTTTGAAGAACAACAAAAAATGATTGCCGAAAACATGGAGTTTATCGAACGTTTTAAAGGCACATACTCCAAAACACTTCAGGTTCAATCGCGTGTAAAAATGCTTGAAAAATTACCACTTCTGGAAGTGGATGAAGAAGATACATCAGCGCTTCGTTTGAAATTTCCACCATCACCCCGTTCAGGAAATTATCCTGTAACTGCCGAGAATGTTGGAAAAGTTTATGGAACTAAACGCATTTTCAGTAATGCAAATTTTATGATTGAACGTGGCGAAAAAATAGCTTTTGTTGGCAAGAATGGAGAAGGAAAATCCACGCTCGTAAAGTGCATTATGAAGGAAATTGAGCACGAAGGCAAACTTACACTTGGCCACAACGTAAAGATTGGTTATTTCGCACAAAATCAGGCTTCTTTATTAGATGAAGGTCTGACAGTTTTCCAGACTATCGACGATGTGGCTATTGGTGATATCCGTAATAAAATCAGGGATTTACTGGGTGCCTTTATGTTTGGAGGCGACAGTTCAACCAAAAAAGTAAAAGTACTTTCAGGTGGTGAACGTCAGCGGTTGGCTATGATAAAATTATTGCTTGAACCAGTCAATCTATTGATTCTCGACGAGCCTACCAACCATTTGGATATGAAAACAAAAGACATTTTGAAACAAGCACTGATCGATTTCGATGGAACGCTGATTGTAGTCTCTCACGACCGAGATTTCTTAGATGGACTTGTAACCAAAGTGTATGAATTTGGCAACCAAAAAGTAACCGAACATCTTGAAGATATCTATGGTTTCCTGGCTAAAAAGAAGATCGAGAGTTTGAGGGAAATTGAGAAAAACTAGGATTTATAATACTCCGAAATCATTTTACTAATATCATTCCCTAATTGTTGATGTCCTTTAACGCCCAAATGCCCTTCGTTAAAAAACATTTCTTTTTTAATTGGAATTGACTTATGGGAATTGACAAAAACAACATTACTTAAATCGAAAAAATTCCAAAAATATGATGCTGATTTTTTTCGAATAATATTATTTGCAGACCTATAACATGGTAAAGGAGTAATAATTACAAATAGTTTTTCAGGTTTTTTCTGAATTTCCGCTCTTAATTTTTGAAGAGAGTCTTTGGTCTGATTCTTTATATATACCCAATAAAAGGGGGTAAAAATGACTTTTGTCAAATATAATGCAAGTCTATATAGTCGTTCCTTATAAATTCATTTTCAAGCGACAAAGCAGACAACATTCTC
>JBAXPM010000040.1:0-33711 GCA_037132235.1 Paludibacter sp.
TAGAGCATCTGACTGTTAATCAGAGGGTCCTTGGTTCAAGTCCAAGAGGGAGAGCTTTTTAAAAAGCTAAAGCGCAACATGAAAGCGTTTTAGCTTTTTTGTTTTAAGTAATTTGCCCCACATTTGCCCCACCCAAATCTTCGGACTGCCATTAATTCCCATATTTTAATGCATATATACATTGTACAAGAAATTACTATTCTAATTTAAGATAGTCAGGGATAAATGTTGTTGATTTTTATTATAAGTACAAAACAGATAGGGAAGGAAATAAGCTCCACTATATCAGGTATAAGGTCAAAGCTAAGCGTGGTAGCAATGCCATAGTTTGATAAATATAAGGGTGTAAATGAGCTCTTTTCTTTTTCCGATAAAATTTGTTCTGAAAATATTTTTTTGAGATCAATAGATATGGGATTGAAGGATTTGTGCAAAATAGCTGAAGTGGAAGATGTATCAACGTATACTTTCCGGCACTCTTGGGCTACCATCGCACAAAACCAATGTGGCGCATCTACTGAATAGGTTGGATTTGCATTAAATCACACCTCCGCCCACCGGGTTACTGAGGGTTACATTAAAAAGGATTTTTCGCCAATTGAAAAACTAAATATCTCAATATTTGATTATACTTAAAGATATAAAATACGAAATAATAGCATAGAACTTATTGAGTGCAAATACTGTGGCTATAGATATTAGTAATTTGAATTCTAAATAGTTATTTCACTATTTCAAACTCTCCTTTCAACTTAATGTCTTCGGAACTGCTTCCAATCCAAACTTCAAATTTTCCGGGTTCAACTGTCCAGTGCATATCTTTATCCAGCAATTCCAAATCGGCTGGTTTCAGCTTGAAATTAATTGTTTTGGTTTCGTTGGGGTTTAAAGTAACACGTTCAAAACCTCGTAACTGTGACTCATAAACAGTTACACTGCTAACCAAATCTTTTACATAAAGTTGGACTACTTCGTCGCCTTTGCGGCTACCGGAATTTTTAATATCCACTGAAACTGCAATTTCGCCCTGTGGATTTTGGGTTGTCGGAGTGATTTTAAGATTTGAATAGACAAATGTTGTATAACTTAACCCGTAACCAAACGGATAAAGCGCACCATTCACCGATGTATTTCCATATCCATTCGGTCCCTGACTAGGTTGTCCTGCTTGTGAACCTGGTTTGAAAGGAAAATTCAGTTCAATTTGTCCCACTGATTTTGGAAAAGTAACCGATAATTTGCCACCCGGATTATAATCGCCAAAAATGGTTTCTGCAATGGCTTGACCACCCAATGCATTTGGAAACCATGCTTCCAAAATTGCTGGTAAAAAGCGATTCTCCCAATTGATGGTCAAAGGTTGTCCATTAATCAACACCAGCACAATCGGTTTTCCGGTTTCTTTTAGAGCCATCAGTAGTTGTAATTGACGACCAGGAAGTCCTAATCCTGTGCGAGATTTGCTTTCACCACAACGTTTTTCATCTTCACCCACCACAGCAATGACAATATCCGATTGTTTTGCTTTTTCAACGGCTTCATTGATTGATTTTTGTTCTTCCTGAGTCAACGGAGTTGGTATAATTTCGCTTTCAGGCCAGATAGCATCCACCACATCACAACCTTGCGCATAATTAATATTGGCTGATTTCCCAACGTAATTTTTAATACCATCCAATACATTAGTAATCGTCAGATTCTGTGGGCCATAACGACTGATATAAGCATCTTTATTGGTTGCCAGCGGACCGGTTACCAATATATTTTTCAATGATTTAAGGTTCAATGGTAACAGATTATTTTCATTCTTAAGCAACACCAGTGATTCGTGTGCCATTTGCAATACAAAATCCTTAGTATCAGGTGAAGTAACAATTTTATCGGCTGCTTTAAGGTCTTTTACATAAGGCGAATCAAACAAACCCAATTGAAATTTTACCCGCAACACGTCAGAAACATTTCTGTCTAATGTTTTCATGGGGAGTTTTCCTTCGTTTACAAGTTCACGTAAAGGAAGAATATAATCTTGTGGTGGTGTGAATTGAGTTCTCACATTCAAACCTGCTTCAGCTACCTGAAGAACAGCCTCTTTATAATCACCAGCGACATGGTGCTTGGTTTGCACAAATTCCACGGCTTCACTGTCGGATACAATAAATCCTCTGAATCCAAACTGATTACGAAGCAATTCTGTGAGAAAATAATAACTTGCACTGACCGGAACTCCATCCCAATCGTTATAACTGCTCATCACGCCCATAGGATGGGACTCGCTGACTATTTTCCGATACGGATACAAATAAAGTTCATGCATTTCACGTGGTGCAACGTGCGGATCAGTGCGGGCATCGCCATCCCGACCGCCTTTTGGAACACTATAAACAGCATAATGTTTCAGAGTTGAAGCAACACCTTGTGATTGAATACCTTCGACCATTTGTTGTCCGAGTGCAGTAACATGATACGGTTCTTCGCCGTAACATTCCAACACGCGTCCCCAACGTGGATCGCGGGCAAGGTCGAGAATGGGCGCATAGACATTGGTATAACCTAATGCTTTTGCTTCACGTCCTGCAATAATACCGGCTTGTCGAACTAAAGCTTTATTCCATGTACTACCAATAGCAATAGGCGCCGGAAGTGGAGTAGCACGGTCGTGATTCAGACCATGAATTCCTTCGTTGGAAAAATCCACCGGAATTCCCAGCCGTGTTTCTTCTATAAACCAACGTTGAATGGTATTTATTGCTTCAGCATGTTTGCTGTAAGGGTAAGAATATTGCGTTGTTTTTAGTCCGTTCAGTTGTTCATCAATATTGGCAATACCATCTTTCCAGATTTCGTTTTTCCAATCGGGTGTAGGCAATTCGTCTTTCAAAACACGTTTGTAACCATACAAAGTGGCACATTGGCAGGTTTTTTCATTCACGTTCATATGCTTCAACAAGTTACTCACGCGTTTTTCAATGGGTTGAAATGGGTCTTCGTAAATGTCTTTTTTACCATTTTTGTTAAAGTCAATCCAATCTTTATGATAAATAGATTGAGCAGAAAGATGGCTGGTAAATATTAAAACAATGGCAATTATACTGATTCTGAAGAACAATTCTTTATTCATTTTTAAGAGAATTTTTTTTGGATGATTCAATTTGATAAGTAGCCCCTGCTTTTGTTTCAAAAGTGTTCAGATAACTTTTCCCAACAATGGATTCTTGAATTTCAGTTTGCACCTTAATATTTTTAACCGTTATTGGCGAATTGGTTCTGAGTTTGCAAATTCCAGCATTATTACTCAAAATAGTTGCTGATTTTATTTTACCTTTATCCCAGTTTATATTAACATCAAATCCACCACGTGCTTTTAGTCCCGAAATGGAACCATTAGCCCAAGCATCGGGCAAGGCAGGCAGCAAATAGATTTCCTTTTGATGGCTTTGCATCAGCATTTCTGAAATGCTCTCGACCACACCAAAATTTCCATCAATTTGATACGGTGTACACGCATTCAACAAATTTGGATAGGTACCACCTTTTAATGTGAATCCCTTTTCGGTGGTGAAGGTCATGTCTTTTTGAAGTAATTTGTAGGCATAATTGCCCTCTAACAATCGTGCCCAAAAGCTTATTTTCCAAACTATTGACCAGCCAGTACCTCCATCACCTCTGATTTCCAGCGTTTTTTTGCAAGCCTTAAAAAGTTCCGGCGTTTCGAAAGGTGATATTTCATTTCCCGGATGCAAACAAAACAAGTGTGATACGTGTCGGTGTTGAGGATCTTTTTCATCGAAATCCTCAGCCCATTCCTGCAAATTACCTTTTTTGCCAATTTGATAGGGTAATAATTTATCTTTGGTTTGTTGCATTTTTTTGGCAAAATCTACATCAGTTGCCAATACATTAGAAGCATCAATCAAGTTTGTGAAAAGATTCCGAATCAAGGCCAAATCAATGGTTGCCGTTTTTGTAACCGACCAAATTTTTCCATCGGTAAGTTTGAAACTATTTTCGGGCGAAGTAGATGGCGAAGTAATTAAATGACCCTTTCCATCTTCTATCAACCAGTCTAAACAAAACTCTGCAGCACCTTTCATAAGCGGATAAGCCACCTTTCGCAGGTATTCTTTATCGCCATTGTAAGCATATTTTTCCCATACACTTTGACATAGCCATACGCCAGCCAGCGAGAAATTTGCCCAGCGTGGGTCGCCTTTCAAGTCACCTACTGGATTAGTCAATGCCCAAATATCGGAGTTGTGAGCTGCTGCCCAACCGTTGCAACCATAAATATTTTTTGCAGTTTCAGCTCCTGTTTTCGACATATTTATCACTTGCTGAATCAAGGGTTCGGCCATATCGCCCAATCCAGTTTTTTCGGCAGCCCAATAGTTCATTTCCAGATTGATATTGGTAGTGTAGTTCGATTTCCAAGGTGGACGAAGACCAACCGACCATTTGCCCGAAAGATTAGCTGGTATACCACCGGGTCTTGAACTTGAAATAAGCAAATACCTACCGTATTGATACAATATAACCTCCAATTTTTGGTCTGATTTATCGGTTTGGTAACGTTTCAAACGTTCGTCAGTTGGCAAGCTTTCCGCTTCTGGATTATTCGACAATTCAAATTTCAATCGTTGGAAATAATTCGAATAATCAGCAATGTGTCTGGATTTTAGCTCTTTGAATTTTTTGTTTCCCAAACCATTTAAATATTCTTTGGCCAATGCAGCTTCGTCTCGTCCTTCGCTCACAGGGCATTTGTCATAGCCATTAAAACTTGTTGCAATCGACAAAACAAGTGTCACATTGGTTGCTTTAGAAATGCTAATGCCTGTGTTATCAATCATTTCTTTTCCATCGTTTTCAATTGTCTTTACCCGCAATTGAAACCGCATCCCTTTACAGGCATCGCCCCATTGTTGAGGGCTATCCGAAGACAGCGCATTACCATTCATCAACCAATCTTTTCCGTCTGTTGAAAATGTTGTTTTCTGAACTGATTTGGCTGAAATATTAAAATCTAGCTTATTTGGGGTTGATGAAGTAAGACGAATAACGATAACCTGATCGGGTGCCGAAACAAAAACTTCACGGGAAAAGGTTGTTTTCCCTACCGTAAAACGGGTTGTTGTAATGGCATTTGAGATATCAAGTTCACGGTAATAATTTGATACTTCGGCATCCGTACTTTGCTTCATAACCAAATCACCCACAGGCATATACGTCATGCTGGAATTGCCCTGCATTTTACGGCTCAACTGGTCGGCTAACTCATAGTTATTTTCGTCAAATGCTTTACGAATAGGTGCAAGAAAGCTTGGAGCAGCGGGATTTGGATTCCCATTTACCGGACCACCTGACCATAAAGTTTCTTCGTTCAAGTTGATGATTTCTTCTGCAGGGCGACCATAAACCATAGCGGCAAGTCGCCCATTCCCCACCGGTAGTGCATAGATAAATGACTCTGCCGGTGTTTTATACCAAAGCTTAAAAGGTTGATTTTTCGCAACTATAAATGTAAAATTTCCAATTAGGAATAAAAAAAACAGGATTCGTTTCATTTTTCTTTAATTTGATACATAGTTTCCGACTTCAATGAATTGCTTTTATAGCTAAAATTAATACGATAAATATCGTTTCCCCCAGATAAAATAAGCCAACAATAAGAATATCATGTATTTTCTCCTAAATTTAATCCAATTCACCGGTTTTCATTTTCAAACTTTTATTGCTATTATTCAAATTAATTTTTCCTTTTATTTCCAATTTAATTACAGTTGCAATTGGGTTTGGCATTTTAGCAGGCACATCAATTTGTAAGTCATTGTTGTTCAAGTTGAATTTAAGCTTTTTATTCGTTTCGAGCAACTTACAACTCACAACTTTATACCTGAAATTTTGTACTGCCAATTTGCCTCCTTTTGGCCAATCGAAAACACTGAGATAAAGAATTGTATTGTCATTTAACGACTTTTGCGTACAGCGTCCCCAACTCAATTCGGCAAGCGGACTGCCATTCGTACCATAAATAGCTTCACCGTTTAACTTCATCCACTCACCAATTTGTTTCAGGCGGTCGATACTTTCCTTTGGAAATGTTCCATCAGGTTTTGGGCCAATATTAAGCAGAAAATTCCCATTTTTAGAAGCAATATCAATGAGGTTGCGCACCAATGTTTCGGTCGATTTCCATTTGTCGTCGTAACTTTTATAACCCCAAGAGCCGTTCATGGTCATGCAGGTTTCCCACAACGTTTTATCTACCTCGTTTGCTTTTGGGATGTGTTGTTCGGGAGTTATAAAATCGCCTGGAAAGTTAGGGCGTTTTAGGCGGTCGTTGGTTATTACATTCGGATATTTTTTTAGAATTTCCGTTACTTTATTAGCCATATCGTCGGTCATATCCACTGGTGTATCCCACCACAGAATAGCTATATCGCCATAATTTGCTAATAATTCCTTGATTTGTGGAATGGCCACATCTTCGAAATACTGCGCTTGCGTTTTGGAAGTTTGAATCGGTTCCCAATGACCTCTATGCTCAGCTGTGTATTTGTCAATTCGTGCAGAATCAGGGTTACTCCAACCTTCAATAGCTTTTTTTATCCCTACAGCACCACCAGGATTAGTCCAGTCCTGAGCCTGAGAGTAGTAGAAGCCAAGTTTCATGTTGTATTTACGGCAAGCATTGGCAAGGGGAGTCAGAAAATCTTTTTTGTAAGCAGTAGCTTGTACAATATTCCAGTCGCTGGCTTTGCTGTCGAACATGGCAAAACCATCGTGGTGTTTAGAAGTAATCACTATGTATTTCATACCGGCATCTTTAGCCATTTTCACCCATGCTTCAGCATCGTATTTCGACGGATTGAAATGAAGTGCCGAATCTTTGTATTCCAGAACAGGAATTTTACTGCGGTTCATAATCCACTCAGCACCGCCTTTATTCATTTTGTGACCATGATACATGCCGCCCCATTGAGCATAAACTCCAAAATGGATAAACATACCAAAGCGGGCATCGCTCCACCATTGCATTTTCTGATTTTGAGCATTGAGTGCTAAAGCGATTGTAAGGAATAACAGAATGATTTTGGATTTCATTTAAATAGTATTTTATTTAATATATTTAGCTTTATATCGCAGTAATGCTTCCAGAAAATAGTAATCGGCATAACACAATGCGCTGTCAATTTCGTAGTTTTTTGGCATATTCCCTACATTGTGCATCAACAGAAATCCGCCATTAGTTCCTTGTTTTGCTAAATAATTAGATGAAGCTAAACTCCTCAATATCATTTCCGCAGCACTTATATAAGTTTCCGCATCTTGCTTTGCAACAAAACCGCTCAATTCAATAAGTGCCGAGGCAATAATGGCAGCTGATGAAGCATCGCGTGGCTCATTGGGTATTTTGGGTGCGTTAAAATCCCAATATGGTATTTTATCTTTCGGTAAATTTGGATGATTCAGAATAAATTTTGCAATATTATTTGCTTGTGCCAAATAACGTTTATCCTTCGTTTCGCGATAACAAACCGTGAAACCGTACAATCCCCAAGCTTGCCCGCGCGCCCAAGCTGATGCATCTGCACAGCCCTGATTGGTAACTTTTTTGATTATATGGCCATCTGTCAGGTCATAATCTATCAAATGATAACTGCTGTAATCTTTACGAAAATGGTTCTTGATGGTGGTATTGGCGTGATTTACAGCCACTTCCTTATACTTCGAGTCATTTGTAAATTTACTTGCCCAAAACAACATTTCCAGATTCATCAAGTTGTCGATAATTACTGGGCAATTGTAAAATTTACTTTTATCCCAGGATTGTATTGACTTGATTTTTGGTCGGTAACGGGTTATCAATGAATTACTTGAAGTGAGCAAAATTTCAGGATAGGTTTTATCGTCTGTTAAGCGATATCCATTTCCAAAACTGCTATAGAGCATAAAACCTACATCGTGGTTATTGGTGGTATATTTTTCTGATTCAATTCTGTTGCTGAATTTTTTAGCAAAATGTAGTATTGCTGTATCTTTTGTGTATTCATAAATGTACCACAGCGATCCCGGAAAAAAACCACTTGTCCACCAACTGATATCCGATGTTACAAGGTTTCCGTTTGCATCGGTTGAGCGTGGAACACGACCTTCTAAATTATAAACTTGTTCGGCAAGTGGTGTGTACTGTTTTTGTGCAAAGGTAAAAACATCATCAATTAGCACTTTCATGCTTTTCGCTTTTTCGGCACTGAATGTTATTTGAGCGCAAAAAGCAAATAAAATAGTGAGATAAATGCTTCTATATCTTTTCGATAACATACGAATAGGTTTGCGGTTTATTAAGTATGTAAATTAGTTTTTCAATTTCGATTATTCTTGCTTTCAGCTTCGGCTCATTGTCAATTTCTTTCAAATACGTTTGGGCAGTCATAATATAATAGCCTGAATTTGCTTCGGGATTGTTTTTTTGCAACTTCATCTCTTCGATAAACCTTTTTAAAAAAGCTTTTGCAGAATCGGGACTGTTGTCTTTCAGTTTTGAAAACTGCTTAATTTCTATTCTTCGCAACGTTCTGATAATGTTTTCTTTTGAAAAACGTTCTTCACACAATTTGGCTATACTATCAGAAATGACATATTGAGGCGTTTTAGTATTGATTGCCAAATTAACACCTTTGCCAAAATCTAAATTTGAATATGTTCCAACTTCTATCGCATTGATTTTGAGTGTGTAATTTCCAATTTTCAAATCATCAATTTTGAGTATTTGTTGGTTCAAACTATCAATTATCGGGACTAAATCATATGCTTCTTTTGCCGCTTCAATTTTTGGAAAAGGCAAAGCCAACTCTTTGTTGTTAAATGAAAGTTTTTTGGATTTGAAAGTCAACTTTGAAACTTCGCAATTTTCCTGCAACTGAGTTTTCTTGTTTTTTACATCAATGGCCAGATTCCACACTTGTTTTGGGGCTTTGGTCTGAGTCAGAAATAAAAAAGCCATCACCATGTGACCAGCAGCTTGCGGGTGAATTCTATCTTTTCCAATCAACGTAAAATTGGGATTTGCTTGCTGCATTCGGCTATTGAGGTCAAACATCGGTTTCCAAAAATCAACCACCGTGGCATTGTATTCTTTCCCAAGGCTTATTACAAAGTCCCTACATTCGCCCAATGCAGCATTTACTCCTTTCAGGTTTTCTACAGCAATGGCTTCAGATTCGTCGTAAATAGTGGGTGTAAAGAAAATAGTTTTCAACTTGTGACTACGATACGAATCGGCAATTCTGATAACATTCTTTTTGTAGTTTTCAATGGCTTTCTTCTTCAGACTGTCGGCATTTGCCACCGGTTTTTTGATTGAATACAAATTTCTATTCACATCGTTCATTCCAGCACTCAAAGTAGCCACAGTGGCATTATTATCATAAATATCCTTCTGTAACCTGCCGTACATGCCCGAAGCCACGTCGCCCGAAATGCCACAATTGATAAACTTAAGATTCATCTCAGGAAAACGCGTAGCATAATACAGGTAAATGTATGAATGATAACGCCCACCATGGGTGATACTGTTGCCCATAAAGCAAACTACATCGTTGTTCTTAAACAGCGGTTGTGCAAAAATACCGGTGCAAATAAATGCTAACGAAATCAGTAAAAGAATATTTTTCATTTTTTTTAAATAAGCCCCCTAACCCCCTAAAGGGGGAATAGAGAGAAGTTACATATTATTTTTATAAACTATAAAACTGTTGCTAAACCAACAACCTTCACCATTATTTTTTTATGCAACACCACATCGCCTTTTTGAATAATAATACGAATGTAGGTTTCACCGGCTCCTTTGGCAGTAATTTCGCCTTTAGCCGATATATCAGCCAGTTCGGGGTTTTCCGACTGAAAAATGATTTTCGCATCTGTCAGATTTACCGCCCTGTTGTAATTGCTGAGTCCCTCAATAGTAAGTTTCAGTTTTTCTCCAATTTTCAGATTAATATCCTTCTGATTGATTTTTATATCCGAGAATACTTCGCGGTAAGCGTGATTGATATATTCTTTTGCAGACTCCAAATCTTTGTGAAATCGTAAAATATCAATCGTAAAACTCCGTGATTTTTCAGGATTGCAGATTCGGATATAACGTGCCTTAAAGGCGGGGAAACTAAACAACTGCGGCATAGCAACCTTTAATCCGTCAATTACCGTAGTGGTTCCCGAATAGACTGATTTCCAGTTTTTTTGATTGTCAGAAGTCTGAATTTCAAAGTTATAGGGCACCATTTGATTGACAAAACCGATGGTGGCAGCACTAACCGTTGTGCTTTCACCTAAATCGTATTCTGCAAAAGTGCCAGCAACAATTTTAGGAGCTGCAATGCGGTGATTGGCAAAACTTTCGTCCCAACTACTGTATTCTTTGGCTGCACTGGCAACAATCTGCACCGGTTTTTCGAGGAAATAAACGAAATAGCTAGAGGATTTCATTCCTTCGGCGGAAACAGTTATTTCGGCTTTTCCGGGAAGGTTATTTGGCTGAGTAATCGTAATTTTAGCATTTTTATCAGCTGATTGAGCTGAGATAAGGGGTATACTGCCACTTTGGGGGTAATAATCGTAAGTGAAATTACGTTCATCGAAGTTTGTAAGTGCTTTGTTATCAACAGAAATGCTGCTCAATAATGCTATTTTTGAAGAGGAAGCATTCCAACTTTCTAAGGATTGAAAGCTGACCGGAGCAGCAACAGCCGTTTCACTTGGACGGACAGGTACAAATACCACTGCCAACTTTAAATCTGTTTCTGTATTCGTGTGAATGGTCAGTTTTTTAGCACCAAAAGTCCAGTCCTGTTTGCTCTGAACAGGGCGTGTATAAATGAGCGGTGCGGGTCCCATAACCGTAAAACGGGCATCTTTGGGAGCAGTTGACATATACACCAGCATTTTTTCGTTACCCCGATAAAGCATAGCCGAGCGACCATCCGGTGCAATTTCAATTCCCGCCTCGGTTTGCATAAACCAATAGGAATCAAGCGGTTTTCCATCAAGCGATGAGAATTCATCTTGTATTAAAACCTTTCGGCGAGAGTCGAACATTTTTAAACCTCGTTTGGTCGATTTTGCTAATTTCTCATAATCGGGAGTCATGTCAACGATAGCAAAGGATTCCTGCAAATTGCTTCCCTGACTGATGATCGGACATTTCTCCCAGCCTTTGTTGTCGATACCAGAAGCAGGATTGATAATATTGCAATTATGACCTTCTGCTCGCAATTTATAATAAAGTCTGGGCTGAACGTTGTAATCCTTTATGTTATAATCCTCTAATCCCAAATCGAGGCACCATTGCTCACCGAGTGCGTTCAGAAAAAAGGTACCGGTATTGGTGTGGCGATGAAAAAAGTTAGCCTGACGATAGTCGTCTGTGCCTTTAATGCCGGCAAAAAGTGCATTTTTATCTTCCCAACCGCTACGCATAATAGCCAATTGAGCGCCTTTGAATTGCTTTTCTATGGGCAACTTTTTGTAATTGTCAGGATCAGTTTTAAATTTTGCCGGATTGTACCACAAAATATTGTTTAGTTTCCCACTATAATCAGGATTTTCCCCCCTGGCAACGAAAGCGTCATTTTCGAGTGCAAACTGGCATAAATCAGGACGGTTAAACTTATTCGCAATCCAGAAAATTTGACCTAAATTATAAAAGCCACCATTGGTGTAACAGTCGCTATATTTCACACAAATGCCTTTTCCGGGTACGGTAGCATTCATCACAAAGTCGCCATAACCCATCAATCCGGGTTCGTCGCTAAGTCCGAAACTCTCACCAAAAGCAGAATCGAGAGTCGACAAACCTGAAAAAAGCACCAAATTGCTCCAGGCCATGTAATGTGGTCCTTCAGGAGTTACGCCATCGGGTTTGTACCAGGTAATATTTAAATAATTGATAGCAATATTGAAAACTTTCTTTGCCAGTTCAGGTTCTTCGTCGGCAATTGCTGCTGCTCCAACAATAGCACTTGCATTGAGTACGTGGTTGAAATTGTGGAAGTTGGTTTTATTGGGGTCTTGAAGATACGCTTCAAGTACTTTTTTCAATAGTTTTCGCAGGTCTTCTCGTTGAGTTGAAGTCATGGTATCATGCAACCAATCATACACACAGCCAAGGCGCATAAGCATAGGTCCATAATGATGTCCACCAGTTTTAATCGATTTATCCCAATCCAAATTCAACGCCGTAGAAATCGCTTCATCCCTTTTTTGTTTATTGCCTGTTAATACATAGTCCAGCGCCAACGCATCCATTGTTTTTTCGTCATTCAATTCTTTCAACCATCCTTGAATAACGGCATTGGTTTTCAGGTTATTTTTTATTTGTTCGAAATCATTGACCAACACACGGGGATGCGTTTTTCTCATCGAACTCATATCCACGGGGTTGATATGATTAGAAAAAGCCTGAGACTGAACTTGTTTAGAAAAAATAAGAAACAACGTTAGACAAAGAAGAAGATATTTTGTTGTGTTTTTCATTTATAGGGTGAATGATTAGGGTTTGAGATAAAGGTATTTTACCATATCTGACGGAATTGAATTATTCAATGTTTGTTTTTTAATGGTGTTATTCCATTTTTCAAGAAATGCAGTCATCGAGTTATCCGTTATGAATTTATTATCAGCTGCCTGTACATATTTATCTGAATCTGAAGTACCGTTTCGGGTCGTGAAATAGTTTTTGTGGCTAAGTGGAATGGAAAAGTTTCCGATTGTATTGCCAATAAATGAATTTGTTGTTACAAATATCCGTTCATCAGTATTAAAATGCTTTAATTCAGGATAATATGTCAGGTAAACGGGTGGGAAAGTTCCATCCTCACCATATTGTTTTGTCCATTCTTTTTTGAAATAATCTAGACGTTTTTTCCCCCAGGTTGAGAAATGGAAACTCAAATCGAAAGTTTCGTTACAATCCAGAAACAGGTTGTTGGTTACTTTGGTGTATGTGCAGGTATTACCGTACACCGCTGAAATGCGTGAACCTTTGTTTCCTATTTTATAAAACAGATTTTGGTCAATACTCCATCCTGCTGTACCTTCATCCGCATAAATGGCATAAACCTTGTCGCCAATAGCACCAATATCGTGAAAATAGTTTCCCCGAATTGTATCACCACGCATCATCTGGTTTTTTCCCAGAAAAGCATAGATAGCACCAAAATCAGCGAATTCTAATAATACATTGCAAATCTCATTTTTCTCGATGAGATGGTTGTTTCCCGAAATAGTTATGGCACCGTGGGGTGCATTGTAAATTTTATTACCAAAAACCACGTTCCCAACCCCGTTCAATTCGACAGCAGGAGTATAAACCCGATTATAAAAAGCCCAATCGTATATTTCACAATTTCTGACTATGTTTTTTGAAGATTTAAGTGTTTCAAAATCACCTCCGTTTAGTTTGATTGCCGTACTACCGATACTATGAATCCTGCACCCGTCTATGTGGTTATTATTTCCTTCCACAACCAAAGCCGAAATGCCAAAGTTGCTAAATTCACAATTTGAGAATGAGATATTTGTACATTTTTGAAGCATTGCCGCATTTTTACGACCATACTCAAAATGAATACCTTCGAACTTTATATTACTCAGTCCGCTCAGTTCAATAAAATTTTGGGAATTATACGAAAGTGCAATCTCAGAACTGTTTATATCAAAATCTTCGGGCGGATAGAAATAAAGTTTTCCGGTACTTCTGTCAATATAATATTCACCCTGCACATCTAATTCTTCCAATAAATTGCTGGCAAAGAAAAACGAATGAGCAGCTGTTAAATCATATTTCTCGTTATATAACAACGAAATAGTTTTTTTTACAGTATCAATCTTGTCAACTTTGTTATAAGACCACGACCAGTCTCTTGTAAAAATTCCATCAAGCCATAAATCTTTAGCTCCCAGCCATTTCTCCACACGTCTATCTGTATATTCAAATATGCCACCAGAACCTTCTTCCGGCTTTTGACCTTCTGCATTAATAGGTAACTCTATCTTATTTATACCTGAATTAATTATTTTCTTAATTGGAATCACTGTCGTGCGGTTTTTAAGCAGGCAAGGATCACCTTCATTAGGGTAGCGGGCCAGGGTCATACGTTTTCCGTTAAAATATAATTGCGGTGGAGCTATTGCTGCCGCTCTACCAAAACCGACACAATTCATTTTTCCTAAATCAGTAATACGGGCAGTTTTCAGGTCATATTCCAACACTTTATGCTGAGCCTTGGTACTTAAAATTCTACTTTTTATAAGCGGGTTTGAAATTGGACAGAAAGCTTTGTTATTAAGCAGTTTAGAACCTGAAATAATTACATCAGACTTGCCGGAGATAATTATGGCTGAATTTACTATTTCTGAATTGCTTCCCGAAAATTTCAGATTTTCATTCAAAGTATAAACCCCTGCTTTAAAATCAAGAAACAAAGTGTCTGATGTTGGTTCATATAAATGTTTGTTGAAGAGGGTTTTAAACGACTTCATCCAATCTTTATCATCAGGAGATATACTATAATGTTTATTTCCTGCAAAACTCTGACGGGTTGTAAGACTTACAAGCAAAAAAAATAAAAGTATGTGGCTACGGGTTAAAAACATTAGAATAGGTTGAATTTTAGATCATTCAGGGAATAGTTTAGTAACCCTAACAAAAAGTCAGGGTTAACAAACGATAGTTTTGAATTAGTGGATTTTTATTTTTTGTACTGTCTGTTTCCCGCTTTGTTCAGTAAAACGAACCAGATAAATTCCATCAGGAAGATTAGTGTTCAGGATTCTTATATTGTTTGCCTGCAGCAGTTTAGCACCCAACAGGTTGTAAAGGCTAATACTGCCTGTTTCCGGCAAAATGATCGTTTTTTCATTTACTTCAATTAAACCAAAGGTGTTGACATTGACAATTTTAGTTGTTAAAGTTGTAATCGAAGCAGATGGTTGCGATTCGGCTGAATCAAAAGTTGTTGTACCGTTTCCTTTGGCAATCACTGTATATGTGTATGTCCCTGAGCCCCCAGCAAGTGAACTAACATCACAACTTGTGGTATTTCCTCCCGAAACATTAATGGTCGAGAAAAGTGAAGCTCCATCATATACCAATACTGAGTAGCCGCTTGAGCCTAATACTAAATTCCACACTGAAGTAAAACCATTGTTGACAATTGTATTTACATTGCCTAAGGTTGGGGCAGACAGAATTTTGAAACTCACCTGTGTTCCATAGTTCGTTTTGGTTGCGTTGGTTGCATAAGCTCTTACATAATAAGTTGTACCAGCTGTTAAGCCCGTAATAGATTCTGTAAAAGTTCCTAGTCCTGCTGTTGCATCTGCTACTACAGTATTTGGGGCAATAATTGTGGGATTTGAAGTTGTTCCCAAACACACACCACGGGCAGTAATTGAGGCTCCACCATCGCCTGTAACATTACCACTTACAGATACAGAAGTGGGAGTTAATTGTGTAGGAGTTGAAGTATCTGCCAATACAGGCATTCCGGTACCAAAACTTGCTGAAGCAGCTGATTCAGGAGAATTGAATGTTGATGAATTACCTACGGCTATTACCTTGTAAGTATAAGTAGTATTGGTAGTTAAACCCGTCAAAGCTAAACTTGTAGCTGCCGCACCGCTCGCAAGAAATGTAAACTTAAGCGTTGGAGTAGCATCATATACTTTCACAATATAATTGACAGCTCCAGCTACTGTTGTCCAATTGGCAGTACAACCAGTTGTTGTAATCGAAGTTGCGGCACTAACAGCAGGAGCCGTTAAAATAGAGTAAGTTGATTGCCATGCTAAAATTGGATAACCTCCATTCAAATTTGTTGCATCACTTGCCCATACTGTTGGGGTTTGGCTATTCTCCAACAGACTTATAAAACCTGCATCTTGCAATTCGGAAGCCAATTTAGAAGTTCCACCATTGACATTGGTTACAGTCAAAGTACTTAAATAATAACTATTTACAACCGAACCTGTGCCATCTGTTGTAAGTGCACCTCCTTTTAAAGCACCCGCAATAGCTTCCACAATTCCACCTGTTTTAGTTGCAGTTACTGCTCCTGTATTATAGCAATTTGTAATTTCCTTAAAGTATTTTGCAAGTGCATTGCCTCCCGGATAACCCAATATACCACCGTTTGTTGAACTGGTTGCACCACTCGATGTCTGCATAACAGCAGCAGTATTGTAACAATTCAAAACATTAAAGGCTGCACCATAACCATAACCCACAATACCACCTGCATCTACACTCTGAGCAGATATAATACCTTTATTAAAACATTCTTTAATGGTTAAAATTCCGGCACTAGCACTACCTGTTATTCCTCCAGCATTACTAATTGCAGTAATCGCACCAGTATTGTAGCAGTAGCGAATATAACTTGTACTACCAGTAGTGGCAACAGCTGCATTCCCTGCTATGCCGCCCACATGCAGTCCGGAGCCTGATGTGCCTGTTATTGTACCCGAATTTGAACAATACTCAACAATGCAGGTTCCTCCACCTAATGTACCAACAATTCCTGCCACTTGACTAGATCCTTTAATAGTGATTGTATTTTTACAATTAATAAATTGAACATAAGCTGCCCTTCCGGCAAAAGCTCCGACAGACGAACCTGAATTAGTAACCGTTATCGATCCAGAAGCAACGATTAGGTTTTTGATAATTACATTTGACCCAGCAGTTCCAGTAGGATACCCAAATAAACCTGCATAAACAGTTGTAGCATCATTGATATAAATATTAGTGATTACATGGTTATTGCCATCAAAAATTCCTGCAAAAGCTGTGGCAGTAGCTATTCCAATAGGTATCCAACTTTTCGTTGGTCCGTTCAAATCAACATCAGCGGTTAATTTGTAATATTTCCCAGCCGTATTTGCATTGGCTGTTTGAGGTGAAGCATTTGCCAACGAAGCCAAATAAGCCAATTGTTCGGCAGTAGCAATCTGATACGGATCGCCCGATGTTCCTGTTCCACCTGCAAATGCAGCTGCTGCGGTTCCATCCCAGGGAGTACCCGCCATTGCAGATAAGGCAAATAATACACTCAATAATAATGTTAGTAGTTTTTTCATGATTTCTGATTTTATTGGATATGGTATTTGTTATTTTACAATTACTTTTTTAGTTTGGGTTCCATTGCTAACAAAATAGATACCACTATCTATTGCAATTTTCTCCTGATTTGATGTTACTTTGTAACTAATTAAATTCTGGCCTAATGTATTATGGATACTTAATTTAATTCCGGCACAGTCTTGTATTATTATTGCTTTTTCGATGCCGTAAACCATTAAATCACTTTTAGCTAATTCAAAAATGGAAGTTTGATTATCATAAATTGCTTTTACAGATTTTGCATCATACATCAAATACCAATTGGCAGGCATTGTTGACGAGTTAAATGTTCCGGTTATTGCTTTGGTTGCCGTAAGTAAAGTGATAGTGTCATTGAGCTGAGCCGAATAATTTGCAGTGAAATTTAAAAACAAGCCCGATATATCCAGCGTTCCATCAGCTGAAGCTAAGTTTATTTGGTCAAAATCTTTTCCGGCAGTGGCTTTCCCTGTTGCACTGGCTATGTAATTTCCTGACAATGCGAATGTTCCACCTGTTGTATTGGCATAATAATTCAGTTTGCCAATTCCAGTACCTCCCGGCGATATTATACCTGTTCCAGTGAAATTATCTGCAACGATGCCGCAATATCCTGCAAACATTCCCCCATTATTATTAAAAGTAACATCGTTGGCAATGCCCGTACTGTCGTTTACTAAAGCAGCAAGAGTATTTTCATTGACTTTGCTAATTTTTGTTTTTGAATTGGTCATAACAGGAGTCACAGTTTTGATTTTAGTCAAAGGACGTACCGCCATTTTCCCCGAGCCATTACCGGTTGTAGGTCGCTGAATGGAGAATAATCCCCAGATTTCACCGTGTGTTGCCACACCCGTATTGACAATTGCCTGAACGGTAATTACTGCTCCATCGGGATTCGGTGATAAAGTATAGGTATTGGGGTAAGGAATTCCGGTAATGGGGGTAAGCTCCTTGTAATTGGCGACGCCGTTAACTGTCCAGCTCACACTGATTTTTCCATTGTATTTCAGAATAATCCCTTCGCCTTTTCCCAAGAAACTGATGGGTTTTGCCAGCGAGTCAGTCGTATAAACCGGCACTCCATACCAGTTCTTACTTGCTGTCCAATACGGAGCTGTTCCAATTGGAGTAATCCCATCAAGGCGTGCATATTCAAGATTTCCTGTTCCAACTAAACTTGTTAATGACATATCGGATGTAGGTAAAGACTGGTCTAAACCACTAATTATGGTTGCCGAAAGCACATTGGCATATACTGCATGTCCAATATCCGAGGGATGTGTTCCATCAGGGAAAAAAGTGGCTAATGTATAATCACCGTTGATAAGTCCGGCGTTAATGTTTGGTCCATTCAATACTTCGGTAATGCCATATTTCTGTGCCACTTTGTGGAATGCCTGCACCGATGGTGGAATAATCCCGTTGGCATAATAAGTGGTTTGGTAATTGGCCATACTGGTGTAAAGAAAAACAATGCTGATTTTTGAATTCTGTCGGATGGCTTGTCTTACAATTCCTTCCATACCGTCAATTCTACTCAAATCGGATGAACTGCCATCATTTACGGCAAATTCCACTACCAACAAATCGGGATTGCGTGTCAAAAGTTGTGCTCCAACCCGATATGCTCCATAAGAAGAAGGCGTGCCGCCTACACCTGCATTGAACGAAGTGGCTGTACCTCCTCTTTTAGTTATTTCGGCAATAATAGCCGCCGAAGATTTGGAATAATAGCAGTTAGAATAACCACTGGCACCGGTTCCTTGTGTAATGGAACCGCCCAGATAACAAAGAGTTACCGGTTGTTTATTCCTTACTTTCTCAGCAAAAAAGCCCAGATTTGAAGTGCCAACCAACTGAACATCGTTCACGTTAGACGTTTTAGTCCAGGGTGATGCAAAATTGACTGTTCCATTTTGAAGGTTATTGAACTGTGCTTTACCTATTCCGGTTAATCCTGAAAGTGAACCTTTTCCGATGGTAATTGTACCTGAATTATTGAAAACGGTTTTGCTATCACCCAATGCAATGGCTCTTGCTTGTGAGCCGGTAGCTCCAAAAGTCATGGTGCCGGTATTGGTAATGGAGGCAGTGGTGGAATTTGATTTTACGGCTATACCTTCGGCAGTGTTATTTCCATTGATGGATATTGTACCACTGTTTGTCAGTGTTGTTGTTCCGGTGCCACCAAGGTAAATATAGGCTTGCGATAAAAATCCGCCCAGATTCAACGTTCCGGTATTGGTAATCTCGTTGGTAATCGCTGTTGGTTCGCTATAAATGCCATTGGCACTTGCCCCACCGATATTTATTGTTCCATTATTGATTAGTTTATTGCCAAAAGCGGTTCCCAAATACAATGGAGCAGATGTAGTAGAGAAACCTGAACTGTATGAATTCAAAGTCAATCCAGCACCAACAGTCAATGATGTTACCGAACTCGCTGCATTGATTTTCATCAATCCGTACAAAACATTTGTGCCGGCATTGATTGTCCCCGAACCACTCAAAGTGGCTGCTCCGGCAGTTATTCCAATGGCATAATTGCCTGCAGCAGCTGTCAAATTTATCATTCCGTTGGTAAAAAAAGTTGGATTTGCATCGGTTTGAGTAAAACTTATGCAACTTCCCAAATTCCCGCTTACCGAAGTGTTAATGGTTAAAGTGCCACTGCCCGAATAAGTAGATGGAACAACAAACGTTCCTGCAGAATTGGCAAAGTTTATCCCGTTGCTGGTACCTGTACCGGTAATAACCGACAGTGACCCAGCATTTTCAATAGCTCCACCTTGCAACAATACCTGTGTTTGATTGGGCGTATCGGAATTTATCGAAAGAGATCCGGAAGCAGTAATCAGTAATTTTGGTTGTGTTGCATCGGCATTTGTTGCCAATGTAAGTTTGTCAATTGTACCCACATTTGTAGAAATAGTGGCTGTATATCCACCAACAATACAAACCTGGTCTTTGGAACTTGGAACAGCATTTGCCGACCAGTTCAAAGGATTCGACCAATTTGTATCCGTTCCCGCACCGCCTGTCCAGTAAATAGCTTCGGTAGCACCCACTGAATATGAATTCGTTACATCGAAATTTGCGGCATCAACCACAGTATAAACTATGACATAATACTTGGTGCCTGAATTTAAACCCGTAATGGAAACGCTTGTTCCATCGCCTTTGTAAACACAATAAGCCGCAGCATCATTCTCAAATGCAGTTCCAGAACCAATAACAGTGCTTGATGAATAATTTGAAGGCGATAGCGTTGGAGTTCCGGCAATAATAGCATTGGCAGCTTTTACAAAAACAAGCGTGCTGTGATTTGCTGAATTATAGGCATTTGCAGCATTCCAAGTGATGTCGGCGGTAGTAGAACCAGTTGAAATCAGCGTTACTCCTTTCACCTCGTTGGGCATGGTTGCCACATTTGCGGTTGGTACGGAAGAAGTATTATAAAGTATGTCGGCTCCTGAATTTGTATAAGAATAGATTTTGTAATTATACATCGTTCCCGCCAGCATATTACTAAACGAAGGCGCAGTTGTAGCCGTAGGAACTAACTTTACATTAGCCAAGCCGCCGGTAAATGTAGTTACATCATCAGGATCGGTAGCATCAACAGGGTCAGTAATTGCTCCATCGCTTGCTTTCATCAGGTATCCATCTGCAGTTATACCACCGACAGTAGCCGGAGTCCAATTCAGCTGAATACCTGAAGTAGTAATAGAACCTTTTGTAACATTTGTAACCTGATAACTAGGTTTCAACTTGGGCGCAGTTTCCCATTTCAGTATTGGATAACCACCATTAATGCCGTTTATGTCATTGGTCCAAACAGAAGGTATCTGATTGTTGTTTAATGAGTTTATAAAAGCAATGTCCTGCAATTCAGAAGCTGTTTTCGATCTTCCACCATTGGTATTTGTAACCGTCAACGTGCTTAAATAATAACTGTTTACAACCGAACCTGTTCCATCTGTTGTAAGCGCGCCTCCTTTTAAAGCTCCGGCAATGGCTTCCACAATTCCTCCTGTTTTAGTTGCAGTTACTGCTCCTGTATTATAGCAATTGGTAATTTCCTTAAAATATTTTGCAAGTGCATTGCCTCCTGGATAACCCAATATGCCTCCGTTTGTAGAACTGGTTGCACTCGAAGTGGTTTGTTTAACAGTAGCTGTATTATAACAATTCAACACATTAAAGGATGCACCATAACCATACCCCACAATTCCACCAGCATCTACACTGGCAGCGGAAATAGCCCCTTTATTAAAACATTCTTTAATGGTTAATATTCCTGAACTGGCACTGCCTGCTATTCCTCCAGCATTGCTCACTGCTGTTACAGCACCGGTATTGTAGCAGTAGCGAATATAACTGGTATTGCCAGTTGTAGCAACAGCAGCATTACCTACAATACCGCCCACATGTAGCCCTGCACCCGAACAAGATATTGCACCTGAGTTTGAACAATACTCAATAATTCCGGTAGTTGTAGAAGAACCAAAAGTACCCACAATTCCCGCCACTTGACTAACTCCCTTCACATTGATGGCATTTTTGCAATTAATAAACTGAGTATAAATTGATCTACCTGCAAAAGCACCAACAGTTGAACTCGCATTCGTAACTGTAATTGAACCGGATGCAATGGTTAGATTTTTGATTATTACATTCACCGAAGCAGTTCCGGTAGGATAACCAAATAATCCGGCATAAACCGTGGTGGCATCATTGATATAAATATTGCTAATGCTATGATTATCGCCATCAAAGTTTCCGGCAAATGCTGTGGCTGTGGCTATTCCAATGGGTGTCCAGCTTTTAGTTGGCCCGTTCAAATCAATATCAGCCGTTAGTTTGTAGTATTTTCCAGCCGTATTTGCATTGGATGTTTGAGGTGAAGCATTTGCCAATGAAGCTAAATAGGCAAGTTCTTCTCCTGTACTAATTAAATAAGGTGTGGCCTGTGAGCCATTGCCACCGGAAAAACCGGCAGCAATAGTTCCAGTCCAGGGAGTTGCATTTGCAATTACTGTCAGACTAACCAATAAAACGATATGAAAAATTCTTTTCATCACGGAAATGTTCATTTATTTTACAATAACTTTACTAACAGAGCTATGTGTACCATCGGTAATTTTTACCAAATAAAAACCAGATTGTTTTACATTCAAAGTCGAATGTGATTGAGTTGATTTTTGATGATTGATAAGACTACCATTGATAGAATAGAGTGATAAATCATAATTGCTAACATCTTCTAAATCAACCTGTATCGTTTTTGCTGCGGCAAATACGCTCAAGTTTTTAAATTCAATATTTTTTAAACCGGTATATGCAGGAACTGGTGAAAGTTCCCATACCAAAACAGGAAATCCACCGTTTCCAAAATTTACATCCATGCTCCACACTGAAGGCGACTGACCATTGTTGATTGTACTAATAAAAGCAGGTAACTGCATTTCTACTGCAGTTTTTGATGTTCCACCATTAACATTCGTTACGGTCAAAGTACTTAAATAATAACTATTTACAACCGATCCTGTACCATCCGTAGTAGCAGTACCGCCTTTTAAACTACCGGCAATGGCTTCTTTTACAACACCTGTAACAGCTGCTGTATTATAACAATTTGTAACAGCCTGAAAATATTTTCCTAGAGCATTTCCACCTGGATAACCTAGTATTCCCCCGGCAAAAGGTGTAGCGTAAGCTGCGTTAGTTTGTTTTACTAAGCCCGTATTGTAACAATTCAACACATTAAAAGATGCACCATAACCATAGCCTACAATACCACCAGCAGCAGTATTTGAGGCTGTTACTACTCCTTTGTTAAAACATTCTTTAATAGTTAGTATTCCAGCACTACCACTTCCTGTTATTCCCCCTGCATTACTAATTGCAGTAACCGCACCCGTATTGTAGCAGTAGCGAATATAACTTGTAGCACTTCCGGCAGTGCTAACAACGGCAGAATTACCGACAATGCCACCTACATGTAGTCCTGAACCTCCACATGTTATTGTACCTGAGTTTGAACAGTACTCAACAACACAGATACCTCCACCTAAAGTCCCAACAATTCCCGCCACTTGACTAGATCCTTTAATATTAATTGTATTTTTACAATTATAAAAATGAGAATAAGCTGCTCTTCCTGCAAACGCCCCGGTAGTTGAACTCGCATTCGTAACAGTTATTGAACCAGAAGCAATTGTTAGGTTTTTGATAATTACGTTTGACGACGCTGTTCCGGTAGGATAGCCAAATAATCCGGCATAAACGGTAGTAGCATCATTGATTAAGATATTGTTGATGCTAAAGTTATTCCCATCAAATATTCCGGCAAAAGCAGTAGCTGTGGCTGTACCAATGGGTGTCCAGGCCAAACTTCCTAAATCAATATCAGCAGTAAGCTGATAATACTTACCTGCCGTGTTAGCATTAGCAGTTTGAGGTGAAGCATTGGCTAATGATGCTAAATACGCGAGCTGTTCTGCCGTAGCAATTTGATAAGGATCAGTGGATGTACCTGTACCACCTGCAAAGGCAGAAGCGGTTGTTCCATCCCAAGCTGCAGCCATAACCGATACGGCAAGCTGCACACAAAATAATAAAGTAATTAGTTTTTTCATGATGTTTGTTTTTAAATGTTTTTTTCGATTTAAAATTGTTTAAAGTTATTTGTTTGCCGAAATTTGCCATTTTAATATCGGATATCCATTGTTTATTTTTGAATCAATGACCCATACTTCCGGTTTTTGACTGTTGTTTATAAGCTTTACGAAATCTTTTAGTTTTAACTCATCGTTGGTTTTTGCAATTCCTCCATTGCTATTTGTTACAGCTAAGGTACTTAAGTAGTAACTGTTTACAACCGTACCTGTACCATCTATGGTAAGGTCGCCACCTTTAAGTGCGCCTGCAATTGCTTCGGCAATACTAGCTGTTTTGGCAGCAGTTACCATTCCAATATTATAACAATTGGTTATAGCCGAGAAGTATTTACCTTCAGCATTTCCACCCGGATAGCCTAAAATACCAGCATTTAAAGAAGTTTTGGGAACGCCTGAATTGATTTGTTTAACAGCACCTGTATTGTAACTATTCAACACATTAAGTAATCCATAACCATAACCAACAATACCACCTGCCGCATTATTTACCGCACTAATATTTCCTGTATTATAACACTCTTGAATGGTTAGGTTACCCGAATTCGAACCAACAACACCTCCGGCATTAGTAATGGCAGAGACAACACCGGTGTTAAAACTAAAGCGGATATAACTGTTTGAATTTTTACCGTTGTTTACTGCTGAGTTGCCAACTAAACCACCTACATGCAAACCGGCTCCACTAGCAGATATTGTTCCAACGTTCGAACAATACTCCAAAATGCAGGTTGATGTACTTGCGCCTAAAACACCAACAATACCACCTACATTATTAAATCCTTTCACGTTGATTTTATTTTTACAATTAATAAATTGCGTGTATATAGCCCTGCCGGCAAATGCACCATTGCACGAAGCGGAATTTGTTACAGTTAAAGTTCCGGAGGTAATTGTAAGATTTTTAACGATTGCATTTACGGCCGATTTACCATTTACATAGCCAAATAAACCACTATAAAGCGTAGTAGCATCATTGATATAAATGTTTGCAATTGAATGGTTATCCCCATCAAATACACCTCCAAAGTAATTTGTAGCAGAAGTACCAATTGGGGTCCATGGCATATTGCTTAAATCAATATCGGCAGTAAGTTTAAAATACTTCGCTTGCGTATTGCCATTGGCAGCATTGGCTTGATTGGCCAAATAGGCAAGTTGTTGTGGCGTTGAAATGAGGTACGGATCGGCAGAAGTACCGGCACCGGAAGCATAACCGGAAGCAATTGTTCCATCCCAAGCTGCAGCCATTGCCGTGAAAGCAAGCTGTACAAGAATCAATATTAAAAATAGTTTTTTCATGATGTTTTTTTGAGTATTAAATGATTAGTCAGTATTCGTATAATTTCATCTTCAACACATTTCTTTTTTAAATTGAAGAGAAAGTAAATTTAATTAATTATTATTTCACTTGAATTGTAAAATCTTGTTTTACTTGTTTGGAAACGCCCAAATATGAATTGGTATAGACAAAAACGGCTTTGTAAATTCCGGCATTTTTGTACACATACAGATATGGTCGTGGTAGGCCATTCACATCCTTTATGGCTATGCCCATATCTGCTGTTCCTCTACTTAAATTGATTATTGGTGAAACCAGCCAGGTTTCATTTTTGTAAGTCGCTTGTCCAGTAACCTGAACTTGAGTACCTGAAACTACCCATTTTTTTGCATAAATAAGATCCCCACTTACCAAACAAGAATACCACGAAGTATTACCAACACCGGTAACTAATGTTGTAACCGGACTGATTAAATTAGTTGTCAATCCAAATTCTTTGGTTGAATCAGCAACCGTAAATGAATTCACGAATGCGGTAGGACCTTTGGCAATGGTGTCGTTTTTATATTTAAAAGCAATATAGAATGGTTTTTTGGCATATTTTGTTACATCCAAATCGCCAGAGGCTTTACCTGCCGTAGCCGAACTTGTGCTATTATCAGCAAAAAGAGGAGTAATATCTCTCCACGTGGCTGCTTTAATTGAAATTATTGCTGTTCCTGTTAATTGGTGATTGGCAGTATAATCGGTCGATAAATAAACCTTATACTCATACTTTGTTGATGTAGCTGCAGCATCTTTATATAATCCGCTCACAAAATTTATCTTCGCATTCGTAACGGTCGTTTCTTTAACTCCATAATAATTTGCCAAAGCTTCGCCGGACCAAAAACTCACATAATCAGCATTCCCAACGGGTGTAAAAGTAATTGTATCCCCTTTTGAGCACTTCAACGTGTCAGCAATAATAGCTTTATTAGGCACATAACTCATTGCCGGCATTTGTATATCTGTATTTTCGCAAGCTACAAAAGCAAGTGAAAAAATGATTAACGATAATATCTTATATCTTTTCATCTTAAAATTATTAATTGTCAATTATTAATTATCTTGTTACCAGCCCGGATTTTGCAATCCTTTCATGGCATTATTTTTCGAAATCTCTCTCTCAGGATAAGGTAATAAATTAAACTTAGTTCCCTGAATACTTCTTCCCCAGTTACTTATAGTGGCGTCATCCAAAGGTAAATTTGCAAGTGTTTCGTTTAAAATTCCCCATCGGATTAAATCGCTTCGGCGATGCCCTTCTCCAAATAATTCGCGTGCACGCTCATCTCGTAATTCTGAAATGAATAAGTTAACATTGTTGGAACGTGGATCCGTAGCAGTAATAACTGAAGCCTTAGATCTGCCTTTCACTAAATTTATTGCAAACAAAGCTTCGGGAGTAACTTGATTTTTTGCCATTACATCGGCTTCCGCAAATATAAGCAACACTTCTGAATAACGAATAAGTGGGAAATTACAGGGTGAACCATAGCTTGTCAAAGTTGAAGCCACTTCGTAATCACGTCTCCATTTTCCTACCCATCGCCCTGGAGGAGCTGTAGTAATTTCATTCAAGTTATCTCTATAATATACATGTGTGGCATCACTTAAAGGATTGGAAGCGTCTATTTTTTGTGTGTATTTGGTTTGAGTAGTACCATATACACTTCCAGCCAAGGTATAGTCCTGAATAGTCCAATCGCGTCGTTCGTCCTTTGCTACCGGATAATAATTAGTAACTGTTCCAACAACCGTTTTTGTATAGGTAATTTCGTATAGATTGAATAATTTTCTGGTGGTTCGAGTGGCACTTCCTGCCTGTATAATGTCTACCCCATTGTATTTTAACGGTGCACCTATACCCGGAAATCCAGATACATTGGTATAAATACTATTATAATTAAATTCTACTTCCATAAGATTCTCGTTAAACACATCGTCATATTTATCGGTAATTAAATTGATAAAGACTTGTTTAAAACTAGGGTTCAACGAATGAGTACCTGTTGCAATCACATCGCCGGCATATTTAGCAGCTTGTGCGTATGATACTTGAGGGGTGATATTGAATGGAACGCCTGCCTGGCGAAGATAGGTACGGGCTTGCAATGCCATTGCAGTGGTTTTGGATGGTCGGCATGACTGTTCCAATACCGGATATTCCAACCGGTTTGGCAAGTATTTAATGGCAGAATCTAATTCGGAATGAATGGTATTAAAGACAATTTCGGCAGAACTTACCGGTATATGAATATCCTGAGGCGTTAAAGTTGCAGTCAGCTTCAAAGGTACGGCTCCCCAATTTTGCACTAAATGAAAATAAAACAAGGCTCGAATAAATCTTGCCTGAGCAATCATCGAATTGCGGTTAGCAACGGTCATATTGGGTACGCTGTTGATATTATCCAAAAAAACATTCGCTCTGTCAATGCCTTCATACAAATATCTCCAAATATTAGTAACTGACTGATCAGCAGAGGTATGAAGCCAACCAGAAAGTCCGGTTTGTGTGGTTGAAGCACCCCAACATAAATCATTGCTGTAGGTGTCCAACTCGTTAATCAATGTTCTTCCATAAAGACTTTGATTTCCCATAGAGTTATAAACAGCTGTTAATGCTGTCTTTGCATTTTTTTCGGAAGAGAATAACTGTTCTTGAGAGATAAAATCTTGTGGCTCCACTGCGAAGAAGTCGTTGCATGATGCCAGCAAATTAGCCAGTAAAATGGTTGCGAATATTGAAATAGTAGTATGTTTCATGATTTCTGATTAATATTAAATTAAAAAGTGATATTACCCCCGATTGTGAGAGAAAATGCCCGCGGATAACTCGAAAAGTCAAAATTCCTTGTCATGGCGCTATTTGCTGAAGAAACCTCGGGGTCAAAGCCTGTATATTTTGTCAGTGTATAGATGTTCTCAGCACTACAATACAACCTCAAGGTTTTGATATAGAGCTTTTTTAATAGTCCGGTTGGAATGGTATATCCTAACTGTATTGTTTTTAATTTTAGAAATGAGCCATCTTCTACTAAGTCTGAATAATACGCCCGATTGTTAGTTCGTTGCGAACCAATTGTAGGTATCAAGCCTGTTGGATTATCACCCGAAAAAGCATCGAGAAGTGCTGTTGTTGAATTATAGCCATAAGGCGAAGCAACTGTGTAGAGGTAATTATTCACATTCAGAATATCATTACCATAGGACCATTGTAGAAAGATATTTAAATCAAAGTTATAAGCTTCAAATTTATTACTCATTCCACCAAAATGTTTTGGATTGGCATCACCAATTACAGTGCGGTCGGATTGGTCAATTTTTCCATCACCATTAATATCTTTAAATTTCATATATCCGGGTGTAACGGATGCTCCACGGGCAGTAGGATAGTTAGTTGCAATATCTGTGTTGCTCAATAAGCCATCAGAAATATATCCGTACATTTGCGAAAGTGGTTTACCCACTATAGCAATATAAGCAGGAAAATTATTCCAGGTATTGTAGTCGCCAATGTATGCCCAAGTTAGATTGCTGGTCATGGTAGGCTGTGCATTAGCCAATTCCATTACTTTATTGCGAATAAATGAGATATTAAAATCAGTTGACCATCTGAAATTTTTTGTGCGAATATTTTCCGTGAACAAGCTAAACTCAAACCCTTGATTTTGAACTTTGCCGATATTCATATACGCTTTATCAAAGCCGCTCGAATTCGGCATCTCCGCATTTAACAACAAGTCATAGGTCTTTTTATAGAAATAATCCGCTTCAAATCGTATTCGTTGTTTAAAGAGTCCAATTTCTAAACCAATATCGGTTTGTTCAGTGGTTTCCCATTTCAGATTAGGGTTTGCCATTTGGGTTTTTACGGTTGCGTTATTAATAGCATTTCCAAAGTAATAGGTATAGGGTTTGGAAGCTAAACTGCCAATATATTCATCATAAGTAGCAAAATCATCCACATTATTATTTCCTGTTCTACCCCAACTGGCACGCAGTTTTGTATTTGAAACAATGTTTTTGAGAGATTTCATGAATTTCTCTTCACTCAGCACCCAAGCACCGGAAGTGGATGGAAAGTATGCCCATCTATTATTTACACCAAACCTTGATGACCCATCGGCACGAAATGATGCAGAAAAAAGATAGCGGTTGTCAAACCCATAGGTTACCCTACTTATTCCCGAAGCAATAGTTGAAGCACTACCTGTTACTGATACCACTTTCGGAGTGCCTTCGGCCAATGCGTGTAGTCCCAAATCATCGCGGGTCAAATTCTGTGCTCCAAAGCTATAAGTTCCAAAATTTCGACCGGAAGCGGTGAACCCCAACAAAGCTGAAACTTTATGTTTTTGCTTAAATGTTTTGCTGTAATTTAGCGTATAATCGTTCATCCAGTTAAAAATACTTTGTTGGGACATTGAACCATCTGCATATCCTTTTGTTCTGGCTGTTTTTGTGTTAAAATTATTGAATGCTTCACGAGCCAATACATTGCTTGACACGCTACCGAGAACTTTGAAAATCAAGCCCTTTATTGGTTCATATTCAAGGTATGCATTTCCCGAAATAGCGGTTGTTTTTTTAGAGTTATACTCATTCAAGGCTGTCAAAATCGGATTATTCCGTTGGTCATTCAAATCCACGGTATTATCTACATTCGCTGGATCTTGTCCTGCATATACAAACGGAATATAGGACCATGCCGAATGCATTAAATTACTTGAGTAACTATTTGGGTCTGCTCCTAATGTGGTATTTAGCGAAAAATTACCGCTAACTCCCATTCTGAGTTGATTGCTGAAGTTTTGGTCAATTCCTAATTTGGCTGTGTACCTATCACTGCTTGATCCAATAATGACACCATCTTGTTTAAAATAAGACCCGGAGAATATATATTTTGTTTCTTGCGTTCCACCTGATATCGAAAGTGAATGATTTAGGATCGGTGCCTCCCTAAAAAGCAGGTTCTGATAATCGACCATTGGCATAGTTTTATAATCTTCCAGCGTCATTGCAGGTCTGGGCGGAGTGATTTTGGAAAATGTCAAATAATCACTGGTAGCAGTTCCGTTGCTGAGCGTCATTTGGAGTTTCACAAACTCGTAAGGATTTAATACATCCACATGTGCCGATGTTTTTTGCGTTCCATAGAATGTTTTATAGCTTATGGTTGGTTTTCCCACTTTACCCTTTTTGGTGGTAATAATAAGTACTCCGTTTGCGCCCCGTGCTCCATAAATTGAAGTGGCCGAAGCATCTTTCAGCACCTCCAACGATTCAATGTCATTTGGGTTAATGGTGTTGATATAATCGTCGGTCATCACAAAACCATCAATAACATATAAGGGTGAAGAGTTTGAAGTGATAGAGTTTGCACCGCGAATAACAATATCAACTGCTTCGCCCGGTTTTCCACCCAAGGAAGTAACCTGAACACCCGCCATACGTCCAGCTAATGCCTCATTAACAGATCCCACAGATACGTTTTGAACAGTTTTTATATCTACCTTTGAAACCGCGCTGGTTAAATCTCGTTTTGTAGAGGTACCGTACCCAATTACCACTACCTCGTCCAAGGATTTGGAATCCTCTCTAAGGGTTATTCTCAAAAAGTCTTTCGCTTTTATTGCAACTTCCTGGCTTTCATAACCAATATAGCTAACTTTCAATAAAGCATTTGTGGATACCAGTAAAGAAAAAGAACCATCCAAACCGGTTATAGTACCAATAGTTGTGCCTTTTATGGTAACATTAGCTCCAATAATAGGGTCGCCATTTCCTTCAGAAACAATCCCCTTTACTGTTTTTTTTGTTTGAGCTGAGACTTCAGTTAAAAAAGGAGTTAAATAAATCAAAGATAGTAGCATTATGATTGAAAAACCATATTTTGGTTTGAATACCACTGTTTTGTTTTTTTTGTCTGTTGAGTAATTCATTTTTTGCTGATTTTTCCTGAATAGATTTTTATAGTTTGTCATTGTGTCTTTGCCATAATCACAATGCAAAGTTTGTATTTATTTTATTATTTCATTTGAAATTTTCGTGCATTTAATTGAAACAATTGTGCAATTAGTATTTAAAAGAAATGAATTTGCTTGAGAATATATATCATAATGATTTATATATCAACACATTGTAGTATTATAGTTTCATAGTTTTCACCAGAATGGTTGATTTATGATTACTTAAATCAAGGATATATATACCTGATGGAACATTCCCAACATTTATGGAGTTTATGCCATTGCATCCTGTTTTTTGTAAGAGTATTTTACCTTGTACATCTTTCAATGTTAAATTAAACAATGTATCATTTCCTTCTATTTGAATCTTCAATACATTTGATGCTGAAATGTTACCGAGCAATTTCACAGAAAAGCTTGCAGCCCGAATATCGTTGTTTGTTGTAATATCAGCAGGATATAATAAATTCCAATCCGTATTAGAAACAAAATCTCTTGTCGATTTAAATGGACCATTCACATTGTTCTGCATTGAATTGAATGCGATATAATTATTTTCGGTGGCAGTTGCACTATACAATCCACCAATTCCTACATCGGTATTATTGTGACAAATATTGTTGAAAATAACATTATCACTGGTACTTCTGTCGAGAGATAATGCGTTTAAATGAATCCCCCTTGAGTTTCCAATACAAGTATTATTCGCTATCAAACATTTAGATGTATGCAGATTAGCAACTGCCATATTATAGGTCGATATACCCGGACCAATATTATAATTAATTGTATTATCCATTACAATATGACTGTTTGCACCTTCCTCGATAAATATACCATCACGCGGATTGTTATTGAAAATGTTATTCATTATTACCGAATATGTGCTAAACGCATCTAAATCAAGACCATCGCTCTGCGCATTGGTGGATATATTTGAAAATGCATAAAGACGACTCGATGCCAATTGCCATATATTTCTTGACATGCAACTATCTACAAAACACCCTCTTATAATAGTTGGACTTGTGCTTGATTTTTTGGAGATGCCCTGACCTAACGAATTCTTAACTATTATACTGTCTAAAACCACATTTGCTCCTCCTGTAATATACACCAAAGCACTGTAACCATTCAATTTCTTCCCATCAATAGTACCGCCCGAAAATGAAGAATTGATACCACTGTCTTTGAAATAAATTACAGATTGAGTTTGACTGGAACCATTGGCTATCGTCCCATTCAACAAAATACATTCATCTTCCTTCACTAATAATGAGTCGGAAGCAGATGTAGTATAGAAGTTTCCATTCAAATGACAGACCACCACCGCAGTAGGATTGGCAGTATGTGCATTGTTGAGTGCAGTCCGAATGGAAGTCATACTGCCTGAAGTTATGGTAATGTCAACCCTGTTTTTTCCTATTTTAATCAAATCTGTATGTTGATTCCCTATTAATGGCGGATTAAAATAAATGCAGCTTTTACCTGTTGCATCAGTTGAACTTAGGCCTGAATTACAATATAACTGAGTAGTATTTGCTCCCGAACCACTTATGGCAGTGCTGTTGCTCAGTAAAGTGTTTTTATAAATCATAGCCTTACCACAAGTCAGGTTTAAAGCTGTAACATTGTTTTTTATAGTATTGTATGCTACCAAAGCAGCACTGGCACTATTAAATATTGATATGGCACTGGTACAATTTTGGACTGAATTATAAGTAACAGCATCGGAAATTCCACTAATATAGATTCCTGTAGGACAGCCAGTAATATTGTTATTTGCAACAGCCGAGTTATTGCTATTTACAGAAATTCCCGTATTTGAGGTTTGAATTGTATTGTCGGTACAAATAAAGTTAAATGAATCAATGTAATATATTCCAAACGCTGTGCAATTAGTAATGGTACATCGTGTGGCCGACCCTGCATCGGCATAAACGGCTGCACCTGCACCGGTATAATATATTCCACCGCTTTTGCAGTTTTGAATAGTCATTTTATCAATATGTGTTTTTCCTGATGTTGTAACATATACTCCTGTTACAAATTGATTATTTCCATCCAATAAGCTTGTTCCCACAGATGCTATGGTTACATAATGTCCATTGTTTACTGAGATTAATGATGTAGCAGTAGTATTGGATGCAGCAATTATCGTCGCGTTTTTAAGTATCAGCAACATTCGGTCACTCAGTTGAATGGGCAAAGTAGTTACTGTAAAAGTCCCCGAAATTGTAATCCGAATAATATTAGTGGGAAAAGCAAGTCGTTTGGCATCTATAGCACTTTGTATAGTGGCAATGGGTGTACCACTGCTAAAAGACATATCAGAAATAACTTCAGTTGGTTTCTGAATGAAAGTCATTTTGGGTTCGGTAAAAAGACTTTGTGCAAAACAGAGAAAAGGATAGAACAGGAATAAGAGGTAAATGGCTTTTTTCATAAAGTATTTTTGGGGATGTAAATTTCAATGCAAAAATAGTTGGGTTATTTCGATAACTGCTGAAACAATTATGCATTTAATTGTTACAATCGTGCAAAAGAGTTATAATTGCATTCAAAACAGTT
>JBAXPM010000041.1:0-32894 GCA_037132235.1 Paludibacter sp.
TATTCTGTTGTAATACAGACATATAACCTACTTATAAGGAGCGACTAAATAAGTAAAACAATTTAAAATCAGAAAAAATGAAAACAAGAGTAATTTTAATAGCTTTGGCACTTATAGCCACAGTTGGTCTTATTTCTGCTCAGAATACAAAAGCAGAAACATCAAAGACAGAAACAAAAAAATCATGCTATGTTGATGCAAATCAAAACAATGTTTGCGATAAGTTTGAAGACAAATCGTGCACAAATGGAAATGGAAAAGGTCTTCAGGATGGTAGTGGACGAGGCAATGGACAAGGATTACAAAATGGAAATGGTTGTTGCAGAAGAAATCGTAATGGCCAGGGCTTAAAGAATGGGAATACTAAAGGTCCTAATTACGTTGATGCCAATAATAACGGAGTTTGTGACCACAGAGAAACAAGCAAATAATTACTTTTAAGGTGTTCAAATAAAACATGGCCGGGATTTATTTCGGCCACGTTTTATTAAAACAGGTAGTTGCCCGCTATAAATTCATTAAAATACTCATTAACTGAGCCTTGCTATGAACGCCGGCTTGTTTGTGTTTAATTTCGCCATTTTTGAAAATCATCAAAGTAGGTACACTTTGAATTTGATACCGACCTGCAACTGTTGGATTTTGGTCAACATCAATTTTTATTACTTTCACACGCTCGCCAAGTTCTTCGGCCACTTGTTTCAAAATGGGTGATTGTGTTTTGCACAGACCACACCAAAGGGCATGAAAATCAACTATAACCGGGCGATTTTCATTGATAATTGAATCAAAATTTCCTTTCATTTTTTTCTATTTTAGGTTTGATAGTAATATTTCCTTCCCAACAATTTCGGCAGCTTTTGCTACACATTGTAAACAAGGTCGGGATTTATAATATGCCTCGTTCCTTTCTGCTGATTCGGGATTTTGAGGTTCGTGCTTGATTTTTAGTAAATCGGCACAGATATATGAACCCATTTCAGCCTTGAATTCATTGGCTACACGTTGTACGGCTTTGTAGTTGATGTTTTTAGCTGTTTTATCTTTCGTGTCGGTGAACGGATATTGCAGTCCTAAAATTAAAAACATTCCACTTACAGCTCCACAAACTTCACGCAACCGTCCCATACCGCCACCAAAAGAAGTACCCAGTTTTGCAGCAGTTACAGTGTCAATTCCGTAAATATCAGAATAAGCCATAAACACGGCTTGTGAGCAATTGTAGCCTTGTTCAAAAAATAGTGTAGCGGCTGAAACTCTGGATTTTAATTCGGACATGTTCTCAATAAAAATTAAATAAATGCCTGACAGATTAAAGCTATAAGGTCACAAAAAGAGGTTAATGATGAAATGTAAATACCGGAGTACAAAGATAATCAATATGTGTTTTTTCATACCATATAAAGGGTATTAAAATGCCCATTGAATGGTATTTCAAAGATTTTTAGAGTTTTCTACCTTTGTAAAATCAAGACAAAAAGCTATGACAAACTATTTTATAATTCCGGGATTGGGAGGGTCTGGTGAAAAACACTGGCAAACCTGGTTTGAGAAGTCAGGAGAAAACTTTCAGCGGATTGTTCAAAAAGACTGGAATAATCCGGATATTGCTGAATGGGTTTCTAATATTGACAAAGTTATTGCTGAATATGAACATGAATCTGTTGTGTTGGTAGCGCATAGTCTGGGTTGCCTGATAGTTGCGGAGTGGGCAAAACGTTACAACCGAAAAATTAATGCAGCTTTGCTGGTTGCACCGCCCGATACTGAGTTGTTGCATGAAAAACTTAAGAGGGAATTGTTCGCAGAAGTACCGTTGAGCAAATTGAATTTTCCAACCAAACTCATTGCCAGTACCAACGACCCATGGGCTACTATTGAAAAGGCTGAATTCTATGCTCAGAACTGGGGAAGCAAATTTATAAATATTGGTCAGGCCGGGCATATCAACGACTTATCGGGGCACAATGAATGGGAGGAAGGATTGGATCTGCTTTATTCTCTTGATTAATGTATTTTAAAAATTGAAACCACAATAGAAACATAGTCAACCAATGTTTCTATTGTGGTTTTAGTTTTAGTAATGAGTGTAGTGTAGAAAAAAATGCTCCCCAATCACTTGGAGAGCATTTTTCTACTAACTAAATACTAACAAAATATAATTATTTTATCGCTTCAAAACCCTGTTCCAAATCAGCTTTGATATCGGCTATGTGCTCAATACCAACTGATACACGAAGCAATCCAGGGAATACACCGGCTGATATTTTATCTTCGGGCGAAAGTTGTTCATGGGTGGTGGCGGCCGGGTGAATAATCAACGATTTAGCATCACCAACGTTTGCTAAGTGGCTGATAAGTTTCAGGCTGTCAATCAGTTTATCCGCTTTTTCAGCATCACCTTTCAGTTTGAAAGAAAGTACACCACCGAAACCACGTTTCAGATATTTGGTAGCTAATGCGTGGTACGGACTGCTTTTCAAGCCGGGATAGTTTACATATTCCACAGCCGGATGTTTTTCAAGCCAGGTAGCCAGTTCAAGTGCATTCGAAACGTGACGCTCAACGCGTAATGAAAGAGTTTCCAAACCTTGTAACAAAAGGAATGAGTTGAACGGACTGATTGCGTTACCCCAGTCGCGGAGACCTTCCACACGGGCACGAATGTTGAATGCAATGTTTCCAAATGGTCCGTCAAAACCAAACACATCCCAGAATACTAATCCGTGGTAGCTGTCTGATGGTTCGGTGAATGAAGGGAATTTACCGTTGCCCCAGTTGAATTTTCCACTGTCAACAATCACACCTCCCAATGAAGTTCCGTGACCGCCAATCCATTTGGTAGCCGATTCCACCACGATGGTGGCACCGTGTTCAATCGGACGGAAGATAGCTCCACCTGCACCGAAAGTGTTATCCACAATTAATGGAATTCCGTGTTTGTCGGCAACAGCTGCAATGGCTTCGAAATCCGGAATGTTCAAATCAGGATTACCGATTGTTTCCAGGTAAAGGGCTTTGGTATTGTCGTCAATCAACGCTTCAAAAGTTGCAGGTTTGTCGTCGGCAGTGAATTTTACTTCCACACCGAGGCGTTTAAACTGATTTTTGAACTGGTTGTAAGTTCCACCGTAAAGGTGTGAAGTAGAAACGAAGTTGTCACCGGCCTGAACGATGTTGTTGATAGCAAGGAACTGAGCCGACTGTCCTGATGAAGTTGCCAACGCAGTTACACCACCTTCGAGGGCAGCAATACGTTTTTCAAAGACATCGGTTGTTGGGTTCATCAAACGGGTGTAGATGTTACCGAATTTACGTAATGCGAACAAGTCAGCACCATCGGCTGCATCGTCGAAAACGTATGAACTTGTCTGGTAAATAGGCACTGCGCGTGCTTTGGTGGTTCCGTCAACTACCTGTCCTGCATGTACTTGTAGAGTTTCAAATTTTAATTCTGACATATAATTAGGTGTTTTTGAGTCTTTAAATCGTAAATTGTAAATGAATAAATCGTAAATTAGAGAGGGTATTCCTCGAATGCATAAAGCAAAGTTGAAAGATAACGTTCGCCGGTGTCGGGAAGTAAAGCTACAATATTTTTGCCTTTGTTTTCAGGGCGTTGAGCCAGAAGAGTGGCTGCATAGGCTGCTGCCCCCGAGGAGATTCCGACCAACAATCCTTCCTGTTGTGCCAGTTGGCGAGAAGTCAGGATAGCACTATCGTTGCTCACCTGTATAATTTCATCTACAACACCTCCGTTATAGTTTTTGGGAATAAATCCGGCACCGATACCCTGAATTTTATGAGGCCCGGGAGCGCCACCCGAAAGTACAGGAGAATCCGCAGGTTCAACGGCTACAATTTTGATGTTAAGATTTTTTGATTTCAGGTAAGCACCTACACCACTGATTGTTCCACCGGTTCCCACACCAGCCACGAAAATATCAACTTTTCCATCCGTGTCGTTCCAGATTTCAGGTCCTGTAGTAGTGTTATGAATTTTTGGGTTAGCAGCATTTTCAAACTGTTGCGGAATATAGGAATTAGGATTTTCTTCGTGGAGTTCCAATGCACGGGCAATTGCACCTTTCATTCCGTTAGCTCCGGGAGTCAAAACCAGATTTGCACCAAGGGCTTTCAGTAGATTGCGTCGTTCAATGCTCATGGTTTCGGGCATGGTCAGCGTCAGTTTATATCCTTTTACGGCAGCTACCATAGCCAAACCGATACCGGTATTTCCGCTTGTAGGTTCTATAATTTCAACCCCGGCCTTCAGAATTCCTGCTGCTTCAGCATCTTCAACCATCGACAAGGCTATACGTTCCTTCACACAACCTGCAGGGTTAAATGATTCAAGTTTTACAATTACATTCGCTTCCAGACTTTTATTTGAAGCATAATTTGAGAGTTGGAGTAATGGAGTGTTTCCAATCAGTTCCGTGAGGTTTTTTGCAATCTTTGCCATAACAATACCTGTTTAGTTGGTTATTTGGTTAGTTGTTGATTTTAGTGATGCAAAGATATGAGGTTTCAAACATCTTCACAATCGCAACGATGGGGTATTTTTATATACCATGTTTATGGTAGGAATATTCTAAATCTCGCTCAACTCCAGCCAACGCATGGTTTTTCCATCGATAAGATCGTTTAGTTCAGCGTGACGTTGGGAGGCTTTAATAATTTCGTCGCTGGAGAGCGTGCCGGATGCAAGTTGATTTACGATTTCTGCTTTTTCGGTTTCCAGTTGCGGTATTTCTTTTTCCAACGCTTCAAATTCCTGTTTTTCCTTGAAACTCATTTTACGTTTCGTGTTTTGTGTTTCACGTTCTATGTTTCGCGTTTCATTGTCTTTTGTTTTTGCTCTTTGTTCTTTGTTCCTTTCCTCCCTTTCCTGTTCTTCCATCAGTTCGTTCCACTCGCGGTAGTCGGTATAGTTACCCGGAAAATCTTTCAGTTCGGCATTTCCTTTGAAAACCATCAGGTGATCCACCACTTTATCCATAAAATAGCGGTCGTGACTCACTACAATCACACAGCCTTTGAATGATTGCAAGTATTCTTCCAGAATGTTCAGCGTCACAATGTCGAGGTCGTTGGTAGGTTCGTCGAGCACAAGGAAGTTGGGGTTACGCATCAGCACGGTGCATAGATGCAAGCGGCGTTTCTCACCACCACTCAGTTTATACACATAATTGTATTGCGTTTCGGGGGTAAAAAGGAAATGTTGCAGAAATTGCGAAGCCGACATTTTCTTTCCATTGCCAAGGTTCACTTCTTCGGCAATGTCCTGAACCACATCAATCACTTTCATTTGTTCGTCGAATGCCAGTCCATCCTGACTATAATAGCCAAAAACCACTGTTTCGCCAATGTCGAATGAACCGCTGTCTGGTTTTACTTCGCCCAACAGCATTTTCAGGAAAGTGGATTTCCCTGTTCCGTTTTTGCCCACGATGCCCATTTTTTCATAGCGGGCAAAGTTGTAGTAAAAGTTGTCGAGAATTTTCAACTTGCCATACGCTTTGCAAATGTATTTGGCTTCAAAAATTTTCGAACCGAGGTAGCTTGCTTTCACATCGAGTTGCACGTTGTCGTTATTCCGGCGTTGCTTGGCGCGGTCTTCTATTTCGTAGAAACTTTCCTGACGCGATTTGGATTTGTGCGTACGGGCTTGTGGCTGACGGCGCATCCATTCCAGTTCTTTTTTGTATAAATTGACAGTTCGTTCACTTTCTGAGTTCCAGTTTTCGATACGTTCCTGCCGTTTTTCAAGATAATACGAATAATTTCCATTATACTGAAACATTCCCTGATGGTCGATTTCCATAATATTGGTACAAACCCGATCGAGAAAATAGCGGTCGTGAGTCACCATAAACAAGGCCATAGTAGAGCGTTTCAGAAAATCTTCGAGCCATTCCACCATTTCGAGGTCGAGGTGATTGGTAGGCTCATCAAGAATAAGCAAATCAGGCTCTGAAATCAATACATTAGCCAGTGCCACACGTTTTAGTTGCCCGCCGGAAAGTTCGCCAATCAGTTGCTCAAAGTTGGTAATTTTCAGTTTTCCAAGAATTTGCTTGATGCGTGTTTCGTAATCCCACGCTTTGTGCAGGTCCATTTGTGCCAGAATCTCATCCAGTCCGGCATGATTTTCAGTCAACATACAATGCTCGTAAGCTGCAATAGTCCGCACGGCTTCGTTATCGGAACGCAGACAGGCATCAATTACCGATAATTCTTTGGGGAAATCGGGGTTTTGATCCAAATAACCAATGCGCAAATCGCGCCGAAAAGAGATAGTTCCGCTCTGATAATCCTCGTTTCCGGCAAGGATATTTAGCAAAGTTGTTTTCCCGGTACCATTTTTGGCAATCAGTGCCACCCGCTGATTGTCGGCAATGCCAAACGATATATTTTCGAAAAGCAGATTATCGCCAAAGGATTTGGTGAGATTTTCTACCTGTAAATAACTAACCATGATTTTTGAAATTTTGAGGTACAAAGATACTGAATTTGCAGTATGAAGCAATTTGTAAAATAAATGGGTGTTTTGTTGTAGGGTTAATCAGAAATCAGTAATTTTGAAAATTGATATTATAGCTATTAATATGGCCAAAATAAATGTAAAAGATACCACTGTAACGATTATTCAAGTAAATAATGCTGATTATATTTGCATTACTGATATAGCAAGAATTAAAAATCCACTTGAGCCAAAAGATGTTGTTAAGAATTGGTTGAGAAGCAAAACAACTTTATTGTTTCTTGGTTTGTGGGAAAAATTGAACAATCCCGATTTCAAAGGGGTCGAATTCGACTCCTTTATGATGGAGGCCGGAACAAATGCATTTACAATGAGTCCGTCAAGATGGATTGAACAAACAAATGCAATTGGCATAATTAGTAAAAGTGGGAGCAAAGGTGGAACTTTCGCCCATAAAGATATTGCATTTGAGTTTTCATCGTGGGTTAGTATTGAATTCAAATTATATCTACTTAAAGAATTTCAACGACTTAAAGAAGATGAGCAGAAAAGTCTGGGTTGGTCAGCTAAACGTGAACTGGCTAAAATTAATTATCGCATTCATACTGATGCTATTCAGCAAAATCTACTTCCCAAAGAGCTGACTCAGTCGCAAATATCCTTTGTTTATGCAAATGAGGCAGATATTTTGAATGTTGCATTGTTTGGAATGACAGCTAAACAATGGCGAGATGAAAACCCTGAATTTAAAGGGAATATTCGTGATTATGCTTCCGTTAACGAATTGATTTGTCTTTCGAATATGGAAAGTTTAAATGCTGTTTTCATTTCTGAAGAATTACCGCAATCGGAGCGATTAATCCGACTAAATAAAATTGCAATTCAACAAATGAAAGTTTTGAATGAATCTGAGAATAGAATCTTACTGAAATAATTTACACAAAAACTCAATTATTATGAAAAGCATTAAAGGAACAGAAACCGAAAAGAATTTGCTAAAGTCGTTTGCCGGTGAAAGTCAGGCACGCAACCGTTACACTATGTTTGCAAAAGTGGCTAAAGCAGAAGGTTTTGAACAAATCTCAGCTATTTTTCTGGAAACTGCCGAGCAGGAAAAATACCATGCTAAAAAGTTTTTCAGTTACCTCGAAGGGGGCGATGTGGAGATTACAGCCACTTATCCTGCAGGTAAAGTTGGTACAACTCAGGAGAATTTGGTGGCTTCGGCCAATGGTGAAAACGAAGAATGGGTTGATATTTATCCGCACTTTGCCGATGTGGCGGAAGCCGAAGGATTCGCTAATATTGCAGCTACTTTCCGTAAAATTGCTGCTGTGGAAGCACAACACGAAAAACGCTACCGCCGCTTGTTGAAAAGAGTTGAAACTAACACTGTCTTCTCCCGCGAAGAAGAAACAACCTGGCAATGTCGGGAATGCGGACATGTTCATGTGGGAAAAGAAGCTCCCAAAGCGTGTCCAACCTGCGCTCATCCGCAAGCATATTTCGAAGAAGAAAAACAAAACTATTAATCAGTTAATAATTCACAGTTGACAGTTGATAAAACACTAACTACTGCAGAGTTGTGACATCTATTATTCAGGTAGAATGAAATTTTTCAACACATCTCAAATAAGGGAACTCGACCAATATACTATTGAGCATGAGCCTATTTCCTCTATAGATTTGATGGAACGTGCTGCCAGGGCTCTCTGTGAGAAATATCTCTCAGCGTTTTCCGGTCAAAACACGGTTTGTATACTTGCCGGACCGGGGAATAATGGTGGCGATGCTTTAGCTCTCGCCGGATTACTGCTTATTGCCGGTTTGGATGTAAAGGTTGTCTTGTTGCATTTAGGTAAACTTTCTGACGATTGTGAAACCAATAAACAACGTTTGCTGCAAAAATTTCCTGACTGTTTAATTGAGTTGAAAACAGAATTTATTGCTCCAAAAATTACAAATGACACGATTCTAATAGACGGACTTTTTGGCTCAGGTCTCACGCGGACATTAAGTGGAATCTTTGCTGATGCAGTAAATTGGATTAATCAATCCGGTTGTCAGGTTGTTTCTATTGATATTCCTTCCGGTTTGCAGGGCGAAGAAAATCCGGATTTAATGATTCCAATCGTAAAAGCCAATCGCACATTCAGTCTTCAATTTCCCAAACTTTCGTTTCTGTTACCTGAAAATGCAGAATTTGTCGGGGATTGGGATGTGCTGGATATTGGAATTCATCCAAAAGCAATTGAAGAAATGCTGAGTCATTTTTTCTTTATTGTTGAGTCTGATATTACGTTCCTACTGAAAAAGCGACCACAGTTTTCTCATAAAGGTACGTTTGGTAATGCGCTGATAGTATCCGGAAGTAAAGGAATGGCAGGTGCTTCTGTGCTTTCAGGTAAAGCGGCTCTCCGCAGTGGTGCAGGTTTGGTTACCGTTCACGGCCCGGAATGCAATCGAGTGATTGTTCAGTCGTCTGTGCCCGAAATTATTTTTAATACCGATAAAGCCGATAAATATATAACTGAAGTTGTTGAAATTGAGAAATATAATGCTGTTGCTGTCGGACCAGGAATTGGAGCTGCGCCTGAAACAGTTGGTTTTCTGAGAGAAACACTGAATAATAAGATGTCCTCATGTGTTCTTGATGCTGATGCTTTGAACATTATTGGTCAAAATAAAGAATTGCTGGTTTTGATACCCAAAAATAGTATTCTAACTCCGCACCCTAAAGAATTTGAGCGACTGTTCGGTCTCTGCCGCAATTCTTATGAACGCATACTGAAAGCTCAGAGAATGGCGCAAAAATATCATTTCTTCATTGTTTTAAAAGGCCGTTTTACACTAATTGCCACACCCGATGGAAATCTGTATTTCAACAGCACCGGGAATTCAGGTATGGCTACAGCAGGAACCGGCGATGTGCTTACAGGTCTGCTTACCGGTTTACTCGCACAAGGATATACTCCCGAAAATGCGTCTAAAATAGCTGTATATATTCACGGTCTTGCAGGTAATATAGCGCTTGAGAATCAATCCAAAGAATCGCTTATTGCCGGTGATATTATTGAAAGCATAGGCAAAGCATTCCTTTCACTCCATAACTTACGAGTTAATTAATATTAAATATTGATGTGTTACGGGTTCGTTTGGATGTTTATCTGAACTAAATGTATTTATTTTGCGTTTAATTAATAGAGTTATTAAATATTATTATTAAATATGGAAGTTAAAGACAATTCCAGCATGGAAGTTCTGATTCTTGAAGCTGCTGAAAAACTTTTTTTAGAAAAAGGTTTTGCATCGACTTCGACAACTGAAATAGCCAGGGAAGTTGGTTGTAATCAGGCACTTGTTCATTATTACTACCGTACCAAAGAAAATCTGTTTAATCTGATTTTTGAAAAAAAATTCCGTCAGTTTTTTCAATATATTTTTAATATTGAGAATCTTGATCAAATGTCGTTTCAGGATAAATTGAAGCGGATAATCGAATCTCATTTTGATATGGTTCGTCAAAACCCAAGAGTTCCATTGCTTATTGTGAATGAATTTTCGAGAAATCCTGAAATGGTTGCTATACTAAAAGAAAAACTGAAAGATGTTGTTGCAAAACTTTTCGAAGGTCTGAATACCGATTTAGAAGCAGAAATTACTGCCGGACGCATCCGACAAATAACACTTATTGATTTGATTTTCAGTACCATTTCACTCAATATATCACTTTTTCTGCTTTTACCCGTGGCGTCTGAAATTATGTCGATGGACGAAAAACAAAGAGAATTTGTTATTAATCATCGCAGAGAAGAAAATGTAAAATTGATTATGAATAGTCTTAGAGTATAAAAAACAAAAAAATCATCGAAAATATGAAAAAACAATTTTTATTTTTCTTTCTGACAATTGTTTGTCAAATGGGCATAATCGCTCAAACGCTGACGATAGAAAGTTGTCAGGAAAAAGCAAAAGCTAATTATCCGCTTGTAAAGCAATACGGGTTAATTGAGCAAACAGCTAAATACAATATCAGCAATGCCAACAAAGGCTATCTGCCTCAAGTAACGCTTTCGGCACGAGCAACTTATCAATCGGATGTAACTCAAATTCCATCTAGTCTGGGTGATGTTTTGTCCAAACTTACCGGTAAACCATTTTCATTTCCATCGTTGGCAAAAGATCAGTATCAGGCTGTGTTGGAAGCAACTCAGGTAATTTGGGATGGTGGTGTGATTTGCACACAAAATAAAATTACAAAAGCCGGAACGGAAGTTGAAAAACAGAAACTCGAAGTCGATTTATACACATTGAAAGACCGTGTGAATCAGCTGTTTTTTGGCATTCTGTTATTGAACGAACAACTCAAACAAACTGAAATACTAAAAAATGATTTGCAAACAAATTACAATCGTTTGAATGCTTATGTAAAAAACGGTGTTGCCCAACAATCAGACTTAGACGCAATTAAAGTGGAGCAATTAAATGTAATTCAACGCGAATCGGATTTGAAAGCAACAATAAAAACGTATGGAATTCTACTTTCTTCTTTAACAGGTCTTGAAATTAATGACAAAACAGAATTAAAGAAACCTGATGTTGATGTAAGTGTGTTGAAAGCCGACATAAACCACAGACCTGAACTTAGTTTGTTTAATGCCCAAAACAAGTTATACGAAAATCAAAAAAGTTTGATTCAGTCTGGCAATTTACCTAAAATCGGGGCTTTTGTTCAGGGTGGTTATGGTCAACCAGGATTGAATATGTTCACCACAGGATTTTCTCCATTTTACATAGGTGGTGTCAGGTTTTCGTGGAATATTAGCGGATTGTACACTCAAAAAGACAACCTCAACAAAATTGATATCAATAAAAAATCAGTAGAAATCCAGAAAGAAACATTTCTTTTCAACAACAATCTGCTAACGAAACAGCAGCAGAATGAAATCGAAAAACTACAATCAACTATAGTTAACGACGATGAAATTATCCGTTTGCGCGAAAGCATCAAAAAAGCTACCAATGCCAAACTCGAAAACGGCACAGCCTCTGTTAATGACTTAATCCGCGATTTGAATGCAGAAAATCAAGCCAAACAGTTAAAATCATTGCATGAGATTCAGTTGCTTATGAATGTTTATCAACTTAAAAACAATATCAATAATTAACCCCTAAATCCCCTGAAGGGTACTTAAATGAACAAAATATGAAAACAACAAATTTTAAAATGAGATATCAAATTTTATTGGGAATTGCTTTGCTTGCAGGATTCACAAGCTGCAAAAAATCGGATAATGAGTATGATGCTACCGGAGCATTTGAAACCACTGAAGTAACTGTTTCAGCTGAAGGTTCAGGAAAATTGCTTGCATTTGATGTAACTGAAGGTCAGGTGCTTCAAACCGGCGAGGCCGTTGGGTCAATCGACAGTGTTCAACTTTACCTTCGCAAAAAACAATTGCTGGCGACAGGAAAGGCGATACAGGTACGTCGTCCGGATGTGCAGAAGCAAATTGCAGCCATCGAACAGCAGATTTCAACTGCAAAAGCTGAGAAGAAACGAATTGAAAATCTGCTGAAAGCCAATGCCACCAATCAAAAACAACTGGACGATGTGAATGCCCAAATTGCCGTACTTGAAAAACAACTTGATGCGCAAAAAACCACGCTGCTGACTACCAATCAGGGAATTACGGAAGACAACGAAGGTATCAAACTTCAGGTGGCTCAAATCGAAGACCAGTTGAAAAAATGTCGTATCAGCAGCCCGATTAATGGAACTGTATTGGTGAAATACGTTGAAAAAGGCGAATTGGTTATGCCCGGTAAAGCGCTCTTCAAAATTGCAGATACGGAAAACATGATTTTGAGAGCTTATATTACCAACGACCAGTTGAGTCAGTTGAAAATCGGTCAGAAAGTGAAAGTGGCGTGCGATTTCGGCTCAGATAAAATGAAGGATTACAGCGGAACAGTCGCCTGGATTTCGAGCAAAGCAGAATTCACCCCAAAGACCATTGAAACACGTGACGAACGTGCCAATTTGGTTTACGCCGTAAAAATCAACGTAAAAAACGATGGTATTCTAAAAATAGGAATGTACGGAAACGTGAAATTCAATTGATAAGAAAGCCACTAACCCCTAAAGGGGAACAAAATCTTAACCAAACTGACGAATGTACGCAATTGAAGTAAAAAATTTATATAAAAATTATTATTCAGACAAATCAGGAAAATTTGCCGGAATCGGGAAAAAACCAAACATTGAAGACGATAGTAACTCAGTTCCCCTTCAGGGGTTAGGGGCAGGTATCTCATTTGATGTAAATCGTGCTGAAATTTTCGGAATAATCGGTCCGGATGGAGCAGGAAAAACCACACTCTTTCGGATACTTACCACGCTGATTCTGGCCGAAAGCGGAACTGCAGCAATCGATGGTTTTGATGTGGTAAAAGATTACAAGGAAATCCGCAAACGGGTTGGATATATGCCGGGTAGATTTTCGCTGTATCAGGATTTGACGGTTGAGGAAAATCTGGAATTTTTTGCAACTGTATTCAACACCTCTATCGAAGAAAATTACGAGTTGGTAAAAGATATTTACATTCAGATTGAGCCATTCAAAAAACGTCGGGCAGGGAAGCTTTCGGGTGGAATGAAACAAAAGTTGGCGTTAAGCTGCGCGCTGATTCATAAACCTTCCGTACTTTTTCTGGACGAGCCGACAACGGGCGTTGACCCGGTTTCGCGCAAAGAATTCTGGGGAATGCTTCAAAAACTTCGGGAACAGGGTATTACCATTTTGGTTTCCACGCCTTACATGGACGAAGCCAGCCTGTGCGACCGTATTGCACTGATTCAAAACGGTCAGTTTCTGAAAATAGATACACCAAAGAATATCGTCAGTCAGTTTGCCGATGTGCTTTGGGCTGCCAAAAGCGACAATATGCATAAATTGTTGGAAGATATTCGTGCTAACAAAAATGTAAATAGTGCATTTGCATTTGGAGATTCGATACACGTTACAGTGGAAAGTGGACAGTGGACAGTTGAAAGTTTAAAAGAATATTTAGTTGAGAAAGGCCATAAAAAAATTAAAATTGAGACGATTGAACCTACAATTGAGGACTGTTTTATGGAATTATCCACTACACAAATTTGACGAGCATCGCAATGGATACAGTAATTAAAGTTGAAAATCTGACCAAACGGTTTGGCAATTTCACTGCCGTGGATAATATATCATTCGAAGTGAAACGGGGTGAAATATTTGGGTTTCTGGGCGCCAACGGTGCCGGAAAAACCACAGCCATGCGCATGCTTTGCGGACTCAGCATTCCCACTGAAGGCAAAGGAACGGTAGCCGGATACGACATTTTCAAACAACCTGAACTGATTAAGAAAAGTATCGGTTACATGAGTCAAAAATTCTCGATGTACGAAGATTTGAAAGTGTGGGAAAACCTGGAACTTTTTGGTGGAATTTATGGCATGAACGACAAAATCATCAAGCAGAAAACCGATGAATTGATGACAAAGTTGAAGTTTGAAGACGAACGTGATAAGTTGGTAAAATCCTTACCGTTAGGTTTTAAACAAAAACTGGCTTTCTCGGTTTCCATTTTTCATCAGCCTCAGGTAGTGTTTTTGGATGAACCAACCGGAGGTGTTGACCCGATTACCCGACGTCGATTCTGGGAAATGATTTACGATGCAACCGCTCAGGGAATAACCGTTTTTGTGACAACGCATTATATGGACGAGGCTGAGTATTGCGACCGTGTTTCCATTATGGTTGACGGTCGGATTGAGGCACTTGATTCGCCCGACAATCTCAAAAAGCAATTTAAAGCAAAAAATATGGATGAAGTTTTCCAGCAGTTAGCTAGAAAATCAACCCGTAAAGCCGATTAAAATGAAACAGTTACTATCATTTATCCGAAAGGAATTTCACCATATTTTCCGCGACAAAGCCACAGTGATGATTTTGTTGATGATGCCAATTATACAGATTATTCTGTTTGGTTTTGCGCTGTCGCAGGAGGTAAAAAACACCAAAGTGGTGGTACTTTCCACCAGCAGCGATGAAGCTACACGCCGGATTATTAACCGTATAAATGCCAGTGAGTATTTCGATGTGGTTGGCACTGTCCATAATTCGGACGAGATTGACGCCGCTTTCCGCGATGGGAAAGCTAAGCTCGCCATGATTTTTGAGGATCATTTTTCAGAAAATCTGAAACATACCGGAAAATCGCATATTCAGTTGATTGCCGATGCAACTGACCCGAATGCGGCTAACTCCTTTATGTTTTATGCTTCGAATATCATCACCAACTATCAACAGGATATTTCACAGCCTCAATCGGGTGGTGGAATGATTGTGCCTGAAGTAAAAATGCTTTACAACCCGCAAATGAAGAGCGCCTTCAACTTTGTGCCTGGCGTGTTAGGAATGATTATGATTTTGATTTGCGCTATGATGACGTCCATAGCCATTGTTCGAGAAAAAGAAATGGGAACAATGGAAATTCTGCTGGTTTCGCCCATGAAACCGATGTACACTATTCTGTCGAAAATATCACCCTATTTTGTGCTGTCAGTAATTAATTTCGCAACCATTATGCTGCTTTCAGTTTTCGTGCTGAAAGTGCCTGTTGCAGGGAGTTTTATCAGTTTGTTTATTGTTTCGTTACTCTATATTTTTGTTGCACTGGCATTGGGACTTCTTATTTCAACTGTCACAAACTCACAATTGGCAGCTATGATGATATCCGGTATGGGCTTGATGATTCCGGTGATGCTGCTTTCGGGAATGATTTTTCCCATAGAAAATATGCCGCCATTTCTGCGATTTATATCTAATTTCGTTCCGGCACGCTGGTATATCGATGCCGTGAAAACCATTATGATTAAAGGGCTTGGACTCGGTGCAGTACTGAAAGATGTGGGAGTTTTGGTACTAATGGCAACTGTTTTGGTAACAATAAGTCTGAAGAAATTTAAAGTACGACTGGAATAGAAACCCCTAACCCCCAAAAGGGGAACTGGATTACTTTCGTCTCAATCAATTTTAGAAGAAGATTTAAACAAATTATACTAACTAAATCCCCCTTTAGGGGTTAGGGGTCTATGATAAAATACTTATTAAAAAAAGAATTTAAACAAATCATTCGGAATCCGTTTTTGCCGAAAATGATTTTTATGTTTCCGCTGATGGTACTGCTGGTATTTCCGTGGGCGGCAAGCTACGAAATTAAAAACCTGAACCTGAGTGTGATTGACAGCGATCATTCATCGTACTCGAGGCGTTTGACGCAGACCATTATTTCGTCGAACTATTTCAGGCTAACTGATATTTCTACGGATTATAACCACGCTCTCAAAAGCATTGAAAATAACAAATCGGATATAATTCTTCAAATCCCGAAGAATTTCGAGAAAAGCATTATCAATCATGAAAATGTTAAAGTGATGATTTCGCCCAATGCGGTGAATGGCATGAAAGCAGGTGTTGGAATGACTTATCTGGCCAGCATTGTAGGCGAATTCAACAATACCCTGATTTCTGAATTGTATCCCGAAATGGCCAAAAACAGCTCGTCTATTATTCAGATTGACTCGCAATACCGTTTTAACAAACAGCTTAATTATCAGGTATTTATGGTTCCTGCGCTTATGGTTATGATTCTGACCTTACTTTGTGGTTTCCTGCCTGCAGTTTCAATTGTTTTCGAGAAGGAAATTGGTACAATGGAGCAAATGAATGTGAGTCCGGTATCTAAAGTAACCTTTATTCTGGCTAAACTAATTCCGTTTTGGATTATCGGATTTATTGCCATAAGCATTGGATTTACTGTTGCCTGGCTTGATTATGGGTTAGTTCCGGTGGGGCATTTTTACCAAATCTATATATTTGCAGCCATTTATATTTTTGCCATTTCGGGCATGGGAATCGTAATTTCCAACTTCGCCCAAACACTTCAGCAGGCAGTATTTATCGTATTTTTCTTTATGTTACTGTTTATAATGCTCAGCGGCTTGTATACCCCGGTTGACAGTATGCCAAACTGGGCGCAGTGGTTGGCAGCCTTTAATCCGTTGAAACATCTGATGATTGTAATGCGCTCCATTTACCTGAAAGGCAGCAATTTCAGTCAACTATCACGGGAACTGTTTGCCCTTCTGGGTTTTGCAGCAGCATTTAATGGGCTGGCGGTATTGAGTTATAAGAAGACGAATTAATCTTAAACAAAACAGGTATTTTAAAATCCTATTGTTTAAATAAAAATTAGAGTTTAGATTCCATTAAGCCGCCATTTGGAGAAAGTGGTAGTTTTATCAGACCATTTGTTGCCACAATTTCACTTCCAAAAAGGAAGTTATTACCACCCGAGTAGTCTGTTACCGTACCGCCTGCTTCTTTAATAATTATAATTCCTGCAGCTACATCCCACGGTTTCAGGTTATATTCCCAGAATGCATCAAAACGACCACAAGCCACATAAGCCAAATCGGTAGCTGCTGAGCCTAACCGACGCACACCGCGGGCATTCGTCATTGTCCATTTCAGAAATTCCATGTATTCATTCATCCGACTGAAATCAGAATAGGGGAAACCGGTTGCCAGTAAGGCATCGTGAATTTTATCGCGTTTTGAAACCTGAATCGATTTACCATTCAGATATGCACCACCATTCTTCCATGCAAAAAAACATTCATCACGACCAACTTCGTATACCACACCCAGTACAAGTTCTTCACCATCCATTAACCCAATACTAACCGCGTAGACAGGTACACCCTGAACAAAATTTGTTGTACCGTCCAGCGGGTCAATTACCCAGTTGAAACGTTCTCCGTGAATACTGGTTGTCCCTTCTTCGGCAATAAAACCTGACAGAGGTAATAGTTTTCCGAGTTGTTCAATGATTTTTATTTCGGAAGCTTTATCAACATAACTAACCAAATCGTGCATGCCTTTGCTTTCTACCATGCTGTCGTTGAAATTTTTACGTTCATCAGCCATAAATTTACCCACTTCCCGGGCAATTTCACAGGTCGCAAGGCAAAGTTCCCGGAAATCAGTTTTCATCATTATTCGTTTTAATTTCTTACAAAGATAAAGCTTTTTCTATAGTTGGACAATTAAAAAAAGACACATCCCAATTCGAAATGTGTCTTTAGTTTACAGGCTCGTTACTAAATTAAAATGGTAGATCATCAGTAGTAGGAGGTGGTGCCTGAAGCCCATCGGCAGCAGGTGCAGCTACAGAACCTGAAGCTTCAGATGATTCAGGTTTTTTGCCAAGAAGTTGGATAGTATCTGCATAAATTTCAGTTGTATAACGTTTAATTCCATCTTTTTCCCACTGACGGGTTTGTAGTTTACCTTCCACATAAATTTGAGTTCCTTTTTTAATGAATTTTTCAGCTACTTCAGCTAAACCTCTCCAGGCTACAATGTTGTGCCACTCCGTTTTTTCAGGAACCTGTGTTCCGCTTTGGGTTGTGTAACCACGTTCAGTTGTTGCTAATGTAATATTTGCAACTGCCACATTTTTGTCTAAGTAACGTACTTCAGGGTCTTTCCCTACATTACCAATTAAAATAACTTTGTTTATTGACATAATAAATAGTTGTTTAAAGGTTAATAAATTAATTTAATTTGTTGCTGTAAAAATAAAAGGATATTTTGAATTAACAAAGAAATAGGCCGAAAATATTTTAATTTAATTAAAATATTCGACCTCTAAAAATTTAAAAGTTAATGTTAATCAGGCTGTTAACTAACTTCTTGTGAGCTGTAATTTAGAATTAACCTAAATAATTAAATAATATAGTCCACAGCAGCACGTGCAGTTCTTACTTTTCCAATATACCCTGCCACACGTTTATGTTCAGGATGTTCCTGGTAAATATCTAATTCTTCAAAACTGTTGAATTCAGAGTAAAGTGCAATATCAAAGTCGGTTTTCGGTGCATTTGGGATATTGACACCTACTTCAATACTGATAATTTGAGGAATCAAATTCTTTAAGTTTTCAAGTTCCGTCTTGATAATTGAAGCATTTTCGGCTTTTGATTTTCCTTCAGCCTCTTCGGCCAGACAAAAGAATACTATGTGTTTTATCATTTTTAATGTGCTGGAATATAATTACTTACAAATAACTTTATAGCTTTTGTTGTTTACCTTCAGAAAATAGATACCCGTTCTGGTTTTTATAATAAAACGACCCTGAGTTAAATCGCCGTTAAACAGCAATTGACCTGTGAGTGCAAAAAGTTTAATATTATTGATTCCGCTGGTAATGGTTACATAAATGCCTTCGGAAGTTCCGGTGAATGAAACATTTTCATTAGCTGTAACCGTATTATTTGTTGGTTGTCCGGAATCATTATCACCTCTCGACCACCCGCTCTGACTGCCTTCAATCCTGATTACCACAGCCTGACCCGAATGAATGTCTGCTTTGGAAGTCTGCGCATATAAAGCCGAAACACATATACCTGTCAGACAGAAAATAAGTGTAATTTTCAGATGCTTGATTATCAAAGGTTTTATTGTTTTCATCACGTTCGGATACTATACTTCAAAATTACAGTATTTCTTCGGATTATTAATGGTTTTTTCCGTGAGTTTGCAATATCTTTTTTTTATTTAAATTGCTTAACAATCAAACGAAACTCAGTTCTCATTTCTCATCCGTTTTGGATAGTCGACTGTATAATGCAATCCCCGGCTTTCTTTACGACGAAGAGCGTGTTTAATAATCAGATAGGCCACGCTAATAACGTTTCGAAGCTCACAGATTTCACGTGAGACAACTGATTTTTCAAATAAAGCTTCAGTTTCGCGATATAGAATTTCAAGACGACTCATTGCACGATGCAGACGCAGGTTGGAGCGTACAATGCCCACATAGGTACTCATGATTTGTTCAACCTCGCGGAAGCTCTGAGTTATCAATACCATTTCTTCGGGAAGCCGGGTGCCTTCATCGTTCCAATCTGGAATAAACTCGTTATATTCAATGTATTTAAGTTTTTCTGAAGCATCTATTACTGCAGCATCGGCATATACGATACCTTCAATGAGTGAGTTGGACGCCAGGCGATTTGCTCCGTGTAGTCCGGTACAGGAGCATTCACCTGCAGCATAGAGACGGTTGATAGATGTTTTTCCGTTTAGATCAACAGTAATTCCTCCACAAAGATAGTGTTGGATAGGCGAAACAGGAATATAATCTTTTGTAATATCAATGTCGAGTTCCAGACACTTTTTATAGATATTCGGGAAATGTTCTTTTGTTTGTTTCGGATTTTTGTGAGTTACATCCAGATACACATAATCATGACCGTGAAGTTTCATTTCATTATCAATAGCACGTGCCACAATGTCGCGTGGTGCAAGTGAACCCCGTTCATCGTATTTATGCATAAACTCTTTCCCATCTTTTGTACGAAGAACTGCACCATAACCACGAATTGCTTCGGAAATAAGATATGTAGGACGATCGCCGGGATGATACAGCCCGGTTGGATGAAACTGAACGAATTCCATATCGTTAATAATTCCACGTGCACGATGAACCATAGCAATTCCATCGCCGGTTGCAATACCGGGATTGGTGGTAGTAGCATAAACCGTACCGATTCCTCCGGTAGCAAGCAGCGTTACTTTAGCCAGAAAAGTATGTATATTATTACTTTGCTGATTCAGAACGTATGCTCCATAGCATTCAATATCAGGCGAATGATGAGTTACCACTTCACCTAAATGGTGCTGAGTGAGTATTTCAATAGCAAAATAATTTTCGAAAACTTCAATTTCGGGATGAGATTTTACCTGACGTATCAGACTATTCTGAATTTCGAATCCGGTATTGTCCTTGTGATGTAAAATGCGGTTTTCAGAGTGTCCGCCTTCGCGGTGCAGGTCAAAATGACCGTTTTCGTTTTTATCGAAATCCACGCCCCAGTTCAGAAGTTCGTTTATTTGTCCGGGAGCTTCATAAACTACTTTTTCAACAGCTTCAAGGTTACAATGACCGTCTCCTGCAATTAGCGTGTCCTGAATATGCTTTTCGAAATTATCAGGCTCGTACATTACCGAAGCTATGCCCCCCTGTGCATAAGTAGTGTTTGATTCTTCGAGTACGGTTTTACTGAGCAAAGCTACTTTGCCAAATTTCGCAGCTTTAAGCGCAAAGCTGATACCTGCAATACCGCTACCAATAACCAAAAAATCGAATTTGCGTGTCATTATGTTAGATTTTAGAACCAAGACAAAAGAACCATGACTGAATTAAACAACCCAACTTTAATTCTCCGGTCAAATAACCAATCAACTACTTACCAATAACTAATATTTAAAAAAACTTGAGCAGTAGTTTTAGTACTGCTCAATTTGTAATTTTATCAAAAATGTTTAATATAAGCTCTTCTTTTCTTGTGGTTTACATGTTCAAAGCTTCCCCATTGTGAAGACATTTTTACATTTGTTTCCAACTCCGGATTACTTTCAGCAAATTTATAGCCATTTTTAGCACTGGCAGGCATAATGTCGGCAAACATTACCGAATTCACACCTTTGTTTTGATAATCAGGATGAACAGCCATGAGGTATAAATCCACCACATCATTTTTATTCAAAGCATGAAGCATATAATACCAACCGAATGGGAATAAGCTTCCTTTTGCTTTTTGTTGAGCTTTGGTAAAACTTGGCATGGCAATTCCGAGTGCAACTACGTCATCATTTTCGTCAACAACAATTGAAACCGTGTCGAGACGGAAAAAGCTGAAATACAATTTAATATAAAAGTCAACCTGTTTCTGGTTTAATTTTGTGAAACCATATAAGTGAGAATAACACAGGTTAAGTAAATCAAAGATTTTCAGCGAGTATTTCTCAACAATTTCTTTTCTGGATTTAGCCTTAACCGACTTCAGATTATATTTTTGTTTTACAATATCAGCAATCCGAAAATATTTTTCGGGGAAAACTTCAGGAACAGTAATTTTATATTCTTTCCAGTCAATATCTTTTTCGAAACCATAATCCTCAATATGTTTAACGTAATACGGATAATTATAATTGGTAGCCATTGTTCCAATCTGATCATAACCTTCAATCAACATTCCCTCGCGGTCGAAATCGGTAAATCCAAGCGGACCATGAATAGCAGTCATACCACGCTCTTTTGCCCATTTAATTGCTGTGTCGAAAAGCGCTGTGGAAACTTCCACGTCGTCGATATAATCGCACCAACCAAAACGGGCATGTTTTTCATTCCAGGTTTCGTTTGATACAGGATTGATAATACAGGCAATGCGTCCGGCTATTTTATTGTTTTTGAAAGCCATGAAATAGCTTGCTTCACAAAAATCGAGTGCAGGATTTTTGCCTTTGGTCAGATTTAGTAAATCGTCCATTAACAACGGTGGAGCGGCAAATTCACAATCTTTATAGAGGTTTATGCCAAACCAGATATACTGTTTTAATTCTTTTTTTGAACTTACTTCACGGATGGTTACTGCCATAATTTAAGGTGTTATTTTATAATTAAAGTGGCGTAAAAATAACGCAAAAATATGACAATCGCCAATTTTTTGCGTTATTTTTTGTTTTTCAAATGACTATGATTCTGATAATTAATCTTTTACGTTACCAGTTCTTTTCAAAACACCCCAGCTTACAAGTTCACCTTTGAGTGCTTTTTTGTATGCTTTAAACAATACATAAAACAGTAATTGACGGTAAATAAAACGTTGAACAAACAAGTACAGCGCTTTTTTCAAATCGAATTTCTGATTGTCGAAATGATAAGCCATTGAAGCAATTATACAATCTACAAAATAGTAAAGCAGATAGAAGAATATATACTGATCGGCATCGTGAGAGAACAACCCAATGATAAACAGAATATCAACCAAAGGTGAGAAAAGTGGTATGATAAAGTTGAATATCAACAGGTTTGGTAAAGCTATCAAACCAATGTTTGGTTTTTTAAAACTGAATAACAGGTCGCGATGTTTCCAGAAACTTTGCATCATACCGAATGTCCAGCGTGAGCGTTGTTTGAGAAATCCCTGTAGACTTTCCGGAGCTTCGGTCAGAGCAAGTGCTTCGTTGCAGGAGCGGATAGTATATCCGGCACGTAACATTCGGAGTGTCAGGTCACAGTCTTCAGCTAGCGTATCAGTAGTGAAACCATCAATTTCTACCATAGCTGTTTTTCGGAATGCACCAATAGCTCCCGGTACAACCAGTATAGCATTTGCTGCATCGTAAGCTCTACGGTCGAAATTCTGACTGGTGGTATATTCAATTGATTGCCAGTTGGTAAGCAGATTGAGTGTGTTTCCAACCCGAACATTTCCTGCCACAGCACCGACTTTGTCGTCGGTAAAGAATGGAATCATTTTTGCAATTGCATCGTAAGGCAGAATGGTGTCAGCATCTATACAAACCAGAATCTCTCCCGATGCATTTTCAATCCCAAAGTTCAAGGCAGCAGCTTTTCCACCATTCGGTTTGGTCAGTACTTTTACCTTCAAATTTCCGGCAAAAGCCTTACTAACAATATCAAGAGTGCTGTCTTTCGAACCATCATCCACAAAAATCACTTCAATATCTGGATATGTAGATTTCAGCAGATAATCCACCGTTCTTACTGCATTTACTTCCTCGTTGTATGCCGGAACGATAATGCTAACCAGAGGATGGTAATCAACAGGTTTATTTTTATTTCCTTTCCTTTCTTTATATCGCTGCAACAAAGCCAGAATTGCTAATGAAAGTAGTCGTGAAATAATCAGAACAATTGCAACGATAAAGAATCCGTTCAGGAAATGTTCCCATATAAAAGTCAGTGTAAAGAAAGTAAGATCCAGTTTGTCGGTTAGCATGAATCTGCTTTGTACCGGTGGCATTACCTGGTCCCGGGTTTTACCCATCAGATGCGAAACCGAAACAAATTCGTAACCTCTTGCTCTTAGCGAATCAATTATAATTGGCAACGCTTTTATTGTAGCAGAGCGGTCACCACCTGCATCATGCATCAAAATAATATTTCCGTTTTTTACATTTTGAAGTGTTCGTAAAACAATTGTGTCCGCTGATATATCTTCCTGCCAGTCGTTCGGGTCGATAAAGGTGGTAACGGATATAAAACCTTCATCGTGTGCAATTGACAGTGATTTAATCTGGGACAGGTTTTTAGGTTCAGCGTCGGTAATATATGGTGGACGGAATAAGAGTGTCGAGTAATTCAGAACACTTTCCATCAAAAGACGTGTCGACCGAAGTTCAATACGTTCGCGGGTATCGGTGGTTAATTCCAGATTCGGATGTGTAAAAGTGTGATTACCAATCTCATGTCCTTCCCGATATTCCCGACGAATAAGCGGAATATTATTCTGTATATTTTGTCCCGTTACAAAGAATGCTGCCGGTACTTTTTTCTTTTTAAGTATTTCAAGAATTTTTGGCGTATATTCGTTACTTGGACCATCATCGAAAGTAAAGGCAAGTTCCTTGGGTTTATCAGCACCATAGCGTTTAATCATGTACGAACTTGGATAATCATCATATGTTTCATTCGTTATCAGGGCATCTTGCTGATTATATTCTATGGCCACATGACCATGATCCGGTATGCTCGTCATTTCCAGTATTTCGCCTTTCCCTTCATAGTTTACAGCTGAAATTGATTGAATATATTCCAGTTTGTGATAATTGAAGCCTTTTGTTTTTAGTGATGTGGCATCTAAATCCTGACCATAGAATTTCCATAAACGATCATCTTCTGAACCGAGATACCACAACGAAACACCTGCTGCATGATAATCCTGAGCTGTGCGAATAATATTGAAAGCGCCGGCTGCATCGATACAATGCATTTCGTGTTCCAGATTATAATTATCGGTAAATTTTAATGTCAGATCAGCCTGGCTGAAGTTGAAATAAACAGGCTCATTGAGTTCGTTTGCTTTTGAAATCAATGATTGATATGTGATAGGTTTGCAGGTGTAAACTGCCTTTTTGCGCGTGTTTTGTTTTATCCAGTCGAATCCGTAACCAGCCACACAAAGTACAATTTTCTCCGATGGAACTTCTTTCATTGCTTCATCAATTGCATTTTCCACAAAATACAAGGATGAAATACTACCGGGTTCACTTTCCGAAAAATGTTCGTTGTAAGCCATCACAAAAATAAAATCGTAGTAACGTGCCAACTCTTTATAAGTTGATACTCTATCGGTTGGGTCAATATCAATTGTTACTAAGAAACCCTCTTCGTGAAGTGTTACTGACAGTTCTTTTGAAAATTGCAAAAGATACTGATCTGAGCCTTCGGGAAGTTTTTCAATATCTATATTAATGCCCTGAAAATCATTATTTTCAAGCAAATTTTTAATACGTGAAATAAGTGTTTTACGTAATTTTGGGTTTTTGAGCACAACCAAAGTGCTGTCCCCATTAAAATTCCCTTTCCAGAAGTTACTTAACATAGGCACAACTGCCACTTTGTTGTTCTGTATAAATTCTAATGTTTCACTTTGAATCTGTGACTCGATAGTTCCTTTTGAATCTTTTATAAACAGCCATTCCGGTAGCACCATGTTTAATTTGGTGATATTTTTATGCAACGAAATGCCTGAGTTTATATTCCAGTTAACATAGAAAGCAGCACTGACAGGGAGAAATTTGTTTATTTCGGCCGATGTGGTGTGTTTAATATGCTTGCGAGTGCTTTTTATTTTCTTTTGATATAATTTCAGCTGTTTTGCAAAAGCTAACTGGTCGTCTTTCGAGACATAGGTTTTGGTTTTATCGGTGTTCAGGTCTGGTAATTTCTTATCGTTGTAAGTAAGAACTTTCAAGTCATAGTCTCGTTTATTTAACAACGATATAGCAACAGAAGCAATAATTACAAATAAGAAAACAAGAAATATACGAACCACCCAAATAAAGCTCTTCCATCGGGTAGATGAATTCGTTTGAAAAACCTGATTTTGCATATAATATTAATTATTCAATTTCCAATTTCCAATTATCAATTTCCAATTACCAATTAACCGATCAACCAATTAACCAATCACTAATCACCAATTTACCGTAACTCCAGTAAAACAACATTTTCCACATGATGTGTATGCGGAAACATATCTACAGGTTGAACGGCAGTAACTTTATAAACGTTGTCCAATAAATACAAATCGCGTGCCTGAGTTGCCGGATTGCAACTAACATACACAATACGATCCGGTTGTGCAACCAGAATTGCATCAATTACATCGGTGTGCATTCCGGCACGTGGCGGATCAGTGATAATAACATCCGGTTTACCATGCTTTTCAATAAAGGCGGCATTCAGAATATCTTTCATATCCCCGGCATAAAACAAGGTATTTTCAATTTTGTTTAATTTCGAGTTTAAAACTGCATCTTCAATAGCCTCAGGTACATATTCAATCCCAATAACCTGCTTCGCCTGATGTGCCACAAAGTTAGCAATTGTTCCTGTTCCGGTGTATAAATCGTAAACAAGCTCCTTACCAGTTAGTCCTGCAAAATTGCGTGCTACTTTATAAAGTTCATAAGCCTGTTCGGAGTTTGTCTGATAGAATGATTTAGGTCCGATTTTGAATTTCAGTCCTTCCATTTCTTCGTAAATACATTCATTACCTTTGAAAACAACTACCTCCTGGTCGGTTATTGTGTCGTTGGCTTTAGAATTTATCACGTATAACAACGATGTGATTTGTGGAAATTTATCGGCAATGTGTTGTAAAAGGGCTTCGCGGGCAATTTTATCTTCGTGAAAGAATACCATAATAAGCATTAATTCGCCGGTGGAAGTAGTACGAACCAGCATGGTGCGTAGAAAACCTTCCTGAATACGAAGATCGAAGAATGTCAACTCATGTTCAAGCGCATATCGCCTTATTTCATTGCGCAGTTGGTTCGAAATGTCGTCCTGCAACCAGCATTTATTAATGTCCAGCACTTTATCAAACTGACCCTGAATATGATACCCGACGGCATTCATAGTGTCGAATTGCTTGCCTTCGGTCATTTCTTCGTAGGTCCGCCAGCGTTTGTTGGAGAACGTAAATTCAAGTTTGTTGCGGTAAAACTCTGTTCGTGCAGAACCTATGATTGGCGAAATTTCAGGAAGTTCAATTTTACCAATTCGGGTAAGGTTATCGACAACTTCTTTCTGCTTATGGTTGAGTTGGTCTTGGTATGGTAAAATCTGCCACTTGCAACCACCACAAACTCCGTAATGTTCGCAAAAAGATTCAGTTCTTTGGTTGGAATATTGGTGGAAATGAATGGCACGCGCTTCCATGAAATGGCTTTTCTTGCGGGTAACCTGCAAATCAACCACATCGCCCGGTACTACAAAAGGAACAAACACCACGATGTCGTTTACTTTGGCAATGGCTTTTCCTTCGGCGGCTATATCAGTAATGGTAATGTTGGTAAGTATTGGAAGCGGTTTTTTAGTTTTTGCCATGAAAATAAGTTAGTGGCAGGTCGCGACCTGTCAGTACAAAATGTTAGTATTTGGAGTGCAAAATTACAATAATTATTCGGATTTTTCGAAAAGTAGTTCAGGGGTTCAATTCTATGTCAGGAACAAAAGTATATTTGGCTAAAAATATATATCTTTGTGTCTGAAAATAAATAATAAAACTAATTATTATACTAAAAGACCATGAGTTACTTATTTAAACCCAAGGGTTATAAACCTGTACTCAATCTGCAACAGACAGAGTTGGGTATTACCAAAATTAAAGATTTTTTTCAGGCTAATCTTTCATCGGAACTGCGTTTACGTCGTGTTACTGCGCCACTTTTTGTGCTACGAGGAACAGGTTTAAACGACGATCTGAATGGTGTGGAACGCGCCGTGAACTTTCCAATTATGGATATGAATGATGCCCGTGCCGAAGTGGTTCATTCCCTTGCAAAATGGAAACGAGCTACACTGGCCGATTATAATATCGAAAATGGTTACGGAATTTATACCGATATGAACGCCATTCGTGCTGATGAAGAACTGGGAAATCTGCACTCACTTTATGTTGATCAGTGGGATTGGGAACGGGTAATGACAGCTGGTGAGCGTAATCTGGATTTCTTGAAAGATATAGTGAAACGTATTTATGCTACACTTTTACGAACTGAGTACCTGGTTTCGGAAAGTTTTCCGGAAATTAAACCTTGTTTGCCCAAGAATATTTTCTTTATTCATGCCGAGGAACTTCGCCGATTGTATCCTAACCTGACGTCTAAAGAACGCGAAAATGAAATCGTCAAAATTCATAAAGCCGTTTTTGTGATTGGCATTGGTGGAGCATTGGGCGATGGTGTAAAACACGATGGTCGTGCTCCTGACTACGACGATTGGTCAACAATAGCTGAAAACGGTTTGGCAGGTTTGAATGGCGATATTCTGTTGTGGAATCCGGTATTGGAAATGTCGTTCGAAATTTCATCCATGGGAATTCGTGTGGATAAGGAAGCTTTGTTACGTCAGTTAGAAATTTCAGGGAAACAGGAACGATTGGAAATGGACTTCCACAAAAGGTTGGTTGGTGACAAGTTACCACTTTCTATCGGAGGTGGAATTGGTCAGTCGCGCTTGTGTATGTTCTTCCTCCGCAAAGCACATATCGGTGAGATACAGGCAAGTATATGGCCGGATGATATGCGCAAAGAATGCGAGTCGTTGGATATGATTTTGATATAAGGTAACATCGAAAGTGGTTAGATATTAAAGGAGAACCGCAATGTAGAATATACGTTGCGGTTCTCTTTATTCCCTTCATTACTTTTTCTCTGTCATAAAAGGAGATTCTTTGAGTTGTGTTGACAAAAGTAAGCAGAAAGTCGACAGCACTATCATTACTATTAGTGGATAGGTCATCGAACCGTTTACTTGTGATTTGAAACGATCCATTCCAAATATAAAAGCAATACCCGAAATTTGTCCCGCAAGAATCAGCAAACCATTTGAAGTTCCTTCGGAAGTAGGGTAAGTAATTTCGGCGCCATACTGAAATCCAATTGGTCCGGCACTCAGCAGGAAAAAACCCAGCACTGCTCCCGATACGAGCAATAACAAATAATTTTCGGCAAAAGTGACGCCAGCCAACCCTACTATTGCACCTGCCAGCGCAACAAGAATAAACAATTTCCGTTTACGGTAATGGTCGGACAGCATAGGCATAATCAAAGCTCCAACAATTCCACCAACTATCATCAAACCACCCGTAATTCCCGCCTGTTCCGCCGAAAATCCTCTTGGCCGAAGAATATCCTCAATCCAGGTGGTTACACTGTTGAAGATTCCCAACCCAACAAAAAAGATAACCAGTAGCCAGTAGAAGTTTTTGTTTTTAAGTGTGTTTCGCAAACCATCAAAAACCAGTGAACGTTCTTCCTGATAAGCATGACAGGGAGCTGAACGTGGACGTTCTTTGGAAAATAAAATGAAGATTAATGCTGCTATGATAGATGTAACACCATAAATATAAAGCATTCCGTTTATACCATGACTTTTGGCGAGTATCGGTGTTAGAATCATTCCCACCAACACGCCGATATACATGGCCAGTGTGCCAAGTCCGGCAGCAGTGGCACGTTCTTCAATGCGAAACCAACGACCGGCCAGTTTGGTTATGGCATTAACAATAAACGGCTGACCAACTGCAATTCCGATTTGCGACCACAGCAATAAATCATAACCTGTAGCCATTCCGCGCAACATGCCAAAAACTCCGGTAAGAACCGCACCAATTCCCACACCAATCCGAATTCCATACGTATCGATAACCCACGAAGCAGGAATAGAAACGATAATAAAAACGATCATAAAACACATCGAGAGCATGCCAATCTGAATATCGTTGACGTGGTAAAACCTGGTTGCATCCATGGTAATAGGAGCAAAGGTTATCCACAATAATTGATTCACTGCCACGATAAACATGTAAACACCCAGCATTATCCAGCGGTATTTGTACACTTTAAAAACGGTTGGTTCCATTAGTATTTGATTAAGTTTTTTGTAATTCCAGTCCGGCAAAAATACTTTAATTATTAGGCATTATATAAGTTGAAGTGTTATTCTTTTTTCTCAGTTTTTATTAAATTTATCTTCGACCCCCAAACCCCCAAATGGGGGCTTTAAGACGTAGTTTTTGTTTTTTTTGATTGATGTAAAAAGTCCCCTAATTTCACTCCTAAGCCCCCATTTGGGGGTTTGGGGGTCAACTTATATAAACTCTATTCAATTGAAAAAGAAAAACGCAAAAAGTTACACATTTTGCGTTTTTCTTTTCTCATAATTTTTTAGAAAAACAGAAAAAATCCGTTTGCGAAATAAAGCAGTCCCACAGCTCCGGTTGCCGTAGCTATATACCAAATGTATTTTCGTTTAATCAGCGCTGCAATAGACGAAAGCAGAATGGAAATCTGCAGAAAAATTACCGCCATACCAAATACTTTGGAATGACTTTGAGCATCATCGCGTTGAATTTCATACTTTTCAGCATCTTTTTTTATTTCAGTTTTTTCCTTATCGTAGCGTTTGATTGATTTTTCGTAATCGGCCATTTTTTTCTGAAACGCTTCCTTCACGCCGTTTTCATTTTTCCCAACTCGCAGGGTGGTAAGCTCCAACATATCTTTTTGTGTTTCATATATGTACGATTTCAGGCTTTTGCTTTGGTAATATGCCCATTTATTGGATGCCTGTTCCTGACTGAGCACCGAACGGGTGGAAAATCCACCGCCTTTAAAGGTCGAAAGGGTTGCTGCTACTGCAAAAATGATAGTGGTAAGGGCTAAATAATTCAGCCACGGTTCTTTTTTATCGTCTGCCATTGTTGTAATTATTAAAATTTAGCGGCAAAAGTAAGCTTTATACTCTATAACAGGTCTAAACTGCTATTAAAAAAACTTATTAAACAGTTTCTAAGCGAAAAAAAACAAATTTCGGATTTTCATTTTTGCATTGTTGATTCAATTCGTATTGATCCTGTAAAGAACAAAAAAGTCCCGAAGGAAAAAACCTACGGGACTCAATGAATCTGCCTGTAAACTGAGATTTACTGTTATTAAAGCATTACTTTAAAAGTTTGTGTTTTCGTTTTCAGAATATAAACCACATTCTGCTCAACAGGAATATTGATTTTAGTACCATCCGATTTTAGTTGTTTTAGTTTTTTTCCTGAAAGAGAATATAAGCTAACAATCTCATCCTTTTGTGTTCCATCCACAACAATATCAGTGGGTGTGATAAAAACTTTCACTCCTTCATTTCCCGGAGTGGGAGGGTTATTATTTGTCGAAAGTGCAAAAGTTGCATTCAAAGTGCAATCTGCCAAAACATTTTCAATTTTCAGAATGCCACCAACCAATGAACCGGTTACATCTGTGCCATTAAGCATAATGGAATACACTCTCCAGTTGGAAATAGGAGAGAAACTGAATGAAAGCGTATCACCGGCATGGCAAATATAATTTACTGAACCACCTCCGGCATCGGCCGTTTTGATTATTATCTTGTAAGTTGTCACTTCAGTTTTAGCATACGTCGAAACTGCCATAAGTGAAAATAATGCTGTCAGGCATACGAGTTTAAAAAATGATTTTCTCATGACTATATTAGTTTAATTTGTTTGTTTTCAGCTATTTGTAAAATCAGATTCAGGCAATGAATAACCGTTCTGAAAAATAATTTCGAAGCAAAAGTAATGTTTAATCTTTAGATTTGGTCAAAACTGCTATTAAAAAAACTTATCAGGGTACCAGTTTCTTATATTTATAGCAGATAGTTTATAGTTGAATGGTTTAAATAAAGAAATTTTCAACTTCCAAATGCGCAGCTATTCGAATATGTCTATTTCTTTTCCAGCAGCAACCTGATTGCTTTTATCGAATTGATAGGAGTGTCAATTAATGCCATGTTTAAGAGCCATCCGGGCAAATTTTCGACTGCATCTACATAAAATTCGAGTTCTACATGTGCGCGGTTGTTCACCGGTCTGATAGTCCAGGTTTGTCTGTAATCTTTAATACGTACCAAATCTTTCTTCTCTGGAGTAACATCCGAAAGCGGAACTGCAGTTAATTTCCACTCGCCGCTAGCCTGATCAATGGTTGTGGTTACATTAACCGACAAATCCCTGTCATTAAACGGCCAGGGCATTTTGTATACCAGATAGTATTGTGCCCGTTTATTTTTTTCATAAAGCAGCACCTTTATCTGACTAAGATTTGCATCCCACCATTCGGTGTGATTTACATCTTCTATCAGCGCAAAAACCTTATCAGCCGATTGGTTTATTTCAGCCACTCCTTTAACGAATTTCAGGCTCTTTCCGGCTTCCTGTCGGGTGAATAGTTGCACACCATCCTTTTCTTTGACAAACTCCCACGTTTGACCAACCAATGTGCCGGGCAGCATGAATGACAGTAATAATAGTAGAAGTAAAGGTTTGTTTCTCATAATAAATTTGTTGTCTGAATCAGAATTTACAAAATTATTCAATTTACAGAACCTTAGTTCAGCGACTTTGTATTCGGAGCTAATTACACCGCTGCCGCACGATTGCATCGTGTGGCAGATATAAATTCCAATTATCATTTTCCCACGCGATACAATCGCGCGGGAGCAAGGGGTTTAACCATTCTAATCTATTGTTGTTTCTTAGTATGGATTTAAGTGAAACCTGCTGCAAATACTCTAATTTTTCTATTTGAGTTTGAAAGTGTTGTTCCATTTTTACAAGTTGAAGATTTATATTCGTCTCATTCGTTGCTTGTAAACTTTTCTCAAGATTTTCGTAAAGTAGTTTTATGTTTTCTTGTTGCGAAACACGAAAACGTTTAGCTAAAATAATATTAGTTATTACAGAAATAAAACTAACAATTAAAGCAAAAATCCAAGGTAGATATGCGTCAAAATTACTCACGTTTATTACTTTTTCAGTTTTCTGGGAAGCAAAAGTTTCTGGGTGACTTGCAACAGCTTTTTTAGTCGTTTCAATTCGTTGTAATTTAATTTCTGTTTGTTTTAGATTCTGTCTTTCTTGTCCAAAAATTGTCGCCGAAAAAAACAAAATAATAAATAAGAAAAGTCGTGATAACATATAAAATTCTTGTTTTTTCTTTTTTTCTATAACTACCCCTAACGGTTTCGGGCTTGGCGAAGGTGGCGATTTTCACCACAAATGTTGATGCAGAGAACCAAACTTTGATTAACCACAAATGTGTCTGCGGAGCACTGAACCGCCACTTTTGCCAAACCCGTGTTATGCCTTCGTTGTTCTTTTCTTCACTACAAATTTAGTGATTTCTGTCGTTAGGTTTACATGATT
>JBAXPM010000042.1:0-32303 GCA_037132235.1 Paludibacter sp.
GCATCGTAACGCATCTTGTCGGCACGACCGGTGAGATTATTAACCACCACTTCGCCTTCGCGACTGGCTGTATGAGCCAACAACGAGAATCCGGTTACATCGCCTGCAGCAAAAACGTTAGGCACATTGGTACGCATTTTTTCGTCCACTTTGATACCGCCACGGAATAACTCCACATTCAGATTTTCCAATCCAAAACCTTTTGTTACTGCACGACGACCAACGCTGACAAGGATTTTTTCGCCTTCGATAGTTTCGGTTTTTCCGTCTTTCTCAAAGATAACTTTGTTGCCTTCGATTTTTACCACTTTGGCATTCAGGTTATATTCAATTCCTTTTTTGCTGTAAATATCTCGCAACATAGCCGAAATTTCGAAGTCTAAACCACCAAGTATTTCAGGAAGCATTTCCACGATAGTTACTTTGGTACCAAGGCTGTTGTAAAAGCTTGCAAACTCCATTCCGATAACACCACCACCGATTACTACCAATGATTTAGGTTGTTCCTTCAAATCAAGAATTTCGCGGTTAGTCAGGATAATATCACCTGCTTCGGCCAATCCGGGAATAGGTGGAACAAATGCTTCGGAACCTGTACAGATAAGCAGGTTAGCACCTAAGTAGCTTTCGCCACCGGCAGTAACTTCCACACCTTTCGGGCTACGTCCCTGAATCATGGCTTCGCCTTTTACCACGGTCACATGGTGCAATTTCATCTTTCCTTCAACGCCGGCAACCAGTTTGCGAACCACTTTATTTTTGCGGGCAACAATTTTTCCGAAATCAAAACGGATATTGTCACCAAATACACCATATTTATCACCGTGCAACGCATTTTCGTACGTTTTAGCACTGTAAAGCAATGTTTTGGTAGGAATACAACCTTCGTTGAGACACACACCACCCATGCTTTTTTTCTCGAACAATAAAACTTTCAGTCCTTTATGTCCTGCACGTTCTGCAGCTACATATCCGGCCGGACCACCACCGATAATGATTAAATCAAACATATTCTTTAATTTACGATTTAAAGATTTACAATTTACGATTGGAGAATTAGAAGGTTCAAATTTAATCAAAAAATATCCAATTCCAAAGTCTCAATTTCAATGGCAATTTGTTTCAAAAAGCGTGTTGCTTCGCCACCATCCAACGAGCGGTGGTCGTATGTCAAACTCAAACCAATGTAAGGCACGAAACCATAAATACCATCACCTAAATCTTTCGGACGGGGAACAATGGTGTTCACACCCAAAATAGCCGATTGCGGCAGGTTGATTACCGGAGTAAAGATTTCCACACCGTAGTTACCAAGGTTAGAAACAGTAAATGTAGCCGCTTCGGCTGCCAATAACTCAGGCGAAATAGCACCTTTTTTACAGGCATTCGCCACTTCTTTCAACTGATTTGAAAGTCCGATGATAGATAAATCATCAGCATTGCGCACAGCAGGAACCATCAAACCACGTTCTGTATCAACAGCCAGTCCGAGGTGAACTTTGTTGAACAAACGCATCGATTCACCCAGGAAGTGTGAGTTTACATTCGGGAATTTCTTCAACGCTTTTACCACAGCAAAGCAAACAAAATCGTTAATTGTCAAATTTACCGACAAAGTTCCTGCTTCGAATGCTTTCTTGGCTTTTTTGCGCAGGTTTTGGATAGTACGTGCATCAGCACCAAGGTGGTGAGTAAGTTGGGCAGAATTTTGCAGTGAAGAATGCATCGCTTTTGCAATTAGTTTACGCATGTTAGACAACTTTTTATCTTCATAATCAACGCCATAAACAGCATTTACTGGTGCAGCTAAATCAGTTGATTTTGCAGTTCCGGCAAGTCCTGAGCCTGCACCCTGTGGTTGAATACCTTCTTCGGCAGCAATTTTCTTTGCCAACGGAGTCAGTTTCGGACGGTTTTCCAACGCAGCTAACACGTCTTTTTCAATCACACGACCACTTGGTCCTGAACCGGCCAGTTCGCTCGCATTCAAGGCTTCTTGTGCGGCTAAATTTTTAGCGCGTGGACTGATAAAGGTTGATTGGTTGTTGAGAAGGTTGATTGGTTGATTGGTTGATTGGTTAACTGGTTCTTTAGTTTCAACAACCTTTCCAGGTTCAGCATCTTGACTCTTGGTTCTTGGCTCTTGGCTCTCAGTTGCCACAGGTGCACCACCTTGCAGCAATCCGGCATAATCATCACCGGGTTGACCAATAACCATCATGTCCAACAATACAGCAACTTCATCGCCATCGTTGTAAAAACTCTCAAGCACCACGCCATCAACAGGCGATTCTTCTTCGAATGAAGCTTTGTCAGTTTCGTAAGCGAACAGAACTTCACCTTTCTTTACGGTATCACCTTTTTTCTTTTTAATTTCAGTGATAATACAACTCTCAACCGATTGCCCTTGTTTAGGCAGAATAACTACTACAGCCATATATTTATTTACGATTTATTCATTTATAATTTTCGATTGAACGATTTAAACAATCCAAAATTTATTCGTATTATTTTAATCCTGTTACAGACACAAATTTATTGTAAGCTTCGGCCCAAACTTCGGAATTTTGTGGCAAGAATTCATCCAGCAGAACAGATTCACCAATAATCTGACGCATTTCCTGAAGTGAATCCACGCAACCGGCAGCTTTTGCCTGAATCATAATATTCCCTATTGCAGTTGCTTCCGAAGGTCCTGCAACTACAGGAATTCCGATTGAATTGGCAGTCCACTGGTTCAACAACGGATTTTTTGAACCACCGCCAATTACATGCAGTTTTTCAATCGGGAACGGAGCAAGTTTATTTAAAATATTAATAACATATTTATATTTCAAAGAAAGACTTTCGAAAATACAACGAACAAATTCAGCGTGACTTGAAGGAACTGTTTGTCCTGTAGCTTTGCAATATTCAACAATCGCAGCGGTCATGCTAAGTGGATTAGCAAATGAAGGATGATCTGTGTCGAGCATAGATTGAAAAGCAGGAACGGTATCAGCCATTTGCACCAACTTTTCGTAAGCATAGGTGATACCTTCTTTTTTCCATTCTTTCAGGCATTGTTCGAGCAACCACATGCCGGTAATATTCTTCAGAAAACGGGTAGTTCCTTCTACACCGCCTTCGTTGGTAAAATTCAGCGCAAAAGTTTCTTCGTTGATAATGGCATCTTTTACTTCAATGCCCATGAGCGACCAGGTTCCGGAGCTAAGATAAGCAAAATTTGCATTCGAAGCAGGAACCGCAGCCACAGCCGCACCCGTATCATGTCCGGCAACTGCCACCACTTTTACTTTGCCCAGTTCGCTTTCTTCGGCTAAATCGTCACGTAAGCAGCCAATTTCATGACCAGGCATAACAATTTTGCCCAAGATAGATGGCGAAACTCCTGCTTTCTCAAGTAATTCGGCTTCGAATTGTTTGGTTCGTGGGTTTAAAATTTGTGAAGTTGAAGCAATGGTATATTCCACTACTTTGTTACCAGTCAGCATGTAAGCCAATGCATCCGGCATAAATAAAATTTCTTTAGTGGCATTCAACAACGAATTATCTGCCTGTTTTAATGCAAAAAGCTGATACAAACTATTGAAATTCATTACCTGAATTCCTGTAAGGTCATATACTTTTTCGCGTGGAACTATTTCGAAATATTTTTCGGGAGCACCAACAGTGTGTGGGTCACGGTATGCATAAGGAGCACCCAGAATTGAACCATCTTCGGCAATCAAAGCAAAATCAACGCCCCAGGTGTCAATACCTATGGATGTTATTTCTACGCCTTCTTTTTTCGCAGCTATTAATCCCGCTTTGAGATGTTCGAACAAAGAATAAATGTTCCAGTGAAAATGATTCCCAATTTGAAGAATCTGGTTGGGAAAACGAGTCAACTCCTTCATTTGGAGTCTGCCATGTTCAATAGTTCCCAAAATAGAACGACCACTCGTTGCACCAAGGTCGAATGCAAGAAAAGATTTGTTTTTCATGTTGTAATTTTAAGGAGCTGCAAATGTATTAAAAGATTACTTTTATCGGCGTGTAAAATTTGACATTAAAACTTTAGAATCTGATAAACAAATTTTAGTTACGAGTTACAAGATCATGTTTTTTGTATGTAACCCGTAACTTTTAATTTATTTATAAAGCGGCCCATAAGTCTGACAAGCACGGTAATCAGCACCTTCTACATCCATACCATAAGCTGCCCATGCACTCGGACGGAAAATTTTAGACTCGTCAACATTGTGCATGCAAACCGGAATACGCAATACAGAAGCAAGTGTAATCAAGTCAGCACCAATATGTCCGTAACTGAATGCTCCATGATTTGCACCCCAGTTATTCATTACCGAATATACATCTGTGAAATTACTTTCGCCCGTCAAACGTGGAGCAAACCAGGTTGTTGGCCAGGTTTGGCTAGTACGTTTATTTAATATATCGTGAACATCGGCAGGGATATCCACTGTCCAACCTTCAGCTAATTGAAGTACAGGGCCAAGTCCTTTTATCAGATTGATACGTGCCATAGTTACAGGCATTCCACCTTTAGTAAGGAAGTTTGACGAAAAACCACCTCCTCGGAAATATTCACCTTCGGCAGGATACCAGGTAGTTGCATCCAATGTTTTTTGAACTTCTTCGTCTGTTATTTCCCAAAATGGTTTCATAACCGGTTTTCCATCTTCGGTTTGTTGCCCGGCTCCATCCAACGATGCTGAACCTGAATTGATTAAGTGAATCAAACCGTTTGCGCCCAATCCCTTTAATTTATGACCGGTTACACGTTCAACCGCTTCGGGACTCCAATAGGTGCGCACATCGGCAAAAACCTGAGCCGTATTGGTTAATAATTTTCCAAACAACATAGCCACACCATTCAACGCATCATTTTCGGTAGCCACTACAAACGCCTCGCGAATACCGTTCCAGTCGAATGAAGTATTCAGAATTGCTTCAGCAAAGTCACCATTTGGCATAAAATCTGTCCACTGACGTTGTCCCTGGAAACCGGAAGCAATGGCATTATGACCCAACGCTTCTTCGCCAAATCCGAGTTCACGAAGTTTCGGATTACCAATCATTAAATCGCGAATAATCAATGTCATTTTCACCACAAATTCCCATTCCTGATCGAGAACTTCACGCGATTTGGTGGTGTGAGGTGGATTGGTATTTGCACCTTCGTTCGATTTACAGTTTTTCACTGTCCAATCCATTGCTTTTTTAAATTCTTCCGGATCATAAATTCCGAGTTTCTCACGACGTAGAATTTCGCTCATATCTACATATTCATTGCGCATGCCAAGGTATTCCTGAAAGAAATCAGCATTCACAATAGAACCTGCGATTCCCATTGATACTGAACCAATTGAAAGATATGATTTGCCTTTCAACGTAGCTGCAGCAATACCAGCTTTGGCAAAACGTAAGAGTTTCTCCTGTACATCAGCAGGAATTGACGTATCGGTACTATCCAATACATCGCGACCATAAATTCCAAAAGCAGGTAACCCTTTTTGATTATGACCAGCCAAAGCGGCAGCCAGATAAACTGCTCCCGGACGCTCTGTTCCGTTGAAACCCCAAACAGCTTTAATAGTATGTGGGTCAACATCAATTGTTTCACTGCCATAGCACCAGCATGGCGTAACAGTAATAGTTACTGAAACTCCTTCTTTTTTGAATTTTTCGGCACAGGCTGCAGCTTCGTCAACGCGACCGATTGTTGTATCAGCCAAAACACATTCCACCGGAGTGCCATCGCTGTATTTTAAATTTGAGCTGAGGAAATTGGCCAGATTGAGAGCCATATTCATAGTTTGATTTTCCAATGATTCACGCACACCACCCTGACGTGCATCAATTGTAGGACGAATACCGATTTTCGGATTATCACCTTGTAAGCGACCGCTTTTTTCTTTTCTGATTTGTGCAGTTGAAGAGTATTCTCCTGCAATTGAACCTGCTTTCATGATTTATTATATTTAAGTGTTTGTTATTAATGTATTTTGCTGTGCTGAACTATGCTGTTTTATAATTAAAAAAATAAGTCAGTGTTTAAATAGAGTTTCTTATAATTAACTCCGTAGGTAAATATTCTTGTATTGGTTGTTTTGTAGTTATAAACCTGGCGGCCTTTTCGCCCATTAAACCAAAATCAATACTTATAGCTGAAATTCCATTTTCGATTACTTCGAGAATTGGATTATCATTATATGCAATCAATCCAATATCACTTCCAACAGAAAGTCTGGCAGAATCTGCATCTTTAATAATTTTCACCATATCTTCAGGTAGAATGCATAGATAAACTGTTCCTGCTTCAACTCCGTGCCAGTCTGAATCTTTACGAAATACTTCAAAAAACAAATTATTTTCCTTGCAAAATCGCACAAAATAGTCAATCGCACTAATCGGGTGACAAAGTTCTTCAGGAAAAACAAACGAAAATTTTCTATATTTCTTTAATAAATTACGACATGAACTCAGACAGTCATAAAACGATTTCTCAAAATCCTGACATATATATGAATATGACGATTTTTCAAAGTTGCCAAAATCAAGAAGAAGTAGTTTGTTGTTCGGAATTGAATTTAATGCCTCTGAAAAATGCTCATTCGAAAAATTCATAACAACGTACATACTATAGCTTCCGACACTTTCACGCACAATAGTTTCGAACAAATGTTCATTGTATTGGTGAAACAGCAAATCCACCTTGTAGTTGACCGGCAAATTGGCTACAAACCGGTGATATAAATTTTGTTTAAAAGCTGAATAGGTATCAAGAAGAAGTAAAACGCGATTTACCTCACCTGTAACAAAATACCCTTTTTGAGGTGTTGAATCGATTAATCCCCTTTTCTTTAATTCATTATATGCTTTAAAAACTGTATCGCGCGAAACTTTGTGAATCGAACTTGATTCGTTAATCGATGGCAAATTGTCACCCATCTTCAATTTCCCCTGCATGATAGACATACTTATGCCATCAGCCAATGATTTAATTTTTGAAGTTGAATGAGTGAACTTGATCTCCATGAATTTAGCTGTGCTGAACTGTGCTGCAAAAATAGTTGGTATTTGTTGAACAATATATGTTGAAAGTTATGTTTAAAAACATATTTTGAAGAAATATTTCCATGTATAATATTAATGTCAAAATTACCGAAATTTTCCGTTCTATTATTCATAAATTATTTTAAAAGATTGCGACAGAAATAAAATATAATTATTTTTGCACACGTTTGTATTTTGGAAATATGAAGAAAAGAATCACGATAAAAGATATTGCCCGGGAGTTGAGTATCCATCATTCAACCGTTTCGCGTGCATTGCGCAACGACCCTCGTGTAAATGGAAAAACACGTGACATAGTGCTGGCATATGCTCAGGAACATGAATATCAAACAAATATGAATGCTGTTCAGTTGCGTGGAACCGGCAATAATGCTATTGCGCTAATTGTTCCGAACATCAATCACAGTTTTTTTTCAGATATTGTAAGTAAACTCACCAATCTGGCTTATGAAAAGGGTTATGTAATTTCAGTTTTCCAGTCTAACGAAAAATACCTGCAGGAAAAAGAAATAATCAACACAATCATACAACACAATTTTGCCGGAGTTATAGTTTCCATTGCGAAAGATACCGTAAACAGCGACCACTTCAGACTGCTCGAAAAGTTTGGAATTCCTTTTGTATTTTTCGACCGGGTTTGTGAAGATATTAATTCACCAAAAGTTTTGGTAAACAATTTTGATATTACGTTTTCTGCAACTGAACATCTTATCAATAAAGGATATAAACGCATTGCTCACATTACCGGAGCTACCGAAATTAATGTATTCAGAGACAGACACAGAGGATATATTGCAGCTATTCAAAAACATGAACTGGAATATATAAACCCCATAGTTACGACTGATGAATTTACGATGGATCTAGGAAAAAAAATCTTTTCCGATTTAGTTGATTCACAAAATATACCCGACGCAATTATCTGTTCATCAATTAATTTGACTATGGGAATCTTATTTGAAACTCGTAAAAGAGGGATAAATATTCCTGCTGATTTGGGACTGATTACTTTTGGAAACATTCTGGCTTCTGAAATTATTCAACCTCAAATTAGCTCAATAGAACAACCTGAAACAGAAATTGCTGAGCTTTCATTCGATTTACTTGAAAAATTAATTTCTGATAAAAATTCGTTGAATATTAACGACATCAAAGTAGTTAAATCTCAATTAGTAATACGAGAATCGTGTTAATTATCAAACAAGTATAAACCATTGCACACGTGTGCTAATAAAATCAAATCTTATGTTAAAAGGAATTTCACCACTAGTAAGTCCTGAACTGTTATCAGTTTTGGCACGTATGGGTCATGGCGACGAAATTATTCTTGCTGATGCTCATTTTCCAGGCGAAACATTCAACGGACGCGTACTCCGTGCCGATGGACTTCGCATCCCTGAATTGTTAGCGGCTATTTTACCGCTTTTTGAACTTGATGCCTACGTTGCACATCCATTGGCCATGATGGCAGCTGTTCCCGGAGATACTCTTGATCCAACCGTTGAACAATCGTACCTTAAGAGTATTCATATAACTAACCCTAATGTGCCTGCCATCGAGCGTATCGACCGTTTTGCTTTTTACGACCGTGCAAAATTAGCTTTCGCTGTAGTAATGACAGGCGAGACAGCAAAATACGGAAATATTCTTCTGAAAAAAGGAGTAACGCCATGCTGAATATTGGATTACAATTAACTTGTTCATTGGTTAAATAGCTGAGATATAGAAAGTAAAGGTTCTTACTATTTGATGAACCTATTTACCGATGAACTGATTAACCAATCAACCAAAAACATATAAAAATGTCATTTAAATCAAAAGCTGCTTATTTACCGGGAAACAGCACCGTCGTTTTCAAAGATGTAGAATTTCCAAAACCCGGACATGGAGAAGTTCTGCTCAAAGTAAAATCATCTACTATTTGCGGTAGCGATATTCGCGCTATCTATCGCGAACACCTTGGCAAAGGTCCAGAAGGATATCAAAATAAAATCTGTGGTCACGAACCAGCGGGGCAAATTATCTCTTGCGGTCCTGGCATGAAACGTTTCAAAGAAGGCGACCGTGTGGTGGTTTACCACATTTCGGGCTGCGGTTGTTGTAACGATTGTCGTCGTGGTTACATGATTTCGTGCAAAAGCGAATCGCGTGCAGCTTACGGTTGGCAACGCGATGGTGGTATGGCTGAGTACATGATTGCCGAAGAAAAAGACCTTGTTCTTTTGCCGGACAGTCTTACTTATACCGATGGAGCTCAAATTGCCTGCGGTTTTGGTACTGTGTACGAAGGTTTGGAAAAAATTGGTATCTGTGGTAACGATGCTGTGTTGGTAACCGGTCTTGGCCCAGTTGGTTTGGCTGCTTTGATGCTTGCTAAAGCCATGGGTGCTCAAAAACTGATTGGTGTTGATACCGTTGCAGAGCGTTGTCAGATTGCAAAAGATCTTGGTTTGGCCGATGAAGTATTCGTGTCAGGACCAGACGTGATGGAAAAAGTAATGGCTGCAACCAACGGAAAAGGCTATGAGCGTACTGTTGATTGCTCAGGTCATACTTCAGGCCGTCAACTTTGTATCCGTGCTACCCGTCAGTGGGGAAAAATGGTAATGATTGGTGAAGGTGGAACTGTTGAGTTCAACCCAAGTCCGGACATTATCCACGATCAAAAAACCATTTACGGTTCATGGGTAACATCCATTTGGCGCATGGAAGAACTGGTTGAGCGTATCGAACGCTGGGGAATTCACCCTGAAGATTTGGTTACACACCGCTTCCAGTTACAACAAGCACTTGAGGCATACTCGCTTATGGCCGAAGGTAAATGTGGTAAAGTAGCCATTGTTTTTGACGAAGAAATCAAGTAAGATTTACCATTTTTTCAATTACTATTTACCATTGAACCGGAGTCGTATATTAGTCTTGATTCTTGGTTCTAACATCTAAAAATCTAATTACATGCAAACAATAGATGCTTCAAAAGTTCCTTTTAAAACGCTTTATACCGGCGATAAAATTCCGGTAATTGGGTTGGGAACATTCGGCTCAGACAATTACGATGCCGAAACCATTGCGCAAGCAGTGAAAACGGCTATAAAAATGGGCTATCGTCATATCGACTGTGCCTCGGTTTATGGCAATGAAAAAGAAATCGGTGCTGCATTACAGGAAGTTTTTGCCGAAGGAATTGTGACTCGTGAAGAGCTTTGGATTACTTCAAAGGTGTGGAACGACAAACACAAACAGGTAGTTGAATCGTGCAAGCAAACCTTGGCCGATTTACAACTTAATTACCTCGATTTGTATCTGGTTCACTGGCCTTTCCCGAACTTCCACCCACCAAAATGTGATGTAAGCACCCGTCAAAAAGATGCTGTACCTTATATTCATGCCGATTATATGAAAACCTGGGCGCAAATGGAAAGTTTGGTTGACGCCGGTTTGGTAAGAAACATTGGAACTTCAAATGTGACGATTCCTAAAATGAAACTGATTTTGCGTGATTGTAAAATTAAACCGGTATTGAACGAAATGGAAATTCACCCACACTTCCAACAACCTGAGTTGTATCAGTACATGAAAGATAATGGCGTGGAAGTAATTGGTTACAGTCCGATTGGCTCGCCTGGTCGTCCGGTACGTGATAAAACACCGGAAGATACTGTGGACATGGAAGATCCGGTTATCGTTGCTATTGCTGAACGACTTGGAGTTCATCCGGCTGTTGTTTGCCTGAAATGGGCAGTGCAACGTGGTCAGATCACCATCCCATTTTCAGTAAAAACAGATAAAATGTACAAAAACCTAAAGGGAATTACAGAAGGTCCGTTGACTGAAGAAGAAATGGTAGCTATATCTAAAATCGATAAACAATGTCGACTTATCAAAGGTCAGGTTTTCTTGTGGGAATCAGCTAAAGGATGGGAAGATTTGTGGGATTTAGACGGTAAAATAACATTATAAATTTAAAATTCTTCAGATGAAAAGCAATTATCTTGTTTTTTCTGCTGAAGAACATAACTTTCACAGATTAAGTTTTCAAACTTAAATTTACTTTTGCAGCACAGTTCAGCACAGCAAAATGCTGTTAGTTCAATTTTCAATTTAATTCTAAAATCAACCTTATGTCAAAACACAAAATTGTAAGTAGAGAAAATGCACTTCCGTTTATTCTTGTAACCGCATTATTTTTCTTGTGGGCCTTGCCTAATAACCTGAATGACATATTGATACCTCAGTTTATGAAGTCATTTGAGCTGAATCGTTTTCAGGCAGGATTGGTTCAGTCGGCTTTTTATCTTGGTTATTTCTTAATGGCATTACCGGCTGCTTTGGTAATGGATAAATACAATTATAAGACAGGTCTTATTACCGGGCTTTTGCTTTTTGCAACTGGAGCTTTTATATTCTATCCGGCAGCCATAATCGGAAAATTCGAATTATTTTTAATGGCATTATTTGTAATTGCCAGTGGTCTAGCCTTTTTGGAAACAGGTGCAAATTCATTTATTGCCGTTTTGGGCGATCCGGACACTTCAGCACAACGATTGAATTTTTCTCAGGCTTTCAATCCAATTGGTGCAATGACAGGTGCTTTAGTTGGAAGTCAACTTATTTTTTCGGGTGTGGAACACTCTACTGCTCAGGTAGAAACCATGAAAGCCGCCGGAACGTACAAAGATTATTTACACACTGAAATACTGCGCGTTATCCCACCGTACATGGTCATTGGTTGTATTATTTTGGTTTGGGCATTTCTAATTTGGCGGGTAAAATTCCCAGCCGAAACTGACAATCCCATTAAAAGCAAAGACAAATCAGATGATGGTCACGGTCATATTTCAAAATTATTGCAATATCCACATTTCTTAAAAGGTATTTTAGCTCAGTTTTTCTATGTTGGAGCACAAGTAGGAACCTGGAGTTTTCTAATACAATATGTAAAAGACTTTATTCAAAAACCAGAAAAAGAAGCAGGAGTATATTTGGTTTATGCATTATTTGCATTTGGTATCGGACGTTTCGCTTCAACGGCTTTAATGCGTAAATTCCAACCCAACAAACTTATGGGTGTATTTAGCATTATAAATATTGCTTTAACCAGTACGGCTATCATAAATCCGGGGTTCTTTGGAGTTTGGGCACTGGTTATTTCAAGTTTTTTTATGTCATTAATGTTCCCAACTATTTTTGCATTAGGAGTTAAAGGACTTGGTCCAAACACTAAAATTGGTGGTTCCATGATTATTATGGCCATTATTGGTGGCGCAGTGTGGACTCCATTGATGGGCTTAATCTCCGACAAAACACATAGTATGGCACTTGCAATGATAGTTCCACTTATCAGCTATATTTATATGGTATATTATTCTTTTGTTGGTTCAAAACCCTCCGGACCACTTTACGAAGGCGAAGAATTTAAAGCAGTTGCTTCACATTAAATCTTGTTGCGTAAAATTTCTGAAATGCTCAAATCAATTATCGATTTGAGCATTTTTGTTTCATGGCGGATAGATAAATTTTTAAATTATAACAAAATCGAAACATCCATTTTACTTGTATTCCAGATTTTTTTCATTAATTTTGCATACAATTTCTCACAAAAACATCTGTCTGAATATCAAACTATTATAAAAATACGAACAATGAAATCAATGACCAAAAGCCCTTTACAAATTGCACGTGCCAGCTACCAACCTAAATTACCAAATGCATTAAAAAGCAATGTGGTACTTAAAGAAGGAGCTGCAACTGAATCTGTTGCCGATCAGGCAGAAATTAAAGAATTATTTCCAAACACGTATGGAATGCCATTAATTACATTTGAACCGGGAGTAAAGAAACAAAATCCTGTTGTAGGAGTCGGTGTAATTCTTTCTGGTGGTCAGGCACCCGGTGGACACAATGTTATTTCAGGAATTTACGATGGTTTAAAAGCATTGAATCCTGAGAATAAATTGTACGGATTCCTGGGCGGTCCAAGCGGACTGGTTGATCATCAATATATCGAACTAACTAAAGAAATTGTTGACGAATACCGCAATACCGGTGGTTTCGACATAATTGGTTCAGGGCGAACCAAACTCGAAGAAGAAGAGCAGTATGAAAAAGGTGCTGTAATATGCAAAAAACTGGGAATCAATGCAATCGTAGTGATTGGTGGTGACGATTCAAACACAAATGCTTGTGTATTAGCCGAATACTATTCACAAAAAAACACAGGAATTCAGGTAATAGGATGTCCTAAAACCATTGATGGTGACCTTAAAAATGAAATGATTGAAACTTCATTCGGTTTTGATACAGCTTGTAAAGTTTACTCTGAGTTGATTGGAAACATACAACGTGATGCGAATTCAGCAAAAAAATACTGGCACTTTATTCGTTTGATGGGACGTTCGGCATCGCACATCACACTCGAATGCGCACTGCAAAGTCAACCAAATATTTGTATTGTTTCTGAAGAAGTAGAAGCTAAAAATATGACCTTAAATGATGTGGTTGAAGATATTGTGAAGGTGGTTGTTCATCGTGCTAAACATGGTTTGAACTTCGGCACAATTCTGATTCCTGAAGGTTTGATTGAATTTATTCCGGCCATGAAAAACCTCATTTCAGAATTAAATGATTTGCTGGCAAGCAATGATGATTTCAATGCATTGAATGGCGATGAAGAAAAACGTGAGTATGTAAAAGGGATGTTAAGTCCTGGAAGTTGTGAAATTTTCCGTAGCTTACCAAAGGGAATAGCCAAACAGCTAACACTGGATCGTGACCCACACGGAAATGTACAGGTTTCACTAATTGAAACTGAAAAACTTTTGATTGAAATGGTAGGAAAACGATTGGCTCAATTAAAAGCAGTGAAAAAATATAACGGTAAATTTGCAGCTATAAACCACTTTTTTGGGTACGAAGGCCGTTGCGCTATTCCATCAAATTTTGATGCCGATTATACTTATTCATTGGGTTATACTGCTTCGGTTTTGATTTCGGAAGGAAAAACAGGCTATATGTCATCAGTTCGCAACCTGACAGCTCCTGCTGCCGAGTGGATTGCAGGAGGTGTGCCTATTACCATGATGATGAATATGGAAAAACGTCACGGAAAAATGAAGCCGGTTATTCAAAAAGCGTTGGTTTTGCTTGATGGTGCGCCTTTCAGGTTTTTTGCCTCACAACGTGAAGATTGGGCTGATGAAAAATCAAGCTATGTTTATCCCGGACCTGTTCAATATTATGGTCCTTCTGAGGTATGTGATCAACCTACCAGAACTTTGTTGCTGGAATCAGGAAAATAACAGTACGTATTTTTCAATGCAAAACGGGCTTATCCTTTTGGTAAGCCCGTTTTGTAATTTTTAAAAGTAAAATATTTATTTAAACAAGTTTCCTGCTTTTGACTTAATATCATTCACCGAAGAATTCGTATTATTTTTTAGTTTCTCAGCTTCTTCTTTTGCTTTCTTCTCTAAACTGTCTTTTTTGCTTTCAGCTTCGGTTTTTAAAACTTCTTTTTTCTCATTTGCAGTTTTTTCAACATTCGCTTTTTTTGTTGCTGCTTCCTTTTGTATAGTCGCTTTTGTCTCATCTACTTTCTTTTTCGCTTTAGTTTTCACTTTACTAACTTCCTGACTGGCTGCATCTTTTACTTTGTCGGCATTTTTCTTTACTTCAGTTTTTACTTCATCTTTCTTTTTGTTGATTTCAGCAGTTTGTGCATTCATACCAAAACTAAAAATCAAACTTAGGGCTAATGTGAGAATCAATGTTTTTTTCATGAGGGTTTTTTAAATTGTTAGTTCAATTGTTTCAATTACATATTATATTTTCATTTTTAAACAAAAAAACGTCTGAATTGTTTTCAGTAATAAATAAAATAATGGTAATACTACTTTCACCTGCCAAAATAATGAATTTTAAACCCGAAAACTTAATTTCGGAATTTACTTTGCCGCAATATCTTAAGGAAGCAGGTCAACTCATAGAATTACTAGGGAATCTGAATAAAGAAGAGCTAAGTCGGCTTTTAGATATAAATTCAAATCTTACCAACCTTAATTTCGACCGGATTTTCAACTGGCACAGTCCTTTCAGTCTGAATAATGCAAAACAGGCAGTCTTCGTTTTTGATGGTGAAGTTTATCGTGGATTAAATGCCAAATCTTTTACAACTGAAGAATTTGATTATGCTCAAAATCATTTGAGACTTCTTTCAGGACTGTATGGAATTCTCCGACCATTGGATTTAATTCAACCCTATCGACTGGAAGTCAGTTCAAAACTTAAGAATGCAAATGGTAATGATTTATATGATTTTTGGCGAAAAAAAATTACCAAATCTATACTGAAAGCTATTGAAAGCAGTGGAAAACCCGATGTGATTTTAAATCTTGCTTCGAGCGAATATATTAAATCAATTGATTTGAAAAACAAGAAAATCAAGGTTATTGACGTGGAATTTTATGAATACAAAAACGACCAGCTAAAGCAGATTGTAATATATACAAAAAAAGCTCGTGGTTTAATGGCTCGTTTTGTTATTCAAAACCAGATTGAAGACATTGAAGATTTAAAGGGATTTTCGGACGAAGGTTATTGGTATAGTCCGCAAATGTCGAACGAGAATAAGCTGGTGTTTACGAGGTAAATCATTGATTCATTATTGCAACCGTAGAACAAGCAAATACTCCGGCTGTTTCGGTTCGCAATCTGCTTTCACCCAGAGAAACAGGCACAAAACCAAGAGAAATAGCTTTCTCTACTTCTTCTTTACTAAAATCACCTTCAGGTCCAATTAAAATCAAATTGTCTTTTGACTTTTGAATCTCTGTCTGCAGAAGTTTTTTTTCTTCATTGTAGCAGTGAGCAATAAACTTTTGAGATGCTGATTGAGTTTTTAGCAATTCATCGAATGTGCAAAGTGGATTTAATCTGGGAAATAAAGCTTTTACCGATTGTTTAGCAGCCGAAACAATGATTTTCTCCAACCGTTCCTCTTTTACAATTTTACGTTCCGAAAATCGACAAACAATTGGCGTGATTTCATCAATCCCAATTTCAGTAGCCTTTTCAATAAACCACTCCAAGCGTTCTATATTTTTGGTCGGAGCAATAGCAATGTGGAGTTTATAATCACGTTTACCTGAGTCATTTTGTGATTCAACAATTTCAAAACCACAGTGTTTCGGGTGTGGATTCGTAATTCGTGCTTTATAAAAACCGCCAATTCCATCTACAACCAAAATCTCATCGCCAACCTGCAATCGCAATACCTTTACAGCATGTTGAGACTCTTCTTCCGAAAGAACCGCAGCAGTAGAAATCGTTGGACAATAGAAAAGTGTCATAAAATCAATTGTTTTTGTATTGTTATTCTGATTTCAGGTTTTTGCCTTTCTGCATATCACTCAGATAAATTTCCAGCGATTTAGCCGAAATCTGAATTTCCCAAACAGAAAGGGAAAGGGATAAAATTAAAAACAATATTGCCAATCCGAAAACATAAGCTGATATATCTTGCAATCCTATATAAATCAAAAACATGGTAGCAACACAAAGTAACAAGCTAACCACCCCGAAAAGCTGCATATTCTTCGTCAGATAAAGCCTTTTGCGCAAATTCATAATTTGTGCATGAGTCAGTGCCGAATGATCTTCCATGTATCGGTCTTTTAAAGTTCGCACCAACTGTGCATACGATAAAAACCGATTTGTATAAGCCAGTAAAATCAGCGAAATAGCTGAAAATAAAAATGTTGGCGTAATAAGAGTCAATTTCTCCATATTGATAGTAGTAAGCGGTAAGCAGCAAGCGGTAAGCTGTTATTAGTTTTTCATTTTGTTTTTGGTAGCAGTAAAGATTTTAATGAGCTCATCCGCTTCATTTTTCAGATTTTGAAAAGTGTTTATTTCCAGCAGATTAGCCTCTTCAATTATTTCCAGCCAAAATTGTGTTTCGTCGGTTTCTTCAACCACGATACAAAGTTTTGAAAATTTCTCTGACTCTGATCTGCCGCGGGTGAAGGCCCTGAAGTTGGCAGCAACCGAAGTTCCAGATCGCAACAACTGTTTACCTATAACCCTTAATTCCTCAGTTTGTTTACAGTATTTAGCATAAAACAGAATAATAGAAACCGCAAACTTTTTCGTTCTTTCTCTGTATTTCTCATTAAAATCCGAATACTGATTCATATTGCTGTTTTTTGAGTTTATTTCTTTTATTTACTGCTTACCGCTTACTGCTTACCGTTATATTCACACGCAATGTTCCGGTTCATCAACCAAATCTTTCATCAAAACTGCTACCTGACGTCCAAGTTCCAGGCATGCCAGATAGTTTCCTTCCTTTAGTCCCTGTTTTTCATCAACAGATATTTCGGCTGATTGCCATTTCATGGTTTCAACAAATGTTTTCAGGCGTTTTACAGCAGCACTTGCCCATGTAAATGATCCAAAACAACCAAAAACGCGGTTTTTCACCTGACGAATTTCAATTTTACGCAGAATGGAATCAATTTCAGGGAAAAGTTCGTTGCTGTAAGTGGGACTGCCCACAATCAAAGCTTTGTATTTAAAAACATCACGGATAATAACGCTTGGATCGCTTTTCGAAACATTGTGGATGATGATGTTTTTCACACCCATCTCGGCAACGCCCTGTGCCACCGTTTCGGCCATCAACTCCGTGTTTCCGTACATCGAACCGTAGATAATCACCACGCCGTCGTCGCCATGATAGCGGCTGAACTGGTCGTACATATCCACCACTTCGGTAATGTATTTTTTCCAAACCGGACCATGCGTGCTGCAAATATACTTAAATTCCAATGGTGTAAGTTTTTTCAGGGCTTTTTGAATCGGGGCACCATACTTACCAACTACATTGGCATAATAACGAGCCACTTCATCCCAATACTTATTAATATCCATTTTTTCGTCTATCACCGCACCATCAAGTGTACCAAAACAACCAAAAGCATCACCCGAAAACAGTACCATTTCAGTTGTGTCGTAAGTCATCATCGTTTCAGGCCAGTGAACCATCGGAGTGAGATGAAATTGCAGTTTGTGCTTACCAAGCGAAAGAATTTCTGCATCCTTTATTTCGAGTGTATTCTCTGTCACACCATAATAACCTTCCACCATGCTCAGTGTTTTGGCATTGCCAACGATTACCATATCGGGATAATACTTGCGGATGGAGCGGATAGAACCTGAATGATCGGGTTCCATGTGATTGATAATCAGATAATCAAGAGGTTTTCCCTGTAGTTGTGATAGAATTTTATCAATAAACACATCGCCAAACTGAACTTCAACCGTATCAATCAACGCTGTTTTTTCATCCACAATCAGATACGAATTATACGAAACTCCGTTGGGTAACGAAATCATATTTTCAAACTTATGCTTCTGTCTGTCGTTCACTCCGACATAAAAAATATCGGGTGCAATTTGCTGATTTCTAAACATATACTTATTCTTTTATTTTACCTGAAATTACCTTGTTTCTTTAGTTTCTAATCGGGTACAAAGATACATAAATTATGGAAATTTTTCAGTAATAAATGTAGATTCATATTTATTATAACTGAATAGATTAGCTCTATAACAGGTTAGCATTTTAAAAATACTTCGGTTTATTTCCACTAATAAATCAAAGTTTTTCCTTATTTTTGTGTCCCTCAATAAAACCAATTAACCAGTCAACCAATTAGCTAATAAACCAACCATGATAGTTTGCATTGCCGAAAAACCAAGCGTAGCACGTGATATTGCCGAAATTTTGGGAGCTAAAACCCGCAAGGATGGCTATATGGAAGGAAACGGCTATCAGGTGACATGGACTTTTGGGCATTTGTGCGGACTGCTTGAGCCGCATGAATATGCTCCCGAGTGGAAAGCGTGGGCACTGAGTCAGTTGCCAATGATTCCGCAGCGGTTTGGAATTAAAGTGATGAACGACAGCGGTATTCAGAAGCAGTTTAAGGTGATAGAAACACTGATGGCAGCTGCCGATGAAGTGGTAAATTGCGGTGATGCCGGCCAGGAAGGTGAGTTGATTCAACGTTGGGTGATGCAAAAAGCTTTGTGTAAATGTCCTGTAAAACGATTGTGGATTTCGTCACTTACCGAAGATGCTATCCGCGAAGGTTTTAAGAAACTGAAAGACCAGTCGGATTATCAGCGACTGTACGAGGCCGGACTCTCGCGCGCCATTGGCGACTGGTTGCTGGGAATGAATGCCACCCGGCTTTACACGCTGAAATACGGCAAAAACCGTCAGGTACTTTCTATAGGGCGGGTTCAAACTCCCACGTTGGCATTGATTGTGAACCGGCAGTTGGAAATTGAGAATTTTAAACCCGAAGCGTATTGGGAACTAAAAACTGTTTACCGTGATACTGTTTTTTCCGCATCCAAAGGTCGTTTTTCGAGCGTTGAAGAAGGCTCAGAGTATCTTGAAACAGTAAAGAACGCAAACTTTTATGTTACAGACATAACCACAAAAAAAGGTACGGAATCGGCACCGCGTTTATTCGACCTAACTTCGCTGCAGGTGGAATGCAATAAGAAATTTGGATATTCGGCAGACGAAACGCTGAAAATTATACAAAATTTGTATGAAAAAAAGGTGACAACTTATCCACGTGTGGATACCACGTACCTGAGCGACGATATTTATCCGAAAATTCCTGATATTCTGAAAGGAATTAAAGACTACGAACTACTTACAAAACCTTTGCTGGAAAGCAAAATCCAGAAATCTAAAAAGGTTTTTGACAATTCGAAAGTGACTGATCACCATGCTATTATCCCAACCGGAGTACATCCTACTGCATTGAGTGATACAGAAAAAAAGGTATTTGATTTGGTAGCTCGTCGCTTTATAGCCAATTTCTATCCCGAATGTAAGATTTCTACCACCACCGTGTTGGGAGAAGTAGAAATAGTGGAGTTTAAAGTCACCGGTAAACAAATTTTGGAACAGGGTTGGCGTGTGGTTTTTGCTAAAGTACAGGAAGAAGAAAAAGAAACCGATGAAGAGGAAGAATGGACTTTACCGATTTTTGAAAAAGGCGAAAACGGTCCACATGAACCAAGTTTGGCAGAAAAATGGACTTCGCCACCCAAACCATACACCGAAGCAACTTTGCTTCGAGCTATGGAAACAGCCGGCAAACTGGTTGATGACGATGAACTTCGCGATGCGTTGAAGGAAAACGGCATTGGAAGGCCTTCCACGCGTGCGGCCATTATCGAAACGCTTTTCAAACGGGATTATATACGGCGCGAAAAGAAAAATCTGATTGCCACCAACACCGGCGTGGAGCTTATTCATCTTATACAGGAAGATTTGCTCAAGTCTGCAGAACTGACAGGACTATGGGAAAAGAAACTTCGGCAGATTGAAAAAGGTGAGTATGAGGCAAAAGGGTTTCTGGATGAACTGAAAGCAATGGTTACAGAAATTGTTTTTAATGTGAAGAGTGATAACAGACCTCACCCCAGCCCTCTCCAAAAGGAGAGGGAGATAGACAAACCAGAAACTTATACTAAGTCTATGCCATTAGCTGAAGGTCAGGTAATTTGTCCGCTTTGCGGAAAAGGTATTCTATTGAAAGGGAATACAGCCTATGGTTGCAGCGAATGGAAAAACGGCTGTACATACAGAAAACCGTTTGAGTGAGTTACCCAAATGGTTTTCTAGTAACAATTGGTAATAACATTTATTTTACTTCTTTTCCATCCAAAGTGACCTCTGAATCGGTTACTGCAATTTTATTCTTACCTTCCTTCGTGTAAATCTTACAGTTTTCCATCTTTACATTTTTCGCAAAATATACTCCAAAGGGGAGATCAGCTGTGATATTTATATTTTGTAAAACTATATTTTCTATAGGAACTTCAGGTAAACCCCAGATTAATCCTGCGCGATTTCCGGGTAGGGTTGTGGCTGTAATATTGCTGAAAATTATATTCTTATAAATTGGTGTTTTTTCTCCGATTTGTGCTGAAGGATAGGTAGTTGCCGTTTCAGGTTTCAGTTTTCGTAAATCCCTGAATTCTTTTTCTTTTGCACTGTATGCAGCATAAATTAAAATTGGAAACTCTACATCGGTCATTTTCAGGTTGCGGTATGTAAGATTTTGTACCAAACCACCACGGTCTCTGTCCGATTTCAACCGTATTCCACATTCTGTATTGGTAAACGTGCAATTTTCAACTGTAATATTTGAAACTCCCTGCGTGTAACTTCCAATTGAAACGCCATGTCCATAGCCATATTTATTATTGGTGATTAATACATCCGATGTGCCTCCACCGCAGGTATAATTGTCATCGCCTGTACTAATATCACAGTTTTTGATTAAAATGTGTTTTCCTGTTACGTTACATGCATCAGTGTTGTGACTTGGATTGACCGGGTCGTCTGATGCAGGTGCACGAACGATTATTTTATTTACGGTTACATTGGTTGTTTTTCCACCTATTGCAATATGAAACTTGGGCGAATTCATCAGTTTTACATTTTCGATAAGAATTTTATCACAGTCTTTAAAAGTTATCATTCGGGGGCGTATCACTTTGGAATCTTTGTAATGTGGCCACCATGGGCTACCCTGACCATCAATTGTTCCTTTTCCTGTAATTGCTATATCGTGCAGTTTGGTTCCACTGATAAAGTCCCTTCCTTCTGCCATACCACCCGGATATCTGTCAACAGGTAAAAATCGTAATATTGCCATTGAATCAATCTGTAAATTCAGATTACTGATAAACGTAAGAGGACCGCACAAATAAGTTCCTGCTGGAACTACCACCTTTCCACCTCCTACTTTATCTGCTTCATTTATAGCTTTCTGAATGGCTTGCGTATTGTCGGTTGAATTATCACTAATTGCTCCGAAAGCTTTAATATTGAATACCTTGTCGGAAATAGTGGGCAGAGCAGGAGGCGTGTAATCTTGTGATTGAGCTTTTATTTTTTCAGAAGTTGCAAGAAATAGTACCATGACTATTGTAAAAAAATAACGTGTTTTCATTTTACAGATGCGTTAAATTATTTTAAATGATTCGATTATAACATTGTAGTCTGCGAAGCACAATGATTTAAATTTAGTATACAAAAATAGTACTTGTTTTTTTTGAAAATGTGTATAATTTGGTTTAAAATGTGTAACTTTTGGTTTTATACGTCAGAAAACAGAAGATTTACTATGATTTGGGAATAAAATTATTACTTCGCTCTTAAATCTGACTCACAAGATGAATTGTCAACTGAATTTACTACTTTTGTATTCCTTTTTATAACAGCCAATTAATGACATATCAAACACATACACTCTCTAACGGGATAACTCTTATTCATAAACCTGAAAACTCAACAGTTACTTATTGTGGCATGGTGGTAAACACCGGATCGCGTGATGAGGCTGAAAATGAAGAAGGTATGGCTCATTTTGTGGAACACATGCTTTTTAAAGGTACTGACAAGCGTCGTTCAGGACATATCATAAACCGACTTGAAAATGTAGGTAGCGAACTGAATGCTTTTACTTCGAAAGAAGAAACTGTTGTATACGCGGTAGTATTAAATGAGTATTTCGAACGTGCTTTGGAGTTGATTGGCGATATTGTACTGAACTCTACATTTCCTCAGAAAGAGATTGACAAAGAGGTTGTTATTATTCTGGACGAAATTCAGTCGTACAACGATAGTCCATCTGAATTGATTTTTGACGATTTTGAGGAAATGCTTTTCGACAGTCATACTATTGGACATAATATTCTGGGCAGACCCGAATTGCTTGAAAAGTTCAGGACAGAGGATGCTTTGAAATTTGTAAGCAAACAATACCGTCCCGACGAAATGGTTTTCTTTGTTGTAGGCGATTTGAATTTCAATCGATTAGTACGACTTGCAGAAAGATATTTACTCTCAAAACCGATTTCTAACACAAAAAAAGAGCGTGAAACACCGACAGCATATCAACCGCAACGAAAGGAAGTTGTAAAAAACACTCATCAGGTTCATTTTATGGTTGGAAACCGTGCTTACGATCTATACAACCCCAACCGAATGGGAATGTATTTGTTGAATAATATTCTGGGTGGTCCGGGTATGAACAGTTTACTGAATCTTTCCTTGCGAGAGCGTAACGGACTGGTTTACAATGTAGAATCGAGCTATCAGCCCTTTACAGATGCGGGATTGTGGAGCGTTTATTTTGGTTGTGATGTCGAAAATGCAAAGCGTTGCGAGCAGTTGGTTTATAATGAGTTACAAAAACTCAGAGAACAAAAAATCAATGAATCAGCTCTGAAAAAATACAAACTTCAGTTGATGGGGCAAATGGCCATCGCGAATGAACAGAAGGAAAATCTGGCACTGAGTTTTGGCAAAAGTTTTTTGCGATATGGGAAAATTGACGATATGTCGGTGATTCGTGAACATATTGAAAATGTGACTGCCGAAAAACTTCAGGAAATTGCTAATGAGGTGTTTAATCCAACACAACTTTCTGTTTTAAAGTACGTTTAGATAGTCTATGAATTTAGAAGAATATATATCAATTCATTCGGATGCTGAACCTGAATATTTGGCTCAGGTCAATAGGGCAACTCATGTGAGAATGATAAATCCCCGCATGTGTTCCGGGCATTTACAGGGACGTGTATTGAGTATGTTCTGCCACATGATTAAACCAAAACGGATTCTTGAAATCGGCACATTTACCGGATATTCAGCACTTTGTATGGCTGAAGCATTGCCCGATAACGGACTGTTGCATACTATAGAAATTGATGATGAGCTGGAAGATTTTATATGTCAAAATATTGAAGGCTCGGAATATGCTTCAAAAATAAAATTGCATATAGGTGATGCATTAACGGTAATTGATTCATTGAACGAAACTTTTGATTTGGTTTTCATAGATGCTGATAAACGAGAGTATCAGGCTTATTATGAAGCTGTTTTACCAAAGCTCCGGACAGGTGGATTTATTTTGGCAGATAATACTCTGTGGGATGCTAAAGTATTGAAGCCTGTTGATTCAAATGATTGGCAAACCATTGAAATCATGCGATTTAATGATTTTATTGCATCAGACAACAGAGTTGAGAAAGTGATTTTACCATTGCGGGATGGATTGACGATTATCAGGAAAATTGGTTGACTGGTTGATTTGTAAATTAGTTGAGAAATACAATCGTAAATTGTAAATTACTAAATTGTAAATTAAAAAGATGTATATATTTGAATTAGAATTAAAAGTCCGTGATTACGAGTGTGATATACAGGGAGTTGTGAATAACTCGGTGTATCAGAATTATCTGGAACACACACGCCATGAGTTTTTGGAGGCTAATCATCTTAGTTTCGCCGAATTGCATGACCGTGGAATTGATGCAATGGTTTCGAGCATTGAAATTGCTTACAAAACCCCGCTTCGCCCTGGTGACAGTTTTATTTCGAAACTATATGTGGCCAAAGAAGGAGTAAGATATATTTTTCATCAGGAAATTCATCGAAAATCCGACAATAAACTGGCTATCAAAGCCAAAGTTCATGCGGTGGCAGTGGTCAACGGCAAGTTGGCCAGTTCACTTCCGGAGTTTGATAATCTGGTAATACTTAGTGGTGGTCAGATTGATTAAACTATTTTAGCGCAAACTTGTTTATTGATACAAAAAGCAATTCGCTGTTTAATTGGGAATTGATAATTATTATATCGGAAATTTATTTTATATGAACGAATTTTTAGAAAAAGAAGAAAAAATAGTGCGAATGCTGAAAACTGTGTTCGACCCAGAAATACCTGTAAATATCTATGATTTGGGATTGATTTATAAAATTGATTTGGCAGAAGATGGTAATCTGACTATAGAAATGACTCTTACTGCTCCAAATTGCCCTGCAGTCGATTTTATTGTGGAAGATGTACGAATGAAAGTTGCCAGTGTTGAAGGTGTAAAAACCGTGGATGTGAACATAGTTTTTGAACCGGCATGGGATAAAAGCATGATGAGCGAAGAAGCGCAACTTGAATTAGGATTCCTTTAATTAGAGTTGAAAGCCACTATAAACTATCAACTACCAACTATCAACTAAAAATGATTTATTTTCTTTCCGATGCACATTTAGGTTCCAGAATTCTGGACGATACACTGGCACACGAGAAAAAACTGGTTGCCTGGCTTGATATGGTAAAAGCAGATGCTACTGCTATTTATCTGTTGGGTGATATTTTCGATTTTTGGTTCGAATATAAAACCGTTGTACCAAAGGGTTATATTCGTTTTCTGGGTAAACTTGCCGAACTGGTTGATTCCGGAATTGAAATACATTTCTTTATCGGAAATCACGACATCTGGACCTTTGGCTATCTGGAAAAAGAAATAGGATTGATAGTTCACAAAGAAGCATACATCACCAAAATTGGAGATAAAACCTTTTTCATGGTACATGGTGATGGTCTTCACTCCGACAAAAAAGGTTTTGCATTTATTCGTAAAATATTTCATAGCAGATTGGCGCAAAAGTTATTTTCGATATTACCGCCTCAGCTTGGTCAGGAATTTGGCTATGAATGGTCACGCAGAAACCGTTTGAAAATCATGCATCTTGACAATAAATATCTTGGCGAGGAAAAAGAGAATATTGTCGTATTTGCCAAGAAATATGCAGAAACACACGATGTGGATTTTTTGGTTTTTGGACATCGTCATATCTTTTTAGATTTGGAGATAAAAAACAAAAAACGAGTGGTTATTCTGGGAGATTTTATCGGAATTTTCTCTTATGGTGTATTCGATGGTGAGAATTACAGGTTAGAATACTTTGAAACAGAATAAGACAAAACTAAGCTGCTGTCTGTAATTAAAAAATGCCCTGGAGCAGGTTGAATTTAAGGAAATGAGATAGATTCAAAAAAGGTGAGACTCTTTTGACATCTTTCAAAAAAGGTAGAAAAAAGGTAGAGTAGTAAATAAAAAAGGTTTACATTTTTATGTAAACCTTTCATTTTCAGCAGTCGGGATGACAAGATTCGAACTTGCGACCACTGGTCCCCCAGCTAAGCGCACAGCCAATTTTATTTTTTGGTAATCCATTGTATTTGTGTACATTTGTGCCTATAAATAAGCGTTTCAACACTTCTATTATTTGCTAATATTGCGTTAAGTTTTAGTATTTGTGTAACGTTTGTGTAACGTAAATATGTAATGCAAGTATGAAAGGAATATCAATTGCTGCAATATTGTACAAAAGTACAACATTAAAAAACGGTGCTTACCCTATCGTTTTGAGAGTTACTAAGACCAGGCAACGAAAATTCATTAGTCTAAATCTCTCAGCTAAATCTAATCAGTGGAACGAAGAGTATTCTGTATTTAAAAAGGATAAAAGAATTAATCCTGATTACGAAACTGACAATCCATACATCACAAATCAGCTGACTAAAGCCAAAGACATCATTGATGAATTTGAGCGCAACAAAATCGACTGGACGCTTAACCAATTCGAAGAAGCATTTCTAAATCGTTCAAAGAAAGGCAAAGTTAAGCCTTTTTTGGAAAATATCATACAACGGCTCAAAGATACCGATCATACCGGCAATGCATTGTGTTACCAGCGATTGTTAGACATGCTTGAGATATTCGACAAAAACATTGATAAAAAGCTTTTTCCGGAAATTGACATTAAATATGTCCGTGCGTTAGACATCTTCTTGCAAATGCCTCGTGAAACAGTTTACACAAGTAAAAAGGGAAATAAAAGAATTGTACAGCGGAATGGTTGTACCGGTAATACACGAAGAATCTATTTCAAATCTTTGCGTGCTGTATTAAATATGGCCATTGAAGCCAAAGAAGCCAGCCCAACTACATATCCTTTCGGGAAAGGAGGTTTTGAAGTAGCAAAGTTAGGAGAAGAAACAGAAAAACGGTATTTACCGTCAGATTACCTGTTGAAAATTAAATCAACTCATTCGGAAAAAGAAGTAAACGAATATGCCCGAAAACTATTCCTTTTTTCATACTTTTGTTACGGAATGAGTTTTGTAGATATGGCCAGATTAACGCATGAAAATGTAAAAAGATTAGAAAACGGTCAATACATTGTATATAAACGCCATAAAACAAAAAACAGCAAAGGAGCTAAAGCAATTAATATAAAACTAACAGACGAACTTCAGACACTAATCAATGAACTTTGTGGCATGAAGGAATCGGTTGAAAATTACTTATTACCTATTGTTACTATTGAAGGTTTAACAGGTGAAAAACTATATAACCATTTAAAATCAAGATTGAAAAAATTAAATTCATATCTTGAAAATATGGCGATTGAATTTGGAATTAGCGACATAAACATAACTTCGTATGTTAGCCGTCATACCATGGCTATGAGTTTGCAAAACAATGATGTTCCCAGGGAAGTAATTTCTCAAATTCTAGGTCATAAAGACCTTAAAACAACTAACACTTATCTCGATAGTTTCAATAGCAATGTTATAGACGAAGCTGTAAAGGTTTTATGATTATTTTTTATATCTATGTCCAAAAGAAATATTACGGTTTACATCAATGAAGATTCCTTCAAATATCATGAGAATAAAGTTTACCAGTTGGAAGTTGGTATCTATGAAAAACCATTTTTTACAGAACCAATAAAATGTGAAAGCGATATCAACTGTTATGAACTTTATAAAGACTACATAAAGGAATTGACTGTAATATTAATGAAAAGCTACAAAGGTACTACACATAACCCGGGATTCCCTTTTTGGAATTCATTTCATTCAAATCTTATCAATCTTGAAGAATTTGACTTAAAAGATTATGAACAGGTTCCAGATGCTGTTCCTTATAAAATTATTTCCTCTATTCAATTTATACTTAATAATTACAATTCTTCGAATTGGTATAATGAAATTACTGAATACTTACATTGGATAATTGCAAGTTTTGGTTCTTTACCAGCTGATTGTGGCAGACCTCTGTTTTTAATGGGCTATATTGATCAAGTTAAGAAATTATTAACCAATCATTCTGAAATACCAAATGAAAAGATTATCAGAATACATGATTATCTTGAAATTTATCTGAATCCTACTATCAAACCTAAAACAGATCTCATTGTTCTTAAAAAAACATATGATCGTTGGCTTAAAATATTCCCATTTGAACTAAATAGTTATTTCGGAGAACTCAAAACTCACTTTGAAAATATCCTCCCGATTTTAAACGGAAAACCTGTAATAAATAAGTATTCCGGAATGTCAGAAGTCAATATATTCACTAAAAGTAGTTTGTTTGAATATTTAATTACCTTAACCAACTATCTACTAATCCAAGTAAATGGAATATCGCTTTACGAAAAAGGTCTTATTTCTGATGTAGATAAAATCAAAATGGAATTAATAATAAATGACCGCAAACAGGAATTGAAGTATGGGTACAAAAATGATTCAAAAAATGAGGATTTACGTTATAGAAGAATGATTAAGAAATGGTTTCAGGATGAAAAAAGGTTTATTGATGAAATTAAGCCATTGATTATAAATGATAGCCTGAGTATAACAGAAAAAAATGACAAGAAAGAAATAAAACTCCTAAAGACACCTCTGTCACATTCATATATTGCACTTATATGTTTCTATCAGGGCATCAGCGTAAGCAATAGAAATGGAAAATCAGTTTTAGATAAATTTGGAGGTGAAGGAAAACCCAAAAAACTTATTGAAAAATATAATCAATTTCTTATTCGGGACTATCGGATTTATGGACCTGGTTCTCGAAATGAAAATTCAAATAGACTTGACCTTGCAAGACAGAAACTTTTTATTGAAGTAATCAAATATTTGCAATTAAATGATTTAAATTCGTCTGAAGCCGAAAAAGATCTGCTGGAATTACAGAAATACTTATAAATATTAGAAAATAAATATTTTTTACCCCGACTTGCACCGACTTACCCCGACTTACCCCAAGTTGGGGTTTTTTATTGTCCAATTTTGCAGCATGAAACAAACAGTATACCGGCCGGCTACTGGGAGTTCAAAATTCAAAAAAAAAACAATTCAAATTATGGAAACTAAATTTCAACCAACAAATGAAACGCCTTTAGCTGCATTATCAATTGGCCAATTCAAAGAACTATTAAACGCAATGATTAAACCAATGCCGGTTCAACTTCCTAAGAATAAAGAAGACTTTCCGGAAACCTTTGGAAAAGCTATTTGCAGTGAACTGACAGGATATGCTGTAAACACAATCAGTAAAATGATTTGTGAGAGGAAAATACCTTTCTATAAGAAAAATGCAAAAGTTATTTTCAAACGGGAAGAAATCAAGGAGTGGTTGTTGTCGAATCGGGTTCAAACTTCTGAAGAATATATCGAACAGAAAGAAAACGAACTCTATAATCGAAGGAGAAAATAACTATGATCTACTATGACAGTCACGAGGTAATTGCGCTTCGTAAGCTGATTGAGGGCAAGAGAAAGTATCTACCAACTATCAAAAGTGAGTTCTCCTATCAGCAAACTCAAAAAGAAATACTTTTTCTTGAAAATGATATTCTGCCGATAGTATTACGAAATACTAATATCATTCATGCTGAATTCGGAAAATATGCTATTCGAGGATTTGATACTGCTTTAAAATATCACTGCTACGGGCTGTTGCTGTATCAGCCGATTGATGAGCAGTATTCAGATCACCCGATTATTGGGATTCTCAATTTGCGAGCGAATCAAGCTTTTGGAACTTTTGGTGCAATGAACATTTTTGTGGATAATATGGATGGTATGGGTGCCAAGGTTGAACCGATTAATTTACTTCTAAACGATCTTATGTAATGGAAACTACTTTTAATTTTGAACCGGAACAAACTGAATTATCTAAATTCCATGTTCATGCTAATGATATTATCCCTATGAATGAAGCTGTTATTTGTCAAGGCGACACTCGCCTCTTTTCGCTCGGTGATATTAGTGTTATCACCGGGCAACCTAAAAGTAGAAAGACTTTTTTAGTCAGCGGATTGATTGCAGCCTATTTGTCTGAAAATGGGTATATGGGACTTTCCAGCTCAACTGTGGGCAATGTATTGTTTATTGATACAGAACAAAGCCGGTCGCATGTATTGCTTGTTTCAAGACGGATTTTCAGGATACTAAACTGGGACTTTGAAGATAAGCATTACAATGATTTACGAATTCTATCTTTGCGTGAATTGGGAGCTCTTGAGCGACTAAAAGTAACGGAGAAAGCAATAAATGAGTATCGTCCGAAGTTGGTTATTATTGATGGGTTTGCCGATTTACTGCGTGATACTAATTCATTAGAAGAAAGCACCCAACGGGTGTCTGACTTAATGCGGATTAGCTCTGAATATAAATGCCATATTTGCTCAGTAGTACATACCAATCCGAATAGTGAGAAAATGCGTGGTCATGTCGGGAGTGAATTGCAACGCAAAGCTGAAAGTGTATTGCTTGTTACCAAAGCGGATGAAATTACGACTGTATCTCCTCAATTTTGCAGAAACTTAGAGTTTAAGAAGCTCAGTTTCAGAATTGATAATAATGGTTTACCGGTGGCATGCGATTACGTTCCCTCTGTGGATGATAATAATCGGATTTTGTATGAATCTATTTTTATGTCCGTTGAAAAAATGACTTATGCCGGGTTAAAGAACGAGGTTAAAAGACGATTAAATATAAAAGATACTGCTGCCGAAAACAGGATAAAAAAAGGCGTTGAAGCTGACATTTTAGTTAAAGATAAGAATTCTATCTACACGCTTAAATATGAGGAAGATACTGATGAAATGCCGTACTAAAATCCACCCCACCCCACCCCGCCTCCTATATGAAGTGAGGTGGGGTGGGGTGCAATTTTCAGGCAAAAAAATACAATTAAATATCAAGTCAAAAACTGTAAACAAATTTCAGGACGAAGCAGGACAAAATAAACGTATCTTGTTCCATTTAGAATATCAATTTCCACTCGAAAAGATAGTAGTCCGTTTACCCTAAACATTGGTTGGATTATTCCGCTTTGTTTCATTTCAACTCTTCTGTTTAGCACTCAACTTCTATCCTTTCAATAGGTGGTCAAAAGTCATTACACATGGAATCTTTTGAATAAAAAGAATCCAAGAGTAATGTTTGGTTATTGTTTATCTTACAGATTTTCTTTTTGATTAGAATTCACAATTCTTTTAAAAACATTTGGGTTACGATAACCCGCTATACTATCAGGTTAATCGCCCACCTGATTTTATCTAATGCTGGGCGTATTATACTATTATGAAAGCAGATTATGAAATATTAGATTCAAAGAAGTTTCCAATTTTATGGAGAAAGAAAGATGAAGAACTAACTGACAGCTGTATGTTTTGTGGCAAGAGACACACTCATGCCAAATCTGAAGGTCACAGGAATGTTCATTGTAGAAATGTGATAGATCGGAACGGAAAGGTTATATCAAAGCTACAAGGCTTTATTTTATCCGATGGAACGCATGTATTCCCTAGGGATGGTTATATTCTCCGGGAGTATTAATCAGTCAATTTTAAACAGTATCAAATCTGTGTCCACACATTTGCTTATACTAAACAGTCATTACACATGCACGCTTTTGAATAAAAAGTGTGCAAGAGTAATGATTCTTTGTTAGTTGTTGATACGTCCCTATATCAACAATACAAATCCAATCTGACTCCTATCCTATCCCAATAGAATTTCTTCTCAAACAAGTTTTGAATTCAAAACCTATTCAATTCATACTAATTCAAACCAGTCCTTTCCAATTTAAATGAATGCCTAAAGGTTAAATGGCCACACTCAGGTGTGATCGTTTTTTAGGAGGGTATTTGTCTGTTAGTCCAAAATGGTAAAAACATCCATTTGAAATCTGCGTCCGCACATTTCAATGAATTAAAAATATACTGAAAAGGTCAATGGTCACACTCACGTGTGATAGTTTTTGAGGGCGCGCGCAGCTTGCTGCGCTGTCTTTGGTGCGCTGAATGGCTCTGTAAGCCATTTACAGCCCTTTGTAGCTATTATTTTGCTACAAATGCGATGGTGTGTAATGTTGAACTTGTTACAGCATATTGCAGAAAATCAAAATGTGCTTCCGCAGATTTCATTGAGGGCGTTGCGTGGTCATTCGACTGAAAAAGGGAAAATTCTTTCCCT
>JBAXPM010000043.1:0-31890 GCA_037132235.1 Paludibacter sp.
TTAATTTAAAGATTGGTGATATGAAATTCCAGACAGAATTGAACTGGAAAGCAATGAAAGGATTGGAATTCAACGGTTTGGCTGCCATTCGTTTTCAAACAACTACTCAGGAGCATTTCATCAAAGATCATTCGAACATGGCTATGGCTTACCGTGCCGGTATTGATCCTGAAGATGCTTCAATCAGGGAATCAAATCCATATTTGTACACCGATAAAGATAATGTAAATGCATTGCCTGAAACGGTTTTACCAAAAGGTGGTATTTACCTTCGAAATGATTACAGTATGAGTCAGATTGACTTTCAGGGAAGTTTCAATTATAACGGTTCTGCTGGTGATAATGACCAACATGTTTTTAAATTGTTGGGTGGTGTTGAAACAAATTCGACCGACAGAAATGCCGTCAATTTTGAGGGCTGGGGTTATCAATATGAAAATGGTGGAATTCCATTTATTGATTACAGGCTGTTTAAACAAAAAAGTGAAGAAAACTCCTTCTATTACGGAAATTCATGGACCTATTTAAGAAGTTTTGCTGCTTTTGCATCAGGAACATATGCTTATGAATCGAAATATGTTTTGAACCTAACCGGTAGGTATGAAGGTACAAATAAACTGGGAAAATCCATTCAATCGCGTTGGCTGCCGACCTGGAATATTTCAGGAGCATGGAATGTACATGAGGAAAAACTTGATTTTATCAAAAACCTGCAACCAACCTTATCGCATTTAACCTTAAAAGTTTCGTATAGTTTAACTGCCGATCGTGGACCGGCCAGTGTATCGAATGCATTACCAATTTTCAGACCTTATACTCCATGGCGTCCATTTTCAAATGTATCTGAATCAGGTATTTCGCTAGAAGATATTGAAAACAGCGAGTTAACTTACGAAAAGAAACATGAGTTAAACTTTGGAACTGAGATTGGGTTGTTCAATAATAAAGTAAACTTAGCAGTTGACGTATATAAACGTGACAACTACGACCTGATAGGTGTGATGTATACTGAAGGTGCCGGTGGAGTGATTGCCAAAATGGCAAACGTAGCGAGCATGAGTTCGAATGGTGTGGAAGCTACGATTTCAACTAAAAATTATGAGTCGAAAGATTTCAGTTGGTCTACCGATTTTACTTTTTCATATTCAACAAATAAAATTACAAGGTTGGATTCACGATCTAATGTCATTCAATTGATTTCAGGGAATGGTTATGCTTTGTTAGGATATCCCGTACGCTCTTTGTTTTCCATTCCTTTTAAAGGACTGAATGACGAAGGTCTTCCAACTTTCACAAATCAGAATGGCCAAACAACCATAACCGGAATTGATTTTCAGGATTTTAAAAACACAGGATTCCTGAAATATGAAGGCCCGACCGATCCCACCACTACCGGCGGTTTTGGTAACGTATTTTCATATAAAGCATTTCGTCTGAATGTATTTGCAACTTATTCGTTTGGAAATGTAATCCGACTCGATCCTGTTTTCAGAGTGGCTTACTCCGATATGACTGCTTTACCCAAAGAGTTTAAAAATCGCTGGACTATTCCTGGTGATGAGGCTTATACTACAATTCCTGTAATTGCCAGTCGCCGTCAGTACTATAACGATTCGCAATTGTCATACGCTTATAATGCCTATAATTATTCAACTGCCCGTATTGCTGACGGTGGATTTATTCGTTTAAAAGAGGTTTCATTTGCATACGATTTTCCAAGTAGATTATTGAGCAAAGTTAAAATATCCAATCTTCAGCTAAAAGTTCAGGCCACAAATCTGTGTTTGTTGTATGCTGACAAAAAATTGAATGGTCAGGATCCTGAATTTATGAACAGCGGAGGTGTTGCAAGTCCAATGCCACAGCAATATACAGTAACTTTAAGAATGGGTATTTAATCTATTGAATTTCTTATAAATATGAAAAGAACTGATTTATATATAGTTGCCGTTTTGTTTTTCGCATTTTTCGCGAGCTCGTGCAATGATTTTCTGGATAAAGAACCGGACAATAGAGGTGTAATTTCTACTCCCGATCAAATTACAAGTTTGCTTGTCAATGCATACTCCGACCAAAACTATGCAGTGTTGGGCGAATTGAGCAGCGACAATTTTATCGACAATAACGCACCTGATGCCAAAGGAAACAGGTTTAATCTTGGTGCGCTCGAACGTATGGATGATGAGATTTTTGCCTTTCAGGATGTAATTACGTCCGATCAGCAAGATTCGCCTTCCGAAGTTTGGAGAGGCTGTTATCACGCTATTGCAGTTACCAATCAGGCTTTACAGGCTATTGCAGCTCTCGAAGCACAGGGACGTGGCGATGAAGTAAAAGCCCAAAAAGGTGAAGCACTTATTAGCCGCGCTTTTCACCACTTTATTCTGGTGAATCTTTTTTCGCAGGCTTATAAAAATGATACTTTGAGTCAAATGGATGATGGCATTCCATACGTTACAGCACCCGAAACCAAAGTGTTGGTTCATTACGACCGATCAAATGTAGCAGCTGTTTATAAAAAGATTCAGGCAGATATTGAGAATGGCCTTAGTTTGGTTACTCCCGATGATAAAATTTACACTGTACCCAAATATCATTTCAATTATCGTGCTGCACATGCTTTTGCTACCCGGTTTTATCTATTCAAACGTAATTATGCTAAAGTAGTTGAACACGCGAATCTGGTTATTGGAACAAACCCCGCTTTTTATCTTCGTAACTGGAATGCAGATTATCCTACTTTTGACGCATTTGTTAATGGTTGGATAAATGCATCATCGCCCAATAATTTCTTATTACTGCCAACTTATTCATTGCTAGACCGATTGTTCGGAACGCGTTATTCGTGCAACGGTGATGCGGCTAAATCAACAATTTACGGAGGCGGTCCAACCTGGTCTGGTTTCCCACCATGTTTAAGCGGACGATTATTCATTCGTGGAAGTCAGGATTATGGTTTGTTTTTCCCAAAATGTGGTGAATTTTTTGAATATACCGATAAAATTGCGGGCATAGGCTATCCACATATTGTCAGAGCCGAATTTACAGGTGAAGAAACCTTATTGTGTCGTGCTGAGGCATTGGTCTTTCTGAACAGATTACCCGAAGCACTGGCTGATTTGAAAGCTTTTGACGATTCAAGAAAAATGACAGGAAAAGCACAATCAGATTTGACTGATGCTGTGATTAAAACGTTCTACAAAAGTTCAAATCCTTTGTTTAGCAACACTTTAAATACAGAATCCATGTCGCCTGATTTTATAGTAACCAGTGCTCAGAAACCCTATATCGATTGTGTGTTACATTTCCGCCGTCTGGAAACTATTTTTGACGGTATGCGTTGGTTTGATATAAAAAGATATGGTATTGAGATAACTCACAAAATCGGAAAAGACAGAGTGGAGAATCTTACCTGGAATGACCCAAGAAGAGCTATTCAAATACCAAATGAAGTTATTTCAGCAGGTATGAGTCCGAATTTCAGAATGGTGAATACTCTGTCGCCTCAGGATAACGTATTATTAAATGTAGCACCCGAAATTAAATAATGCAGCTTTATGAATAATTTCAATTTAAAATATCTTCTTTTGTTAGGCTTGTTGATCATTTCATTAGCAGCATGTAATAATACCAACGAGGTGTTAGGACCATCTATTTTTGATACAGTCGACCATGGTTTAGATTCCACATCCTATTCGTTTAAATTTGATTCTTATCTGAACACTAATTTTCTTAAACCCTATAATCTCAGTTTTATCTATAAAATGGAGGATAAGGGTACAGACATGAACTATAATCTGGTTCCTGCAACCTACGAGAACTCGCAAAAAATGGCGGTATTAATCAAATATTTATGGTTTGATGTGTACGGAAAAATGGTGAATCCTGAATTTTTGAAAAGCTATGGTCCCCGCGTAATTCAATTAATAGGTTCACCTGCCTACAACCCGGTAAACGGCACCATGTTATTGGGTTTGGCTGAGGGTGGTATGAAAATTTCGTTATTCAGGGTCAACGAGCTGGATATAACAGATATTGAGACTCTCAACGAGTTTTATTTCAAAACCATGCATCACGAATTTGCACATATTCTACATCAAAAGAAAACATATCCGAAAGAGTTCAACCTTATTTCGTATGCAAGCTACGAACCTTTCAGCTGGCAGGATAGAGATGAGAGAGTTGCACAATCATTAGGTTTTGTAAGTCCTTATGCCGGTTCACAAACCCGCGAGGATTTTGTAGAAACAATTGCCAATTATATTGTAAAAACCGATGCCCAATGGAACACTATTCTAACAAATGCATCGAAAGGATGGGTGGTAAGCGGTACAACAGTGACTGAAGGCACCGACACTGATGGAGTTGATGGTAAAGCAGTTATACTACAGAAGTTGTCGATTTGCCGAACTTGGCTTAAAGATTCCTGGAATATTGATATCGATTTACTCCGACAAGAAGTTCAGACCCGTCAGGCAAATATCAACATGACTGTACTTTTGAATCCAATAAATAATTAATAATTAAACTTTTAGATTAAAGTCATGAGATTAATTAAATCAATTCTATATATCAGTTTAGTATTTATAACTGCTTCCTGTACTTTCGAGGAACCAAATATATTTTCCGAAACTTCTGCAGTACGCATTGAGAATACTAAGATAGAGTATAACAGTACCTTATGCAGTTCTACAAATGGTTGGGTAATGGACTATTTTCCAAATACTACAACCGAAGGCTATACAATGCTTGTAAAGTTCAACAAGTCAGGTGCGGCATTTATTGCAGGCAAGAATAAATACCTGGATAATAAACTGGCCACTGATACCTGTATGTTTCAACTGATTGCAGACGATGGTCCGGTTCTAACTTTTAATACCTTTGGTAAAAACGGAGTGCTTCATTTGTTTGCCAATCCTCAAGATCCGGCCGGCACATCGGATTTGGATGGAATTGGATTAGGTGGCGACTATGAATTTATTGTTATTAAAGCCACTGAAACCGAGGTGAAACTAAAAGGCAAAAAATGGGGTGCTTATGTTTATTTACACAAATTGCCTGAAAATCAGGTGTGGTCTCAGTATTTTGACCAATTGGATAATATGAATAATCTGTTGTTTGTCAATTCTAAGAATATATTAAACCTGATTGTCAATACTGATACCATGCCGGCCTATAATGGTTCAACTCATATTTTTAAAATTTTGAAGCCGGGTGAAGATCCTGTTGCTGATGGAGTTTATTGTCCATTTATTATTACTGCAACCGGATTAAGACTTTACGCACCATACAATACAAATAATGCTGATTTTCAAAACTTTGTGCTAAGTGAAGACAAGCAAAAATTAAATTGTACAGAAGCTGCCGGATATATAACCGGTCCAAATCCGGCGAAAAATTACATGTCGAATACTTCAACCTGGAATTTTATGTTGACAAGTCCAATGGGTGCAAGATTTGATACCGCGTACAACAAGATTGTAGCAAATTGCCTGTCAGTTTTGAAAGAAAAATTTACAAATTTGAGATTTAAGTATAATTCAACCACCCAGTTTTATAATTTACAATTTGTGAGCGGGAAATATACCGGAAACTTTGACTATATTCGTACCGATTTAGGAAACAACAAGGTTAAGTTTCATTACAATGGCACAGCCGACACGAATGGAAAGTACTATTTAGGCAAAATTACCGGGTTTCAGGATTTGATAAATTTCATAAATCAGGATTTTATTGTTTCAGCCGATTGCGGTATGAATTTAAGTATATTGAAATTTACTGCAGTTTCTGATCCGAAAATTTCATTTTATGTATCACTTTAATTAAAATTATCATTAATAAAAATTAGAATATGAGAAAAAAACTACTCCTTTCGGCTGCATTATGTGCAGTGGTATTAAGTGCCAGTGCATTTAACGCTCAGACTTTACACAGTAAAAAGACAACTGTGAACTCAAAATTGTCAGTAGCTCTGAAAAAAGAGAAACAAAAAACAGTTCAGGCAAAAAAGACTATTTCTGGAACAGATTTAATGCGTTTTGACCAAAACGAAAATATTCTGAAAGCCAGCAGAGTTAGAAATGTTACTCCAACTGCACTTTACAACCGACCAGAAGGCACATTCATTCCAAGTATGATTGGGAATGAAGATCCACAATACATCGGTTATTCTTACACTACACCAAGTTATTTTGGTTCAGCTTTTTCTATTCCCTGGACTTTCAGAAATCTATCTACTGATGCACTTTCATACAGTTGGGACTGGGGTGATTCGCTTAATGTTTCTACGGATGAAAATTTAATATTGAAAGAAAAAACCGTTGACTTTCTATTTAACGGAGCCTTTTATGCACCAACCGTAAAAGCAATTAATGGCATAGATACAATCTCGTATCAGATGTCTGCGGGAACTGCAGATTATCCGTTGCTTAACTCAAGTTTAGATAAACAATATGTAGGTGTAGCAGATTACTTTTCAAACACTGCAGAAGGAAACTCGAATGGAAACAGTATTTGGTATGTGGGCGCTTCGGGCGGAACAGGACTAAGTGGTTCAGGACAGGGATATTTCTATGGAACATGCTTACGGGTTGCCGATGGAACAAATGGTTCAAAAGTCAGTTCGTTGGTTAACGTTTACGAAAAGCCAATGTCTCCAATGGTAATCAAAGATGTTTGTTTGTTTGGTGTTTCTGTTGATGGAAATGCTCCTGTTCCTGCTGATAAATTTCTTACTTTATCGGTTATCAAAATTGATGAAACCGGCAAACTTACTACTGATACGCTGGCAAGTTCAAAAATTTCGGCTTCAGATGTAATTACGGATGAATACAAAAACTGTTATTTCCCATTTACTTTTGTAGAAATTGACCCTGAAACAGGACGTGAAGCACCTATGACATTAATTGTGAAGGATGCATTTGCAATCGTTCTTTCAGGATTGGAACAACCTGGAATGGATTTTGGTTTATTGACTGATTATGCTAATAAAATTGATGGATCATCCTATTTTACAAAAGTTGATGCAGTTACAGGCGTTTCGGATGGTGGTTTATACAAATCATCAACAAATAATATGAATATGTATTTCATGATGAATTCATATTTTAATTATTTACACGCTGATAGTCAGACTCAAACATTAGTTGCTCCAGTCGAAGGTGGAAGCGCAGTTGATAAAACAAATAATCCCGGAGCAGTTATCTACTCGTTTTTTAATGTTACTGATAGCGTAACCAACGAAGTAATGGTGTCGTATGATGAAACAACATTACCCTCGTGGTTAACTGTAAGCTATGATGATTCTTATTTTAAAGACTACAATGCACTGTTATTCGACTTTAAAGCCGAAGCATTGCCAATAGGAACAGATAAGAGAACAGCCAATGTAGTATTTAAATCGTATGGAGTACAAACAACTATTACTATCAACCAGGACAAATCTACCGGACTTGAAACTGTTAAAAACAAAATCGCAAGTGTGATTTCAACTTCAAATTCTTTTAATTTGAATTATACTTCTGATTTCGATAAAGCAATGGTTTACAATGTATCTGGTCAATTAATGGCCGAGTTTGCATTACCAAATTCTGGAACATATAGCATCCCAACAAACAATCTCACTAAAGGAATTTATATCCTGAAATTTACCGGAACTAAAACAGAAAATGTTAAAGTAAAACGATAACCATAATACATTCAACACACAATTGATAACTTATTGATTGTGTGTTGAATAAAATTCTTTTTTTAATATAAACATTAATAATTAACGCTTTATGAAACAAAAACTACTCGTAATTGCTGTCATGGCAGCTATTATTCTTTCAGCAAGTGCAAATCTTACAATCGGTTTGCGCAACAAAACAATTGCTAACCCTTCAGTTGCAATTTTAAAAACACAGCAAAAAAGTAAAAAAACACAGGTTATAGTACCTCAATTTAATCAATTGTCGACTCTTGCAAAGGTTCGTGCTGTTGATCCAATTAGCACATTTCCTTACAAAGAAAATTTTGATGCAGCTGATATTACGACCGATGGTTGGTTGATAACAGATGCTTCAACCACTACAAGTGATGTTATGAGTGTTGGTAGTTTATCTGGATTACCTTCTCTTTCAGGAAGTACATATCTGATTTCAGGTTATGATGCTTCTGCATCAAGAAATGCATGGGCATTTTCTCCTGCTATGAGCTTAACTGCAGGTGTTACTTATCATGTTTATGTTTGGGCTTATGCACCCGGATATAACAGTGTAAATGATGAATTTAAAGTAACAGTGGGTACTAACCAAACAGCTGCAACTCAAACCACATTAGTAATTGATAAAACAGGCGCAAACTCTGTTGTAATTGATACTTGGACAAGGCTTGAAGGCACTTATACCCCAAGTACAAGTGGTAACTATAACTTTGCAATTAGCCATTGTACCGCTGCGATGGATGTAGATGCAGTAGCATTTGAAAACTTTGCAGTTTCTGATAATGCATATGTTGAACCACCGATTTTACAGGCCTATTCTAAAGGAGGTTTATGGTCAGCTACGGCAGTTGTCAATGATTCGGTTTATTTATATGGCAATGAGTCTATAAATTATGTACCACAATTATTAGGTGCTACATCTTTCTCATGGATTTTTGATGCTGACGCAACTGCAAGCTCAACAACAGATACTATTCCATCTGTTACCTATGCAACAAGTGGATTTCATAGTGCTACATTATCTGCTACAGGCCCCGGAGGTACTACTATTAAAGATGTAAATCATTATTTAATCAGACCAGCTGCCGGAGTAACATCTGACATCGTTTATAATATCAAGTCGTATGATTCATTTGCAGATTATCAAACTTCTTCAACTAATACTAACATGTATTTGGCGGGACCAAATACCAATTATAAGAAAATCGCTGAAAAGTTTGTATTGCCTGCCGGTGCAACAGTTTCATTGAGCCAGATTTATTTGTATGTTGGAAATTACACCTTGTCAACTGCCAACAGGGCAAAAACCTTTACGATTCAAATTCTTAAGGCAGATGGAGCGGGTGGAATTCCGGGAACAGTAGTAAGTTCAGTAACCCCAACATACTCAACATTGTTTGGTGCAACTGCCATTACAACTTCAACAATGAAATCATATACCTACACAACTCCGGTAACTATTACAGGTAGTTTTTACATTTCACTTGATTTTACAAATGTTGGAACTCCTAGTGCCACTAACCATATGGGATTATTAACGACTGCAGGTCGCCCTTATGCCGATTGTTCATTATATGCATATTATAGCAGTGCCTGGACATCAATATCAGACGTATTTGGTATAGATATCTCCGGTTTTATTGCACCAAAGATTGCTTTCCAAACAGTTACAGCTGTTGAAACCCCAAGCATCAGTGCATTAAATGCATTTGTTTCAAACAATGCATTACACGTTCAGAATGCAACTGCCGGAGGAAATCTTATGGTATTTGATTTAACCGGTAATTTGCTAATTAGTCACGTGCTGAAAACTGGCAATGACGTGCTTCCAATCTCGCTTAGAAAAGGTATTTACCTCGTAAAAGTAGGTGAAAAAACTGCAAAAGTGATGATTAACTAATCGGGCTTTAATTAAACTAATAAAGGCTGTCTCAATTTTTTGAGACAGCCTTTATTGTGAATAAGATAACGACTTTTACAGAATACTGAAGATTTCGTCGAGTCTATCAATTATAAATGTAGCGGGTTGTTTAGCTTGTGATTGTGAATACCGAAAGTATATCTGGTCAATTCCGGCATTCTGAGCTCCGATTATATCTGCTTCATAACTATCGCCAATCATAATGGTTTCAGAGGCTTTCGCTCCATTGAGTTGCAATGCATGTTCGAAAATCTTTTTATCCGGTTTCAAAGCACCGGCTTCTTCCGAAAGTACAACATGTGAAAAATAATGTTCTAATCCACATTTTTTCAACTTTAGATATTGTACTTCAATAAATCCGTTTGAAACAATAGTGAGTTGGTATTTTGGTGCAAGATAATCCAGAATTTTGAGTGCATTTGGAACTAAAGCCGAGCGTGTAGGAAGCAAGTCGAGGTACTCCTTCCCCATTATTAAAGCAAGTCCCTCATCGTGGACACCAACTTGTCTCAGAGGGTGAAGAAAACGTTCCAGCGAAAGTGCATCTTTGGTAATTTCCCCTTTCCCATACTGATCCCACAATTCAAGATTCCGTTTGGCGTATATCTCGAAATACTGATCAAAACTATCAAAATGCTTATCGAAATTTTTGTTATCATATATCTCCTGTAATGAAGATTTGGCGTTGACATGAAAATCCCAGATAGTATCGTCTAAGTCAAGGAAAACGTATTTGTACATATGCCCCTAACCCCTAAAGGGGAATAAAGTTAGTATTGTTTTGACAATAAAATTAGATAAAAGACAAAGGAGGTCTGATTGTTCCCCTTTAGGGGTTAGGGGTCTATTCCACCTCAATAACCAGGTATTTGCTTACACTCCAGAATTCTTCGGGATCAACAATCAACAATACGAAGTTTCCATTTTCTTTCTCAAGAGTATAAGACGATTTCGGATGATTGGTAAGTATCTTGGCATGAGTAGAATACAATGGAATTGATTTGGTTTTACGGGCATCAATGCGCACAAAATAGTTTTTATTAAAATCGTGCTGCAAAACCCTTTGCTGACTGAATAAATTTTCAACCGTTACTATCTTTTGTTGTTTAAGTTCACTTATAGTTCCAAAAACATACCATGCAGTGTGTATCGTTTCCTCCTGTTCCTTTATCTTCACTTCTTTTGTTTTATTCTCATTGGTCAAAACTTCCACATCACGTCCAAGTTTAATTACCTGAGTATCAAGCTTAACTATCATCGAATCTTTCTTTGCCAGTTCGCCATGTAAAAGTGCAACCTTAGCTGTTTCTTCTTCGAGCGACTTTGTGAGTTTGATAATTGTTTTCTCCAATTGCGAAGATTTGAAAGCACTTTTTCTCAATTTAGATTTCAACCGTGCCAGTTCTTGCTTATTTGCTCTGAGCATATCGAACAAATAAGTCATATCATCATTTATTTTAGTGCGCACATCTTCACCTAAATCATTTCCAACAGGTTGTACTGAGATAATTTTCTCTGTTTCTTTGATTTTCTCAATATTCTGTTCAATCTGATTCATCGCTGAAAAATAACTATCAACTTCCTGTTGTAGTTTTATCTTTGAATTCATCAATGAATCATTTTGAGCTTGTAGCGCTTTGTATTCAGAAGAATTTTTTCCACATGATGTTAGCATTAAAGCCATCAAAGCAAGAGTATATAAAATTGGTTTCATATCAAATAAAACTAAATTGTGAGTTAGTGGAAAGTTTAAAAAACAGGTAAAAATGTTGTCGTGAAAAACTCTTATTTCGGGTGCAAAGGTAATGTTATTCTTCAATTCCTGCAACAATTACAACAATTTCTCCTTTAGGGACTTGCGATGTAAAATGTTCGATTAATTCTGTCAATGTTCCACGTCTGGTCTCCTCAAAAAGCTTGGAAATTTCGCGGGAAACAGAGGCTTTTCGTTCTGCTCCAAAATATTCTGCAAATTGTGTAAGCGTTTTTAACAGCCGAAACGGTGATTCATAGAAAATCATGGTACGTTTTTCGGCTGATAATTCACGGAGTTTGGTCTGCCGCCCTTTTTTCTGAGGCAAAAAACCTTCGAAACAAAAACGGTCGTTTGGCAATCCTGATGTGACTAAAGCGGGAACAAAAGCTGTTGCACCGGGCAAACATTCAACCTCAATATCATTTTCAACACACTGACGCACCACCAAAAATCCGGGATCTGAAATAGCCGGTGTTCCGGCGTCAGAAATCAATGCTACTTTCTGACCTCCTTTGATACGCTGTACCACATTTTCAACGGTTTTGTGTTCGTTGAATTTATGGTGCGACTGCATGGGCGTTTTTATCTCAAAATGTTTCAACAAAAAACCACTGGTACGCGTGTCTTCAGCCAAAATAAGATCAGCTTCCTTTAAAACACGAATAGCCCTGAAAGTCATATCTTCCAGATTTCCGACAGGCGTAGGCACCACAAAAAGTTTCATAACAGGCAGTTTTTGAGAATGAATTCAAGAAATTAGATGTTCATATCTTTTTAAAGTAAAACGAATCTGAATCATCTATATTTTTTTATCTTTGCAGGGAAAATTTTTAAAATTTCTGCTGTAGCATTAATTCCGCTGCAAAGTTACAACAATAGCCGAAATTAATAAAAATAAAACAAACTTATTTTCAACAAGATACCATGATTTATTCAGAACAAAACCACCCGACGCAATTAAAAAGGGGAAGTATTGAAGTTATTTGCGGTTCAATGTTTTCAGGGAAAACCGAAGAACTGATTCGTCGCCTGAAACGTGCCAATTTCGCCAAACAGCGGGTTGAAATCTTCAAACCAAAAATTGACACGCGCTATTCGGAAGATGAAGTTGTTTCGCACGACCGCACTTCAATCCGCTCCACGCCCGTAGAATCGTCCGGAAGTATTCTACTGATGTCGGGTGAAGTGGATGTAATTGGTATTGATGAAGCGCAGTTTTTTGATGAAGGGTTGGTGGATGTTTGTACGCAGCTTGCAAACCAGGGGATTCGGGTCATTATTGCCGGTCTGGATATGGATTTTAAAGGAATTCCTTTTGGCCCCATGCCTGCTTTATGTGCTATAGCCGAAGATGTGTATAAAGTTCATGCCATTTGTGTGCGTTGCGGAGCGCTGGCTTATGTTTCGCACCGGTTGGTTGAAAGTGATAAACGGGTTTTATTGGGCGAAATGACTGAATATGAACCAATTTGCCGCGATTGTTTCAGTAAAACAAAAGCTGCCCCAAACCACTGAAAGGGCTTAAAACGAATCAACCTAATAAACTAATCATACAGCCATGAATACAAAACCCTATACTTTCGACAGAGTTGTAAGGATGCTAATCGGACTGAGTGTTCTGACGCTGATTTATTTGCTTATAATCCGCCTAAGCAGTGTGTTGCTGCCATTTCTGATAGCATGGCTGATTGCATACCTGTTGCAGCCTTTTGTATCATTTTTTCAGCACAAACTCAAATTCAAAAACAGGGCATTGTCAATTTTTGCAACGCTGTTACTTTTTATAGGATCAATTACATCCATAATCTGGATTTTAGCACCTATAGTAACTGCCGAAGTGCAAAAACTCTCCCAACTGGCAGTCACTTATAGCGAAAGTATTGATATGAATTCATTTCTACCACGTTCCTGGCAATATGAAATACAGCACTATATCTCACATTTAAATCTGAAATCACTTTTGTCAGATCAGAACATGATGAATAGTGTCAGGAAGCTGGCACCTCAACTGTGGGATTTTGTAAATGGTTCGCTGGATTTTATACTTGGGTTTTCGGTTGTAATAATCGTGTTTCTGTACCTGATTTTCATTCTGCTGGATTACGAAAAAATATCGGCTGATATGTTCGGAATCATTCCTCCAAAATACAAAAATCTCATTACGGAGATTGTTATGGACATGGAATCGGGGATGAATCGTTATTTCAGGGGACAAGCCTTAATCGCGGTTATTGTGGCCACTCTCTTTATTATAGGTTTCAGCATCATTGGGTTACCGCTTGCTATCGTAATGGGATTGCTTATAGGCTTACTCAACATGGTACCGTATCTAAAAACAGTCGCACTTATACCTTCGTTGTTGCTCGGGTTATTGCAATCATTCGAAACCGGTCAGAGTTTTACATCGGTTTTAATCGGAATAGCAGTGGTTTTTGTTGTAATACAGCTGATTGAAGATTTAATTCTGACACCACGTATCATGGGAAAGGTTACCGGATTGAATCCCGCAGTCATTTTGCTTTCGCTCTCTATCTGGGGATCTCTTATGGGGATGGTTGGGCTGATAATTGCACTTCCGCTGACCACGCTAATGATTTCGTATTATAAACGGTTTGTGCTGGAGGAAGGTCTTGTAAATCCTCCGTCGGAAGAATTACAAGAGAAAAAATCCGAATAAATTAGCTGTAATTCGTCTTAATTCGCAAAATTAATTCCCATCAATCTTTATATCCCTAATCATCAACTGAATAGAAGTATTTGAGTTGAAGGTGTTTTCTTCAAGGGTATAGCAAATATCCAGCGGATTCAGCGCTTTCAGGTGGTCGTTGTACTCATACATGCGGAAAGCAATGCCGTTCATCACGTTTTCCGAACTTGAATCAATCAACTCCAGTTTCAGGTGTTCCTGCTCCTTGCCTACCAACCTGCTTGTTCCATAATCGAATACTTTTTTGGAAGCAAACATGGGTTTCATATTTCCCGGACCAAAAGGACCAAACTGTTTCAAAACACGGAAGAATTTCGGAGTTATATCCTTGAATTCCAGCACTGCATCAATATCAATTTGTGGATAGGTTTGTTCTTCCAGAATATTTTCTGATACAAATTTTTCAAATCTGTCGGTAAATTCCAACACATTTTCCTCTTTCATCGTCAGACCGGCAGCGTACATGTGTCCACCAAAGTTCTCGAGCAAATCGCGGCAGGAATCAATGGCTTTATAAATATCAAAACCGGGAACGGAACGCGCCGAACCGGAAGCAAAACCATTCGAATTTGCCAAAACTATGCTTGGTTTATAATACTCTTCGGATAAGCGTGAGGCCACAATCCCGATTACACCTTTGTGCCAGTCGGGTTTATGCACTACAATAGATCTGCGGCCTTTATAACGGTCATCGGCTGCAATCAAAGCGATGGCTTCATCGGTAATGTTTTTATCGAGGTCTTTGCGGTCGTTATTATATTCGTTAATCATCCCACTTTTCATTTTTGCAAAATCATGATCGCTCGACACGAGTAGTTCTACAGCTTCAGAAGCCAGTTTCATACGACCAGAAGCATTGATACGTGGACCTATTTTGAATACAATATCGCTGATAGATATTTCCTTATCTGCCAATCCGCAAACATCCAGAATCCCTTTTAAACCTACACTTGGGTTGCTGTTGATTTGTTTTAAGCCGTAAAAAGCCAGAATGCGATTCTCACCGGTTATCGGTACAATATCCGATGCAATACTCAATGCCATCAAGTCGAGCAGTGGAGTAAGTTTAGCGAAATCGATATCGTTGGTAATGGCAAAGGCCTGCATCAGTTTAAAGCCCACACCGCATCCGGAGAGATGTTTGTAAGGATAAGTACAGTCATCGCGTTTGGGGTCGAGTACGGCAACAGCGGGTGGCAATACAGCATCGGGGGTGTGATGGTCGCATATAACAAAATCGACACCTTTACTCAATGCATATTTGACTTTTTCAACTGCTTTTATACCACAGTCGAGTGCAATGATTAGTTTAAATTCGTTGGCAGCGGCAAAATCAATACCCTGATATGAAATCCCATAGCCTTCGTTGTACCGATCCGGGATGTAGAAATCTACATTAGAATAAAACTGTTTGAGAAATTTGTAAACTAATGCAACTGAGGTAGTTCCATCAACGTCATAATCGCCGTAAACCATAATTTTCTCGTTCAACTGCATGGCTTTCGTCAGGCGGTTCACAGCATTTTGCATGTCGGCCATCAGAAACGGGTCATGCAAATCATTTAAATCGGGACGGAAAAACCGACGGGCATCCTCGAAAGTGAGAATATCCCGTTGAACCAACAATCGGGCAAGTATGGGACTTATGCTAAGTTCTTCTGCAAGTTTGTTTTGTATCTGTGTTTGTTCTTCGGTTAGAGTTGTGTAAATCCAGGTATTTATCATTGTATTTATATTTTTCAACGCTGTTTCAGAAAGTCTCAACTTTCTGAATAAAGGAACAACCGGCTATTATTCAAGCTCTTAAAATCAGAATAAAATCATCAAAAACAAGCATGTTCCAAGCCGTAAAAGTAGCTATAATAAATCAATTCTACAAGTTAAACCGAGATTGCGAAGCGTTGAAAAATGTTTAAAAAGTAATCCGGAAAAAATATATTATTTTTGTATGGAAATTATTCAAATCTTAAGAAATAAAAAAGAAATTTTACCGTTTATAAATTTGACCGGGATTGTGTCGTGGAAAAACTGAAGATGATCATGCATGATGAATTAAAAAAAGCAGTGGAAGTACTTCGTTCGGGCGGAGTTATTCTTTACCCCACCGATACGGTTTGGGGCCTGGGATGCGATGCCACCAATGCAGAGGCTGTTAAACGTATTTTTGAAATAAAAAAACGGGCAGATGCTAAAGCAATGCTGGTACTGGTTGACAGCGCTGCGCGTATTCAGTCGTACGTGGACGAAGTGCCGGAAATAGCGTGGGATTTGATTGAACTGAGCGAGAAACCGTTGACTATTATTTATCCCGAGGCCAAAAATCTGGCTCAGAATCTTGTGGCAGATGATAAATCCATTGGAATCCGTGTTACTAAGGAGATTTTCTCAAAAACACTGTGCGAACGATTCCGCAAACCGATAGTGTCAACTTCGGCAAACGTAAGCGGTGAACCGACCCCTGCTAATTTTGGTCAAATAACTGATGAAATTAAATCGGCGGTTGATTATGTGGTAAATCTCAGACAAAACGAAACAAATGCACCAAAACCTTCGTCAATTATAAAACTTGGCAAAGGAAATCTAATTCAGATTATCAGGGAATGAACAAAAATTTACTCGTACGGAAATACATCCTCAACGACATGCTTGCCGCCGTGCTTGTATGGGTCGCTTTTGTTATTTTTCGGAAAACGATAAATGATATTCATATTCTTGATGAAATTCATATCCTTATTCCCAACTACGACTACGTTACCAGTCTGCTGCTTTTCCCGTTCTATTGCATTTTTATCCATTCACTTTCAGGAATTTATCTGAATTCTCATAAAAAAACCCGGGGCAGTCTTATACTTGCCACAATGGTTTCGTCCGCGTTTATTTCACTTTCTGTGTTTTTGGTACTCAAACTGGGCGATGTGGTAGTATCGTATGAATACTTCTACTTTTCCCTGTTGGTGCTTTTCACACTGCTCTTTGGGTTTACTTTTATATTGCGACTTCTCATCTTTTCGGAAATTCAGCAAAACTACAAAACCAAAAAATGGACCGTCAATACACTGATTATCGGCAATGGACCAAACGCACTGAGAATTGCGGGCGATATTGAAAAATATGCTTCCCAGAATACGATTGCAGGATTTGTATCTGTCGACAAGAAAATTGCAGTTCCACAAGATAAAATTGTGGGAAATATGGCTCAAATAGCGGGTATTATTGAGAAATTCAATATCGAGGAAACTATCGTGGCACTTGAAAACGAAGCTGACGAGAACGAACTGTTTAAAATCATCAACCTGCTTTATCGCTTCAATATCGAAATTCAGTTTACGCCGCGTTTGTACGAAATCCTGATTGGTAGTGCCAAAATCTCCAAACTCGGAATCAGCCCGCTGGTAAGTATCACTAAATCATCCATGCCTGATTGGCAGGCGAGTCTGAAACGTTTTATCGACATCATTGTTTCTATCCTTTCGCTGCTTATCCTTTCGCCGGTTATACTGTATTTCAGCATAAAAATTAAAGCCGATTCTAAAGGCACAGTTTTCTATCGTCAGGAACGAATCGGGCGATTTGGCCGACCGTTTAAAATTCTCAAATTCAGAACCATGTATAGCGATGCTGAAAACGGCACGCCGAAACTCAGCAGTTCGGAGGATGACCGTATAACTTCCATAGGACGGGTTTTACGAAAATACCGGATAGATGAAATTCCGCAGTTCTGGAATATCCTGCGCGGTGATATGAGTCTGGTGGGACCACGCCCTGAACGCCGCTACTACATCAACAAAATTATGGACGAAGCTCCATATTACTGCCTGCTCTACAAAATCCGACCGGGACTTACTTCGTGGGGACCAATTAAAATTGGCTATTCCGACACCGTGGAAAAGATGATAGAACGCCTGAACTACGACATCATCTACATGGAAAACATGTCACTCAGCACCGACATCAAAATCCTGATGTACACCTTCGAGATTATTTTTAAGGGGAAAGGGGTTTAAACAATAAAAGCAGATGAATTCATCTGCTTTTATTGTTTTTTGACTTTCAATCGGTTAGTTTTGTTTGAACATATCTGAAGAATTACCGGATTGTCATTTGTAATTATTTTGAAGTATTAAACCGTAATCCAACCGATAAACTCACATGACTTAAACTCTGGTAGCTGTTATTATCTAGTTGGATATGCGTAGTTGAAGTTCCGTCAAATCGATCATAATTACCTAACATACCTGTTATCAAAGACAACTGTATTCCAAGTGCCATATTTTTAGAGATGAAACGATCATACCCAATAGAATAATATGTACCAAGTGCTGAACCTGTTATTTTATAGTTTTTTAAATCCACTATTTTTGAATCTGAATAGGATAAATTCCCCATACCCACGTTAATAATTAAAGCGTCTTTTATCCCTGTTTTAGTTATTTGCCTTGATATGCATGTGTACATTGGTCCAATATACTGAATGTTTAAGTTATCGCTCAGCTTATTATTTGAAAATATTTGACCACTATTTAAGTGAGTTACCCCACTCAAACTATTCTGTGAACTTACAGTCTCATAGTTTACTCCTATTCCCATTTGACCATTAACAACAAAATAATTTATCTCTGCACCAAAGTTTAAACCGGATTTCATCTGATTATCATAGGTTTGAATACGAGTATCTAATGTTGGAACATCCTTTCCCAAATTATAAGCATACCCCCCATTTAATGCGAAACGCAAATGTGAGTATGGTATTTTTATATAAGATTCTTTGGATTTTTGGTTAGATCTTTGATGCACAATACTTGTATCAATTTTTAAAATATCTGCATATACCTCATGACCTGTATTTAAAAGATTGGGTAATTGGTGCTTAATTATCCTAATGGCATTACCTCCGGCTTTACCCGCTTCAAGTTTGGCTACTTCAACTACAAAATTATAATCAAATTCAACCGTTGACGCATTATCATTAACCCTGGTTGTTCCTAACTTCTTAGTAGCAGCAGGTAATGTGTCATTCTTATCATACACTACTACTATTGAGTTTTTCGATAGAGGCTTTTCTTTTTTTATTAATGATGTCGTGATTCTGGGAGTACAAGAACTCAATAATAATATTATTAAATACAAAAATAGTATATTTTTCATATTACATTTTTTTTGTAGTTTTCGTTTTACCATTTATAATAAATGATATTTTCGCTTATTATCTTGTTTATTTGATATTTTACTAATCTGCCTGAGGAATTCTTGCCTCAGCATGGTGTATTTATTCAGGAATCCCACCCTCTATTCCTTTAGCGTAATTTCTAATTGCATCTACAGAAGATGTTTTTTTTAAATACTCTGAAACATCCATTATTTCTTTTCCATAAAAAGAATAGACTTTAGTTTTATTATCCATGACCATCCATAAACCACTCAAATACTTTACAGTAAAAATATATGATGGGTGTAATTTGATTGTTTCATTATAGGCTATCTCCATTGGATCACCTTCTTCGAAAATCTGTATACCTCCATGCCACTTGTTGTTTTTAAACAATACATTAATATATCCAACAATTTGTTTTTGAAATGTTATATATGCCCAGAAAACGGTCGTATCCGGTTCAATAATTTCAGTAATATCTTCATTTTCCTGAAAATTAATGCCTTTGGCTGCAATTTTATAATAAGGTACTATTTCAAAATCAAATTTTTGTGCATCGCTCTCGTTTTGAATTTTGTATATGGGATTGTTTCCATTTCCCAAATACTTAGCGTCTTGCCATATTTTTTGATCAAGCCACAATGTGTCTTTAGCAATGTGATAAGTAAATTTTAAATCAAATTGTTTTTTCATAAATTGAGCATTAGTAGTAAAACCAATTAGAAAAATACCACCTATTCCCAAAAGAAGCCTTTTTATATTATTATCCATATCCTAAACTAATTTAATATTTCATACCTGTAACAGATATTCCTTGTAGTTGTATTGTAATATAGTATTGATAAGTCATAGTACTAAATGCCGGTGCAGATGGATCTGGATTCATATAATTTAAAATAGCAGTTCCGTTAGAATAACCTGTTATACCATTTATAATAATAGCATGTCCACCTGCTCCAAAGTCAACTCTTGTTAAAACTGGATATCCGTTAGCAAGACTATTACTAATATCATTAATTGAAGCTGCTTGTGCGCTATAACCAATGGCAGTATAAGTCATAGTTTTGTGTAAATAATCCCCCCAATATGCAGGTGTATTATTCTTATTACCATTATATGTATTAGCGTAAGTATCCTGAATTGTGCTTCCACTAAAATAATTACTTAAACTTTCAGAGCAAGCATATGTACACCATTGACTATTAGTAGGAGATTGCTTAACAGAAGTCATACTTAAGTAATAACTAAAAGTTACAGAAGGCCCTACCTGTGCTTGTGGAGGCGATGACCCTCCATTTGCTCCTGTCATGCTCCCTCCACTGTTGTAATCTCGATTTCGGCTTTCTATATTGATAATAGGTGTATTATTATAATTCTTCTCTTTTGCAGTTGGTCCATTAAAATTTATTGAACCACTAAAATTAATACCAGCCATATTTGATGCCTGATCCCATGTCATTGTATTATTGTTACTTTGCATTTGATTAATGGTATAAGCAAAATGTGCAAATCCTGTCGCAATTAAAGAAGTTCCTAACCCTTGCATTCCAGGAACAAATTCTAGCACAATACCTCCTACTAAACAAACACCTGCAATTACGTCATTCCATGGAATCTTTCCACTCGGATCTGAATATCTCAATGGATTATTCAAACAATAACTATAACGGTTATAGTTTTGTGAGTTATCGGGCGATTGCACATAAGGGTCGGGCGATAAGAATCTACCCAAAGCAGGGTCGTATAAGCGGGCATTCATATTTATCAAACCGAAAACAGTCAAATGCTCATGACCGGTATAACCTCTTGCTAAGAAAAGTACAGGTTCAGCCCCCACGGCATACACTTGTTGGGTATTTGGGTCATCTATTTATCGTAACTTCTTACACATTACACTTCAAGTTCATTTTTTATTTCGTATATCAACAACAGTAGTTTTTGATACCATATCATGCCACATACGATATTCTTCATTTAGAATTATTGAAAACGGTTCAATCGGAATTAATTTAATAAGATTTCGTATTAATACCTGCTTTAAACGTAATTTGCCATTAGATTGATACCCTATAATTTTAAATTTCAGTAGTTTTTTTCCTAATGTGCGATAAAAAAAATAATCAGAAAGAATGAAGTAAAACAAATAAACAAGGAGTTGAATAATCACAAGATTTTCCCTTAACGGATTCTTTATAAATGAAAGTGATGTGCCTGCTAATAATTGACTTACAACGTAAACTATAATTGAAATAATACATATGATTGTCATGTCTATATAGAATGAAAAAAATCTTCTTATTAAATAATTCATGATTTACTTTTATTAGGTTAATAACTATTACTTATATCCAAATCTAATGTTTGCTTGTATACCTAGAAATATTGCTATGTTAAATCCAAAATCCATAGTATATTGGCTCTCATAAATATCGTGATGACCATTGTAAAGATTGGTTGTTCCAAAAAATAAACAATTTATTTTTTCAGATTTCATATCACCCCAACTAGAAAAATCAGTTGTAGAATAATAAGTTTTATCATATCCTACACCCATGTTTCCAGACCATTCATTTCGATATTTATTCTCAAGTATACCGTTGCTATATTCACCTTTATTCATAAATCCGCATTCATATATTGCTGAACTCCATCCATTGTTATAATTAATATTGAGCTGCATTATTGGTGATGTATCTTTTTCAACGTTAAAACCAAGTTTACCACCAAATGCATTAATATTGCCTGCAATTTGGGCACCATAATCCATCCGTAATTCTGATTCAAAAATAATATGTTTATCAATCCAATCATTAAATCTTTGAGTGTTTTCATTGTTAATCCTACAATACTCATAATATTTATCTTTTGCATTACTTTCAGCTTGTACAACTGTTTGTTGGAAGCCTTTAAAGTTGACATTTTGCATATTTGTTTCACCATAACTTGTACTTCCTGTAGTTAATCCATTATTCCAACCCATATTGGAAAAATGATTGCCACCATCAAAAGAAAAACCTACATAACCTCCATTAGTTCCTGAATACCCAGTTCGCCGTAGCGTAACATTTATTCCACGGATGTTTGGCGAAGCGTCCCGCTTCGTCATGCTAAAAGGAAAGCTCCTGCTTTCCATATTTAAACTATCGTACCGAACGCATTATCGGAATCTTTTCTGTTGGCATATATACCGGAACAATTTCCAACAAACATCCTTTTCCGGCAAAGTCACGGGCTGAGGAATATAAATAATCTTCCGCCTTCTCAACTATTCCGGCACGTACCGGATTTTCATGGATATAATTCAATTTTTGAAAAATAAAATTGTCGCTGTAAATCAGTTCAGCATGATTTTCATGCGTCCAAATCTGATATTTTTCATTCCGTTTATGTTGCTTGGCTGCAAATTCAAATAAGTTCAGCATCCAATCACGACGACTTTCTTGTTCCATTTCTATTGCCAATAATATTTGTTTGGCAGTAAAACTTTTGAATTCGCGTATCGTATCGCTGAGTTTGCCTGTACTGCTGCGTAGTAATATATGAATATGATTGCTCATAATTACGAATGCATAAATCTCTAATCCTTTATTTGCCTGACAGAACCTCAAACTATCAATCACAATATCCCTGTAAATCTGACGTGAGAACAAATCTACCCAGTTCACTACTTGAAAAGTAGCATAGTGTAAAGCCTCTTGATCTACTATTTTATAGCCGGTACCCATTGCTTAAAAGATTAACCCTGCAAATATAATTCTTTTGATTGAATTGCTAATAATGAAAAAGCACAATTTCTTGTGCTTTGCTTGATTTTAAATGTAGAAGTCTGGAGACTTCCTTTTAACCCGACGAAGTCTGGAGACTTCGCCGAACACACCGAGCCAATTACGCTACGGCGAACAGGGTCTGTTTACACTATTTTCGGGTAGAAATATTACTTTACCGGATTTTAATCCGAACATTTCAGGTAAGACTACAGATGTTTCGCATCATTATACCAAACACCGGTATAGCTCTACGAAAGTTTCGCATCTTTCTACGAATGACTCGTGGAGTTCTACGGAAGCATTGCATCTTTATACGGAAGTTCCGTAGAGAACTACGAATGATTTGCATCATTATAAATAAGTTTAGGATTACTCACCGAAATTTTTGTAGCTTTCTACGAAATAATACCGGTATAAACTGAAGATTTTTGTGTAGTCTTGAATTTCTTTTAGATACTCCTAAATTTTTTTTTGAATAGAAAGAGATGGATTGAATTGATATAAAACAACAAAAGACGCCCATCGATGTAGAACTGGAAAGTTGGTTATATTTCAACGTTGTAAATGCATAAGAAAAAAGCTATTTGGTTTTACCAACTTCAACTACATGTAGGCATTAACTCTTTTGGGTGATTCATAGATGGTGGTTGCCCTGCTTACCTACGACTATTTTTCCGTATCTTTGCAACAAGTTTTATCCTTAGGTATGGAAAGTAAGAGTTGGTATATTCGGATGATTGCGTGGCGCGAACACCACATTAAAGAGCGCAATTTTATTCTGATATTGAGTTTTTTAGTTGGTATTTTTGCAGCTATTGCTGCTTTTCTTCTCAAATCGAGCATTCACATTATCCAGCATTTGCTCACCGAACATTTCAGTAAAAATTCAGTCAATTACTGGTACCTGGTTTTCCCAGCGGTCGGTATTTCGCTCACCTATTTATACGTTCATTTTGTAGTTAAAGATAATATCAGTCATGGTGTTACGCGGATTTTGTATGCCATTTCGCAGCGAAAAAGCATCCTGAAACTTCATAACATGTGGACTTCATTGGTGGGAAGTTCGGTAACGATTGGTTTTGGTGGGTCGGTTGGAGCTGAGGCGCCGATTGTACTTACCGGTGCTGCCATTGGGTCGAATCTGGGGAATTTCTTCAAGATGGATCAGAAAACGCTGATGCTGCTGGTGGGATGTGGAGCTGCCGGAGCTATTGGTGGCATTTTTAAAGCACCTATTGCCGGACTTATGTTTACGCTGGAAGTGCTGATGCTCGATATGACGCTTACGGCCATTGCTCCATTGATTATTTCGTCGGTCACAGCTACGGCATTATCCTATATTTTCACAGGCAGTTCGTTTACTTTCGAGTTCGGAACGTACGAAAGTTTCAGTGTTTCGCGCATTCCGTTCCTTATCTTACTTGGAATTGTATGTGGTCTGGTTTCGCTTTATTTTACCCGTGGAATGAACCGTCTGGAAGGTCTATTCAGAAAACTGAAGAATCCGTATTATAAACTGGCAATAGGCGGTATGACACTGAGTTTGCTGATTTTTGTCTTTCCTCCACTTTATGGCGAAGGGTACGACACCATCGGAGCATTGCTCAATGGCCATTCGTCAACAGTTCTCGACCGCAGTTTGTTTTTGGGACTTGGTAACAGTCCGTGGGTGCTTATCGTGTATTTGGTGCTGATTATAGCATTTAAAATATTTGCTTCGGCAGCTACTACAGGCGGTGGTGGTGTAGGTGGAATTTTTGCGCCTTCGCTTTTTATTGGCTGTCTTACAGGGTTTGTAGTGGCCAAATTATTAAATATGTTTGGATTTCATATTCCTTTAGAAAACTTTGCACTGGCCGGAATGTCGGGGTTGATGTCGGGTGTAATGCATGCGCCGCTCACCGGGATTTTTCTGATTGCCGAGCTTACCGGTGGTTATAACCTGTTTATGACGCTGATGATAGTTTCCACAGTTTCGTACCTTACCATTATTATTTTCGAACCACACAGCCTGTACGCCATGCGTTTGGCGCAGAAAGGCGAATTAATGACGCATCACAAAGACAAAGCGATTCTGTCGATGCTGAAAATGGAGAACTTTATCGAAACTGATTTTATCGTATTAAATCCCGAAATGACGCTTGGCGAACTGGTGAAAAACATCTCGCGTTCTAAACGAAACCTGTTTCCGGTTCTTCATCCCATTACAAACAAAATAATGGGTATTGTACTGGTTGATGAGGTTCGGAATATCATGTTCCGACAAGATTTGTACGATCGGTTTAAAGTCAATAAACTCATGTCGTCCTTACCTGCAACTTTACACGTGAATATGCCTATGGAAAAGGTAATGGACGTGTTTGAAGATACTAATTCGTGGTATTTGCCAGTGGTTGACGATGATAGAGTGTATCTGGGCTTTGTTTCCAAATCGAAGATTTTCAACTCGTACCGGCATGTGTTGGTGCATTTTTCGGATGAATGACCCCTAACCCCTAAAGGGGAACTTTGGGTACTTTTTTACTGAAACTTATTAAACAAATAATCACAACTATTCTCCCCTTTAGGGGTCGGGGGTAAATCAAAATCATGAAAAAACTAACCTACACTGAAGCCGTTGCAGAACTTGAAAAGATTCTGGCTGAACTTGAAAACGGTGGCGAAGTAAATATGGAACTGATTGCCGAGAAAGTGAAACGGGCAGCCGTTTTGATGGAGTTTTGCAAAAAACAGCTTCACGAACTGGATACGGATTTGGAGAAAGTTCTGTCGGAACTTGGAAACTGATTAGCTGATATATTCAACCTCAAACGAAGCTATACAGGCATGTTTGGCAAGCAATGTTTTACTGTGTTCAACAGCTTCCTGCAAACCGTCGTTTCCTGAATAGCCATTGATTATCATCAGCAAATTTTTAGTTGAACCGGTAATTTTGGTACGTTCATTATCGCTGGTTGGTGTGCCTATTCCTCCTCTTTCGTCGCAGTAAAGCGGTAATCCTTCTACATTCAACAAGCCACGTCCAATCGCTTCAAATTCATCTTTACTCGTACCGACACCCAACACCACATCACCCTGAATTTTATCCGCATCAAATCCACCAATGGAAAATCCACTGCGAATGGAAACGAGGTTTATAATGTCCACCAGCGTACTGACTTTATATACCTCAATCTGACGAACTATCCGACGGCAAAGTGCTTCAGCAGAAGGACGGTAACGGTTCGGATCTTTTCCCAGCGCTTTATACGCTTGTCGTGTAGCTACAATGGCCGGTCGTTTATTGATTTCTTCGATTAAATATGAAGTTCTAATTCGTTGTATTTCCGCATCCATTTCCTGCCAAAACTCAGCAGAAGTTTCAGAATTTTGAACATGACATTGAATAATTGCCAGTTTCAGATTTGGACATTTTTCCTTGATTTCAGAAGATATTTCTACTTTCATAATGAATATGAATGGTCTCCAACCCCCTGAAGGAGGCTATTGAATAACTATGTAATGAATATTTATGAAATTAGCAAATCATTCTTTAAGTCCCCTTTAGGGGATTTAGGGGCCAACATAACACCACTCAACATTCTCCCCGATTTAATTCCAAGACGACGCGCTGAAAAGAATTGATCATGTTTGGTATACGTGCAAATTCCGGCTATTTCGATATGTTGAGGTAAGATTCCGGCTTTCAGTAAAGATTGTCTGTTTGCTTTACAAAGGTCGAGATGAAGTTTTTCACCTTTTTCCACAAAAATTTCATCTGTATCGAAACCTTCATTTTGGAAAGTTTCAACCAGCTCACTGCCCACATTATACACATCTACTGAAATGGATGGCCCAACAGTGACGAGAATATCATCTACTTTACATTCAAGTTGTTCAACCATAACCCGGACGGTTTTCTCAGCAATCCGGCAACAAGTTCCCCGCCAACCGGCATGAGCCACAGCAACAACTTTTTTGTGTGTATCAAAGAAAATTAGCGGAACGCAATCGGCAGTAGTTACTCCAATACACACTCGTGGTAGTTTTGTGATTAATGCATCAACACCGTGCAGATATTGAGTTTTTTCAGAAGCAGAAAGAAGGAAAAAAGTCTTGTCAATAACACGGATTTCAGTTCCGTGAGTTTGGTATGGAATAATCAACTTTTCAGAATCAATGCCCAGTTTCTGACATAAAACCCGCTGATTTTCTTCCAAATGAACCGGTTGATCACCGGAAAACGGACTCAGATTGAATGAAGCATAATTGCCCACACTTGCACCGCCCTGACGGCTTGTGCAAAAATGGGCAATTTCGTTGTATTCGCTTAATAATATGGATTTTACCATATCAATTTTTGTGTATCTGAGACGTGCCGGCGGCGCGTCTCTACATCATTATAATTCGTCCCAACCGATGCCTTTGTATTTACTCAAATCATCATCTTCGTCCACATCTTCCCACTCTTCTTCTAATTCTTCTTCCTCAACAACAGGATGATAAATGTCCATTGGGCGATGGCTTATTTCCGTTATCTTGTTCGATTCTTTGTTGATTTCTGTCCAGATTAGGTCTTTTAATTCGGAGATTCCTAATCCTGAAACTGAAGAAATAAATACAGTCTGAATATCTTTTGGAAGTTCTTTTTTAAGTTCTTCTGTCAATTCATCGTCCAGCATATCGCATTTTGTAATCGCCAAAATACGCTGTTTATCAACCAATTCCGGGTTGTATTGCTTTAATTCGTTGAGTAAAATATCGAATTCTTTAATGATATCGTCACTATCAGCCGGAATCATAAACAGCAAAATAGAATTTCGCTCAATATGACGCAGGAAGCGCAATCCCAGTCCGCGACCTTCGGCTGCCCCTTCGATAATTCCCGGAATATCTGCCATCACAAAGGATTTTCCATCGCGATACGAAACAATTCCCAAATTCGGAACAAGCGTGGTAAACGGATAATCGGCAATTTCAGGCTTTGCAGCCGAAACAACTGAAAGTAGTGTCGATTTTCCGGCATTGGGGAAACCTACCAACCCTACATCAGCAAGCACTTTAAGCTGGAGGATAACCGTTTTTTCAATCGATGGCTCACCGGGCTGTGCAAAGCGAGGTGTTTGATTAGTTGCTGTACGAAAATGCCAGTTACCCTGACCACCACGTCCGCCCTGTACCAAAACTACTTCCTGACCATCTTCGGTAATATCACACAGATAGTCGCCGGTTTCGGCATCATAAACCACAGTTCCGCATGGTACTTCAATAACTTTGTCTTCGCCTTCTTTGCCAAAACTACGGCTCTGACTTCCACCATCACCGTCACCGGCATGCACATGTCGGGCATATTTCAGATGTATAAGCGTCCAATGGTTTTTGCTGCCACGCAAAATGATATGGCCTCCACGTCCACCATCACCGCCATCCGGACCACCTTTCATGGTCAGTTTATCGCGGTATAAGTGTTTGGAACCTGCTCCACCTTTGCCCGAACGACAAAATATCTTTACGTAATCAACAAAGTTGGATGATGACATTTCTTTTTATGTGAATTAGTGAGTTAGTTGACTGGTTGATTTATTGACTGAAAAATTATTTTGCGGAAATAATCAACCGGTTACCCTATTATGGCTGAAATACGTTCGAAAATCTCGTCGATAGTTCCCATACCATCAATAGAAGTGTATTTATTGAGATTTTTATAAAAATCGTTTACCGGAGCTGTTTGCACCTGATAAACTTCTAATCGTTTTTTGATAGTTTCCAGATTATCATCGCTGCGTCCTGAAGTTTGTCCGCGTAAAACCAACCGGTTAATCAATTCTTCTTCCTTAACTTTGACATCAATCAACATGTAAATTTCCTTATGCAGGGTTTTCAGCATAGCTTCCAACGCTTCGGCCTGTGCCACTGTACGGGGAAATCCATCAAGAATAATTCCGTTACAGTCTTCCGGGAGGTTTTCAATATGCTTTGATAAAATATCAATTATCATCTGATCCGGCACCAGAATGCCTTGTGAAATGTAACTTGCAGCTGTCTGACCAAGTTCGGTCTTTTCGGCCAATTCCTTACGTAGCAAATCGCCAGTGGAAAGGTGTTTCAGGTTGTACTTTTTTACAATCAAATCGCTTTGTGTGCCTTTTCCACAGCCGGGAGCACCGCATAAAATAATGTTTTTCATTGTGATTTTCTTAAATATTTCGATTAACAATAATCCGTTATTTATTCAACAACCGTATAAATATCTTTCAGGTTTCGCCCGTAGCCGTCGTAGTCTAATCCATAACCAACAATGAAGTCGTTTGGAATTTTCATAGCGATATAGTCCACCTGAATGTCGCGTTGTAAGGCGTCCGGTTTTTGCAGGAAAGTTGCCACCCTGATTTCGTTTGCACCTTTGGCTTTTAGCGAACCAAGAATCCGTTCCATGGTAATGCCGGTATCAACAATATCCTCGACCACAACTACATTACGACCAACAACACTTTCGTTCAACCCGATAATTTCTTTCACCGTACCTGTGGTATAAAGCCCATCATACGAGGAGAGTTTGATAAATGTAATTTCGCAGGGAATTGTCACTGTCTTCATTAAATCACCTGCAAACATAAACGCTCCATTCAACACACAAATAAAAAGCGGATCTTTATCGGCCAAATCCCGATTAATTTCTGCTCCTACTTTACGAACAGCACTCTGAATTTCAGCTTCGGGAATGGATAAGGCAAATTTTTTGTCTTTTATCTGAATAATACTCATAGTTGATAAATTGCGCTTAAATGGTTGAGGGTAGTTTTAAAGATTTACAAAAGTACAAAAAAACATTTGTCCGCGAAATAAAACTGACAGTCTTGACAGAAAAACCTTTCATAAGTTTTAAGATAAGAATTTCTGTTATTTTGAAACAAAATGCGTTACTTTGTAATATTGAACTTCTGCATAAATGAAGTCTGTCCGAAAAAATGCAACATGCAAAAAATCAATAAAATAGCAAGTACTTCAACAATCGATTTCTATTCAGCAAATACCGAAACTTCATTGTCTTTGCCGTTAGTAGATGGTGGAATTGCGGCAGGATTTCCAAGTCCGGCTCAGGATTATATCGACCTGAAAATCGACCTGAACAAAGAGTTGATTGCCAATCCTTCGAGCACTTTTTACGGGCGGGTGAAAGGCTCTTCGATGCAGGATGCCGGTATTGTGGATGGCGATATTCTGGTAATTGATAAGTCTATTGAACCACAGGATGGCGACACCGCTGTTTGCTTTATCGACGGTGAATTTACGCTAAAGTATATAAAAATTGAACCCGATGCCGTTTACCTGGTTCCGGCCAACCCGAAGTTTCAATCTATAAAAATTACTGAAGAAAACAATTTCTGCATTTGGGGTGTGGTGACGTATTCAATTAAGAGTCATAAGAAGTAACCCCTAACCCCTAGAGGGGAATTAAATTACAACTGATTGTTTTAATTATTTGAAAAACGAGAACATAAAAAACGAAACTAATCTAATTCCCCATTAGGGGTTAGGGATAACATGTACGGCTTACTCGATTGTAATAACTTTTATGCTTCCTGCGAACGGGTTTTTAATCCGTCGCTCAATGGCAAACCTGTCGTGGTACTATCTAATAACGACGGTTGTGTAATTGCGCGGTCGGGGGAAGCCAAAACTCTGGGAATTCCAATGGGTGAACCAGCCTACAAACTTAAAGAGCTGATTGAGGCCAACAAGGTTGCCGTATTTTCATCAAATTATGTGCTTTATGGCGACATGTCACATCGCGTAATGAGTATTTTACAAAGTTTTGTTCCTGAGATTGAAATTTATTCCATCGATGAAGCTTTTCTGTTGTTCGATGGTTTTGAAAATATCAATCTGAAAGGGTTGGGTGAAAAAATAGTCCACACCACCACCCAAAACACCGGAATTCCGGTTAGTTTAGGTATTGCTCCAACCAAAACACTCGCCAAAGTAGCCAGCAAATTTGCCAAGAAATACAAGAATTACAAGGGAGTTTGCGTTATTGACACGGACGAAAAGCGAGAAAAAGCACTGAAATTGTTTGAAATTGGAGATGTCTGGGGCATTGGTCGTCAATATTCAAAAAAACTTCAATATTACGGCATAAACACGGCTTGGGATTTCACCCAACGCAGCAAAAGTTGGGTACGTCAAACTATGGGTGTGACAGGCGAACGAACCTGGCTTGAATTACATGGTACAGCTTGTATTGAAATGGAACGGTCTGTTGCTAAAAAATCCATTTGTACCTCACGCAGCTTTGGTGAACGGCTCACTGAACTTGCACCTATTTCAGAAGCGGTCGCTAATTTTGCAGCTTCGTGTGCCGAAAAGCTCCGTAAACAACACTCGCTGGCCTCAGTGATTATGATATTCATTCATACCAATCCACACGCCACCAATCAACCACAGTATTATAATCAAACTGTCCTGCAATTACCTGTATCAACGAATGATAGTACTGAATTAATCCGTTTTGCACTCACCGGTTTGAAATCAATTTATAAAGATGGTTATCGTTACAAAAAAGCAGGAGTAATAATCACTGAAATTGTGCCGGAGCGTCCATTTCAGGGTGATTTATTTGATGTGCGTGACCGTGAAAAGTTCAGTAAAATAATGTGTGTAATGGACAGTCTGAACGAATCATACGGAAAACAGAAAGTGAAAATTGCAGCACAGGGTTTCGACCGGAAATGGAAACTGAAGAATGAAAAGCTCTCTCCCTGCTACACAACCAAATTGAGTGACGTCCTCAATATCAAAGCCGATTAATCAATCATTTGTCAGCACAAAAAAAGCCCCGCATACATTTCTGTAATCGGGGCTTTTAAAAAACGGCGGCTATCTACTCTCCCACATTGCTGCAGTACCAT
>JBAXPM010000044.1:0-31333 GCA_037132235.1 Paludibacter sp.
AAAAATGACATTAAATTAGCTTTGAGAAAAATAAGTAGTTTTTAGAGGTTGCCTAAAGTAAAATCACAGGTGAATTTCCAATTGCCGAAGTCCATGCAGGTCCATGTTCCAGAACGTAACCTAAACCTATTTGAGCGGTAAACCATTTTGGGGCTCTGTAAACAAAGGTTGGTCCAATCATACTTTGCGTATATGTACTGCCAACTCCCTGATGCCAGTATTGCAAGGAAAGAAACGAGCTATGGATAGAGGGTTTAAAATGGTAATTAATACCTCCACCAAAACCAAGATAACCAGCGCCAATTTGAGCACCAAGCTGTTTTGACAATAGAGTTTCGAAGTCTGCTCCAACTAATGAGCCACCACCTTGTAAAATTCCGACTGTAATACTACTTGTTTTTTCAATATCTTTATTCTCAACAACCTGCGAGAAAACACCAGCTGAAATGCATATCAGCAATAGAGGAAAAAAGAATCTTTTCATGAAGAATTTGAATTAAAAGATTAATAATGTTATTTCGAATCACCCACAAAAATAAATATATTTTTCATAAATTAACCGATTAGTTTGAATTATTTTCTAAATATTAATTTAACCACTTAACAATCAATAAATTCCGGAAGTTGACGAATAGTGTTAATCCTGTTTGATGTTTTATGTAGTTTTGCAAGCATCAAATTGATTTTCTCCTCATAATCGACCAGATAATCAGGGTGCAGTTTTTTAATGACCAGCGTAATAAGCCGTTTCAGCAGTAAACCCACTTTGTAATCGTAGCCCGAAACCCGCGCTCCAAAAACCTTTGTAGGTTGCCTGAACTGCAATTCCAACACGTAAAGCACCAAATCCGCTTCCAGTTTTTTACTTTTGGTTTCTACCGTAAACTCATTGATTCGTTTCACACAGGCGTTCAGCTTTTTCACCAGCCGTTTCAGTTCGGTGCTTCCTTTATATTCTTTCAGGCAAAGCGCATCAATATCTTCAACCGCTTCTTCAAAAAGTGTTTGCTCACCACCATCTGTATCCAGAAAATTCACCAGCAAAAACTCGTAGTTATAGCGCTTTCCGGCGAGTTTAAGCACCATTTCGGCTAACTCTTTTTTGGAAAGCTGGGCAAGTTGTTCTTTGAGGATGGCTTTATTGAGGGACATGAAGTTGATTTGTGTTTAGGACAAAGATAGGTAATTTGAATGTACTTTAAAATAATCACGAAAATATCGTTAAATCAAAAAAATATATTTACATTTGTTGAAACAAATGAGAATGACTAAACCTCTCTATTCAAACTCAATTTTATGAAAAACCTATTGCTCTTATTTGCAACAATTTTACTTTTCAATGGTTGTGAAGATAGTCCCAAAAATATAGAAAGCAAAGATCCTATTGCAAACTTCAGCACTTCCTCTATCAATATTTTCACAAAATCGATAACCTTAATTAATACATCACAATATTCAAATAATTATATCTGGGATTTTGGAGATGGGACAACCTCAACATCAGTTCAACCAACTCACTCATATAGTTCTTATGGTAAATATACTGTGAAATTGATTTCATCAAACGGGATTAAGTCCGACTCAATCAGCAAAATAATTAATCTTGATGATGTTGTGAATGAAAATTTAAATTTAACAAGCATCGGCGCAAATCTCGATGTGGATAATGATGCTGTTGTAGATTTTCACATATTTATTTTTTCATATAGTGGCACATCGGGTCAACGGTATTGCGCAATTGAGATATATAATAATTATGAGATATTTTCTGATAGTACTGATGAGGTAATCGTAGATCATTATGTATCCTCAATAAAAAAAGTTTGTGTGCCTAAAATATATATTTTAAGGGATAAAATTCAAAATTCAACTAAAACTGAAAATAAATCAATTTCTGTATGTGGTAGTTTTTATGGTATGTCTGGAGGTTCTTCATTTAGTAATTGGATAAAAGATGAAATCAGATATATTGGATTTAGAAAAGTTTATGGAAATTACACAAAAATTGGTTGGATAAAACTTAAAGTTCTGGATTATACGGATGTAACTTTAATTAGCTATAAAATCCCCATCGAATCAGAAAGTTTATTGATAGATAAATAACAAACGTACAGAACATTGAAATTCTGCTTTTTAGGTGATTTCCAAAGAATAAATATTCCAAACTTCATTATTTGTCCGTATCTTTGCAGCCCGATTTGGTTTATGGTTAATCGGTTAATCCTTAAATTGGTTAATCTGTTATCCAAAACGAATAAACCAATCAACTGATTAACTTATGACAACATACAAACGTACCACCGTAACCTCGGCTTTGCCTTATGCCAACGGACCTGTTCATATCGGTCACCTGGCGGGTGTTTATGTTCCTGCTGATATTTATGTGCGCTACCTCCGTCTGAAAGGCGAGGAAGTGCTTTTTGTCGGCGGATCGGACGAGCATGGCGTGCCAATTACCATTAAAGCAAAAAAAGAAGGCGTTACGCCTCAGGATATTGTGGATCGTTACCACGGCATTATCAAAAAATCCTTCGAAGATTTTGGTATTTCGTTTGATATTTACTCGCGCACCACTTCCAAAACGCATAAAGAACTGGCTTCGGATATTTTCAAAACCATTTACGATAAAGGTGGTTTTGTAGAAAAAACCAGCGAACAATATTACGATGAAACGGCTCAGCAATTCCTTGCCGACCGCTACATTACCGGTAAATGTCCGCATTGTGGCAATGAAAATGCATATGGCGACCAATGCGAATCCTGCGGAACATCATTGAGCCCTACCGATTTGATTAATCCTAAATCGGCTATCAGCGGTTCTGCTCCGGTAATGCGCGAAACCAAACATTGGTATCTCCCACTCGACCAGCACGAAGCCTGGTTGCGCCAGTGGATTCTGGAAGATCACAAAGAATGGAAACCGAACGTGTACGGACAGTGCAAAAGCTGGCTCGATATGGGCTTGCAGCCCCGCGCCGTAAGTCGCGACCTCGATTGGGGAATTCCGGTGCCGGTTGCCGGTGCAGATGGGAAAGTGCTTTACGTGTGGTTCGATGCGCCAATTGGTTATATTTCGAACACCAAAGAACTGCTGCCAGACAGTTGGGAGAAATGGTGGAAAGACCCTGAAACCCGCTTACTCCATTTTATCGGAAAGGACAATATCGTGTTCCACTGCATTGTATTTCCGGCCATGCTGAAAGCCGAAGGTTCGTATATTTTGCCCGATAATGTTCCTGCAAATGAGTTTCTGAACCTCGAAGGCGATAAAATCTCCACCTCGCGCAACTGGGCGGTATGGCTTCACGAATATTTGGAAGAATTTCCCGGAAAACAGGATGTGTTGCGTTATGTGCTCACAGCTAACGCTCCCGAAACCAAAGACAACGACTTTACCTGGAAAGATTTTCAGGCACGCAATAACAATGAGCTGGTAGCCATTTTTGGCAACTTTATCAACCGTGCGCTGGTACTTACTCAAAAATATTACGACGGCAAAGTACCTGCATTGGGCGAACTGACCGACTACGACAAACAAACGTTAGAAGAATTCGTAAATGTAAAAGCTGATGTAGAAAAACTGCTTAATAACTTCCGTTTCCGCGATGCGCAAAAAGAAGCTATGAATCTGGCCCGCATCGGCAACAAATATCTGGCTGATACCGAACCATGGAAAGTAGCCAAAACCGATATGGACCGTGTGGCAACCATTATGCATCTAAGTTTGCAAATAGCTGCTAATCTGGCTATTGCCTTCGAACCGTTTTTGCCATTTACTTCCGAAAAACTTCGCGGAATGCTGAATCTTTCCACATTCGACTGGAAAGAACTCGGGCGTATTGATTTGCTGAAAGCCGGCGATCAACTCGGTACTCCTGAGCTGCTTTTCGAAAAAATAGAGGATGAAACCATTGCTGCGCAGGTTCAGAAATTGCAGGATACAAAATTAGCCAACGAGGCAGCAGCTTATAAACCTGCTCCCGTAAAAGAAAATGTGGCTTTCGACGATTTCATGAAAATGGATATTCGTGTGGCTACCGTACTCGATTGCCAAAAAGTGCCGAAAGCTGATAAACTACTTCAATTCCGGTTGGCTGATGGCATGGAAGAACGTACGATTCTGTCGGGAATTGCCGCCTACTATCAAAATCCGCAAGAGCTTATTGGAACTCAGGTTTGCTTTATTGCCAATTTTGAGCCACGTAAACTGCGTGGAATTATGAGCGAAGGCATGATACTTTCAGCCGAAGATGCTGATGGAAAACTGGTGCTAATTCGTCCAAGCGCCATAGTTACAAATGGTGTTGAAGTGAAATGACCTCACCCTACTGAAAGAAACAGGAAATACAAAATCGTTCGACAAAGAAATTTGTTGAACGATTTTTTTTAAACACGTTTTAACCACAAAAACATGATTCATATTTTTTTTAATTATTTTAATTTGTTATTGACTGTTTCAGAATAAATATATATTTTTGCAATCGAAAAAATTTTAAAATTGTAATTTTTACGCAAATTGAAAATATCATGCTTCTTAAATCAATTAAAATTCCACTGTTTCTTGCCATAGTATCTATAGTGTTTTCTAGCTGTACTCTTGGATTTTTTATCAGTAAAGACCAAAAAGTTAACATTGAAAAGGACAGTCTTACAACTATCCTGATTAACAAGAAAGAACCGGTCGTACAAGAAAAATTGTATTTATTACCACGGGATGGTGTTGCTCAACAGGTTGAAATGAAGCGAGATGGATATAAAAGTAAATACAAGGTATTTTTTCCATACAAGTTCTCAGCGGCTGGCATTGCAACAATAGCTTTTAACGCAGCAGTTGCCGGTACTGCTAGTGCTTTATTATTAGCTGCCGAAATTTCTGAACCAATTGGTGTAATATTTTCATCATCATTAACAACCATTATGGGGGCAATCTGGGGTGGATTTTATGTGAGCATAGATCCAAAGTTCTGGAATTATGAAAATACTATTCATCTGAATGATAGTCTTATTCGAATCCCCACAAAAGACTCATTAACAAAAGAAATACGACTAAATAAAGTAGCTATTGACATCAGTCCGGAGAACTCAGAAGATTACAATGTTTCCTATAGCGATTACAAAAAAGGACGTTTAAAATTGAAAGTTAACACGAAAACAGAAAAAGGAATCAAAAATGATGACTCTTATTTATCAGAGGAATTAAATTCTATTCTTAAAAAAAATGGATTTATTGATACATCAGGTCTGGCTCTGAAAACCAACTATAATCAAAATGCCTTTGTAAATGCAACAATTTTGGGATATAAATATGTTTGGGTGCCTAATATTAGCAAAGTAACCGGTGATGATCGTAAAACAGGTTTTGTCAACATAGAATTAAAAGTAAAGTGGGATGTACTTGATTATTATAAAAAACTGGTTTATTCTGATACCATTCGTTCAAAATCGGGTGAGTTTGTAAGTTTTGTTTCGGATGCAAATTCGAATTACAAAAAAGACGTTTTTAAAGATGCTATGGAAACTGGTTTATATTCATTAATGAATTCAACAAAATTCAAAGGATTTATGAAATTTGAAAGAATTGTAAATACAGATACGCTCAAACCAATGGAAATTAAATGTGCAAAGAGTTGTGTTTCATCGATTGAACAAGCTGTAGAGGCTTCGGTAACCATTAAAACTAAGGACGGTCATGGAAGTGGCTTTTTAATTTCTGACGATGGTTACATCATTACTAACTATCACGTAATCAGCGACTCAGCAAAATTAGAAGTAATTTTGCATGATGGAACAAAAATCCCAACAAGAATAATCAGGTACAATAAAGAAGCTGATATGGCATTACTTAAAATTGAAAAGAAAAATTTTGTACCATTCATGATACCTGAAGCAGAAACAGCAGTAATTGGTCGTGAAATATATGTTATCGGAACACCTTCTGCTCAGGATTTATCTCAAACTCTGACAAAAGGAATTATATCCTCTGTTCGCAAACAATCCAATGGTTCAAAAGTAATTCAGGCGGATGCCAGTATTAGCCCGGGTAACAGTGGTGGTCCATTAATCGACAAAGATGGAAAATTACTGGGAGTTGTAAATGCTAAATTAGTAGGAATGGGTGTCGAAGGTATTTCTTTTGCAATGCCTGTAAATGAAATAACAAAAGCTCTTATGTTGAAATTAAAATAAATTTAAAAAAAACTTACACTTATGAAATCACTAAAAATACTTCTTATTGGTTTATCGATACTTCTGCTAAATAGTTGTAGCTTAGGTTTCTTGATTGGCAAAAATCAAAAAATAGCGATTGAGAAAGATTCTCTTACAACTATGCAGATTAACAAAAAAGATCCTGAAATAAATAATGGTAAATATATCTTGCCAAGAAACGGCGAGCCACAACAGGTAGTATTGAAAAGAGAGGGTTATAAGACACGGTATCAGGTAATAACTCCATATAAGCTTGACCCTGCAGGTTATGCTACAATTGGATTAAATGCATTGATAATCGGGGTTCCATTCTCCTTATTTGCTGCTGCAATTGAAGCCCCAACTGTATTACCTTTCTTTTTGGTTTCTTCTACGATTGGAGGTTATTATGGCTATTTTACAACTTTAATCAATAATAAATTCTGGCAATATGATAGTCGAATTTCACTTAACGATAGCTTAATAAAAATACCCCTCAGGGATTCAGTAACAAAGGAAATCAGGCTGAATAAAGTAGCAGTTGATATCAGCCCCGAAAATTCAGAAGATTATTACCCTACTTATAAGGATTATAAATCCGGAAAATTGAAAAATAAAGTCAATATAAAGGCTGAAAATGGGATTAAAGTTAATGACACTTATTACTCTGATGAACTAAATAATATTTTGAAGAAGAATGGATATATCGATACTACAGGTCTTGTTTTAAAATCAAATTATAATCAAAATGCTTATCTCGATGCAAAGGTTTTGGGATATAAATATATTTGGATTCAAAATGCCGGAAGACCAACAGATACACGAAAAACAGGTTTTATTAATGTGGAGTTGAAAATAAAATGGGATGTACTCGATTATTACAAAAAAACTATTTATTCAGATACCATCAAATCTAAATCAGGGGAGTTTGTCAGCTTTATTTCCAGTGCAAATTCCGATTATGAAAAAGATGCGCTGAAAGATGCTATGGAAACCGGACTTTATACTCTGTTAAACTCAACAAAATTTAAGAGTGTAATGAAAATGGAAAAGGTCAGCATTATCGATACTCTTAAAACTCTTGAGATTAAGACTGCAAAAAACTACGTTTCATCAATCGAACAGGCAGTTCAGTCATCGGTTACAATCAAGACCAAGGATGGTCACGGTAGTGGATTTTTTGTTTCTGATGATGGATATGTTATCACCAACTATCACGTTATTAGTGATTCTGCTAAATTAGAAGTAATAGCAAACGATGGCACCAAGTATCCGGCTAAAATTGTTCGATTCAATAAAGAAGCAGATGTTGCTTTGATAAAAATTGAGAAGAATAACATTATTCCATTTGGGTTGGAATCATTAGAAACAGTTGGAATTGGAAAGGAAATTTATGTTATTGGGACACCTTCAGCTCAGGATTTATCGCAAACTCTAACGAAAGGTATAATTTCTTCTGTACGTAAACAGGCAAATGGAACTAAAGTTATTCAGACTGATGCCAGCATGAGCCCTGGTAACAGCGGTGGACCACTTATCAACAAAGAAGGTAAACTACTTGGTATAGTTAATGCCAAGGTAGTGGGAATGGGAGTTGAAGGCATATCGTTTGCTATACCGGTTAGCGAAATAGCAAAATCACTCGCAATTAAATTTAAATAACTAACACACTCAATAGAACGTCCGACTAATAAATTTTAGTTGGACGTTTTTGTGTTGAAATATTTTGTATGTTTGTAGAATAAAAAAACACCGACTATGAACATTGAAGAACTCCGCGATTACTGCCTCAGCCTGAAAGGAACAACGGATGAATTTCCTTTCGACGATGTTTCAATGGTAATGAAAGTGCAGGGAAAAATGTTTGCTCTAATACCGTTAGATAATCCTGAGACACAGATTTCGCTCAAATGTGATCCTGACTGGGCTATTTCTTTACTTGAGGAGTATGCTGCTATTGTTCCTGCCTGGCATTTCAACAAAAAACACTGGAACACTGTTATTATTGACCCATCTATTTCCGAAAAATTCCTTTGTGAATTGATTAATCATTCCTACAATTTGGTTGTAGAGGGTTTACCCCGTAAACTAAGGGAAGAACTCGAAGAACTATCGGAATAACCTGATTTCTACCTCTCTTTTTCCGTCTCTCCTGTTTAACAAGAAAATATGTTTTACAACAGAAAGCACAAAAAAATGCAAAAAAGCTTTTGTACATCTAAAACAATGTAGTATTTTTGGTCGACCAAATTATTGGTATGCCAATTATATTTCTCAAGTTCGTTTATATTGCTTATTATCAACAAAATAGTATTTAAAACAGGTAAAGAGCATAAATTTGAAACTGAAGAATAAATACAGGAATTCATTTATTAACAAATAGTTATATTTCAACTCAAATAATTTTACAAAATCAATATTTAAATGAAAAAAAACACTAACAGCAAACGATTCATAAGAATCTTTATGTGGTCGTTCATTTTATTATTAATGAACACCGCAACAACATTTGCTCAGATTAAAGTTAGCGGAACAATTACTGACGGTAAAAAAGAACCACTTATTGGGGTAAATGTCAAAATAATCGGTTCGAAGTCTGGTACAATAACAGATGCAAATGGCCAGTTTTCAATTACGGTACCAAATTCCAAAGCAACTTTGGCATTCTCTTACATTGGGTTTAAACCTGTTGTTCAAACCGTTGGAAACAACAAACAATTGGTTGTGGAAATGGAAGAAGATACTAAAGTCATGGATGAGGTAGTGGTTGTTGCCTATGGAACACAACAGAAATCGCACTTAACCGGTGCAGTATCGTCAATTAAGGGAGAAAAAATGGATGACATTCCTGTTTCAAATATCGGACAGGCTTTACAAGGCAAACTTGCCGGAGTAACTATCAATCAGTTTGATCCCGAAGCTGGTGAATCTCCTACTATTCGTGTTCGTGGGTTAGGTTCAATCAGTGCAGACTCAGGCCCGTTGGTAGTAGTTGATGGATTTCCTATTCCCGATGGTTTAGCATCTGTAAATATGGGCGATGTTGAATCAATTGAAGTACTAAAAGATGCTGCATCTGCTTCGTTGTATGGTTCGCGTGCTGCCGGTGGTGTAATTCTGGTTACAACTAAAAGTGGTAATGTAGCCAAACCTAAATACAATTTCAAAATGTATTCCGGAGTTCGTAGCATAATGAAATTAAATAAAATGCTGACAAATACTGAATATGTTCAGTTGCTTTATGATGAAGCAGCACTTCGTATGCAAGACCCAGCAGTAGATGGTACACTTTATAATGCGACCACCAATCCGGCAGGGACAATGAAATACAACCAGATTGCTACAGCCGATCAGGCAGCCTATTTAATTGAAAAGTATATACTTGATCAACCAACCGATTGGCAGCATGAAGCTTTACGTGGAAACGGCTCAAACCAAAACTTTGAACTTAGTGCTACAGGCGGCGATAAAACTACCAAATATTTTGTCTCGGGTAATTACCTGAAAGAAGATGGCGTAATGAGATACAGTAATTATGACAAATATAGTCTTCGTGCTAAAGTTGACATTACCTTGTCGAAAGCAGTCTCAATTGGTTTAAATTTATCACCAACTTACAGCAGACAAACAAAACCGGCAGTTAACCTGGTAGATTTTATGCGATCTCCTACCTGGCTTCCGGTACGTAATAATGCAGCAATGGCAGCAATGAACGGAACTGTTGAAGGCGCCTATTGCCAACCGAATAATTTTACTTTTGCTACGATTAGTGGTACTGGACTTAATGGTGAATCATGGTTTGTGCCAACTGCAAGTGTATCGGGTTCTACTTCTCAAAATCCCGTTTCTCAAAATGAAAGAACAACCATCACTACCGATGATTACCGCTTACAGGCCGGTTCATATATACTGATTAATATTTTACCGGGATTAAACTTCAAAACAGCAAATAGTGCTTTTACTCAATACAAAGAGTATAATCAAACCGAACAAACATCGGCAACGCAGGAAGGTTCGCCAAACAGACTGACTCGTCAGACAACCCTTCATACTGAATTATTATCTGAAAACACTCTGAACTTTGCCCGGAAATTCGGAAACCACGACATTACTGCTATGGGGGGTTTCACCTATCAAAAAACAGGAAACAGATATAATCAGATGGTTGCCACCAACTTTCCAAATGACCAAACATTCTCATTTAATCTGGCGTCTTCATTAATACTTGATAACCAGAATTCAACTCCAACAATTAATGGTGTTACTTCCTTTTATTACACAGAAGCACTGGAATCATTTATTGGTAGATTAACCTATGCATATCAGGGCAAATACCTATTCTCTGCCAGTGTGCGTGCTGATGGAAGTTCGAAATTTGCCGACAATCATAAATGGGGAACCTTCCCTGCCGGTTCAATCGGATGGCGTGCTTCGGAAGAACGTTTTTTAAAGAACCTTGATTGGCTTTCAAATTTGAAATTCCGTGCCAGTTATGGTTTGACCGGGAACAACAAAATTCCTCAATATTCCTACATGAACTCATACAATACTTCAAACTATGTTTTGGGATTTGGTACTGGAACTTTAACGCCCGGAATTGCTGGCACTGATGCGTTTATTGGCAATCCGAATATTACCTGGGAACAAACAGAGGAAGGAAACTACGGAATTGATATAGGATTGTTTAACAGCAAAGTTAATATTACCTGCGAATATTATAATTCAAATACTATTCAATTACTTCTTCAACAGCCTATTATGAGTATCACAGGTCATAATACATTCTGGAACAACATTGGGAAAGTAAACAATCAGGGTATTGAATTTGAAATAACTACGACAAATATTGAATATAAAGGATTTACATGGAAAACAACCGCCAACATTGCTCATAACACAAACACTTTGTTAGATTATGGCAGTAGTGCTCCCGGCACCTATGTTGATAACTTCGGCGAACGAAGTGAAGTGTATCGTGCTCAGGTGGGAATGCCATCTATCCAGTTTTACGGATATGTACAGGAAGGTGTATGGACGTCGTGGACAGAATGCAATAATGCAAAGGCAACATATAATAAAGCTGGAACACCGGCAGTATATGCAAAATACGCTCCATTACCCGGAGCTGAAAAAGTGAAGGATTTGAATGGCGATGGAAATATCACCCCCGAAGATCGAACTTTTATCGGATCACCATTCCCTGATTTTACGTATGGAATTACAAATACATTTAGTTACAGTGGTTTTGAGTTAAGCTTTCTATTCCAGGGTGTTAAAGGCGGTAAACTTATCGATGGCAATATGAATTACAATGAAACTTTACGTTCTACTGCTGTTTATCTTGCGAATCGTTGGGTTAGTCCAATGTTCCCCGGTGATGGAATGACAACTTACGATAAAAACACTTCAGGAGGTGATTTAATTTTAACAGACCATGCTCTGCAAGATGCTTCATATCTGGCCATGCGTGATTGTACATTTGGCTATACACTTCCGGTTAAAATTGTAAAATCATTTGGATTAAGTAAATTCAGACTTTATTTCTCAGGCAATAACTTATTGTATTTCATGGCTTCGAATTATAAAGGTATTAATCCGGAAGCAAGAATGAAATCCGGCCCATATTCAAGTGCCTTCCCTTTAGTTGATGGATATCAACGAGGCTCGTTCCCCTTAAACAGAACATATACTGTAGGACTTGACATAAACTTCTGATAGTAATTTTAATTATTTACCAAAATGTTCGGATTTAAAAATAGTATGAAAATGAAAAATAAAATAGCATTATTAATAGCACTTATTTCAGTGCTTATGATTACTTCTTGTAATGACATAATAACAGACAACCCCGAATCAAAGATTAATCAGGTTGGATTCTATAATTCTCAGATAAGTATTCAATACGGAGTTATGGGTTGTTATTCGGGTATGCAACAGATTATCATTGATGAATGGAAATTTACGGAAAACAGAACCGATAACAGCTGTGTGGCAAATACAGGCACCGGAACTACCAGAAGGGTGGATTATTGTGATATCCGTTTCTTCAGAACACCGCCAAGCCAACCACTTTTATTAGGATTCTGGCGCAACTATTTTACAAACATCATGAATGTCAATGCCGTTCTACCTGCAGTTGCAAAAGGTCAAACCATAATCCCCTCAGAAACATTACGTGCTCAATACGAAGGTGAATTGTTGTTTATCAGGGCATACCATTATTTCTCATTGGTGAATCTTTGGGGCGACATGTTTAAAGTTACAAGTGTGCTTGATAAAGATCAGGCAAAAACATTGAAAAGATTGCCTGTTGACTCTATTTACGCTGAAGTGATTATGCCTGATTTAAAAAAAGCAGCCGCACAATTACCTTCAATTTATGCTTACAATGATTTGGGAAGAGTAACAAAATGGGCAGCTGAAGGTATGTTGGCAAAAGCGTATATTACCCGTCATGGAACTAATGATTTAGATTCGGCTTTAGTTCTTATCAATGACATTATTACAAACAGCCCACATGGATTACTCACAACCGGTGCTTTAGTTGTCGGCAAACAATTAACTCCTTATGCAAGCATTTTTGATATAACAAACGAAATGAATAAAGAAATCATTTTTGCTGTTCGTTTCAAAGGCGGAACTTCGGGTATAGGCTCCCCATTCTGGTCGAATTTTGCACCTGACGGTTCACCAACAGGCCTTTTCCTTAATGTAGGAACTCCTGGTGGAGACAACAATGCAACTCCTAACGACCTTTTACCTAAATTTTATGCTGATACAACTGCCGGTATTCCTAACGTAAGATTTCATCAGTCGGTTATTTGGTACGGCAAAAAAGCTTCTTCGATGATTGGAGCTCCCGGAAAATGGATTGACCCTACTATTCAACAGGTTAACCAGGGTGAAAATGACTGGATAGTATTACGTTTTGCAGATCTTTTATTACTTCGGGCTGAGATTTTGGCACAAGGTACTACACCTGACAATGCAAGAGCTGATGTTAATTCAATAAGGGCAAGAGCCGGTGTTACTCAATATACTACGGCATTTACATCAAACACGGATGCGTTGGATAAAGTATATCTTGAAAGACGATTGGAGTTTGCATTTGAAAACATTCGCTGGTTTGATTTACTGCGGATGAATAAATCGTATGGTGATCCCGAAAAAGCGATTACAATATTGAAATATGAAATGACTAATGCTAATAGTCTTGATTTTTACAATATTTACTCAAAATATAAACCAATAATTCCACCATCACCAGAATATTTTATTACAAGCAAGCTATTATTACCAATACCTCAACAGGAAATTGACACTTACAATTCCGGCAACAGCTTAACATTAACTCAGAATGCCGGCTATTAATCTTTTTAAAATTCAGAAATATGAAAAAAATAAGTAAACTTTCATTTTTATTCCTGTTATCAATTATTTTGGGAATAAGTATAAGTTCCTGTACTAATGAAGATCCGGTAGTTCTTAAGGTAAAACCAACCGCGGATTTTGTTAAACAGTATAAAGATTTTTATACTAATCAAAGGCTAATCCTGGACACCTGTTACGCCGGATATATTAGAGGTAATGTTGGTTATTCAAAAGGATATTATAACCAAAGCCAGATAACATTAAATTTTACGAAATACTACAATGCTTATCTGGCCGACTTAAGAACCGATTCAACATTGCTTGCAAAACCCGATGTAACATTAGCTGAATTAATTGCTATAAACAAAAAAATGGCCACTTCGGGATTTAATTTTATTAGCAGAGTTAATCTTTGCGACCATAAAGAACTATATGATTCGATAGTTTCAGGAACTAAAGTTTATACTTCTGTTGTACTATTTTCAGGGTTTAACGGAGCTGCTGCCGGCAAAGTTTTGCAATATGATAAAGGTCAATTATTAACGGCACTTACGAATGCCGGATATACCCGTGATTCAGCAAACTTAGCTCCACCTCTCATAACCAGATCACTTACTTCATTGCAAACCGCAATAAAAGCCTATTATAATGCCATTATTCCAAGTGATCTGGCTACTTATCAGCCAAAATGTCTTAGTTATATCAAAGAGCAATTGGCTTTGTGTTATAGCGTTAAAGTCGGGTATGGTTTTAATGAATATGTACCTTATGTGTACAATAACTATGTAACTGCTTTACGTGCAGATTCTATACTTGCCGATCCTGCGTCGTCAAAACCGGCAACTTCCGTAGAAATTATGGCAAGGGGAATGATTACATTAGGATCAAATGTTCCTCCTTCAGGGCCGCGCGTTAATTTCACGCCAAGTGTGTCATATCGTATTGTGTTAAATGACTCAATTATTGCAGCTTCAACGTTATATAACAACACTCCGGTTGGTAGTGCAAAAGGTCAGGTTGCTTCATCTATAAAAACCACATTTAACACTGCCATTGGTGCTGCTACAACAAGTAGAGACACACCTAGTACTACTGATGCAAATATTAGTGTTGCTGTTATTAATTTAGAAAAAGCTAAAATTATTTTCAAAAACGCAATCGTAAAATAATTCTTTTTTAAAAATACCACTGAAGAAATCTTCAGTGGTATTTTTAGCTGTTGACCACAAAGTCATTATAATCAAACAGATTATAATCCTAAATATCAATTTATTACACAATTCCAAAATGAAAAAGAGATTTAGTATTCTGATCTTCTTTGTGCTCGTTGTATCATATTCACTTGTTGCCAAAAATTATAAGGTAAGCAACTTTAAAGAATTAAACAGCGGAATTAAATCCGCCGTGTCCGGCGATAGCATCATTATGACAAACGGTGTTTGGAAAGATGTTCAAATCGTTTTCAAAGGAAATGGCAAAAAAGGGAAATTTATATCTCTGAAAGCTGAAACTCCGGGTAAAGTCCTTATTCAGGGTGAGTCATCACTTTCGTTATCAGGCAACTGGCTTTCTGTTTCCGGGTTATTTTTCACAAAAGGTTACACTCCGGGTACAACTACCATTCTATTTAAAACCTCCGACACCGATTATGCTTACAACTGTGTGGTTACTAATTGTGTAATTGATAAATTTAATCAACCCTACCGCGAAACAATTGACAACTGGGTGGCATTATGGGGAAAAAACAATTCAGTGGAACATTGTTATTTCGGTGGAAAAACCAACGAAGGCACTACGATGATTGTTTGCCCGAATGACTCTAACAGCATTCACAACAAACACCACATTTACCGCAATTATTTCGGTCCTCGCCCACGGTTGGGTTCAAATGGTGGTGAGTCAATCCGAATTGGTACTGGCGAAGTTTGTACACTTAGCTCTGAAACAGTTGTTGAGGGAAATTACTTTGAGCATTGTAATGGCGAAGTGGAAATTATTTCAAACAAATCCTGCAATAATCAGTTCATCAACAATACTTTCTTCGAATCGGAAGGAAGCCTGGTGCTTCGTCACGGGAATAATGCGCAGGTAAAAGGGAATTGGTTTATTGGCAATGGGAAACCATTTACCGGTGGAGTCAGGGTTATAAATGAAGGTCACAAAATTTATAACAATTACTTTTACAAACTTCGTGGTGACGAGTTCCGTTCACCGCTTACGATCATGAATGCAATACCTGATTCGCCACCAACAGGTTACGCGGCAGTTAGAAATGTAATTCTCTCTAACAACTCATGGGTAGATTGTACGTTGCCATGGAACTTCTGCGTGGGAGTTGGTGAACGAAATCGCACCGTCACTCCTCAAAGTACACAAATTATCAATAACATTGTTTATTGCCCTAACGATACAGCTTTAATAAAAAGCTACGATAAAACTGATGGTATTACTTTCAGCAATAATCTGATGATTAGCAAAAAAGGATTAACTTCCGACAAGGGAACAATCGCAGGTGAAATATTAAAATCACAACTAAATGACATTGAACTGGTTTATAGCAAAATTCCTGCTCAAAAAGTTTCGTTTATCAGCACTGATATAATGGGTCAACAACGTACAAACCCGGTGATTGGCGCATTTCAGGATAAAGATGAGAAAGCAAAAACTGAAATCGCCAATGCCAAAAATTGCGGTCCATCCTGGTATAAACCCGATTTGACAGCAATAAAAAAGGATTTTCCAAAAGGCAAAACCATTAAAGTAAAAGCCGGAACAGATAATTTGTTAGAAGCAGTTGAAAAAGCTGCCGCAGGTGATATTATAATGCTGGAAGAAGGTGAACATGTGCTAACTAAAACGATATCATTGACCAAAAGTATCTCTATTACAGCCTCATCAAAACTGGCGGTAAAACCCGTTATAAAAATGAAAACTGCCAAAGGTGATGAACCTTTGTTTGAGATAGCTTCTGATGTTTATGTACATTTCAAAAGTGTGAGAATTGATGGCGAAGGCGATAATAAATTAACTAAAACTCCGAAATATGGTTTTGTTACAGCAGAACATGCGTTGGGTTATTCATTGTTTATCGACAATTGCGATATTTTTGATTTCAGCGTTGAAGGTGGTGCTGTTTTCAATAGTTTGAATAGCACTATGGCCGATTCGATTGTGGTCAAAAACTCGACAATACGTGATTCATACCGCGGATTCAATCTCCACAAGGAAAAAGAAGATGGAAAGTATAATGCTGAATCAGTAGTTTTTAGCAATTCTGTTTTTGCAAATTTGTCAGATTGTGCGCTTGATTATTACCGGGGTGGTTTTGATGAATCGACAATTGGCGGTTCACTTTCTATCAATCACTGCGTTTTCGATTCAATAGGAAATAAAACCAAAGAATCGATTTTGAAATTATCGCGCATCATGTTCGTGAAAATCAACAATTCCATTTTCTCGAATTCCGCTGTAAAATCATCCATGTTGCTTTGGGGTTTGTACAATAAAGCATCGAGAAGCTGCTTTTATAATTGCCCAAAACCGGAAACTACAAAAGGTGCAAGAATAACCACTTCAAGTGTGGAAAATCCTTTGTTTGATTCGAAAACATACTCATTATCAGCCAATTCACCCTTAAAAGGCAAGGCGGTTGATGGTTCGAATATCGGACTTAGAAAATAGAACTTAACAATGAAAAGTTACTATTCAATACTCTTTTTTTTTCTGTTTACTTTGTGCAATATTATGGCTCAAAGCAACTGGCAATCAGCACTCCTGAGTATTGAAAGTAATGGGAAACTAACCTACATTGCAGACAAAGACGGTTTTATTTTACCCGATTTTAGTCATGCCGGATATAAAGGTGGTGGAGTAGATTTACCCGAAGTTCTAACCCTAAAAACCATATCAGCAATACCCGGAACTGATAATACTCAAAACATTCAGGCTGCAATTGATTACGTTGGCTCATTACCTAAAGATGCCAATGGAATTCGTGGTGCGGTACTTCTGAAAGCAGGGAAATATGATATTTACGGTACGATTTATATAAAATTTGATGGTGTGGTGCTACGTGGCGTAGGACAAAGTGTAGATACGTTGACTTCTACGGTTATTTATGCTCGTGGAAATACACCACCTCAACGTGATGTCGTGGTGCTTGGTTATTCTTCAAGTCAGATTAATGGTAAAACTCAACTTAGCGAAACAACATCAAATATTACGGATGAAATAGTACCTGAAGGAGCCTTTAGCTTTAATGTAGAAAATAGTTCGCTGTATAAAGTTGGTGACCGTATCATTATTTACCATCCCTGCACTCAGGCCTGGATTGATGCGGTAAATCAGGGCGGTGTTCCTTATCCTGACCCTGCCGCTCCAACTGACCCCGATGAACGTTGGGTATCCGGGCAATTGCCAATTTCGTATAACAGGTTCATTACCAATATATCCGGCAACAAAATTACTGTTGATGCACCTATTTTTTATAGTTTAAACAAATCCATTTCACAATCCTACTGTTACAAGCCCAATGTGACAAACCTCATCAATCAGGTAGGACTTGAAAACCTGAGAATCGATATTGAAACCTTAGGTGGTGATGATGAAAATCATGCATGGGAAGCTTCACGCTTTAAAAGCTGTGAAAATTCATGGGCAAAAAACTGTACATTTATTCATTTCGGACATTCCGGAATCATCACAGAAGCCTGTACCAGAAGCACTTTTGTTTCTTGCTCTGCAATCGACCCGATTGCCATCATTACCGGTGAACGAATGTATAATTTCAACACCTATGCTTATTCGCAATTAAATCTGTTTTCAAATTGCTATGCACGCAACGGACGTCATCATTACATATCAAACGGAACTTCATCCACTTCCGGAAATGTTTTTCATCGTTGTATCTCCGATTCTATAAATGCTGTGAACGAAGGACATCGGCAATGGACACAGGGCATGTTATTTGACAATCATAAAGAAATTAATCTGAAACGTGATTTTGTACTCGGACTGTATAACCGTGTAAACATGGGAACCGGGCATGGCTGGGCAGCTGTACATTCAGTATTATGGAATTGTGATGTTACTTCATCTTATGGAAAAATCGCATTACAACAACCACCAACCGGACAAAATTATGCAATTGGCTGTATGGCAAAAACAATAACAGGGAATCCCTACACGGTTTCAAATTTCCCAATTGGTTATGTCGAAGGTCAGAATAAAGTAGGTTTAATACCTTCTTCAATTTATGAAGCACAACTTGCAGCACGTAAAATAATAAGTACAAATCAATTAATTCCTACAGAAGCTAAAATTGAACTTTCATCAACAATCGCGGATAATTTTCTGAATATCAGCTTAAAGAATAATAATCAAAATACTCATATTCAGATTCATTCTTCACAGGGAAAGGTAGTCAGGGAAACAGATTCTACACTAAGTTACATTAATATAAATGTACAGGATCTTCCTTCCGGCGTATATATCATCAATTGCTGGATTGAAAATCAGTCCTTTAATTCTAAATTTATAAAACTATAATTCTATGGCATCGTCATTTAAAACAAAACTTCTGATTTCATTTTTATTTGTAGGTTTTTCGTGTTTTTCGTCAAATAATAACAAAACTGATTTGCTGAATAATTCAATCAAAGCCGGAATAATCAAAGCTGAAAAACCACGAATTATTCATTTGGCTGATAGTTTTTTACAGTTAAAACCTATAACTGTGACTTCATTTTCTTGTCCCAGAAGCGCAGGTGGTATTCACGATTATTACTCCGAAGCGACCTACTGGTGGCCTGATCCAAAAAACCCGGATGGACCGTATATTCGCAAAGACGGGTTGAACAATCCTGCCAATTTTGATTTTCACCGTCAGGCAATCGGCGATTTTTCGTGGGCAGTTGGTACGCTGACTTCAGCATATTTATTAACCGGCAAAGCCGTATATGCAGAAGCTGCAGTGAAACATTTGAAAGCGTGGTTTGTGAATTCTGAAACGATTATGAACCCGAATTTCCTTTATGCTCAGGCAATTAAAGGGGTAAATACCGGACGTGGCATTGGAATTATTGACGGAATTCCGTTTATTGAAGTTACAAAGTCGATACAGGTGTTGGAAAATTCACCTTACCTGTCAAAATCCGACAGTGAAACTATTCATACGTGGTTTAAAACATTTATGATGTGGCTTAATACCCACCAATACGGAAATGACGAAATGAATGCCAAAAACAATCACGGTACCTGGTGGCATACTCAGGTGGCTGCCTATGCGCGCTTTGTTGGTGACAAAACCATTTTGGAAAAATGCCGGAAACATTACGTGGAAATTCTATTACCAACACAAATGGCGCAGGATGGAAGTTATCCGCTGGAAATTGAGCGCACAAAACCTTTTTCATACGAACTTTTCAACCTGGATGGCATGGCAACTTTGACCTGGTTATTGACTGACAGCGATTTTAATGGTTGGAAATTTACTTTGTCCGACGGACGAGGCATGCAAAAAGGGGTTGATTTCATTAAACCCTATGTAATTGACAAGGAAAAATGGCCATTCAAAAGAGATATTTCGCATTGGGACGAACAGCCCGGACGCCGTCCGTTCATGTTTTTTGCTGCCATTATTCAGCAACAACCCGAATGGATTTCAATTTGGGAAAAATGCAGTGCAGATTTTCCAACTGATGAGAGCAAACGAAATATGCCACTTAAAAATCCAATTCTTTGGCTTGACTTAACAAAACCGATCAAGTAATTTATTAAACATCAACTATTATGACTTTAAAACCAAAAACCATAATTGTCTTATTATTAGCATTTTCAACTACACTTTCGGCTAGAAATTACAAAGAAATACCCTGGTTGAAAACCGCTATCGACCGTTCACAGGAGCAACTTTTAGCTGCTTCCGAGAAATATAAAGCCGGAAAACTGAATCCCCGCTCATTCGAAAACGGAAAAGTTTGTTTTGCAAATTACAAGGATTGGACTTGTGGGTTTTTCCCCGGTTCACTTTGGTATATGTATGAACTAACCAGCAACGAGCAATTTAAAAAGGAAGCAGAATTTTATACCGAAATTCTTGATAAAGTTCAATACCGGAAAGATACTCACGATTTAGGTTTTATGCTTTATTGCAGCTATGGCAATGGTTTTCGGTTAACCAGTAATGAGAATTACAAAAAAGTGTTGGTTACAGGTTCAAATTCTTTGATGACACGCTTTCATCCCGAAGTGGGTTTGATAAAATCGTGGGATGGGCGTAAGGAATGGCAATATCCGGTTATAATTGATAATATGCTGAATCTGGAAATGTTGTGCGAAGTAAGTAAAATTACCAATAATAATTCTTTTAAAAAAGCTTCCGTTTCGCATGCCAACAAAACACTGGAAAATCATTTTCGTCCTGACAACAGTTGCTTTCACGTAATTAATTACGACAGTGTAAGTGGAAACGTAATCAGTAAAGTTACACATCAGGGGTTTAGCAACAGTTCATCATGGGCGCGTGGTCAGGGTTGGGCAGTTTACGGTTTCACCATGATGTATCGCGAAACACGTGACCCTAAATACCTCGATCAGGCACGCAAAGTGGCTGCTTTCCTGTTGAATAATCCAAATTTACCAACGGACAAAGTTCCCTATTGGGATTTTAATGCACCCAATATTCCCGATGCACCTCGTGATGCTTCTGCCGGAGCACTTTATGCCTCTGCACTAATTGAACTTAGTGGTTATGTGAAAAATGGGAAAGATTATCTTGACGCAGCTGAAAAAATTCTAATAAGTTTGTCATCACCTAATTATCTTGCCGATAAAGGTGATAACGGGTTATTCATCCTTAAACATTCAGTTGGGAACTGGCCGGCAAATAAAGAAATTGATGTTCCGTTGAATTATGCCGACTATTATTACATTGAAGCATTAGGACGGTATATGAAAGCAAAAGGAATTTCAATGGACTGAAAATCAGTCAAACTTATTCATTTACATAAACAAAAAAATGAAAAAACAATCGTCTCAAAAAAATCTGAACCTTGCACTTGCAGGTTTAGTTTCAGTTTCGTGCTTTGCACAAAGCGACAAAAAAGCACCCGAAAAACCCAATATTCTCTTTATAGCAGTGGATGATTTAAAACCAATTCTGGGTTGTTATGGTGACAAATTAGTCAAAACACCCAACATCGACCGAATTGCAAAAAACGGAACTGTCTTTCTGCAAAACTACGTCCAACAAGCAGTTTCCGGTCCTACACGTGCCAGCATCATGACCGGTATGCGTCCCGATTATACAGGAGTTTGGGATTTGAAAACCAAAATGCGTGATATAAATCCCGACATTTTGAGTTTGCCACAATATCTAATCACGCAAGGGTATAGCACACAAGGAATTGGCAAAATTTATGACCAACGTTGTGTCGACAAAAAAATGGACGTACCTTCATGGAGCGTTCCTTATTATAACTATTTCAAAACTCAGGAAAAATACTACTCTTCTCAAACCGGTATGCCAGCCTTAGGCGCCTATCAATTGCCGGAAACCAAAGCACTTGTTGAAAAATACCGCAATGAAGCCATTGCAAAAGGTATTGCTGAGGATGAAATTGAAACATATGTTTCGACACATGTAAAACCATCGGTGGAATGTGCTGATGTGCCGGATAATGCATACAACGATGGTGCTAATGTGATTAGAGCTAAAGAGATACTACTTAAATTAAAATCAGAAAATAAACCGTTCTTTTTTGCTGTTGGATTTTCGAAACCACATTTACCATTTGTTTCTCCAAAAAAATATTGGGACTTATACAAACGCGACCAGATGCCGGTAGCCGAATTTCAGGAAAAATCGAAAAACAGTCCGGCTATAGCCTATCATAATGCCGGCGAGCTTAGACAATATTCGGATATTCCTGCTTTGACCGAATTTACCGATCAGAAAGATTATGGGTTGACATTGCCTTTAGACAAGCAAAAAGAGCTGATTCACGGCTATTATGCCGCAGTATCGTACACCGATGCGCAGGTTGGAATTTTGCTTCATGCCATGGACTCTCTTGGTTTATTGAAAAATACCATCGTCATCCTTTGGGGCGATCACGGATGGCATCTCGGTGACCATAATTTGTGGTGCAAACACACCAACTTTGAACAAGCTACACATGCACCACTCATTATTTCGGCACCCTGGATTAAGCCATCTGTTTCAAAATCGATGACAGAATTCGTTGACATTTTCCCTACTTTGTGCGATTTAGCAAATGTTCCTGTTCCGTCACATTTAGATGGAAAAAGCCTGGTGTCAGTTATGAAAAAACCGGATTCTTCGGTTAAGGAATTCTCTGTAAGTCAATATCCAAGGAATGGATCAGATGCAGAAACCGGCCGGTTAGGATTTGCTGAAGGGAAATGTATGGGCTATTCAATCAGAACATCACGATATCGTTACACGGTTTGGATGAAAGATAATTTCCGGACAAACCGTGCCTTTGATCAAAACCTGGTTGTTGCATCTGAATTATATGATTATCAGAAAGATCCGAACGAAACCGTTAACGTGGTTGACGAAAAATTGTACACCGATGTTTCAAAAGATATGAAAGCTAAACTGCTGAATTATTTTGAAAGTCAACGACTAAAATTAGGAAAGAAGTAAAAGTAATTTTTGATTTATATCAGTGCAATCAAAATAAGCCTGCAAAGATGAAATCGCCAACTTGTTCGTTATTTTAATTTCTGTTTTACAAATAGTTATTCAAAAAGAAGGGTTTTGTTCCATTTTTCCCATGCTTCTTCTTCTAAATATATGCTTTACAGCATATTTGACAAAATAATCCTCTTTTTATTTTGATATTTTGACGATAAATACTACTTTTGGTCGACCAATATACTGGTCGACCAATGTTTTTTTATTGTATGCGAAAAATTAGTTTTATTTTACTTTTGTGTGTTGTTTTTGTTACATCAAATGCAACTGAACTCTTAACTGATACGTTAAGATATTCAGATTTCTCACTTGCCAACTCAGGTTGGACAACCACAACAGTTGGAACACCTGTAACTGCAACCAGAACGTTGCAATCACCTTCACTTACATACATCAATTCAAGTTTGCAATATATTTATTCCGGCTGTGGATTAACCTTAAATAATTATTATAAAGGTGCAAGCGGTGCATCTTTCACTTCGTATAAGCCAATAAATGGAGGCTCATCGGTTTCTGCACCAGTATATTTATCATTTCTTTATAAAGTGCAGGCACAAGGTGGTTCAAATGCACAAATTATCGGAATGACAAACTCAGGAACTTCAACCGGCGGAATTCATATCTGGAACAAAGGCGTTTCTGCAACAACCTTTCAACTTGGAATAACCAGATATTCAACGACTTCCACAGCTATTCAGTGGAATTCAACTATTTTGGATGCAACTCAAACTTATCTTGTTGTAGTGAAATGGGACGGTACAAAAGCTTCTCTTTTTGTAAATCCTATTTTGGATTCTTCAACAGAACCTTCTGCCAGCACTTTTGATGATGGTTCAGTAAATAATGTAACTACGACAATAACAACGCTTAGTCACCTGATTATGAGAGGAAATGCATCTAATCACGTTTATTTCTATATGGGTGGTATTCGTGTTTCTACAACATGGGCTGAAGCTGTAACTTCCAAATCATACGTGCCACCCGTTTCTACCAACCTGCCCGCACCAACAGTTGGAAGTGCTACAAATATAAGTTCTACCAGCTTTACTGCTAACTGGACTCCGGTTAGCAATGCAGTTGGATATACGGTAAAAGTTTATTGGGGCAGTACATTTGTAGATTCAACCAATGTAAACGGACAAAGTTCAGCGAGTATCGCAGTTAGTAAATTAGTGCCAAACCTTACATACACCTTCAAAGTTATTGCAAAAGGAGATGGAAGTAATTATACCGATTCAAATCTGTCATCCGCGTCAACTGCTTTTACGCTTCTCAGAGCGAATATTCCAACAAAAAATAAACTAAAAATTATTCTGAAATTAGATGATTTTAGTGTAAACACAAGTACAGGTTTTGCAGCTTCAGCCGTATATGATTATCTTAAAGCAAACAATGTAAAAGCCAATATGGGAGCAATAGCCAACCGTTTCGACAACACAGCCGGCGCAGTTATGGCACCTTACCTAAACTCAACAAATCAGGCAGGAGACACCCTGTTTGAAGTTTGGAATCATGGGTATGATCATGTAAATCCGGAATTCTCGGGTACGGCTTATGATTATCAGAAAACGCATTTTGAAAATGCAACAAATCTGATTAAAAGCTATCTTGGCATTCAGATGCATTCGTTTGGCACGCCATACAATGCCAGTGATGCCGTAACAAATACAGTTATAGGTGAAAATCCAAATTATAAAGTCATGATGTTTAGTAATGTAATTTCGGCTACCAACGGAGTCTTTTACATGAATAATCGCGTAAATATGGAAAGTGCCACTGCTAATCCAGTTTACAACTATTTTGTTGCTAATTACAATACATATAAAAATACCTATAAAGATTACATGGTTTTACAGGGCCATCCTAATACATATTCCCAAAATCCGGCAACTATCGATCAACTCAAATTAATTGTACAGTTCTTAATTTCAGAGGGCGTTGAGTTTGTTCGATGTTTTGATTATTATCGTTCTCTTTCGTTAAATGCTCCAACCAACTTGTCCGCAAATGAAGTTTTTTCAAATCAGGTAAAGTTAACCTGGACTGATAATTCAACTACCGAAAATGGTTTTAGAATTGAACGATCAACAGATGGAATTAATTACACTCAGATTGGAACAACTCCTTCAAACACTTCAAGTTTTACCGATATAAACACCTCTGCCTCTTCAACTTACTATTACCGTGTTTATGCAACCTGTGGTATGAATTCTGATTATTCAAACGTAATTCAGGTTTTGACTTTAAATACCGGAAATAATATTATGAATGATAATTCAACCTTTTCTGTATTTTTAGGTCAAAATAAAATTCTGAATATTTCATGCTCAAACTCAAAATCCGGATTTTGCGATTTTGAGTTGGTAGATATATCAGGTCAATTGATAAAAAATATTTACTCCGGAAATCTGGCATCCGGTAGTTTCACTTTTAATAATGATCTCTCAAATCTTGGTTCAGGAGTTTTTTTTTGTCGGTTTAAAACTCCTGTTACTATTATAACCCAGAAAGTAATTTTAAAATAATTATTGACTAATAACAAGTTACAAATGAAAAATATTCTTCCTTCAAACAAACTTAATCTGGCTTTACTAGGTTTCAGTGCAATTCCTCTGTTGGCTCAAACTGAACCAAATGTGTTGTTTATTATGACCGACCAACAGACTTATAATATGATGAGCTGTGAAGGAAACAAGTGGTTATCAACTCCGAATATGGATAAAATTGCATCAATGGGTTATCGTTTTGAGAAAACCTATTGTGCCAATCCGGTTTCAATGCCATCGCGGTTTTCGCTTTTAACGGGTCATTACGCATCCGAAGTTGGTGTAAAACAAAACACACCGGCTTACAACGAATCTAAAGTAAGGCAAATTCTCACTACGGATGCTTTAGGAAATCTTTTTAGTAATGCAGGTTATGAAACACTCTATTCAGGAAAAACTCATCTTTATACCGGAACAAGAGACATTACCGGTTATGGTTTTAAATTGAACGATACAGACCCCTATGATGGTCCGGCCATTTATGCCGAACAGGTTCTTCAAACTATTGGAAAAAACAAACCCTTCTTTTTATTCTTATCTTTCCTGAATCCTCACGATATTTGTTATAAAGCAGGTATGGATGCCAGGTATCCAGGTAAATTACCAGCCGAAAACGTGCATGAAACCGATAGATTATTAGCACTTCAGAAAACCCTCAGCCCCGAAGTTTATCAGAAACAAATTCCGCCTCATGCCACAAATACAAGTCCGATTAATGGTGAAGAACCTGAAATGGTTATCATGGCAAATCAGGGCAGAAACTGGTCAAAAGCTGAGTGGGATTTATATGGCTGGATGTATTGTCGACTAACTGAAAGTGTTGATTTTCAGATAGGAAGAGTATTAAATGCGCTTGAAAAATCCGGATTAACGGATAATACAATCATTGTTTTCACTTCCGACCATGGTGAAATGAACGGCTCACACGGATTAATTACCAAAAACGTTATGTTTGAGGAATGTCAGCGGGTACCATTTATTTTTGCCGGAAAGGGCATTAAATCGAATTTTCAGGACAACACAACATTAACGTGTAATGGACTGGATTTTATCCCGACTATTTGTGATTTAACAGGCATTAAAAGTCCTGAAAGTTTACCCGGAGTGTCATTAAAGTCCTGCCTGACAGGGGAAGGCAAAAAACCCGAAAGAAAATACATAATAACCGAAGATTATAATGCCAATCAAATTCACGATGGGCGTTACAAATACACCATTTATGAATTACCCGGTAACCCCGAGATACTTACCGATTTGAAAACAAACCCGGGAGAAACTATAAATTATGCAAATGATCCGAAGTATAAAACAATAAAAGAAAATCTGAAGAAAGAATTGATGGCGAATTTGAGTAAGCGTGGACTTACACCTATCCCTGATAATCGTACAAAAAAATATCTTCGTCAAATAGAGGATGAATTTCTGACTTCGAAAAAAGGAAAATCCTCGAAAAAAGTTTCTGATGATTAAAGAAAAAAAATGAAAAATATAATCCCTATAACTAAATCTCAGTGGAAACAGAATCTAATCTGTTTTGTCCTTTTGTGTTTAACGCTACCATCAACTGCTCAAAAGATTGTAAGTAATATAAACGAACTGAATTCCGCCATTGCCTCAGCTATACCCGGACAAGTTATTGTTTTGAAAGATGGTATATGGAAAAATTCAGTAATCAATTTCAATTCAACTGCAAATGCCTCTGCTCCAATAACTTTATGTGCTCAAACTCCGGGTAAAGTAGTTTTAAGCGGAAATTCTACCCTGACTTTTTCTGCACCCTATTTAGTCGTTGATGGTTTGTTTTTTAAAAATGGATTTATTGAAAGCGGATCGGTAATTACTTTTCAATCAGACAATTGCAGACTTACAAACACAATAATTAAAGATTATAATCCTGACAATTTTAAAACTGCATATTATTGGGTTTATTTTCAGGGAAGCTATAATCGTATGGATCATTGCCTTTTCAAAGGGAAAAGTAATATGAATCCGGTGGTTCAGAATTACGAGGAAAATGCCCGTTATAATAAGGTCGACAGCTGTGTTGTAAAGGATATTCCCTACATTCGGAAAGCTAATGGTCGTGAAATTTTTCGTATTTTCGGGTATGGTCATGCCGACCAACCGGGTGACGACGGTGCTTATTTTACTATCGAATATAATCTTTTTACTCATGCCGATGGTGAAGGAACTGAAATAATTTCCCTCAAATCGAACAACAATATAGTTCGTTTCAATACAGTCATCGCTTCAAGAGGTGGTTTGGTTGGCAGACGTGGAAAAAACAATACCTTTGAAGGAAACTTTATTTTTGGACAGGGACAAGAGGGTACAACGGGCATTCGAGTGGCAGGTTCAAACCATCGTGTGATTAATAATTACATTGCTGATGTAGCTGAAGATGGTTTACGACTAATAACCGGTGAATATTATGAAAAAAGCCTGACCAACCATTTTGCTCCGAAAAAGAAAGAATTACCAAAATATTTACAAGTAAAAGATGGCTATTTTGCACAAAATACGATAGTTAACTGCAGTGGAAATGGTATTGATATTGGCTTTGCCTATCAAAATCACTGGCCTGATTTACAAATGATTCTATTACCCGAGAACAACCGGTTTGTAAATAATGTGGTGTTTAATTGCAGTGCTAACTCAATAAGTATTGCAGAACAGGATAAAAATCCACCGTTGGATATTTTTCAGTTTAAGCCCAGTATTTTCGAAGGAAATATTATTTGGGGCAGCAAAATGAATGTTTCAATTCCAGATGGTATTAAATTTCTAAATCCAAAATTCACTGTTTCAAAAGATGGTCTTTTCCGTCCTGAAAAAAACAGTCCACTGATAAATGGTGGTGTGGTTTCGGATGTAAAAATTGATATGGACGGTCAAAAACGCTCTAACCAAAAAGGCATTGGAGCTGACGAAATCAGTTCAGAAAAAATAATTAATCACCCACTCAAAGCCACTGAGGTTGGTCCAAAATGGATGATGGTACAAAGAAATAAACTCTAAGAAATATTTAAAATTATATTTTATAAAAACGAAGATCATGAAAAAACTATTTCAGAACAGCAGTTTAAACCTTGCTTTGTTAGGTTTGGCTACTATGCCTGCAGTGGCACAAAAACAAGAAGCAAAGCAGACAAGACCAAATGTGTTATTTATTGCAGTTGATGATTTGAAACCATTGATTGCTGCCTATGGTGATAAAATGGCTATCACGCCGGGTATGGATCGCTTAGCAAATGAAGGTATGGCTTTCCAGAACTGTTATGTACAGCAGGCCATCAGTGGCGCTACCCGTGCCAGCTGTCTTACCGGTATGCGTCCTGACAAAAACAAAGTATGGGATTTGATAACAAATTTCCGTCAGGTAAATACAAATGCTGTGACCATCCCTGAATACTTTATTAAAAACGGTTACGAAACAGCAGCCGTTGGAAAAATTTATCATGTTGGAAGTGCAGGTCCGGGACATGATGCGCCATCCTGGTCAACTCCATGGATTAATGATAAAGCTGAAACTTATGTAAATTTCGTACCTGAAAAAGGTAAAAAAGGGCCGGCTGTTGAATGTGCCGACGTACCCGATAATGCCTATCAGGATGGTGTTTGTGCTGAAATAGGAATCAAATTGCTGAACCAACTGAAAGGAAATGGAAAACCATTTTTCCTGGCTGTAGGTTTTCATAAACCACATTTACCATTTGTTGCACCAAAAAAATACTGGGATTTATACAAACGTGACCAGTTTTCAATTGCACCGTTCCAACATAAATCTGAAGGAAGTCCTGACTTAGCTTATCATACTTCGGGTGAGTTGAAAAGCTATACCGACATTCCGCAATTCGACAGTTATTCGGAGAAAGACCTGGACCATTTACCAGTTGATAAGCAAAAAGAATTAATCCACGGTTACTATGCGGCTATGTCGTACATGGACGCTCAACTCGTAAAAGTGCTCAATGAATTAGATCGACTAAAATTGAGTGACAACACGATTGTTGTGCTTTGGGGTGACCACGGCTGGCACTTGGGTGATCACGGACTTTGGAATAAACACACTGATTTTGAACAAGCTACTCATGCATGTATGCTCATGCGCGTAAAAGGAATGAAACCGGGCATTAAACCAATGACACAATGTGAATTTGTAGACATTTTCCCAACTTTGTGTGATTTGAGTGGAATTCCGGCTCCAAAATACTTAGACGGTATCAGCCTTGTTCCTGCCATGAAAAATCCAGGTGCTGAATTAAGAGAATATGCTTTCAGTCAGTATCCGCGCAAAGATGCCATGGGTTATACCATTCGAACCAAACGTTTCCGTTATACCGAGTGGATTGGCGACCTGTATTCGGCTGAATTTCCTTACAGTCAGGCAAAAATCGTTGCAAGCGAAATGTATGATTATGACAAAGACCCACTTGAAACTAAGAGTTTAATTGGCGATAAAGCGTATGCCAAAGAAGAAGCATTGATGAAAAAAATGTTCACTGAAGCAATGAACCGTGAGCATGTTCAATATGCAAATTATTCAAAATTAGCAGATTGGCACGAAGCTATCAGTACAACTCCTGAGAAAAAAGGAAAAAAAATAAAGAAGGACAAAAAAAGTGGTGAAGTAGAATAGGAAATTTGATGAAAAAAATTCTGCATATCATTTTTGTATTAAATAGTTTGCTTGTGTTTTCTCAGAAAGAAAATGCAGGCAAACTGCTTTATTCGGATTATTTCAATAAAGATCTATCGAACTGGACTGCTGAATTTGAAATTCCGGAAACATCCGGTATAAAACTCATTGATTCAAAACTCGATTTAGTGAGTTCGCGTGGTGCAACAGTATGGTTCAAACAAAAGTTGTCTGGTAACATTATGATTACATACAACGAAACATTAATTGATGCCGGTGGTGTAAATGATCGTGTTTCGGATATGAATGCTTTCTGGATGGCTAATGATCCTGCATGCCCGGGTTCAATGATAAAACGCGATGGAAAATTTTCTTCGTACGACAATCTGAATTTGTATTATGCCGGTGTAGGCGGTCATTACAACAAATTCACCCGTTTTCGCAAATATAACAGCGACGGTAACAAACCTGTTCTGAAAGAATATTCTGATGTGGCACACCTTTTGGTAGGTAATAAGAAATATTCTATCAAAATAATAGTGAATAACGGGCTGATTCAGTATTACTTAAACGATGAGTTGTATTGGGAACTGAAAGACGAAACACCTTACAAACAAGGCTATTTTGGATTCAGAACTACAATAAGTCATCAACAATTTTCTAATTTCAAAATTTATCAACTATAAATTCTTATAAAATGAAACACAAAGAATTTCTTAAAGCTGCCGGTATTGTAGCAGCTGGTATGTTGAGTGTAAATGCTTATGCTCAGGTAAAAAAGGATCTGAAGAAACCAAATATCATTTTTATTTTAGCTGACGATTTGGGTTATCCGGAAATAAGTTGCAATGGTGCAGACACTTACAGAAC
>JBAXPM010000045.1:0-31137 GCA_037132235.1 Paludibacter sp.
AAACGGATAAGAAAAAATATATCACCTGAAAACAAAACTGAATAGTCGCAAAAAATTTCCGGGTTCAGAACTCTCCCTCCCTGGAGGGAGTTGGAGGGAGGTCTGAATTTATGGAACGCGGATGAACGCAGATATTGCGGATTTATCCTTATAAATATCGGGACGGATTGAATCCCGGCAAGCGGGATTGATTTCAGATAGTCCGGATACTGATCAGTCAGGCCTGCATGACTAAATCCGTTTTTGAATCCGCCTTATCTGTGAATATCCGCGTTCTATCCTTAAAACATCTCCCGCAGATTTTCGCAGATAAATAAACCACAGACAAAGCTCTTTACATCCCTTTAGGGGCTTGGGGAGGTATGAAGCGAATAGGCCGGATATGAAAAAGATGTCAGGGCTACACCCCTTAAATATAATCTTTATTCCTTTTCTACTAAGATTGCAGGACTATGTCCCTTAGGGTTTCTTAGAAGTTCTGTATTGAAACATTATAATAGGGGCGTAGCCCTGGTCTCTTCGTAGCGTTTATTATGCACAATGTTTTAAGGGACGTAGTCCTGTTATCTTATTTTTCAATAATCAGATGCTCAATGTATATTCAAATTTCTGTGCAATTCTCAGCGGTTATAAAAATGTTTCTTTTTCAGCCGTATGCAGTGAAATTATGCCAACTATCTCACGGTTATTTGACGTATATATTACGGTAATAAAACGATAATATACCGTATTAATATAAGAACGTGATATATTAGTGACAGTTGCGTATATAAATCAAATGATGTACTTTTGTAAGGTGTAATAATGTAAGACCGACTCCTAACATTTAAAGGGGGATAAGAAACATATAGAACAATCATTTACAAGAAAAATAAAAGGAGGCGACACTAACTTCAACTCCCCTTTAGGGGTTGGGGGTCGTAAATAAGGAGATGGCAATCGTACGTGGAGCACTGCAGGTAACTGGCAGTATAAAAGGAATGACGTTTTACACCCGGGTGGGAAGTGACAAGGTAATTATGCGCACCAAAGGTGGTCCCAGTAAGCAACGCATGGCAAAAGGGCCGGAGTTTGAGAAGTTACGCCAGCATCAGCAGGAGTGGGGGGCTTGTGTGCAATTTGCCCGTGCAGTGCGGCAGGCTGTGGGTATGAATTACCGCCTGTGCGATTTCAATCTGTCACCGGTGTGGACGGGCATAGGCAAAAACCTGATGAAAATGGATCAGGTGGGTAAGCCCGGTGAACGCCGACTGTATCTGACGACATTCCGTCAGGCACTTGAAGGCTTCAGTTTTAATCGTAACTATCCGTTAAACAGTGTGTTACGTGTTTTGCCAACCTGCGAAATCAATCGCGAAACACTGGAAGCCAGTGTGACTTTTCCGCGCATAAATACAGCCAATGATATCCTCAACGTTCAGCGCCTGCCGTATTTCCGACTGGTGGTATGTCTGGGCGCCGTGTCGGATATGGTGTACAACCCGCAGAATTTGTTTTATAACTTTGAACCGCTGGTGGATTTGATGCAGGGCGTGTGTGTGGAACATGTAACTGATTGGTATTCAGCAGATAATGTGCTGAAACAACAAAGCATTGAGCTGCAAATGAACGAGGAATTGCGCGAATTTATGACCGAAAATGTGTGTCTGCTGCTGAGTATTGGCATCGAATTTGGCAAAGTGGGCTTTGGTGGCGAGATTACCGAGGTGAAACATGCAGGAAGTGCAAAGATAGTACAGGTAGGATAGTTTGATCCGCCCCAAGCCCCTGAAGGGGATAAGAAATTACTTTTGTCTTTTAAAAAAATCTCTGAATTTAATGCTGATAACTACGCATGCCACTCTTGACAACCCCTTTAGGGGCTTGGGGCGGGTTTAGAAATCTTACAAACCAGACTTTATCTATTAGTATTATTACAATATATTAAGTTAATTGAAATGTGTAAATATTCAGGTAAAACGGAGTAGGGCATAAAAATATAAATATGAATGATAAGCAATCAATAATAAATCATTTTTCTGTCTGAATAAGCATTCTGTAAGGATTGACTGATTTTCCTCAATAATTGTACATCATGATATTTATTCAATTCCGCAAATAACCGAACCTATATCAATAAATGTTTTCAATTTCAGAAACTTATTTTTCATTCCTGTTTTTTTCTCACACAACTTTCTGAGAATTAAATTTTCCTGCAAATTATTCCGGATAATTTCATTTACGCGATTCTCAGCAATTCAAAACATACTCAATTAGCCGCTATTTGGGGGAATGATAAGCCCTGTAACAGCTTTAGAGAATTCTGAGAGTTTTAATCTTATAATTTATATTATGTATAATAGGATTTATGGAAAGATTTGTATGCTCTACTCTGCTTGTTCATACGCAAAGAACCAAATACGTTTTAAAAACCTGTAACCTTCTAGTGAACAATATTAAGAGTATATCATCAAATATTCTTTAGAACTTAATTGGGACATGTCGGAATGATTTTCAGATATTTACAATTTTGTCTTCATTTATCTATACGTTCTACACACTACTGAGTTGTGATTTTATACGTTACTTACTCCCACCAATTCCCTGATTGTAATATTTAAATTAAAATACCAGAAAAATGATATAGTTGTATAAAAGTATTTTTATATATTTGTCATGTTTTTTTGCATGTTGAAATATAAATTTTGATTTACATTTAGTTTTTAATATTCTTTTGGGATTCTGTGTGAACTCAGTAAAACGGTCCTAGTGGCTGGCATTACATCAATTTATACGGCCTATAAAATGATTTAAGAATGCAGTAATATCCCAAATCAATATTGCAATGATAGTCTTCTTGCTGTTTGATTTTTCCTTACGGATAAAATTTTTTTTTAAAACATATGCATATGAAAACACCAAAATTTTCTATCGTTGAAAGTATGCCTGTAAGTATACATTCTCCTCTTCAGGGTTCTGATTCCTTAAAAGAAACCAAATTTCCATGTTCATTCCTGTTTTGTAAATTTGCCGGTATCTCCATGTATTACAAAATAATCCTTTTGTTAGTCACGGGCTTATTATTTTCAAACTTTTTATACGCACAAATCACTTTTACAGTAAATGGGATTAAATACATTACTACAAGCACAACAACTGTAGCTGTAACAAGCGGTGGAACCTATGTAAATGATGTAAAAATTCCAAGTAATGTTATCTATCTAAGTACAACTTATCAGGTAACTTCCATAGCCGATAATGCATTTTACAATTGCAAAAACCTTACAAGTGTAAATATTGCCTCTTCAATTACAACTATTGGTCAGTATGCTTTTTATGGTTGTTCAGGTTTTTTGGAAATTATTATTCCTGCTTCAGTTGTCAGCATTGGTGAAGGTGCATTTAATATGTTTGCTGGTTTAATATCAGTAGATGAAGCAAATACTGTGTATTCCGGCATGAATGGTATTCTCTACAATAAATCTAAAACTCAGCTTATTGTGGCTTCTACATTCATATCGGGCAATTTTACGGTTCCAAATTCAGCAACCTCAATTGGTTATTGTGCTTTCCTTAATTGTACAGGTCTTAAGAGTGTTACTATGCCAAACTCAGTGACAACGATAGCTGTTTCAGCTTTTCAGGGTTGCACTTCTCTGACTGATGTAATCATTCCTTCGTCTGTAACTTCCATTGGAAATTATGCTTTCTCAGGATGCACAAGTTTGGCAACTATTCGAACATTTGCAGAGGCTCCGGTTGGTTTAAGTAGTACTAATATTTTTACTAATGTAAATAAATCTACCTGTACCCTGTATGTAGCTGCAGGAACAAAAAGTTTGTATCAAAAGGCAACAGTCTGGTTAGATTTTGTCAACATTGTTGAAATGTTAACAATAGGAACACGTTTTAATGTGAATGGAATTTATTATAAGGTAACAGGATTCAATTCAGTTAGTGTAACTAACAATGGACACATTAATATTTGGGACAATAATTTGTATTCAGGAAATATAAGTTTGCCTTCAAAAGTAAGTTACTCACAATCAGTATATAATGTTACCGGTATTGCCGATTCTACATTTATGGCTTCACAGAAACTGAAAAATGTAATTATTCCTGGTTCGGTAACTTCTCTAGGCAATTATAGTTTTAACAGGTGTGATAGTTTGAAGAGTGTAACTATCCCTTCATCCGTAAATTATATTGGCGCTTATACATTTGAGTATTGTCAGAATTTGCAAGAGATTACCATACCCGGAATGGTAGATTCTATAAAAGAAAATACCTTTTATAGTTGTGGCATTATGAGTATTAAACTTCCTAAGTCTCTTAAATATATTGGACAACAGGCATTTTACAACTCTGGCTTACAAAGTATTGTTATTCCTGATTCTGTAATAACTATTGATAAAACGGCTTTTTTTGCATGTTCGGCATTGACAGATGTAATTCTTGGTAATTCCGTGAAAACTATAGGGAATGATGCTTTTTTTATGTGTTATAATTTAAAGAGTATTAATATCCCTGCATCAGTTGATACCATTGGAATAACTTCTTTTCAAGAGTGTTATGAATTAAGAAATATAAATATTCCTGCTTCGGTAAAGTGTATTGGTTATAGGGCATTTAATAATCCCTTGATAAATGTAGATGATAATAATCCAAATTATTCAAGTCTTAACGGTGTATTGTATAATAAATTAAAAACAGTTCTTTAGTATTGTCCGATTTTAATCTCTGGGAGATTTAATATTCCAAATGGTGTAGTCAAAATTGAAGATAGTGCTTTTGAAAGATGTTATTTTATAAATGCCATATACATACCTTCATCTGTTAGTACAATAAATAATTGGGCATTTGATCAATGCACAATGAAAGAATTAACAATTCCTGCTTCAGTAAGTACTATTGGTAATAATGTTTTTCATGGTTGTTCCAGGTTGAAATCAATATATTCATACCGATCAATCCCACTAAGCATTGATAAAAATGTGTTTTTAGGTGTTGATACTTTACATTGTAAATTGTATGTAAAGGAATCATCCATTTCCAAATATCGCCAGGCTGTAGGTTGGAAGAGTTTCCAAAATATAGTAAAAAGAGCTTATTACATTCAAACCGATAATATCCGTGAACTGACAAGCAGAGAGATAAGCATCCCTGTAAAATCAGCGGTTATTTTTGAAGATGATTCCATTTCGGCTTATCAGTTCGAGATGAGATATGATTCTGTACGGTTAAAATACAAAAATTATAACACTGACACTCTGATGACGAATTCGGGTTCGGTAATTGTAAACAGCAATACTCCCGGTGTACTCAAGGTCGGATTTATGTCAGATGCATACCTGGCAGGAGAAGGAAGCTTGATTAATCTACAGTTTAGCATAGATAAATCGGGTGTAACAACCCCTGATTTCACGAAGTTCCTGTTGAATTCAACAAAGACTGACAGTATCAGGGAAGGAAGCATTGAAATTATAGCATACGGCGATGTGGATTACAATCAGGAAGTGCAGTCCTATGATGCTTCGCTGGCACTTGTCAAATCTGTAGGATTAAATCCATTGCCTACGGTAGATCCTACTCCATGGGAAGCACTCAGAACCGATGTGGCCGATGTGGATGGTAATCAATCTATTACAGCTTATGATGCAGGCTTAATCCTGAAAAAATCTGTTGATTTGATCGATAAATTCCCTATTGAAATAGTAGGTTTAAATAGCGCACCTACCGTTATGAAAACTACTGCTATATCGGATATTGCCGACGTAACCGCAAGCGTAGAGAACTCACGTATTGTTTTCAGGTCGTACGGTAATTTAGTCGGATTAAACCTATCAATAACCGGAGATCTTTCATCATTGGATAAGCCGATAATAACATCTTCGATGATTCAGGCTAAAAATATCAGTTCCGATAAGTATGTGGTAGGTCTTGCAGCTGCTAACTCACCGACTGACGGAACAACTATTATGACTATTCTTCTGAAAGCAACTTTGACTGACGATTTGACTCTCAATATGATTGTAAATACTCAGGAAAAGGTAATTTCAATATACAAAAACGCAACAGGAGTAAATACACTTTCGGATAATACAGCAAAAGTATACCTTGATCCTACTACAAATGAATTGCATTTCGGTCATTTTAATGGCAAATGTACAGTCAGTATTTTAAACATGAGTGGAATGACTTTATTCAACGGACAGATTCAGGCAAATGGACTGATTAAGTTTGAATCTGTATCAAAAGGTATATACCTTATCAATCTTACGGAAGAAAATGGAATTAATACAATTACCAAAATTTTAAAAAGATAATTTCTTTAGCTCGTACCTCATGAAGAAGGCAGTAAGGATTTAACCTTACTGCCTTCTTTATACCAAATAAAACAGGATATTAGTTCTACTTTAGCATATTAAAGATTAAACCACAATAGATACAATGGTATAATATTTTCATTGTTATGAGTGAGTGATTTCCCTTAAAATACAGTCAGGTATTAACCTATTGTGTTCTAAAATTTATCTTTTCTTTGTTTTCTATTGTGACTATTGTGGTTAAGTATTGACCAAGTTTTATTTTAGTAAAGTAGAATTACTCAAAATGAATAGAGTTGAACTTAAAATAAGTGCATCATCAGAAAATCTGAAAATGCACTTGTTAGTAAGTGTCTTTGCGACTCAGTGTGAAGCTATTTAAGCCCCTTTAGGGGTTTGGGGTTTCAAATCAATCACCAGATTCAGTTCATCCAGTTGCGATTGGTCGATTACTGATGGTGCATCAATCATTACGTCCCTGCCCGAGTTGTTTTTCGGGAAAGCCATACAGTCGCGGATAGTATCGAGTCCGGCAAAGAGTGAAACCAGTCGGTCCAGACCGAATGCCAGTCCACCATGAGGCGGCGCACCATATTGGAAAGCACTCATCAGGAAGCCGAACTGTGCCTGAGCCTTTTCCGGAGTGAATCCGAGCAGCTCAAACATGCGGTTTTGAAGCTGTGAATCATGAATACGTATCGATCCACCACCCAGTTCTACACCGTTGATTACCATGTCGTAAGCTGTGGCTCGTACGTCGCCAGGATTGGTGTCAAGCAACGGTACATCATCGAGGTTTGGTGACGTAAACGGGTGATGTGTAGCATAATAGCGTTGAGTTTCCTCGTCCCATTCGAACAACGGGAAGTCAATCACCCACAAGGGTTTGAATATATTCTTATCACGAAGACCTAATCTCGCTCCAACTTCCAGACGCAATTCGCATAAAGCCTTCTGTGTCTTTATCTTAGCACCTGCCAGAATGAGTATCAGGTCGCTAGGTTGTGCATTAAACTTGGCTGCAATAGCTTTCAGGTCGTCGTTAGAATAGAATTTATCCACCGAAGACTTGAAAGTGCCGTCCATTTCGCAACGGATATATACCAGTCCCTTCGCTCCTATTTGTGGACGCTTCACAAAATCGGTCAGTTCATCTAATTGCTTGCGCGTATAGGCTGCACAACCGGTGGCACAAATACCTGCCACATAGGGAACACTGTCGAACACCACAAAATCATGCCCCGAAACCTCTTCTTTCAACTCCACAAACTGCATTCCGAAACGGATATCCGGTTTATCGGAACCGTACAGACGCATAGCTTCGTGCCAGGTCATACGTGGGAAAGATTCAGCAAAATCAATATCTTTCACGAATTTGAACAGGTGTTTCATCATGCCCTCAAACAAATTCAGCACGTCTTCCTGATCTACAAACGACATTTCGCAGTCAATCTGTGTAAACTCAGGCTGACGGTCGGCACGCAAGTCCTCATCGCGAAAACACTTGGCAATCTGGAAATAACGGTCGAAGCCCGACACCATCAGCAGCTGTTTGAAAAGCTGTGGCGACTGTGGCAAAGCATAAAACTCACCCGGATTCATTCGCGAAGGCACCACGAAATCGCGTGCTCCCTCAGGCGTTGAACCAATCAGAATGGGTGTTTCCACTTCCAGAAAGTTCATTTGGTCTAAGTAACGGCGGGTTTCAAAGGTAATACGGTGACGCAGTTCCAGGTTTTCACGCACATTGGTACGGCGTAAGTCCAGGTAACGGTATTTCATGCGGATGTCATCACCGCCGTCGGTATTTTCCTCGATAGTAAACGGTGGAGTTTGCGACTCGTTCAGTACCTGCAGTTCCGATACCAGTATTTCAACATCGCCGGTTTCCATATTGGCATTCTTGTTACTGCGCTCGGCTACAGTGCCGGTAACCTGAATAACGAATTCGCGTCCCAGTTTATTGGCCTGCTCCCACAGATTTGCATTTACATCCTGATTAAAAACCAGCTGAGTAATGCCGTAACGATCGCGTATATCCACAAAAGTCATACCGCCCATTTTGCGTGTGCGCTGTACCCAGCCCGAAAGAGTTGTTTGTTGTCCGGAGTTTGAAAGGCGTAATTCGCCGCAGGTGTGTGTTCTAAACATAATTTATAATTTCCAATTCTTTAATTCCCGATTTTCAATGAAGAGCAAAAGTACAAAAAAAATGTCTAATGCTAAATCAGATAAACTATTTTTAGTAAGAATATGTGATTAAACGCAGAGAACGCAAAAGTTATCGCAAAGTAACGTAGAGAACATATAAAAAAACTCTGCGAAAACTCTGTGTCCTCTGCGGTTAAAACAAAAAAAGATGCAAAGAACGAATCTCTGCATCTTCTTTATTCCCCTTTAGGGGTTAGGGGTCTTAAATTGTCACTGTTTCCGGAGAAATCTTCTTTACCAGTCCTTTCAGTACATCACCCGGGCCGAGTTCAGCAAACTCAATAGCACCGTCGGTAACCATGTTTTTCACAGTTTGAGTCCAGCGAACAGGAGCTGTAAGCTGTGCAATCAGGTTTTCTTTGATAGAAACGGGATTTGTCTGCGGATATGCGTTAACATTCTGATATACAGGACATACCGGAGTTGAGAATGTGGTAGCGTTAATTGCTGCCTGAAGTTCTTCGCTTGCAGGCTGCATTAATGGAGAGTGGAAAGCCCCGCCAACAGGCAGTTTCAACGCACGTTTGGCACCTTTTTCTTTCAATAGTTCGCAGGCTTTGTCGACACCTTCAATTGAACCCGAAATAACCAACTGTCCGGGACAATTATAATTAGCAGGAACAACCACCAGGTCTTTAATAGAATCGCACACTTCTTCAACAGCTTCGTCGCTCAAACCAAGAACGGCAGCCATGGTTGAAGGTTCTTTTTCACAGGCTTTTTGCATAGCCATAGCACGAGCATAAACCAGTCTGAGACCATCTTCGAATGATAATGCACCGGCAGCTACCAAGGCAGAGAATTCGCCCAGCGAGTGACCGGCAACCATATCCGGTTTGAATTCGTCTCCCAACACGATAGCAGAAATCACAGAATGCAGAAATACAGCAGGTTGTGTTACTTTGGTTTGTTTCAAATCTTCAGGAGTACCTTCGAACATTAAATCGGTGATACGGTATCCCAGAATGTCGTTTGCTTTCTCAAAATACTCTTTTGCCAGAGGCGATTGATCGTACAGGTCTTTACCCATACCTACGAATTGTGCTCCCTGACCGGGAAATACATAAGCTCTCATATTCTTTATTTAGTTAATTAGTTGATTCGTTGAATAATTAATTGGTTGATTTTTCTTTGCTAATATTTTAGAAAATAGTTTATGTTTTATGACTTTAGGTTCTACGCATTTACAATAAAATACAGCATTAATAGAACTTTCCCGTAACTTATATAATGGTTACAATCAAACTGATTAACGAATCAACAGATTAACCCATATCAAAAACAGAGCGCAAAGGTAATATTTTTAATCTAAAATGCCTAATAAAGCTATTGAAAATATGCAAATAGTTTTGATTATCAGCGTTATAATGAAGAGATAAATATTTAAAAACAAAACTGCTGAAACTTTCTTTTTATTAAACAAAAAGCAGTAAATTTGCGTTCAAAATCACGTCATGGAACAGATACTGAAATACTTCCCAAACCTGAGCGAAAAGCAGATAATGCAGTTTAAAGCGTTGTATGACCTTTATGTGGACTGGAATGCGAAAATAAACGTGATTTCGCGCAAGGATATAGAAAATCTGTACGAACATCATGTGCTGCATTCACTGGCTATTGCTGAGATTATTCATTTTCAACCAGGTACAACGGTTTTAGATGTGGGTACAGGCGGAGGATTTCCGGGAGTGCCGCTTGCGATTTTGTTTCCTGAAACTAAGTTTGTTTTGATTGATTCCATCGGCAAAAAGATTAAAGTAGGAACTGAAGTTTCGACAGCTATTGGCTTAAAAAACATTACGTTGAAACATCTGAGAGTACAGGATGAAAAGGGCAAATATGACTTCGTGGTAAGTCGTGCCGTTATGCCACTGGATGATCTGGTGAAACTGGTAAAGAAGAACATAGCAAAAGAAAACCGAAACGCACTCCCCAATGGACTTATATGCCTGAAAGGTGGTGAATTACAGCACGAAATACAACCCTACAAGAACATTGCAGAGCTTTTTGATGTTAGTAGTTTCTTCAACGAGGAATTTTTCAAAACCAAAAAGGCGGTGTATGTTCCTCTGTAATTGTAAGTGGTTAATGATTAGTGATTAACGATATCAACTTTATGAACTTTTTACTTTTAAACTTTATAAACTCACTATATGACAATTAAAACATTCACTTTCAACCCTTTCCAGGTAAATTCCTTTGTTGTTTACGACGAAACAAAGGAGGCTGTTCTTATTGATGCCGGCTGCTATACCGTGGAGGAACAGCAGTTATTGAAAAACTTTATTGACTCTAACGGCCTGACAGTAAAGCGCGTTATCAATACGCATTTGCATCTCGATCATCATTTCGGAAATAAGTATATTTACGAAACATATAAAGTTGAGCCCGAAGCCGGTGCTGAAGATGAGTTTATGATAGGTGGATTTCAGAATATGGCTTTATTTTATCGCCTTTCGGTAGGGGAAGCGCAACCACTTAGCCGACATATTGCTGATGGTGAGGAAATTAGTTTTGGTAACTCTTCCCTGACAGCTCTTCATGCACCGGGACATTCACCGGGAAGTATGATGTTTTATTCCGAAAAAGAAGGGGTATTGTTTGCAGGTGATGTATTGTTTCAGGGTTCTATCGGTCGTACCGACCTGCCCAACGGCAATCATGCCACACTGATCAGGTCGATTACCAATAAAATACTGCCTCTACCCGACTCTACTGTGGTTTATTGTGGTCATGGACCTAACACAACTATTGGTGAAGAGAAAAAGAGCAATCCTTATCTTTAGTGGTTAGGGTTATAAAGATTATTCTCGGTAATATATTGTAATACAGAAGGATGCAGCCATTGAGTTACATCCTTTTTTTGTGCCAGCGCAGCACGAATTTCGGTAGAAGAAATATCGAAATAAGGAGTATCAAGCAGCTGCATTTGAGGATATAGGTCTGCAACAAATGCAAAATCAAAACCCCGGCGCGGATAAACATAAACCGGATATTCAGTCAGGATTTGTTGCGGATTCTTCCATTTATCAAACACCAGCGCATTGTCACTACCAATAATTAAAGCAAACTGATTTTCAGGATATTCATATGATAGTGCATGTAGTGTATCGATGGTGTAGGAAGGAACAGGAAGTTCAAATTCAATGTCGCAGGCTTTAAAGTGTGGATTTCCGGCAATGGCAGCCACGAGCATATCCAGGCGGATATATTCGTCGAGCAGGTCGGCCTGATTCTTCAGCGGATTGCAGGGCGAAACAACAAACCATATCTCTTCAAACAGCTTTTTATCAATCAGATATTCAGCCAGTTGAGTATGTCCGGTGTGAACAGGATTGAAAGACCCGAAGAATAAGGCTATTTTCATATTGGTTATTGGTTGACTGGTTAATTGAGGATTGGTTAAAAGAAGAAAAACTAATAATCAAATGAACTGATAAACAAATCAACCAAGTAAGAATTCCCGAATCAATCGCTCAGTTTGAGCCTTTGCCTCATGAAGATTATCGTTCACGATGGTTTTATCAAACTGTGGAGCAAAGGTCATTTCGTATGAAGCTTTTGCAACCCGTTTTTCAATCATTTCGTGTGAATCAGTAGCGCGTTGAATGAGTCGGTTTTGAAGTTCTTCCACACTTGGTGGTGCAATAAACAGTGCTAATGAACGGTCGGGATACTGCTTTTTGATATTCAACCCTCCCACTACATCCACATCGAAAATGATATTGTTGCCGTTTGCAGTAATGCGCTCTATTTCAGTACGAAGCGTACCATAGAAGCAATCTGGGTATACTTCTTCGTATTCAATAAACTCTTTATTATCAATACGTTGCCTAAATTCTTCGGGTGAGAGGAAATAATACTCCACTCCATGCTTTTCAGCACCTCTGGGTGCCCTGCTTGTAGCCGAAATGGAGAATTCAAGCTTGAAACCAAGCTCCAGAATGTGCTTTACGAGGGTGCTTTTACCCGCTCCGGATGGTGCTGAGAATATAATTAATTTACCCGCCATTTTTTCAAATAGTTAGTAGTAGGCAGTTGGTAGTATATAGTTAAAAAACAGATATTATGAAATTACTGCAAACTAATTACTGCCAACTGCATACTTATAAAACATTTAAAACCTGCTCTTTGATTTGTTCCAGATCGTCCTTCATTAGCACAACAATCTTCTGCATTTCGCTTTGATTTGACTTTGAACCAAGTGTATTTATCTCACGTCCAATCTCTTGTGCAATAAAACCGAGTTTCTTGCCGGGTGATTTTTCATGCTGCATAGTTTCTATAAAATAGTCGAGATGGTTGCGCAGACGTACTTTTTCTTCGTTCACATCGAGTTTTTCGATATAAAAGATAAGTTCCTGTTCCAAACGATTTTTGTCATAGTCTATTTTATCAGATAAAGCCTGTAGATTTTCTTCCAGACGGGCTTTAATCTTCTCTACCCGTTCCATTTCAAAAGGTGCTGTTTCTTCAAGCAACTGACCAATATGTCCAATTTTAGTATTGAAAACGCCTTCCAGTGATCTTCCTTCCTGAATGCGGAACTCAGTCAACTGTTCAATCGCATCAGCAATCACTTTTTTAATCTCAACCCATTCATTTTCATCAAGTTCTGCGGTTTCTGTCTTCATGGCGTCCGGTAGTCGTAACAATATTTCAAACCAGTTGGAAGGTACTTCAATGCCCAAATTGGCAGATAAAGTCTTGATTTGCTCGTAATAAGCCTGCAAAACAGACTGATTAATCTGCGTTACTGATTCTTTACCCGAATTATCGATATACAAAGCAAAGTCAATTTTACCCCGCTCAAGTTTTTGAGCCAGTTCGTTGCGGATTTCAATGTCTTTCTCACGATAAAGTCCCGAAATACGTGTCGAAACGTCCAGTTGTTTGCTGTTCAGGGACTTAATTTCAACCACGATTTTCTTGTTTCCAAATTCGCAGGTAGCTTTACCAAAGCCTGTCATCGATTGAATCATAAACTATTTAGTTTTTTTTGTAAGTGTAAGAAATACATTGCAAAAGTACAATATTTATTTTAAAGAACCGAAAGCGACTAAAAAGTAATAAATCTTACTGAAAAGAAGAAAAAATGTAACAAAAACGAGAAAAAAAGCACTGTTTTATTTTAATTTTTGAAAATAGTTTATACCTTTGAAAGCCGAATTTAAAAAGTTACTTTATAAAATAAACTGACTCATAAGTTACTGTAATACAAGCATATTAATTATATAACATATTCATTATCAACTTAATTTTAAATTTATTATGGAAAAAACAAAGAAATTCCTCCTCCCTGAGAGTGAATTGCCAACAAAATGGTATAACATCGTGGCAGATTTAGTGAATAAACCCCTACCGATGTTACACCCCGGAACAAAACAACCGTTGACAATTGATGATTTAACACCATTATTTGCCAAAGATTTAGCAGAACAGGAACTAAATCAGACCGATGAGTGGATTGATATACCCGAAGAAGTACGCGAAAAATTAAAAATATACCGTCCTACTCCGCTTGTACGTGCTTATAATCTCGAAAAAGCATTAGATACACCTGCTCATATTTATTTCAAGAACGAAAGTGTAAGTCCGGTTGGTTCGCACAAACTGAATTCAGCACTTGCACAGGCTTATTACTGCAAAAAAGAAGGTACAACCAATATTACCACTGAAACCGGTGCAGGACAATGGGGAACAGCATTATCACTTGCAGCTAAGATTTTCGGGTTGGAACTGGCAGTTTATATGGTAAAAATCAGTTACGAACAGAAACCGTATCGTCGCTCACTAATGCAGACATGGGGTGCTCAGGTTATTCCATCGCCCAGTATGTCGACAAAAGCCGGACGTGCTATAATCACCGAACATCCTAATTATCAGGGAAGTCTGGGTACAGCTATTTCAGAAGCTATCGAACTGGCCATGAGTACACCAAATTGCAAATATACCCTTGGAAGTGTATTGAATCACGTTTCGCTGCACCAGACAGTTATCGGACTGGAAGCCGAAAAACAAATGGAGATGGCCGGCGAATATCCTGATGTTGTGATTGGATGTTTTGGTGGAGGTTCTAATTTCTCCGGAATTGCATTTCCATTTATGCGTCATAATATCAAAGATGGCAAAAAGACACGTTTTATAGCTGCTGAACCATCATCCTGTCCAAAACTGACACGTGGTAAATTCCAGTATGATTTTGGTGATGAAGCAGGTTATACGCCTCTTGTACCTATGTTTACACTGGGACATAACTTTGCTCCGGCACATATTCATGCCGGCGGACTTCGTTATCATGGAGCAGGAACTATTGTAAGCCAGTTGATGAAGGATGACATGATGGAAGCTGTTGATATTGAGCAGTTAGATTCGTTTAAAGCAGGCGTTTTGTTTGCTCAGACCGAAGGTATTGTTCCGGCACCCGAATCGGCTCACGCAATTGCTGCTGCTATCAACGAAGCCCTGAAATGCAAGGAAGAAGGTACAACAAAAACAATACTTTTCAATCTCTCAGGTCATGGTTTGGTAGATATGGCTGCTTACGATCAATACCTGGCTGACGATTTAGTGAATTATTCATTGTCAGATGCCGATATTGCTGCAAATCTGAGTAAAATTGCTAATCTGATACAATAAGAAAATAACATTTACTAATAAAATATCTAATCGCAGTGCGACTTTAAGTCGCACCCCGATTAATGCAATAAAGGCTTCGAATTTTCGAAGCCTTTTTAGCAGATTATAAGTCGGTTACTTTCTCCTTTTTATAGTCAATATTCGTTATCAAACGTAGTGACGTGTCTTTGGTAAAATAACTCCATGCCCAATTAAAGAAAATCACAATTTTGTTACGGACACTCAGAATCAACATCAGGTGCAGAAACATCCACACATACCAGGCAAAAACTCCCTTAAACTTAATAAACGGAAGTTCAACCACAGCTTTGTGCTTGCCTATGGTTGCCATCATTCCCAGGTCATTATATTCGTATTCGGTTAGTGCAGACGTTTCGCTTTTCAACGATTTTACGATGTTCTTACCAAGATTTACAGCCTGATTTATAGCCACATTTGCAACCTGCGGATGACCATTCGGATACTTTTCGGTAGTCATATAGGCCACATCACCAAGAGCATATATATTGTCAAAGTTTAGAAGTCTGTTATAACGGTCGACAATATATCTGTTTTTAATAATATCCTTTGAATCAAGTCCTTCAATGATATTTCCGGTTACTCCGGCTGCCCAGATTACATTCTTTGTTGGAATTTGTTCACCGGTATTCAATACTGCCACATTTCCATCGTACGATTGAAGTATTGTCTCAGTTTTTACTGTAACTCCCAGATCTTCAAGGTATTTTCGGGAAGCAACTCTCGATTCTTCACTCATATTATTGAGTGTATTCTTACTTCCTTCGCAAAGAATAATGTTGAATTTGGAAAAATCTATGTTGTGATAATCTTTAGGAAGAACATCTTTACGAAGCTCTGCGAATGCCCCAGAAAGCTCAACTCCGGTAGGTCCACCGCCTACAATAACTACATTCATCCATGCCTGTTGATCTTCCGGACGTGCAAAAATCTCTTTTTCAAAGCTGAAAAGAATTTTATTTCGAATATCAATCGATTCCTGAGTCGTTTTCATCGAAAAAGCATTCTCACTCATTTGCTTATTTCCGAAGAAATTGGTTTTACAGCCTGTAGCAATCACTAAATGGTCGTAAGTAATCGTACGATCGTAAGCGGTCATTATTTTCTTCTCCACCGGATCAATACCTGTAATATCGGCCATGCGGAAATCAACATTATTGCTTTTCTGAAATATCTTACGAAATGGAAATGAGATACTTGAGGGCTCGAGACGACCACTGGCCACCTGATAAAACAGGGGCTGGAACTGATGATGGTTTTGTTTGTCGACTAAAATAACCTTTAAATCGGCCTTCATAAGCTTTTTTGCAAGTTGCAATCCGGCAAAACCACCACCTATAATAACAACTTTATCACCTTTTTTAATACCTAAATGACTCATTCTTCGTACTTCTAAATATATTACTTTATTAATTTAATATAACAACAAAAGTACTTAATAGTTGATGAATAAAGAAAAATTTCTTTATTATATTGCAGGTATTTTAATAATACCCTGTTGTTCAGGTTAGTACAGACATACAATGGTTTTAAAAAATTATCTTTATCTTTGCAAAAAAAAGCAGGTCGGTTTGTCGCTTCGCCTTTGGTGGAGAGGAAAGTCCGGGCAACGCAGAGCACCATACTTCCTAACGGGAAGCTGTTTGTGAAAGCAGAGTAGCGTAACAGAAAATAACCGTCCGCCAGCTGGCGGATAAGGGTGAAAAGGTGAGGTAAGAGCTCACCGGGCAGCGTGGCAACACGCTGTGCCGTACGTCTTATGAGTTGCAAGATCAAGTATACCGGCGCATGTAGGGTTGCTCGCCCGATGCCGGAGGGTAGATTGCTGGAGGCATAGGGTGACTTATGTCCAAGATAAATGACAAACACTTTGCTTCGGCAAAGAACAGAACCCGGCTTACAGACCTGCTTTTTTTATTACTTAACCGGTTTATTCGTTGATTGGTAATTAGAAATTGATTAATTGGAAATTGGAAAAATGCCCAAATCATTTGCTTTTATAGTACATATTTATCAGTTTTTGCGATATGATATATGGCAATTAACTGAATATGAGTTATCGGGATTCCGCCGTTGGTTATACCATATAATTAAAACCGTTATACTGGCTATTCGTGGATTTGTGGTAGACAATATGTATATTCGTGCCTCTGCCCTGGTATATTCTATACTGTTTGCTATCATTCCTTTTCTCGCATTGGTTGTTGCCATTGCCAGGGGGTTTGGTTTCGACAGAATTATACAGGAATCGCTCGAAGGCACATTGGTAGGTCAGGCACAGGTTATTCCCACCATACTCGATTTCGTTTCACGTTACCTGAAAGCAGCTCAGGGAGGTATTTTTATCGGTGCGGGCTTAATTATTTTGCTATGGTCGGTTATGAGTCTCTTCCGACAGATTGAAAAAGCATTCAACAGCGTATGGCAGGTAAAAAAACAACGTTCGTTTGGTCGTCAGGTCAGCACATACCTGTCATCGGTACTGATTATTCCATTTCTGATAATCTTTTCCAGCGGTCTTTCCATTTTCTTCAATTCCAAGTTTTCACAACCGTTTATTTATGATGTTTTGACTCCAATTCTGCGTTTTGGTATGAAATTTACGCCTTACGTAGTCAACTGGATTGTGTTTACGGTTCTTTATTTAGTCATTCCCAATACCCGCGTAAGGCTATCAAATGCCCTGATTGCAGGCTTAGTAGCCGGTACACTTTTCCAGATATTCCAGCTGCTCTATATTCACGGTCAAAATTTATTATCACGCTACAATGTTGTGTATGGAGGTTTTGCTGCAATTCCGTTGTTGTTTATCTGGTTACAGGTTTCGTGCCTTATAGTTTTGTTTGGTGCTGAAATATCCTACGCTTCGCAAAATATTCAGAACTTTGAATATGAATTCGATACCAATCATATAAGCAAACGCTACCGGAACTTCCTGACACTATTTATTACCTACGTAATAGTAAAACGCTTTGAAAACCGCGAAGGTGCTCCTACAGCCGAAGAAATAGCACATCAATACCGCTTACCTATCCGTATTGTCAATCAGCTTATTGCTAAACTGGTCAAAGTATCTGTTTTCATAGAAATTACCGAAGGCAGAAACACCACGTATCTGCCGGCATTTGATATCAATCAACTTACTGTAAATACCCTGTTCAATATGTTAGATAATCATGGTTCGGAAATGTTCCTGGCTAATAAAAACGAACTACTCGACACATTCTGGCAAAAAACACTCAGCATCAAGGAACTTTCGGACGAAAGTACAAAACATATTCTGGTAAAAGATTTGTAACAATATGCCTGAATATCAACAAATAACAAAGCCGTTTCCAATACTGGAAACGGCTTTTGTTTTGAGCCTCTTGTCGGATTCGAACCAACGACCCCGAGATTACAAATCACGTGCTCTGGCCAACTGAGCTAAAGAGGCAGGTGGGTAAGCCCCCTGCATCGCACCGCTACAACCATCTACCCTTGCTGCGGTCAAGCCCTGGGGGAGTTTGACGGGAGCTGGTCGTGCAGGACTTACCCGGCACAAAAGTACTGCTTTTCGGGCAATCTGCAAAATCTCAACTACAAATTTATAACGGAACTTAGCTACTGCATTCATTTTCAGAAAACTATTACAATAATTTATTTTATTTATCAACTTAAAATTCAAATTATTGATTGAATTCAGTTAGAAATTACTAATTTTGAGCATTGATAATAAAAACGAGAAGGGTATAAAGCAGAATAATTTCAATCTTTAATACTTTCTGATTGCAACAATAAAAAAAGGCACAACTTTTGTAATAACTGAAACGTGTAAATAATAACATTTAAAATATTAATAATATGAAGAAAATTATTCCATTTATTGCAATTGTTTTATTTTTGGTTTCTTGTCAGGGACCGATAGGACCTGAAGGACCTCAGGGTTATGGTACAAACTGGAAAATCATTAATCTTGCAACCAACAGTTCGGATTGGAAGGAAAATTTAGATAATTCCGGACTGAACAGATTTTATTCCTGTCATTTTTCAATGCCTGAGATTAATTCGTTTGTTTATACCAGTGGTACGGTATTGGGTTATTATAGTGATAATGTAAATAATGTTCAGCAAAGTTTACCTTATGTGCGTCATTATCAGAGTGCAACGAATCTCTGGACCAGAACAATTGATTTCGATTATTCGGTTGGAGGAGTTAATGTGTATGTAACGAATTCGGATTTTGTTGTTGATCCACCTCCTGCAATGAATTTCAGGATAGTTTTGATGTGGTAAGAGCCAATAAAATAACTGGAAAGCTGTTTGAAATCACTTCAAACAGCTTTTTTTATTTACTATTATTTTTGTCTTTTGGGGTTGTATAATTTATTTGACAAAATTATCAACTATCAACTAAAATAGCTATTTTTGACCTGCAATTCCGCAAGTTATGAACAAGGAAACCCGACAATTTATTTCTGATAATTTAGATGCAGATATCCATCAGTTAGCGCTTCATGCAACGCGTTTTCCACTGGTCGATATGCCTCTGGCTATCAGGCAAATCAATGGAAAACAGAAAATTAAAACGAAAATTCCCTTGTTTTACAACACCGAAGATATTTTATACCCCGTACAACTGTCATTAGAGCAAAGCTCCTCACAATCAACAGCTTACTATAAATCAACCCTTTGCGAAGGAAATACTTTAATAGATTTAACCGGAGGATTCGGAATTGATTGTTACTTTATGGCAGAGAATTTCATGCAAGTGACTTATGTTGAGCGGAATACAGAATTATGCGAACTGGCGCGTCATAATTTCAAGGCATTGGGACGTGAAAATATTATGATAATTCATGCCGATTCCGAAAAATATCTGACAGAAATGGAGAAAGTCGACTGGATTTTTATCGATCCTGCACGACGAAGCGAAAGCGGCAAAAAAGTGGTCTTTCTGTCCGATTGCGAACCCGATGTTTCTGCCCTCGCTCCTCTTCTGCTTGAAAAAGCCAATCAGGTGATGATAAAACTTTCGCCCATGCTCGATATTACTGCTGCTGTGCGCGAATTGCCGACCACTGCTGAGATTCATATTATCAGCGTGGAGAATGAATGTAAGGAAGTTTTGCTTATTCTGAACCAAAACACCGGCAGTCAATGGAAAATCAGGACAATTAATATCAGTAAAAACAAAGCAAATCAGGTTTTTGAGTTCCATGCTGACGATGAAGCGAATGCTACAGTTGGTTTTACTTCCGAAATAGCAACCTACCTCTACGAACCCAATGCGGCTGTGATGAAAAGCGGAGCTTTTAAAACCGCAGGAAGCAGATTCGGGTTGAGTAAACTCCACACCAATACCCACTTATACACTTCAGCGATGCTGATGACTGACTTTCCCGGACGGATATTTGAAGTACAAAAAGTATGGGCAAGTGGCAAAAAAGAATTGAAAGAACTGGCTGCATCAGCTCCCAAAGCCAATATCAGTACCCGTAACTACCCGCTTCAGGTAGATGAACTCCGTAAAAAAATAAAAATCAAAGATGGTGGCGAAGTTTATTTATTTGCCTGTACCCTGAATAACGAGCAGAAAGTGATTGTGGAGTGTAAAAAGAATTGATTTTCTATCATTTTTTCACTTCAATGCCTCTCTCACTGCATGCAGCAAAGGTTCTGTCGAAATATCAGATCCCACACTATTGTTCATCCATAGTTGTGGAATAATACGACCCTGCGTGTACATTCTCTGCATTTCATCAGCCATCGATTTTCCTTTAATCTGCCCTTCCACCTGAAAACTGATTAAATGTCCGATAGGATAATTCGACAAATAGAGCGGAGCATCAATCATGTGCGAATAGATAGCCAGAATTGTTTCATCTTTTCCTCCCATAATTCCGGCATAGTAAGTATTCCAGATTTCCTTTGATTTAGCCATTACAGCTTCCTTCAATTCCTGAGCAGTTGCATTCGGATGAGCATACATCCATTCCCAAGTGGCAATATCGAGCAATGCCACACCCATAATTTCGTAGCAAGACCAGAAATCATCTAAAGCCAGATTTTTATCGGCATCGCTGTTATTATTTTGGAAACCAAGCAATTCAAGGTCACGTTTCTGAAAGAGAAAAGCAACTGCTTCGGTAAATGCAGTATTGGGAACGCCGTTAAGCATCCAAAAATCCACATCGTTCAGGGTAATAGTTTGTTCGGTATTGTGGCCAAATTCATGAACAGCTATATTATATCCCTTGTAATCCATTCCTGTGGGTGCTATGCGGGTACGCAGGTGAGCAAAATCGTTTCGCATAACTGCACCTGTTGCATGTCCTGAACCTCGTGCCGGATCAACTTTTACCAATGCAGCTATTTTCGCTGCTTTATCGTCACTCCAACCCAGTTTAATCAGTATCTGAGGCAAATCAGCTTCCATTGCCTGTGGATTCGGGTATTTTTTAGAAGTAATACGATTCAATTCTGCTTCCGATATGTCGGGTTTCGACTTAAAACCGTTGTACCAAATATCGTATGGACGAAGTTTACGTCCCAGTTTGTTTTGAATCAACGCAGCCACTTTTTTTACTTCTGGCGAAACAAGCAATGTCGTAAACAAGGTTTCCACATCCTCCCGGCGAATCTCCAGGCTTCCTTCGAAATTGCGTATCAGCGCATTAGGTAGCTGTGGCGAATATGTATCCAATGCTTTATTTGCCCGAAATGATTCAAGTAAGGTTTCGTAGCGTTTGTTGTTTTCAGGCATGGAAATAATCTCTTTTCCGTCCTCATACAAAACATTCGATTTAGGATTCCAGCTGTATTTATCACTATTAATTGCTTCGGCAGGAATGGATTGGTCGATAATCCGTTTCATTACCGAATAAATCATTTCCTGTTTTTCTATTCCATGTTTTTTGTCCGAATAATTCGATTTGAGCTCATCGCGCAATCCCCAATGACTGATTAACTTCATTTCAGCCGGGAAAAGTTTCTCAGCTTTATCGTTTTGCAACATACCCATGCAAATATTATAACCCGAAATATAGGAATCGGCTGTGGCAAGTACCTGCGACAGATTTTGTAATATATCTGATGGAATACGGGTGGTAAAGCGGTCGCCCATGCGTGCATAAGCCCATTGTCTGCGTGTCCAGTGCTTGCCCAATTTTGTTTTTTCCAGGAGCGAATAATACGGAAAATTAAGCGCGCTAACAAAAGCTATTTTATTAGCGAAAAGATCTTCGTCTAAATGCGAACTAATATCGTATCCGCCAAAAAGCTCATCCACAGGCGTTATTTCCGAACCTGTTAGCTGAACCGGTTCTTTCAGTTTTAAATCGATTTTATGAAAATAACCGCTTATTATCTCCAGATTTCGCTGAAGTTTTTCGAATAAAGTATCTAATTGTTGTTCATTGGCAATGAAATTTGTTTTGCAAAATGCCTCAAACTCAGCCGGTGTTCCATCTTCCTTACGCCACAACCCGGCCACCTGTCCTACTCCACATTCCACCCGAAAGCGCGACGGTTCACCAGCTTGTGTAATAATGGATTTAGCTACATTTTCGGCCAACGCCGCATCGATATAGATATTCTTTTTCATCGTTTCGGTAGTTGTTGTATTAGCGGTTGCAGCAAATAAATTAAATGCTAAACTTGCTAATATCAGTAGTTTAATTAATCTGATTTTCATGCGTTCATTTTTATTTTTTAGTTAGTTGTCGCATGGAACCTGTCTGTCGACAGGCAGGTTCGCAATGAACAAGGTCTTTTGGTTTAAACGCCTGTTTTAATGCTCGTTTCATCTATATATATATGTTATTAAAATTATGAGGCTCTTGCCAGCGCAGGACTGCGACCAATTGCTTCCTGCTTTAGCTGGAGGACATCAAATAGAAAAAATCAAATGGGCTTTAGCCCAAATGTGTTCATCCAATTTATTACAACAATTTCAGCTGCACCCTCTTTCTCACCGCATCTACTTCGAGCACTCTCACTTTTACATGCTGATGTACTGAAACTACTTCGGCAGGATTACTGATATAGCGGTCGGACATATTGGAGATATGTACCAGTCCGTTTTCTTTGATGCCTATATCCACAAAAGCACCGAAATTGGTGATATTGGTAACTATTCCGGGCAATTCCATACCTGTTCGCAAGTCGCTGATAGTCTTTACATTGGCATCGAATTCAAAAACCTTTATACCACTTCGCGGGTCACGTCCGGGTTTTTCGAGTTCCTGAATAATGTCGTTTAAGGTGGGAAGTCCAACCGTGGGTGTGATATACTTCTGTAAATCAATGCTTTTCTTCAGTTCCTTGTTTTGAATAAGTTCCTTTACATCCACTTTCAGGTCTTTGGCCATGGCCTCCACTATGGGGTAACTTTCGGGGTGAACAGCCGAATTATCCAGGATATATTCGGCATCGGGTATGCGGAGGAAGCCTGCACACTGTTCGAAGCTTTTAGTACCCATTTTAGGTACTTTCATTAGCTGTTTACGGCTTTTAAAGGCACCATTTTCGGCACGGAAGTCCACAATGTTTTGCGCAAGTTGTGGTCCGAGACCGGAAATATAAGTCAGCAAATGCTTGCTGGCCGTATTGAGGTTTACTCCCACCCGATTCACGGCATTTTCAACTGTCTGGTCGAGTGCTTTTTTCAGTTGTGGCTGATCCACATCGTGCTGATACTGGCCCACACCGATTGATTTCGGGTCGATTTTCACCAGTTCGGCCAGAGGGTCCATTAGTCGACGTCCGATAGAAACTGCTCCACGCACCGTTACATCATAATCGGGGAACTCCTCACGGGCAATTTTAGATGCAGAATAAATAGAAGCACCGTTCTCACTCACCACAAACAGCTTAACTTCACGGTCGAAGCGGGTATTTTGTATAAACTGTTCCGTTTCGCGCCCTGCAGTACCATTTCCGATAGCAATAGCCTGAATATCATACGCTTCCACCATTTTCTGAACCTTACGCATGGCCTGCGAAGTTTCATTCACAGGCGGATGAGGATAAATGGTTTCGTTGTGCAGCAGGTTTCCCTGCGCGTCGAGGCATACCACTTTACAGCCGGTTCGGAAGCCGGGATCAATTCCCAACACTCGTTTTTGTCCCAATGGTGGTGCTAAAAGCAGTTGTCTGAGGTTTTCGGCAAAAACCCGAATGGCTTCGGTGTCGGCTTTCGCTTTACTTTCAGCAGCAAACTCGGTTTCAATACTGGGTTTCAGCAATCGTTTATAAGCATCTGTCACAGCATCAGCCACTTGTTCTGCCGATTCTGTTTCGCCTTTTACAAAGATTCGGTCTAGTTTTTCCAGACAATGTTCGTCTTCGGGCGAGATATTAACCCGTAGAAAGCCTTCGGTTTCACCTCTTCGCATGGCTAACAGGCGGTGCGACGAGCAACGTGCCAGTTTTTCAGTCATATCAAAGTAATCGCGGTATTTCTGCGCTTCTTCATCTTTTCCTTTAATCAACTTCGACGAAATAATTGCCTCGCGTGCAAAAATCATACGTATAGAGTTACGTGCCGCTTCACTTTCATTAATCCATTCGGCAATAATATCGCGCGCTCCGGCCAATGCATCGTCAACATTCTCCACTTTATCTTTGACAAACGGCAATGCCATGCGCTCCACATCATTCGACTGCTGTTTCATCAACATTTTGGCAAGCGGTTCAAGCCCTTTCTCACGCGCAATCTCAGCCCTGGTACGGCGTTTGGGTTTGTAAGGCAGGTAAATATCCTCCAACTCGGTCATATTCCAGCAATTGTCAATTCTGGCTTTGAGTTCGTCAGTTAGTTTATCCTGCTCCTCAATGGATTTAAGTACGGCTAGTTTGCGTTTAGCCAGCTCACACAGTTTGTCGTATTGCTCTTTAGTATCGCCCAACTGCACTTCGTCCATACCGTCGGTCATTTCCTTACGATAACGGCTGATAAAGGGTATCGTAGCACCTTCATCCAGCAGTTGGATGGCATTTCGGACTTGTTTTTCGGTAAGTTGAAGCGAGGAAGCAATCAGAGAGATAAATTTGGCAGGAATGGATTCCATCATCATTAAATATAATTTTTCTGAAGGGACAGGTCGCGACCTGTCCGTACGGTAATTAGTGTAAAATTTTAAAAACCAGCTCTTTCATGAGGTCGGCTTCATCAGTGCTGGGATTGTCAATGCCTTTGTAGCGTGCATCAGTTTCGCGAATCCAGGAAATGATACTCATGGTTTTCCATGCATTAAAACTTTGAGCAGCTTTTTGGTAATCCTTTACAAAATAAGGGTTTACCTTTAATTCAGAAGCTACAGCGCCCTGACTTTTATCCGAAAGATAATGGAAAATCATCAAATCGCTGAAAAATTTAAACAGTTGCGAAAGTACCATTACCAGAGGATTTGCTTTCTTGTTCTCAGCAAAATAACGGATAATACGGTTTGCTTTCAAAACATCACGGTTAATAAGCGCTGCCTGTAATTCAAAAACATTGAAATCCTTACTGATACCGATATTCTTTTCAATCAATTCAGGTGTAATTTGATGTGAATTTGCAGGCATCGTAAGAGTCAGCTTATCCAGCTCATTCACCAGCTTACTTAAATCAGTCCCCAAAAATTCCGAAAGCATAGCTACAGCCTTATCATCAATAGCCACATTTTTTGATTTGCAATACTTCGATATCCACGAACTAACCTCATAATCACGTAGTTTGACCGATTCGAAAAGCACTGCAGTCTTTTGAACTTCCTGATACCATTTTTTGCGTTTATCCGGTGTTCCGTACTTATAACAAAACACTAATATTGTGGAATTCAACGGATTGGAAAGATAATAAACCAGGTTGTCCCATTCTTTAATGGATTGCGCTTCTTTAACTATCACAACCTGATGACTTCCCATCATTGGATAACGCTTGGCCACGTTAACCACAGCGGATATGTCGACATCTTTACCGTAAAGAATGGTCTGATCGAACTCTTTTTCGGTTTCATCCAGTACATTTTTCTGAATGTAATCCGAAATTTCATCAATATAATAGGGTTCATCACCCATTAAAAAATACAGCGGAGCAAATTTCTTACGTTGTAAATCGGTCAGAATTTGTTCGAACGATGCGGAATCCTGTTTTGCCACGGAATTATTTGTTAGGGACAAGTCGCGACTTGTCCGTACTTGTTAAGTAGTGGGAAATTATTTTATTCAAAGCGTAAATGCTTGATAGTCTTACTATTATTAATCAAAGATGATAGAGATTTTACTCCAATTTTGATATGCTCTTCCACAAAGTTTGCAGTAACTTTTTTATCGCTTTCACTGGTTTTAATACCATCTTCATGCAAAGGCATATCCGATACTAACAATAGAGCACCAACAGGAATACCATTATAAAATCCGGCGGAAAACAAAGTAGCAGTTTCCATGTCAATAGCCTGAGCATGAGTGGTGCGTAAGTATTCTTTAAATTTTTCATCGTGCTCCCACACGCGGCGATTGGTTGTATAAACCGTTCCCGTCCAGTAATCTTTATCAAAATCACGGATATTCGACGATACAGCACGCTGCAGACTGAAAGCGGGCAAAGCAGGTATTTCCGGTGGAAAATAGTCATTAGATGTACCTTCGCCACGAATAGCAGCACTTGGCAAAATATAATCGCCTAATTTGTTTTTATCTTTCAACCCACCACATTTACCCAAAAATAGGACAGCTTTAGGATGAATGGCTGATAAAATGTCCATAATTATGGCTGCATTCGGGCTTCCCATTCCAAAGTTTATAATTGTTATACCATTGGCCGAAGCATTTGGCATATTGCCATCACGCCCAACAACCGGAACTCCATACCATTCAGCAAAAAGATCGACATAATTATTGAAATTTGTCAGCAGTATATATTCCGTAAATTCATTTAATGGTCGTTTTGTGTACCGGGGTAGCCAGTTTTCAACAATTTCTTTTTTTGTTTTCATTCATTTAATTATTAAATAGTTTTTGTAATTTCGCAACCGGATTTGAAGGAAAGTTTACCGTTTCAAAATTTGTGGAAACAAAAATACTAAAAATGTCGCAATTAAATCTACCTGAGTATATTTTTCGAATAAAAAAACAAAACGAAAAAACGCTGATATTTGATTCTCAACGGAAACGATACGTAACTTTAACTCCAGAAGAATGGGTACGACAGCATTTCATACGTTTTTTAATTGAGGTAAAAGGTTATCCTACTGCCTATTTAGCAGTCGAGAAACAACTTTGTCTAAATGGTTTGAAAAAACGCTGTGATGCCATTTTATACAATTCAGAACGAAAAGCTGTATTGATTATTGAATTTAAAGCTCCAAATGTGCCAATAAAGCAGGAAACATTTGATCAGGTAGCTGTTTACAATTCAAAATTAAAAGTTGATTTTTTTATAATTAGTAACGGAATTGAGCATTATTGCTGTAAAGTAAATGTCGAAACTGCCCGATATGAGTTTTTTCCTGAAATTCCTGACTTTAACTCCCTTTTTGTAACAAATTTGTAATAATCGGGGTAAATACCTGTATTAAAGCCATATAAGTCGTAATCAAATCAAATTAAAATCGTAATCAGAAAGACAGAATAGTTAAATATCACATCAAAATTGCAGATTTAACCAAAAATATGCTATTTATATGTTTTAAAACATGTATTTTTGCAGCGTCAATTAGAAATAATTGATAAAGAATAAATCTAATACAAAGAAATCCCCTAAAAATCACTGGGAATTCTTTGTATTTTTTATTAGTATAAATTTAAAATTTTAAGGTATGAAAAAGATTTTGTTTTCAATTATGGTATTGGTGTCATTTTCAACAACTTCGTTTGCAATTAATCAGTTTGATGATTATAAGGCTTTACACAAATTAACTAACAAAGATACTTTTGTAAGTTTGGTAAGCTATTTAAATGCCGATGAACAACAGGTTTCACTACTAAATGAAGTATTTATAATCACAAATAACGAACTAAATACAGCAGAAAAAAATGATAACGACAGATTTGCAGAAAGCGTATTAAACTACAATTTATATAATGCAAAATGTATTTTATCCGAAAATCAATACAAAAGATATTTAGTATTTATAAATTACTATTTAAGAAATGAAAATTTGTTGTCTATCAACAAATAATATAACATTCTCATTATGATACCAATAAGGGTGTTTCTCCGGGAGAAACACCCTTTTATTTGTTTTTTGATCGGACAATTACCGCTTCACTTTTTAATTCCCTGAGAGCATCGGCAGCAATCCAGCGGGCCGATTTTGAATCCTGACATTGGATTCGCTCAGCACATTCTATGGCTTTAATCCGTAAAGGTTCATTTCGCTTCCCAATTTGTCTCAACGCCCAGTTCACAGCCTTTCGCACAAAATTACGGTTATCCCATGCCTCGCGTTCAATTAGCTCAAAATAAGCGGAAAATGACTCATTGCCTGCTTTCTTATCGTAAATAACCAAAGCGCACATCAAAACAAAAGCCGAACGCTTCACAAACTCCTCATCTGCAGAAGAATAGGCTTCAATTTTTGCCTTTGCGAAAGGTGTTTGAATAAGCAGGCTGCAACACTGATCGCAGATATCCCACGAATCAAAGTCCTTCACCCAGGTATCGAACTGCAGTTCAGTCACTTGTTTCGGATCGTCGATAAACGATGCCAGAATACGGGCCTCATGAATTTCAGTTTTCCATAATTCCAAAGCAAGTTCATGGTTTTTACCAACCTTTTTGGCAAAAAGTCGTAAATCAGGAATTTTTATACCCAAAGCATTTGAACTTTCAATGCCAAACCGTTCCAATTGTGCAAAATGGGCAGGATTTGAAAGACTTTTAAGTTCAGTAAGTACTTCTTTTACAGTCATGTAAATATTATTTCAGAAACTCCAGGTTTGATAATCGCTTACGGGTCTCAGTATCAAAATATCGAAGCGAAATGCTATCAGATGAATTCAGTTTAAAGTTTGATGGATTTTCGATATAATCTGTTGTAGGAATTAAATGATACTGATACTCAGCATTTAATGTACCCTTATAAACCCAAACCGGGATATAATTAGTTTTCAAAACCGTTTTGGACTTCACACCTATCTCCACTTTAACCATAATACCACCATCGGAATTGGCTTGTCGCTGATTGGAAATAAAATTACCAAGTGAATAGTACACCGGAACAGGGTATTTATCCGTACCATAAAGCGTTTCAACATTCTGAACCACATGTGGATGCGAACCAATAATCAGATTAATTCCTTGATTTACAAAGAATTGTGCCAGTTTTTGTTGAGTTTCACCTGCTTTAAGCTCATATTCCTTCCCCCAATGAATAGTCATAATTTTAAAATCAGCTCCCAATCTGTCAGCATCATTTATATCATTCATAATCTCTGTTGTATCAATATAATTGACCAATGAAGGTTCCTGAGCCTGATTTCCGTTTGTTCCGTAAGTGTAATTCAGGATGGCAATTTTAATACCTTTTGTCTGAAGTATGATTGGATAAAGGCTGTCACGCTGGGCTTCGTTGCTATAACTGCCTGCAAAAAGGAAATTTCGCTTGCGCATTTGCCGGATAGTTCGTTCCAGTCCGGATTTTCCACGGTCGAGTACATGATTGTTACCCGTTAAGAGTATATCAAAACCCGCATTTTTGAGTGCATCGAGCAATGCATCGGGGGATGAAAAAGCGGGATAACCGCTATAAGGCTTACCTGCAATGGGAACTTCCAGGTTTGCAACCGCGAAATCGGATTGTTCGAGATATGGTTTTACCCATTTAAAACAAACATCGTAGTTGTATGAATCGTTAAGAGGATTGTAAGCGGCTTCAATCTGAGGAATATGCCCCATAACATCACCGGCAAAAATAAGCGTAACAGTATCGTTATCAGCTATAACGAAAGAATTGTGATTGCTGTTTTGAATAAAACTGCAAAAGAAAAACAATAAAGCAAACAGCAAAACAGACTTTTTCATACAAAATACTGTTAGTTTGCCGGACGCAGGAGTTTTAAACCTCCAATGCGCCGATTATTTCGGTAACCGACTGAAAACCATGACGGTCAAGATATTCGTTTATTCCATCAATAACTTTAATAGTTACTGTAGGATCAATAAAATTGGCAGTTCCAATCTGAATAGCTGAAGCGCCTACAAGCATAAATTCAATGGCATCTGCCGCATTCATTATTCCGCCCATACCTATTACAGGAATTTTTACGGATTTTGCAACTTGCCAAACCATTCGTAATGCAATAGGTTTAACTGCCGGACCGGAAAGTCCACCGGTTATAGTAGAAAGTACAGGCTTTCTTTTCTCCGAATCGATAGCCATTCCAAGCAAGGTATTAATTAGCGATACCGAATCTGCACCTTCGGCCTCAACTGCTAGTGCAATCTCCGAAATATCGGTTACATTTGGCGAAAGCTTTACAATTAAGTCATTTTTATATACTCTTCGCACAGACTTAACTACCTGAGCAGCAGATAAACAGCTAGTTCCAAAAGCCATTCCACCCTCCTTTACATTCGGACAGGAAATGTTTAATTCAATTGCAGGTATCTTTTCGATTGAATTTAACTTCTCAGCGGTCTCGATGTACTCATTTATAGTCGAACCGGACACATTCACAATTATATTTGTATCGAGGTCCTTTACAGTTGGTAAAATATGATTTATAAAGTAGTCAACACCCTTATTCTGCAGTCCCACAGCGTTTAGCATGCCCGAAGGAGTCTCTGCCATACGAGGATAAGGATTGCCCTGACGGTCGCGAAGTGTGGTTCCCTTTACAAATATACCACCAATTCGCGAAACATCAAAGAAGTCTGAGAACTCCGGTCCATAACCGAATGTGCCGGATGCTGTCATCACCGGATTTTTCAGTTGTAAATTGCCAATATTGATATTTAAATTTGCCATTTCAGCTTTGTAATATTAAAAACAGG
>JBAXPM010000046.1:0-30887 GCA_037132235.1 Paludibacter sp.
AGTCCGAAGATAGTTTCAAGTTCCGAAACGCCTTTCAAACCCACTTCCGAAGAAGCAAGAACGGTTTTTAGCTGAGTAAGTTTCTCGGAATTTGTTCCGCTGAGTTTTAAAATTGGTTGCAGTTTAGCAATAGCTTCCACAGAAATACCTTTTGAGGCAATTTCTTCGTTCACCTTTTCCAGACCTATTTTGTCCATTTTATCAATGGCCACAGTTATATCGGTAATTTTTTCAGCTTCGCCAATGATTTCGGCAATTCCCGAAAGAATTTTGCGATTGTTTAATTTAATTACAACATTGATTTTCAGACGACGATACACTTCGTCCACAATCTGAATCAGTTCCAGTTCGTTCAGCAGCGAATCGCTTCCAACCACATCTACATCGCATTGATAAAACTCACGGTAACGGCCTTTCTGCGGACGATCGGCACGCCAAACAGGTTGAATCTGATAGCGTTTAAATGGAAAGGAAATTTCATTCTGATGTTGCACTACAAAGCGCGCAAAAGGCACTGTCAGGTCATAACGCAAGCCTTTTTCGGAAATTCGGTTAGTAAGTCTTGGGCTGTCTTTCCATAATAATTCTTCAATGGTTAAATCAGAAAGATAATCACCCGAATTCAGAATTTTAAACAGCAGTTTATCACCTTCTTCACCATATTTCCCCATCAGGGTCGACAAGTTTTCCATAGCCGGTGTTTCAATCTGCTGAAAACCATACAGACGAAAAACGTCTTTAATGGTGTTGAATATATAATTGCGGTTCGCCATTTCCTGTGGCGTAAAATCGCGTGTTCCTTTTGGAATGGAAGGTTTTTGCATAATGTTGCCCCCAATCCCCCTAAAGGGGGTTTAAGAATTAGTATTTAGCTGTTATTATTTACTTATGGTTTAGAGAAAAACTCTTTAAGTCACCCTTTAGGGTGATTTAGAGGACTTATCTCTTTAATAATCAAGTCGGTTGCTCCGGTATTATTTTTCACATAGTCACCGGCAATTTTTCCGGCTTTATTGTCTTTCAAAAGTGAATTAAACTGTGCTTCCAGCAATTCGTAACGTGCTATCGAAAACGCTCCACCAATAGCAATCAGCTCACGGGCTTCACGGAATTTCTGGTAATTCGGTCCGAAAACCACCGGAATATTCCAAACCGCCGCTTCAAGCGTATTGTGAATACCTACTCCAAAACCACCGCCAATATAGGCCACATTGGCATATCGATAAATCGATGATAGTAAGCCGATAGTATCAACCACAATGCAGTTGGTAGTCAGCACGTTTTGCTCATTCAGCTCAGTGTAGCGAACAAACTTGCCATCCAACAGCTTCGAAATTCCCATGATATGCGCCTGATGAATTTCGTGTGGAACGAGAATCAGTTTCATATCCGGATGCAGTTTCAGATAACGAACCAGCAATTCTTCATCTTTTGGCCAGGTGCTTCCGGCAACAATAACCTTGTTGGCATCTTTTACAAAAGTTTCAATTAACGGAATCGTTTTAGCCTGTTGAGCCAAATCGGCCACCCGGTCAAAACGTGTATCGCCTCCCACCGAAACATTTTTGAAACCATTATCAGCAAGCAGTTTCAGCGAATTTTTATCCTGTACAAAAATATGAGCAAACGACTTCAATAAGTTACGATACCAACTGCCGTACCAGTTGAAGAAAACCTGCGATGGACGGAAAATGGCTGAAATGCTGTAAACAGGAACATTAGCTTTCTGAAGTTCAAGAATATAATTCGGCCAAAACTCATACTTGATAAAAACAGCTTTCGACGGATTTACCAGTTTCACAAACCTGCGTGCCGAAGCTTTTGTATCGAGTGGCAAATACGAAATCACATCTGCTCCAGCATAGTTTTTGCGGATTTCATAACCTGAAGGCGAAAAGAAAGTCAGCAGAATCTTGGTTTCAGGATTTTCTTTCTTCAACTGCTCCATCACCGGACGCCCCTGCTCGAATTCGCCCAACGAAGCTGAATGAAACCAAATATAACGGGCATTTGGATCGATTGTTCTTTTCAAAAGACTCAATGCCTGTGCTTGTCCCGTTCGCAGTTTCTTTGCTTTCTGATTAAAAAAAGAAGCAATAAAAACTGCTGACTGATAGAGATATATACCGAAATTATAAATTAATCTCATGACCCCTAACCCCTAAAGGGGAATTAAGTTAGTTGTTTTAGTTGTTTTATAGGTCTCCAAAGCCCCCTTCAGGGGGTTGGGGGTAAAACAAAAGGCATTTCAAAATAGCTTTTGAAACGCCTTTTTTAAAGTCTTGAAAGCCAGAATTACTTTCTGATGCCCAATTCTTTGATAATGGCACGGTAGCGCATGATGTCGTTGTCTTTCAAATAATTGAGTAAACGACGGCGTTTTCCCACCATAATAACAAGGGCGCGTTCTGTACTATAATCTTTTTTGTTTAACTTCAAGTGTTCAGTTAAATGGTTGATACGGAACGAAAACAATGCTATCTGAGCTTCAGGAGAGCCAGTATCAGTGTTAGACTTGCCGTATTTACCAAAGATTTCCTGCTTTTTTTCAGCTGTTAAATACATAATAATTTATTGATAATAAATGTTTTAAAATACAAACTTCGCAATGCACACTTCGCAAAACGACCCGTTTGATTTTGAGGTTGCAAAGATAAGTATTTAATTTTGAATGACAAAGCTATCAAAAACTTTTTCTAAGAAAATGTTCAGATTCTTAATTTTTTAGTTTTAATAATGAAATCGGAATTTGATGTTTTATTATCTTATTTCTTTAAAAGACTAAAAAACGAATTATCAATCCATTTTATTGGGAATTTATCCAGCATATATTTACAGCCCATGGTAACCAAAACACCGACTAACGAACCAACCAACACATCAATGGCAAAATGCTGTTGCAGGTAAATGCGTGAAAAACCCACCAACACAGCCAAAACAAAATAAAGAACCTGCCATGCACGGTTTTTTGTAAAATAAGTCAATGCAAGAAAAAAAGCAAAAGCTGTAATGGTGTGTCCGGATGGAAAACTTCGAATCATATTTATATGCTCGCCCGCAACGGTATGAAGTTGAATGCCCGGATAATGTTCTTTGAAATACAACAGTGGTCGTGGTTCGTTCCACAACGATTTAATCAGTCGGGAAAACACACCCGAAATAAGCTGTGACAGCACTATAAATCCGGCAGCCCGAAAACTCCAGAACAACAAAATTCCGGCTACTGCAAAGGGAATCCAGTCACCAACATAGGTGTAATAATGAAAAAAAGTGTCGGCAAACGGTGAGTTACTGGAAGTCATCCACAACTGCAAATCAGCTTTATCATTGACCGACACCAAAACAACCATTACCGCTACAAAAATAGCATACAAACTTAAAAATACACCTGATTTTTTCATTCTTTCATTCATTTTTCGGTTTACAACGTTTGCATAGCTCTTAAAATTTCGCGCTTACCGGGAGGCCCGGGCAGGCGTTCTACCTTGAATCCGGCTTCCTGCATTGCTCTGCGAACTATTCCTTTGGCACAATACGTAGTCATAACCGCTCCAAAATTACAACTTTTATACAACTTCTCAAATTTGTGCACCGACCACATTTCGGGTTGCTTTTCGGGTGAAAAAGCATCGAAAAACACCACATCATATTGTTGGTTATGAACAAATTGCGTAAAATCCGTTTCGATTTTATGAAGCATGAAATAAGGCGTGATTTCAACCGGGATATTCCACTCTGACGCATGCAGTGCATTGAAAACGGTCTGTTTTTCGGAATCAATTTTTTTCGGATAATTCAACAGCATTGCCTTTTCAGCCTCAATCGGATATTTTTCCAGAGCGATGTAATGAATTTTTTTCCCGCTCCGCTCAGCCTCTACCAATGCCAGAAAAGCATTCAGTCCCGTTCCAAATCCAACTTCAAGAACATAAATTTCATTCTTTCCACATTGTTTCAATCCGGCATCAATAAAAATATGCTGTGATTCCTGAATAGCACCGTGAGACGAATGGTAACACTCATCAATTTCCGGCACAAACAGGGTGTGCGAACCATCTGAAGTAAATACTAATTCAGAATGCATAATTCATAATTAAAGACTGGCAAAAGTACAGAAAACCCTATAACAAAACAACCGTTATTTCATTTGAAACAACGGCTGCAAAATTTTATGATTATGAATTGTTCATTATGAATTATACATTATAATGCATTCCATTTCGTATCTAACCACTTTTTCTGCTGCGTTGGAGTCAAAAAAGTCCATGCCAGAATTCTGCTTATTTTTGTTCCCTGTCCCATTTGAATGGTTTTTACGTCAACAGCTCCGGCTATTTTCAGTGCTTCAAGAAGTGGTGCGACATGTAGCTGTTTGGCTATCAGCGTGGAGAACCAGAAGCAATTGGTCGAAAATTGCTTGCTCTGACGAATCATGTTTCGCACAAAGCGTTCCTCGCCTCCTTCACACCAGAGTTCGTTGCTTTGTCCACCAAAATTAAGCACGGGAGTAGTAACTTTCTTGTGATTCAGACTGCTCAGTTTCCGAAGCGTTCCTTTTTGGGCTTCTTCCATTGATGTATGAAAAGGCGGATTGCAAATTGCAATGTCAATCGGCTCATTACGTTCCATTACTCCATGAAAAATATCATTCGGATTCTCCTGAAAACGAAGTTCTACATTGCGTTTCAGAAAAGCATTGTTGGTAATAATTTTATTGGCAGATTCCAAAGCGGCTTCATCTATATCAGTTCCGATAAACGACCAACCGTATTCTTTGTTGCCGATAACCGGATAAATGCAACTTGCACCCACACCAATATCCATGCATTTAATTTTGTAACCGGTAGGAATTTTTCCATTGTTCGACTTACCCAACAACTCAGCAATATGGTGAATATAATCGGCTCTTCCCGGAATGGGCGGACACAAATAGCCACTCGGAACATCCCAGTATTCAAGCGAATAATATTGTTTTAGCAAGGCTTTATTCAGCCATTTTACTGATTTTGGATTAGCAAAATCTATCGATTCGTCACCATACGGATTCAATTTCACATACTTGCCAAGTTCAGGACAAGCCGTAGTCAGCAATTTGAAATCATAACGCTCCCGATGCTTATTTCGTGGGTGTAAAACGGTTTTTTCTGCCGGATGTTCTTTTTTTATTTCAGACATGGGAGTTTTTTTAGCAATATTATGTTGCAAAGGTAATCAATGTCGGGCGTAGTTGTACAAATTTCACAGAACTAAAACATTATGAGGAGTTTAAAATTTCAGACAAACAGAAAAGTATTGTGGTTTTATTGAATAAATGTTGCATAAACGAATAAATATTCTTCTAAATTATTGTAAATCAAAACATTTAATCTGTTTGCTTGTTTTATCAATTACTACTTGTTCCGGAGGGAATAAGAATTAAATTTAAAATTAAAGAATATGCAACATTCTCAAAACACAACATCCGGTAAATCAGACTCTTCCGTTGAAGAGGCAGAGCCATTTTTACCGTTCGAAAATTTCATTCAAAATTTCAAAAACACACTGAAAAAAGTTTTTCATGAGGAAAATGACATTGACACAATGGGTATTACCCGTGGTATTTCGCCCGAAGTGCTGGGACAAATCATGGATTGCAATCCACTTTCAGTAGCGATTCCAACCGAATACGGTGGTCGTGGTGGAATAGTAAAGGAAAGCCTGCAACTGCTCTCGGCCGCATCGTACGAATCACTCGCATTATCCCTCACGCTGGGGATTAACAGCGCACTTTTTCTGCAACCTTTTGCCAAATACGGACAAGCTGCCGCTAAACCCGAAGTGTTTGGCCGTTTTTTAAACCACCAAAACATGGGTGGACTGATGATTACCGAACCGGGTTTCGGTAGCGATGCGTTGAATATGCAAACTTCATTTACCGAACAGTCCAATCATTTTCATCTGAAAGGAACAAAACACTGGGCAGGACTGACCGGACAGGCTGATTATTGGTTACTTACCGCCCGCCGTCAAACCGAACAGGGTGGCTTGCAACGCGACATTGACTTTTTTGTTTGTGATAATACCAATCCTAATCAGAATATATTTGTTGAAGAACGTTTTGAAAATCTGGGGCTTTATCAGATTCCGTATGGTCGTAATATTCTGGACGTAAAAATCCCCAAAACGCAACGTCTTATACCGCAGACTAACGGTGTGCAAATGATGCTCGACTTATTGCACCGCAGTCGCCTGCATTTTCCGGGCATGGGCTTAGGATTTGTAAAACGTATGCTCGACGAAGCCATTGCACATTGTCAGCAACGTCTGGTAGGTGGTCGCAATCTGTTTTCGTACGATCAGGTTCAACAACATTTAGCCAAACTACAGGCTAATTTCACTATTATATCTGCGTTCAGCAAACACAGTGCAGGAGTAGCCGGTATTGAAAACGATCTTACCGGACTTGGCCTCGAAGCCAATATCATTAAAACCGTTACCACCGATTTAATGCAGGAATCCTCCCAAACTTTGCTCACGCTGGTGGGTGCAAAAGGCTACAAGCTCAATCACATTGCCGGACGTGGAACGGTGGATAGTCGTCCCTTCATTATTTTTGAAGGTTCGAATGATATTCTGTACGCTCAGATTGGTGAAGCGGTGGTAAAACTAATGAGAAATGCAAAAGAAACTGCTTTGCACACCTACCTGGAAGGTCACCGTCTGACAGAAAACGCGGCAAAATACGTGAAAGATTTGATTAGTTTTGATATCGACCTGCAAATGCCGCAACGTAAATTAGTCGAATTGGGACGTGTGATGAGCCGAATTGCTTCTATGGATATGGTAATCAAACTTGGTGATGCCGGCTTCCGTAATGATTTGGTGGATGGTGCAGTTTCATTGCTTCGTCAGGAAATAACCACGCTGGTGAGCCATTTCGCCTACAATCAACCAACAAAAGTGGTTGAAGATTATCAGGTGGACAGTAACTGGAATAACTTTGTGATATCGTAATGTTTCCATTTGGGGCGCGACTATAAGTCGCACTCCGAATAAATACAACAGAACCCGCCCAACCTGAAATCATTCAGATTGGGCGGTTCTTATCTTCAAGTCCCCTTTAGGGGATTTAATGGTCTATTTCACTTCTTCAAAAGTGATTAGTGCATTATATCAAGTACTTACAAGCGCATGTTGCAAATATGAAACAAATAAAAAATCGATATAAATAAAAATCAAATTGCTGATAATATGTTATTTAAGTGTATTTTGATAGATAAAAATATACAACATAAATAACGTACAAATATAGTACTTATTTGGACATATTGGACTGTTTTAGAACAAAAAATCCCACTCGAATGAGTGAGATTTGATTTAGTAGAAAACAGCCTTAGAACTGCTTTAATCGCCACAGTAAGTAAACGCCAATAAGCAACAAAACAAATAGAGAAATACGACCACACCAGATTTGGAAATTTTGCCAGCCTGTCAATGGGGCTTTTACCTGTTTGACAACTTCCACAGGATAGGGAACGCGAATTGTGTCATTGATAAAGATTGAATCTTTGACAATCTTGTTTTTGTATAGATAGCTGTACCGTTCCAGAATTAGCGTATCGCCTTTGTCCTTGACAAAAACTGAATCGTAACGGAAAATTGAGTCTTTGACGAAATTATCCCGGTATTCAATTTTTGTTGTTTCTACTGGAATGTATTTTACCGATTTGCAGGAATACAACATCGTTGCTATTACTGCGAAAAAAAGTATCTTTTTCATTGGATCTTGATTTTAGTTTGTAGATTGAATCCTGCCTGTACTGCTGAAATGTCAGCGTTTTGTCCGTTTTCCACAAAACTCATTGCCGCAACAATCAGAATGTATTCAGAGCCATCAATGGCGGTCAGTTGTTTGTTTCTTGGAATGCCCGACCACCTTTCAACGCTGGAAATATAGCTTTCTGTGTCGTTTTCGGTGGGTGGTGCCCATTTGGTTATTATCTTTTCAATTGTGTTTAATCCTCTTGAAAGATACGTTCCGAGGATTACAATGCCGGCACGGTAGCCGAAAGGCGGTGACGAGAAAGTTTTGAAACTTTTGTCTCTCCCTTTGATTTCACCCTGAAAATGTTCGGCATTGTGCCGGATATTCAATGGATTATTGTTCCGAAGTCCTCTCGATTTCATATTTATTCCTCCTGTTTTTTTGAGTTTAAGAATGAAATGAGAGCTTGTATTTCCTCTTTGTTTTCAAAGATCTTCAGCAACACCTTTTGGATATCATCAACGTTTTTATTCTCCTGCCTGAGGTTTTCAAACACGGATTTCGCCTCTATTAAGACAATCCCAATCGCACCTATAACCGTAAAATATGGCATTTCAAACACAACGCTGGCCACTATATCCGCAATGGAAAGCATTATCATTAAGCCAAAGTAACTGGTCAATTTTGTAATAGTACGGCGATAGCCGAAACTTGTACGAACCTTTTTCAATCGTTTTGCTCGCCTTACTCCGAAAAAGAGGTCAATGAGTACGGATACAAATACGCAGGAGTATAAGACTGCTAAAACTGCCAAGAGTCCATTTAAGTGGCTCCAGTCTTTATTCATTATGGACGGTATAAAAAGTAATTTCATTTTGATTTGATTTTTAAATTAGTGTATTCAAAAAATCCCGCTCGAATGAGCGGGATTTGTCAGCAAGAAAATAGTTATTGCTTACGCCTAAGCAACTTCTACAGAACCCAAATAAACGCTGTTAGCAAGATCTTTGCCGTCTTCGGTGATAAACCCAAGGAACACTTCAACACTTTCGCCTAACCATTCCGCAGGAACTGCAATTTCTTGAGCTCCGGTGGTACGAGCGTTTCCAGCAGTTTCATAAACTGCTTCTGCCCGAAGTGGATTCAGCACTAATACCAACGCTTTGTCGGTGGCGTTAGCCATGTTTGAACTGGAATTGTCGTCCCAAGTCAAACCAATTGAACCACCTGTGGCAAGTACTGCGGCATTTGAAGCCGTAGTAAGGTTACCACGAGAAACCAACACTTTGGACAAGTCAACACTGAAATCAGGGAATGCTCCCGTGATTGCGTTGTTGAGAATGTACGACATTGCAGCATTGAACGCTGTTTGTTTGGTTGTGTAGCGTTTGTAGCCTACACGGATAAAGCCAGTGATTGGCTTCAAAATACCCAATACTAAAGCAAATTTGCTGCGTTGGCCCATTTGACCATCAGTGCGGGGATTGGCTACAGAAGAAGCCTTAGCGCGCATGTAGCTGATTCCTTTCCAGCTACCACCTACGACGTTTCCCACTTTACCTGAGAAACTTCCTAAAATACCTAAATTAATCTTTCCCATTACCTTAAAAATTTATGGAGTTAATAAATATGATTACTTGGACTTGGTACGGCTCAAATACGGACTTTCCCTTATCCGATTGTAAAGATATATTGCAATTATATGGCTGACACAGAAAGAGTTTAGCTTGCTGCCGATTGCGTTTAGTTGCTTTTGCAAGGGCTTTTAAACCCCTGCATTTCTGAAAAATTGGCGAACAAACGCTTGCTTGTATTCGCTGACGGCTCGAAGTGTTTTGGTTAGCTGCTGCTCCCTTTCTTCCAATAATTTGAGTGCCTGGACAGTTTGAGCAAAATCGGTGGCGTTTTTTTCAATGATTGGAATGTGGAACTCCAAAACGCTGCGGAATGACCGAATAGTGATAAACGGAATAACAGAGCCATGCAAATGCTGTTCAAAGGCACGACACCGCCACAAAGCATAACAGAGGGTGCGAAGTTGGTCGGCTTTCTCCTGATTTTCTGCGATAATTACAAAGCAATTCGGACAGGGTGCTAAAAGTGGTTTTCCACTATTATTTCCTTTGTTTAGGATAAAGAAATGAGGATTTCGGATTTCTTCTTTCTGATTGTAAGACTTCAAAATAAAAGCACACATGAGGATAACGATTAAAGGGTGAATAAACGAGGGACTACCCCTGCAAATAATTTTTACCCCCAGAAAAGAGAAAGAAAAAAGAAAAGAAGAAAAAAAAAGGATATACTCTTCAAACAGCCAGAGAAGCGGCGGCTGTCAAGGTTTTTTGTCAGAATACTACCCGACCAACGGGAGGTGTGGAGATTGTGACAAAAACCCGTAGGGCTTGACCTTTACTGACGGTAAGCGGAACGGCTATCTTTGTATATTCATTTTTTTGGCGGAAAACGTATTATGCTTTCTTTGAAATTACATTACATTTGATATTATCATATTAAAGGCGTTGAATACCTGCGGGTATTCTGTTTTATAAAAACTGTATTGGAAATGCGCGAAGGGCGCATTTATATTATGTATTGAATTTGAATCTGCCTGATAAGGCAAAAAAAAACCAACTGCCCCAAGTATTTGGGGTGGGTGGTCGGGGGCTGGTGTGGGCGAAGCAGGTTTAAACCGATATTAAGATATGGTAAAAACAGCCTTGAGCTAGCGTTGATAGCAAGGCTTATATGCGAGAGTAGAGAAACGGAACGAAGTATTAAGCCTGTGCGTTGTGTGCGAGCCGCTGCGAGTGGAGCGAATGCCCCAGACACAGGAAGCGCAGAGCGCGGTGGCTGGGTGCTGCCGGCAGCCAGTTTGGCGCATTTTTTTGCTCGAACGTTAGCGTTGGGAAAGGCAAGGGCTGGAAGAAATGAGTGAATGTAGTGGATTGTAGCGAAAAGAACGATAAGGGGTGTATGTGTGCGGTGGTGAAGCTTTGTGGAGTGAAACGGAACAATGCTGCAACCACAAGGATATTAGCGTTGGAAAAAACATAGACCCCTGAAAGTGATTGTAGCGAAATGGAACGGAATGAGTGAATGAATGACAGCTCTTGCGTGGGGTTGGCGTTGCGGTGTGAGTGAAGGAGTGTAGTGAAATAAAATGAACGAAATGACTGAGCGAATACGGCAATTAGCCAACATGAAAAGTGAGTTGCAAAAAATGTGACAAACTGTAACAGCATGAGCGACCGCAGGCGAGCAAAACTCTAAATGGTGGCTGACCCCTATTAAAAATATTATGAGCGAAAGCGAATACCTTATTGGGGTTTAGGGGGCAGGTGCAACCATGACTGAGGAATGACAGAACGTAGTGAACAAAACAAGCTAACACGCCATGACGAGCACCTACCGGAGCGCAGGAATGAGTGTGGAAGCGGTAGCCACAAGGGCAGACGAAAAAATACTACCCGAAGCGTAGCGAGGAGTGGAGATTTTTTTAGGCTGCTTGTTTACCCTTGTGGGTATGTTTTTGTGAACAAAGTGGCGAAATGACGAAGACCGCTTTACCTATTCGGTTTAAACCTGCGTGGGCAGGTCTATTTTCATTAAATAATTTAACTGCTTTTATTTGTTATGTTCCTAAATATCTTTTTTTCAGTTCTTTCGTCCACTGTTGATCAACTAATTTGTCTAAGGTTTCTATAAAATCATCTAAGAATCGCCAATAAAAACCCGTTTTGTACTCTTGCCATTTATATGGGAATGTTAGTTGTTCAGTATATTGTTGTACTCCGTTATAACATTCCTCGTTTGCTTTTGGAAAAAGAAAAACAAAAAATCCTTCTTCATACAAATTGTTTTTTAAAAGTGATATTGACAATAAATGGTCTCTCCAGATTTGAAACAATGGGGATTTTTTAATATTTTCTATGGATTCTTTTTTGAAAATATCTGCTGTTTGGAAGTCAGCGATTTTCAAGTATTCCTTTTCGTGCTTTTGGAATATAGCATCCACTTTGTCAGCACCTTCTTTAAGTGTCTCTGCATATTTTACTTCAATTCCAATGAAACCATTTTTGCCTTCATTAGATTTGTACTCAATAAAAACATCAAACGCAGAATGGTCACCAGTGAAATTGTTATCACCTCTGCATGGCGAATATTCAAATAAAACAGAAGTAACCTTATCTACTCTTTCAGGGAACAGAATTTTGAAAAAAGTTGTTGCTAATTCGGGATTAAAACGAAGTTCACCAAATAAATTAAAACAAAGAGGTTGGGAAGACAGCAAATTACACCACATCCTATCTTCTCTTATTAATGCTTTTGTTTCCTTTGAGTTTTCTAATTCTTTAACAACAAGATTGCGAATATTTTCTGTCAAGAAATTCGCTTTTTTATTCTTTGCGTAATCGGAAGAAATATAATTCCCTAAAATACTACCTCTATCTGATTTTCCTATCGGATAACCATTTTTTATACGCCATTTGCTTTGTAATAATCTGCCATATCTCGCGAATTCACTATCCTGCGGGTAGTATGCTTGATATTTCTCACATTCGTTCCTGAGTTCTTTAGTTATGATTATTTTCAATTCCTTTAAAAGTTTTAAAACTCTACCGTCTTCTAAATCGTGAGCTTGACAATGGATTCCAAATGGAGATAGTTCCCCAGTAGATTCTTTGTAGTAAAGAATGGTTGTAAGTAGTTTAGTAATTGTTTCTAAATTCAATCCCTTAAAGGATTGATCTTTTAGGATTTTTATTCCTTCTTCCCAATTTGCCCAATCAAATGGTTTCAATAATTTAAATACTCTACCAACAAGCTGTACACTTGCAGATTTATATTCAACATACTTGAGAGGCCGAGTTCTTGTTCCACCGTGATCTGTGTACATTTCCTCCGGACTAATTTTTTCAATTCTTTCGAGCCATGGAATCATTTTAAAAATGGAATCCCACTCCTCTTTTGTTAACGAGTAATAATCTATTTGTGGATAATCTAAAGTCATTATTTCAATTTTGCTGTTTAAATGTTTTTGTCATTTTTTTATAGCCTGACCGCTTTTCATTTTGTATTTTTGGATATGGGGGAAATGGAAGATTTAATAAATTCTTTCACCTCTTACAAAACCTTTATAGATATAAGGTAGTTTGAAATAACCCTGCCAAAGCACTTCTTCAATCAAATCATCATTTCTACTATGTTCAGTCGTGTAGGATTCAATCACATGATACAAACCATCATCCTGTTTTTGGAATTTGAACTTTTTGAGCAGAAAGTTTGACCGGTATATATAATGCCAACCATCTTCATAATATACTCCAAAACGCATGTCCCAATCAGGACCATAAGATTTGAGGAATGACCGATAACTTTCTTCGTCAAGGGTTTTATCATCCAACTTGATTTTAATCCATTGTTCTTCACCCCAAATAGTTCTTGAATCATTTTTAGCCCAAAACAGTTTATTTTTACTTACAATGGCTTGATAAAAATTAGAAACGACTTTTTTCAAATTTTCTGGAAGTAGATTAATTGTTTCTTCCTCTAAATATTTCAGATTATATTCTGAAATAGTAGTTTCGGGAATACTGTTCGTCATGCCATAAAAAGCCTCGGCAATGCCACCTGTAATACAAGTCAGTGTATCACTATCTCCACCTAATGATACTGCCAGTCGTATAGCAGTTTCAAAATCGGAACTATCAAGAAATGCAATGATTGCTTCGGGGACAGTTCCAGCACAACTTTCATTAAAACTATAATTGGGTCTAATTTCGTCACAAGTACGCGATAAATTATATCCGAATTTATTTTCGATATACTCTTTTATTTCCAATTTTGTAGAACAAGTACGTGCCATATAAATGGCTGCTGCTGTAGCTTGGGCTCCTTTTATCCCTTCAGGGTGATTGTGTGTTATTTCGGCTGTGAGTTTAGCTATATTCTCGGTTTCTTCCAATGTGTCGAACGCCCATCCAACGGCAGCAACCCGCATAGCCGAACCATTCCCCCAACTCTTGTAAGGTTCATCATCACTGCTAAATGCCCATTGCTGAAATCGAGAACCATATCCACCCATGGGATTAGGATATTTCTGGACGTATCGTTTGATAGTAAATATCAGTCGATCTTTAGAGAGTGCCCCTTCCAATAACCAATCAGCTACAGCAATTGTCAGAATCGAATCATCTGTGAATGTCGACCTTTTACCTAACAACTCAAATTGAGTAGATTTTATGTTGTTGAACTCGTATATTGAGCCAACTATATCACCAAATATTGCTCCTAACATAACTATTAATTAATTCCTCATATCCCCATTTTTGGGATTTGGGGAATAATGAGAAAATTAAAAATTAAACTTTAAATATGCGTATAGCAAGTTATATAAGTCAGACTATATTGTTTATCTTCTCGGTCAAACGTTTCAAGCATTCTATCAACTCTTTACTTTTTTTAGAAGTATAGAAATAACCACTATAATCTTCATTCCACTCAAAATCACATTGCTCTAAAATAACTTTGATATCATCTCCGTATTTTTCTGGAATATTTTCACCTTTTGATTTTTTAAAAGCAATTTCGTAAGGATTTTCCAATAGATCACTATTGCAATAAAATATCTCAATTTGATAATTAATTCTATTGTGACAAAAACCATTTAAAACAATGCATGCATAGTCCTCAATACTTTTAACCCCATTGTAATATAAATTTTTGAATGGCTCAAAAGTGCTTTTTTGGGATTCAATATATACTTTCCATAAAAAATAAGTATACATTTCAGTGTGTACGTGATTGCTCTGTGATTCGCCATATAATAAAATGGCGTAATCATTTTCAAATCTTATAAAACCCTGTTTACAATATTCAATTAAAGCAGGACAAGTAATAAAATAATCTCGCCAAGAATTGGTCTTGTCTTTGCATATTGTTTTCAAGGAATTTGCTAATTTATCTATATCAAATCGGCTATCGTCAAAAACTTGCTTTACCAATGAACGTCTATTTGACCAAACGCTTTCATCTGAAATTCTTAATAATCTTTTCCAACTATGATCACGTTTGATATTGTTTTTTACAAGACTAGTTGATAATAGATTTTTTCGATTCTGTGAGGCTGTTGTCAAATAATCACCTTTTGTTAATACTGCACGTTCAAAAATAAAATCATTGTCATTTATTCTATTCTCATAACTTTCTTCAAAAACTTTATTTGCTTTATCAACATAAGTTGAAAATTTCAAAAAATAGTCATCATCTACCATATCATCCCAATCACAATTATTCTTGGTTTTGTAGTAATCTAATATGTCTGAGAACTCTAAAAGAAATCCAATCTGACCAGTAAAATATTTATGTTTTTCAATCTCTTCAATTTTATTTTTCCATTTACCATCTTTAGTAATCAAATGTGCTTTAATTTTTTCTTCAGTTACTTGCCAAGTTGAAAATAAAGTAATAGTCGGATTTGTTTTCAAATGTTCTAGGATATTATTGCTATGAGGCAATAATTCCTCAATTGATTTAATTGCAGCCGCAACTTCAGAAGCATTGTCAATTATTGTATTTTCAGGGTGAGTAAGATTATGAATTACTCTCATCCATTGATTAATTCCACTTCTTTCATTTTTGTTTAATATTAAATATCGAACATACGCATGAAAGCATAATCGTTCTTGATTACTGTCAAAATTATGTTTCAAAGCATTCTCGAAAATTTTGTTTTCATCAAAATATAATTTATATTCTTCAGATAAATGAGTTTTAATCTTTTGGTTTCCATTTACAAAACAATCAAAAGCATCAACCAAATATAAAATACTCTCTTTTGATAATGCATTTAATTCTAAATACTTATTCAATGAAATTGTATCGGAATACTCTTTATCTTTTCTTGCAACGTTTGTACCTAATAAATATTCTAACGAATCGTCTTTGTCTTTTAATAAAACATCTACACTTACAGCATATTGATTAGTAAAAATCACTCTCATAAAATTAATTAATTCGTCATCGAACGTATCATCAATTTCAATTTTAGATCTATTTTGTAAAGTCCGATATTCCCAAAATAGATTAGCCCATTTTGTGTCAATATTAAATGAAAAATATTCGGATAAAGAAACATTCTTATTTTTACTGTCAAAACTTAGATAAAAGTTTCTATCATGCTTTATTGTTTCGAGATATTGCTCAAATTTTGCTTTGAAGTTTTCAAATGGAGTAAGAGGTTTTCCTCTTGAGTTCATTTTGATATATAAATCGTCAGTCAGTTTAAAATCCGTTAAGTTCAAAAACAAAAAAGTTATGATAGGAGATTCAACATCCATAAGTCGTTCAAAATACTCTTTCTTAAATGAAAATTTATTATGAATAGCATCAAGCATTGTTAGCATAGATTGAATAGTCGGGTCGAATTTCCATGAAAGATAAAACCAAGAACAATTTTTTATTGTTTTTGAAAGATTTTTATCTTTATCTATTGATTCTAAAAGATTATCAAAATCTATATCATTACTCATTAAAGCATCGCAAAATTCGGAAGAACTACTCCGAGTTTCGTATGTAAACAAAGATTTTCCGTTCTTTAACAAAGTGTTTTTAAAAACTTCTTTTTTTTCAGCGTTATCTGAAATTTGGCATAAATACCAATGCAAAAGAAAAAGTGTTGTGAGCCGTTGTTGACCATCAAGAGGAATAAAATCTGTTATATTGTCTTCTTCGTTCAAACTACCATAAACGAAATCCAAATCTCTGTTTGGTTTATTTTCGTCCAAATACTTGGATAGGGCATCTAAGAATGTATTCCTAACCTCTTTTGTGCTTTTTCTGCCTTGTGCATAATCCCTTTGAATAATTGGAATTTGTATCCTATAGCCTTTTTCGCTAAATAGTTTAAAGAAAGATAATCTTTCGCCAGATTGTGTATTTATCGCGTTTTTCATTGTTTATCCTCCTTTGGTAAAAAATCTTTAAGTGTTGATTTAATTGCTTGTAAATAATTGCTTGCATCATCTTTATTCCAATACATAACTTCACCTAATTTTTTTGAATAATACTTTAGAAATAAATTTTTGGTAGCTATAGGGACAAAAATTCCATTACTATCATTTTTGATAATCCGTTTTCTTTTTATTGGGAAGAAAGAATTACCATAACTACGATTTGTTGTTGAATCAAGTAAAGCTAAATTAGAGATATCATCTTTTTCTTCCGTTTGATTACTTTCTTTAAAATGTGTTTGGACTAATTTATATGAAAAATCAAATTTTTCATCCTCAATTTTTTCTGCATTTTTTAATTTAATCAATGAGTAACAAATTTCTTTAATTTCTTTTTCTTTTTCATCATTCTCATTTAGACCCTTTACAAATACTTCTACTTTTGAAACATCAATTTCACCAGAGAAATACTCCAGCATATCATCAATCCATGCAAGTCGTTTGTTTCCGCTTATCGATTTATCCGTTTGAGAACAGACATGTTCTATATCCCAGTCTTCGGATTTATATTTATGAAAAGGGAATCGCATATCCGATTTTTGCGTTTCTAAAACAGTTTGAATGTTGAATAATAGTAGTATTTTTTTTATACGTTTATCCCCATATTCAATTTCATCAATACTACAATTTACTTGTTTTTTTATTTCATTTTTTAAGTATACTTCTTTAAACTTGTCTTTTGCTTTGTTGGAAGATTCTTGTTTAATTGTATTAATAGGAATCCCACAATCAATTAAATAACCTACGTAATGAAATAATTTATAATCTTTAAACCATTCTTCAAAAGTCAAAAAGTATCTCTTTATATCCAACCATATTTTATCTATGTTTGGTTTATTATCTTTGGTATTTTCTGAAAAATCCTTATAGAACTCGTTAAAAGTATGATAGTATTCAGAATCCTTTGTTCGTTCTTTTATCAAATCAAAGATATATTCAATTCTATTATCGTATTTTAATGGATTATTAGTATTATAGAGAAAAAACCAAAATGCATCATCTTGCATAGTTTTTTCAATAATATCCCATTCAGAGGCAATTTGAATCTGTTTTAGAGTTGCTTTCTCTTCTGTAAAATTACCTTTTTGTAAGAATAGTGCTTTTATAAGCTCTGCGTTAGTTAAAGGTATTTTGCCAATGTTTAGCCTCGTAAAAATGTCAATTGAATTATTAGACTCAGTTTCTTCTACTTCATACCAAATTACTTTTGTATCACGAAGCAGTATCGGTGCTAAAACTGCTCTTGGTGCTGCATCTTCAGTTGTATTTGCTTTATCTTGAAACCATTTATAAATGGTTTGATATGCTTTTTGAATATGGTTGAAGTCAATGTTTTGATTTGCGAATTGTTCGTATTTTTCAACATTTTTCAGGAACTCCTCACTACCAATACTTTCCGAAGTAGCAATTCGAGTTTCATAAAAGATTTTAGTGAAATTCTTTTGGTCACGTTCTATTTGATTTTGTAGATTTTTCAATATCAAATAAATAGTTGTTAATCTTTGCTGACCGTCAATTACTTCCCATTCATTTTCATTGCGTTTTTTGACTACTACAGGTTGCAAACAATAGAATGGCTTTTCTTTCCCAGGTTCATGTTGTGGTGGATTTTTTGCAAAATGCCATACGTCATCTAAAAGTTGTTTTACTTGGGTGTCAGTCCATCTATAGCCTCGTTGGTATGAAGGAATAAAAAAGCTATTTTCAAAAAGTTGATTTACTGATTTTAATACCAGTTGATTCGTTTGGTTTGCATCCATAAAAATTTATTGGGTTAGAATTCGTTGTTGAAAATAAATTGAACTGGTATAATAATTATTTAGTAAATTGCGGATATTGGGGATATTGCGGATATTGAGTTTTATGAGTATCTGCCTTTTCCTCTTTATCCTCCATTTCCCCACTTTGGGGATTTTAGACTAATTCTACTATAAGTCCTAAATTTAAATCATCAGAAATTTGCTGAATTTGGGCAAATTTTGTTTGAGTAGAACTATTCGTGTGAACAAATAAACCGTTACCAACACTTTTTACCGAATTTTCGTATGCAGGTGCTACCTTATTTGTAATAAGATTGTCTTTGTTAATTGGAATGTCTAAACTTCGAACCTTTTCAGCACCAGCGTATTCTACAACGTTTACAAGCGTTTGACTTACCCTACCTTCTTGGATTATTCTTCCATCCGGCAACTTAACACGTATTTTTGCTTTCAATTGAACTGGAATTGGATATGGTTTTGACGGTGCCTGAGGCTGGTCTGAATCATCAATTGAAATAAATTCGACAGTGAGATTTAAATTAAGAGCGTCTGAAATAGTTTTTATAATTTGGTATTTTCGTGGCGTATCCGACAATGTCATTACATAGTAACCATCTTGTATAGGCATTTGACATTTTTCGTATTTTTCGGATAGTTCTTTTGTTACCAAATTTACTCCAGCTAAATAAATATTTAGTGCGGTAATTTGTTCGGGGTCGGAATTACGAATAACTTCAACGAGTGTTCTCGCTACAACTCTTTCTTGAATAATAATGCCATTTGGGTATGTAACTCGGAGAATATGTGATTTTTTTTTGGCTTCGGGTTCAGCTGCTATTAAGTGTGTAAAATAAGGACTGTCCCAATTTATTTTCTCTAATAACTTTTGCCAATCTTTTATTTGCATTGAGGGAAAACGATTGCCATAAAAGTCTTCAATAATATTAAATGCACATGCTGTAGATTTGTATTCCGTGTCAAGATATGGACGTAATCGGTCTATTAATATTGGATTAGCAATTCGAGTTAGTTTGTTTTCATCGTCCAAGAACTTTGTTTCCCAATCAATATCTTCGCTTAGTTCATCTATTTCTGTTTGAATCAATTCGACATCATTTAAACTCTCGTTAGGAAACTCAATAGCAACTTGTTCAATCTTTATAACATTAGTTCCAGTGTTGATTTCTTGCCATTCAATAAGGAAACGAACATAGTGATTCAACGCCGCAGAAAAAACATACTTCCAACTTTGGTTCAATTCATTAATCTCTGGTATGGAAATAAATCCTTCAATTGCTACAAAATAGTCTTTAATGCGTGAATATATTAGAAATGCATCACGGTAATGGTGAATATATCCTTTGTTAATAAGTTTGGATATAGCATTCGTATAAATATCAATACTTCGTTCACTTAACTCATTCTCACCTAAATACTCTTTAAAGTATTCCAAATTCTCCACATTACAGAAATATTCAAAGGCCTCATTTGTTTCTACATTTTCGTCTGAATTGTTTTTTGAGAGAATGCTTGTTTCTTCAGTATTTACATTCCTGATTTCCATTAGAAAATCAATGTATTTAGGCAATGCTTCTGAATAAGTATTATGCCAGGAATTATCAATTTCTTTTACTTCTGGGATATTCATAAATGCGGGAATAGCCATAGGGTATTCCGCAACTGAATTATGGGCTAAAAAAATCTTGCGATTGCGTGAAAAATAACTATCATTAATTAGACTTCTAACTGCATGACAATAGTTGCTTATGGCTTTGTCCAGAAAGCCTAAATGAGATAAATAGTGTGCAAAATCAGGGATATTTTTGGAGTCAGTTAGTGTTCTGTAGGCTTCGTTAGCTTCTGTTCTTTTACGTGACCCTACTGCAACATATTCGGACATGTCAGGAAAGAATATATGCAAATTTACAAGGAAATATGAGATTTTATTGCGTGGAAAAGCGATTACTTCACCATCGTTATTTAATACCAGACGTTGTATTTGGTCTGTATTACGTGCTTTCTCCTGAATGGCTAAACGGGAATAAAATGACACATTTGTTACCACGTTAAGGCGTTGCTTAGCCCAATGTGGATTCCAAGTTGTGTAAACATCGTTTAACGAATCGTATCCAAGCAAAATGAAAGGAAGCGTTGATTCCTTTATAGAAGAGAAATTTGCATTCATTTTACTTGTAATTTGCATTTATACATTATTTAATCAACACATTAATAATTTCATATTCAAAATTTTAACTGCGAAAATGCACAAAAATCATTAGTTTATTTTCAATATCCAATCAAAACTATTCCTTTTAATGGCAATTGCAATCTTCCGCTAATATACAGTGTTTCAAGAAATTGAAAAATTGATTTAAAGTCATCGGAATTGAAATAATGATTTCGTACAGCAATAACCAAATATTCAGCATTTGGCATCATGCATGCTTGAAAAATATCTTTCAAAAATTGATTGTTTCTATAGCCACGCCCAGCTTCCACTTCAATTACAATTTTACCGTCTGCACTTACCGCATCTGCATCAAAGAATTTATCAATCTTATTATTGATACTAAAAAGAACTGGTACTTTAATTTTATCAACACTTGCTTTGCTTTCTTCAACACGAAAATTTAAGGCTTTTAAATCTTCTGCTAAAACCTTTAAAACACCATCACTACTTAGATTGTAATCTGGGGATTTAATTTTTTCATAATTCTTTTCAAAGCATGATACAACGTCTCTAATTTCTTCTGTAATTCCAAAAGAACGTGGAAAAAGTTGATATTTTAATTCATATTCCATATACGTTGAGTTTTTAATTGTTAGCTGTTATATCCCTCCATGTTTCACACGGCATCTTTCACTTTTTGTTTTTCAATTTGCTTATTTCATTCCAATAGAAAAATGCTTCTATATTTGACTTTTTGAGCTTGTTTAACTTTGTAGGCATTGGTTCATTAATAATGGCATCACGCAAGGGCTCGATATTTTGAGGGTCGAAATGTACTGCTTTAGTAATTCCATTGGCAATTAAAACGGATAAATAAGCTGCTTTTGAAGCATTTATAATGGCACTGTCTATATTGTATTTTTCACTATGTATAAAACTTTGTATTCTTTTTGTCCCTGTTTGAAGTAATTTGAACGTGTCGGGTTCTACCAGCCCTTTAAGGCAAATACAAAGAGAAGTGTTAAATATATCGTCGAGTACCTGAGTAATATTCCTGTGGTCAAGATTTCTGTATTGCAATTCAACGGTGGCAAACCTATGGAATGTTTCAGCAACTACCGTTAAATTATCAGTTGCATCAAACAAAGAAGCGACATCAAAGAGTTGCTTTATGATTTCCATAGAGCAATCTTTGTCTCCTTTGAAATAAGGAATTCCCGTAGTGTTTGGAGCAAATGCGGTTAGTTTATCTCCTAACATATCAGCTTTGCATGGTACATTTACTATAACCGGTTCGCCTTCCAATTTTAAGAAACGACTTTTGATTGGTAGTTGCTCTACATTCTGATAATAAATATCCTCGAACAGCACATCAAGAAGAATGCATTCCGTTTCAGTGTTGGTAACGTAAGTTACCTGATAAAAGAATTTAGCATGAGTTTTTGGTATATTGTGTGGTGTGACCCGCTCTACTAATTTTACTTCACCGAAGCCGTATTCCTGTGCGAATTTCTGAACAAATTCTTCAATGTTTGTTCCTGGAGGGCAAATTATATCTATATCAATGGAAAGTCGCTTTGCGCTATCCATGTGAAGCATTAAAGCTGTACCGCCCTTAAAAACAAAAGGACAGCCAGATAAAACCAAAGATTCGAGCAATGAAAAAGCTCTTATTGATTTCTCAATAAGTGCTATATCTGAAAATTTATTTTCAGCCGCGACTTGCTTCATCCATTCAATTGTCCGACTATCAGGGTGAATCATAATTTATTGTTGTTTAATAGTTGCTCAACTTCTTCTTTTCGTCCCCTTCGGGTTGCATAACGTAATAGCTTATTTGTGTTTAAGTTGTGCCGTTCAATTACATTACTGTAAAAATAAGTGATTTCAGTACCCTGTAAAAAATCAAATTCAACATCGCCCACTACATCTACTAATATCTTTTCAAGAGTTGGTGTATTAAACCCATCTAATACTTGTAATGGGGCTTCTGATATTAGTGTGCGAACAATGATAGAATCATTTCCATTAATATAGCGACTAAAATCATCCAGATTGGGACACAAAAAAACACGAATAGAACTATTCCCATTTAGATAATCGAAAACTGATTCTGTGACATCTCGCTCAACATCAATATAAATGTAATTGAGGTTGGGAATGTGGTGCATATATGGGGCGATTGTTTTACTACTCCACACACAAAAGTCAGCAAATGGGAATTGTGTTTTGAGTTGTAGATTCAATTGTTTTATTTCATCAGAAATAAAAGCAATAAAATTTTTGTGAGAAGTAGCAGGTAGAGCATAAACCCCACGCTCAATGCGGGTTAGTTCATTGCTCTTCAATAGCCGATCTAATTGTATTGAGAGAGCGTTTGGAGAAACAGTTTGTTTCTGTTTTTCCAAATAAGCAATCAACTCTTTACGTGTAAATTGACTATTTGTGGCGGCAAAATATAGTATGTCTGTGATTGTTGCCATATCAGATTAATTATGAATTGCAAATGTATAACATTTTTGGCAACAAACAATGGTTATTGCCAAAAATGTTGGGTTGTTATAAAAAATTAATGTTTGCATATTTAACTGTGTTTGTGAATTGAATTATTGTTCTTTAGAAATTGCTCAATATCCGCTATTGTGTATATGTTTAGCCCGAATATATCCATTCGTTTGATCAAATCTTTTTCATTTAAAAGCCTTTCAATGCGTACATTTATTTTCAACATTTTAATAAATGCTTTTTTATGCACAAATGCTTTGCCTTTATGTTTTCCTTTTATTTTCGATTTGTATTTACGGATATTTGAAAGTATGATTGGTGTATTTTCTACTATTACCAATAACTTCAGGGAAAGGTATTTTTCGTCTAACTCCATTTTGTGGAGTTGAATTTGTTTTTTGTCAATTGATTTCATGGCAATTGTTATTTACGGTATTGATTTTGAGCAAAATGATTTATTAATCCTGTTTTGGCGAAACGTGCAATTTGTTTCTCAGCTGTTTTGGCTGGGATTTTCAATTTATCTGCAACCGACAAATATGTTTGGCGGTCGAACTCAGACGGTAGCATATTAAGAAACTGTTGTTTCTGATTGGGTTGCACTTTGGCGGCTGTATCGGTTGGGAGTTGTTGGAAAACATGCGCAGCATGTTGAACAAGCACTTTGACCATTTCCATAGCGATATTGAAATCGGTGTCGGAGCAGACAAGCGGTGAACGAAGTTCGCCATTGTCCATAATTCGCAGGGCTGTGAGAATCATAGCAATACGAAATGTGATTAACCCAAGGCGGCGCACTGTGCCAATATAATCTTCTCCGCACAATTCAATATATTGAATTTGAGTTTGTTCAAAGTAACTATTGAACTGCTTTTGCTGTGAAATAGTCAGACAAAACCGCATTGGTTTGTCTTGACTTTGTAGGCATTTATATAACTCATGAAATTGAGTGCCCAAATGGTCGAAATAGTTGTCGAGTGTTTGTCCGCTTTCTCCTGCAAACACGTCTTTCCATTCGTATCGAATGTTCATGAAGTAGAAAATAAAACGGCTGAATAAGCCGTTTTCTGCATTGGGAATTAGAGCTGAAACTTGTCGGGGTGTGCCAGATAGCAGTGCCGAAAGGCGCGGCATATCAATTTCGACAAATTCACGGTCCTTGCGGCGATTGTAAGTAATTGTTTCGTGGTGGAACGCTTTGCGGAAACCATCGGAATAATTACCATGTTCGGATTTGAAAGTTTGAGCAAGTGTATCGCCCTCGGTTTCAAAAATCAACCCTTTGCCTTTGTTGTCATTGAGAATTTGAAATAATCCTGTTGCGCTGTTGTTGGCAGGAATCACAAGCATTTTCAGCGTTGGTTCCTGTGGTTTTTCCATATTCACCTTGTCGCCTTTGGCTGCTGCGTATTCTGTAAGTTCACGTTGATAGACTTCAAATTCTGCTCTGTTTTGTTCTCGAAGTGCCTTGTGAATTGGTTCAACCAATTTACGGCACAATGTGAGTCTTCCTTTTCCTGCTGAAGCCTGAGCGGTAACAAATAAAAAGAGATTGGCAAAAACTTCACGTTCGGCATAAACACCGTAAATGTTTGGCAAGCAAGAACTCATGGAAACAAGAGAACCAAGCAACAAAATATCTTTGTCTTCGGGTGAAGTGCCTTTAACAGTTATACGACGAAGTAAATCGGGTAGTTGGTCAAAGATTTCGGCTGGTAAACACCTGACCCCTGACCCCTCTCCATTTGTAGAGGGGAAAAGTTCTTCGTCCGACATATCCTCAACTTCCGCTTTTTCCGACCTCACCCTAAATCCCTCTCCAAGTGGAGAGGGATTTTTGTCTTTTGCTTTCGGGATTCCTACATTTACACCGGCAGCTTTTGCAAGGTGATAGAATGTTTTAATGGAAACACCGTGTCCGTGTGCTTTCAAACATGCATCAAATTGTTTGTCGGCTTCAGTTGAATTATAATCCTGATAGAACCGACTTATTCGGTGATAATAGGATCTTCCGGATTCTCCAAGTTCGTCAGCAAGTGCAAAGCCAAGGTCGCGCCAATCGGCATAATTTGGTGCTATATCGACTGAGGTAGATTCTATTCGTTGGGTGATTGTTTCAATATCTGACCCCTGCGAGCCTCCCCCAAGGGGAGGTGTTGAATTGATTGACTGAACAGGTTTGTTTTTTGCGATTGCTTTGGATTCTGCTTTATTGGCTTTTGCCCAGTCTGCTGGATTAAATGTTTTCTTGCTCATGTTGTCAATGGATATTTGGGTGGATAAATGCATCTGGGTCGTATGGTAAAAAGCAAGCTCTGGAAATGTCACTGCCTGACTTGTCAACTTCAATACAATAGGTTTGTAAAATATAATTTGCTACGGCAGCAAAGTATTCGGCGTGTTGAATTTGGGAAGTGTCAATAGGAATTATCCATTTCAACCCATCTCCAGACGGACTTACAAAAAGCAATTGCGTATCGAAATACTCATCGGCAAGCAATGCTTGACGGACATCTTCGAGGTTTGGGAGGTGGTCGAAATCGACCGCCATTAAACCAGAGTGTTGCATGAGGTTCTTATCGTTTCGGGAACTGAAAGTTCCTGAAAAAGTACAGTAATCAAAGTTGATTGCTTTGAATAGGCGTGCTTGCTTTGGATCGGCAATTGAACGAAGTTTGTCTGTTCGTTCTTTGTAGAAATCACCGGTGATTGCATTATAAATTTGCAACAAAGTTGCAGATTTATGTGGTACTGTATTTTTGATTGGTGATTTGTAGAAAGAGAATAAAGCCGCCCCAACCCCTCCGACCTCTATCCCCCTTCGGGTACTTTCTCCATTTGGAGAAAGAAAATCGGAATTAGGTCTATTTGTGGGGCTTTGAGGTTGTGGCTTCTCAGGAACAGTAACGAAGTTTCGGTTATTGCCATAAAAGTTTCGCTTTTCACCAATATGCAAATGCAGTTCAATATTTATCGTTTGAAGTAGTTCATTACCCCTTTGCTTGTAATGCAGTTCGGCGAAGTCGAATGCATCACCGGCAGGGATAGCGTTCTCGCTATCCGTATGCCGTGCAAATTCATTATCCAACGCATTACCCAAAACACTATCTTTCTCAATGAAAACATTCAATGTCAATTTATTTTCATTGAATGGGTTTTGAGTAGGGGCGCAAGTCCTCCCCGAAAGGGAGAGGACTGTTTGATTAGGATAGTATTTCTGCAAAATATGCGAATAGATCAGCAAGCCATAATTTGTCTTGCTCAAAATTTGCTGTTTATTTATCGCTTCCATTATTACGGATTTTGAACATAGTATAGTTATCCTTCAAAATTCGCTGAATGTCTTCAGTGCGGTAATAGAGTTTGTTCCCAATACGGGAAAATGGCAATGTGCCATTTGTACGCAGTGTTTGCAAGGTTCTGGGGCTAATGTGTAACAATAGCATTACATCTTGGTTGTCAACCCATTCTTTGCTCAAATCTTCGCATGAAGTTTGGGTGCTCGTAAGTTTAGATTCAATTGAATTCAGGGCTTCCAAGATTTTGCAATTGCTCGGACACATACATGAATGCTGTCTTTTTTGCTCAAGTTGATACAAAATACTTTCGGGGCAGCAACGAAGTTCTTCCAGAATTTCGTTTAATCGGCGGGGTTGCTTGTTGTCGTTCATCTTACAATCCTCCCTTTTTTAGCTACGAACTCTGCCGCTTCTGCTTGAAGTTCAGCAACTGATTGGCGTTTATCGCCAAGCAGCCAAGCATCAATTTCGCTTTTCAAGAATTGAAGTTTTTTCCCTTTTTTGTGATAAGGAATAAGTTTCTGGCCAATCCAGCCATAGACAGTCTGCCGGGCAGGCTTGTCGGGCAAAAATTCGCACAACTCTTGTACATTAAACCACTTGTCGGATTCGGATTGAACCAAATTTGGTTTTGAAAGTATAGATTCCAGCCTTTCTACCTTTTGGATAAGGTATGCCATAGCCTGCGGCAGTTCGTTGAATGAAATTGGTTCTGAAAACATGTTATTACTGTTTTCGGCGGTTGGGCTTTCAGGTGTGCCAATAACAAGAAAACCACGACTTCAATTGAAATCGTGGTGCAAATAAAATACTGATATTAAGGGCTGTATGGGGGTTTGTAGACCCCTAAAAGGGGTACAAATCTATTCTTGTATGTCTTTTCTTATTTTTATTGCTATTGCTGGCATAAGTTCTTGAACGTAATCAGCCACAATTCGCAAATCTCTTTTTGTTCTTTTATCTTCGAAGTTGAAGTTCAATTTTTCTTTAATGTCCTGGGCATTCTTGCCAGTAAAAGAATTTATAAATCTAACCCATTGAGATTTATCGCTGTTACCAAAATTTATACCTATCTCATCCAATAGGTAGTGAAAATACAAAACTTGTTGAGCTGTCGTGAAAGCGTTTTTCTTTGAATTTTCCTCCTCTGATTGCGAAACGGATTGTTTCGCAATTGCCGTCTGTTCAAATGGCTTTATGATTTTGTAAATTTCATTTTTGCATCTTAGCATTTGATTATCTTTTGAATTAAATTCATCTATCATTTTAATTACAAAGGACAATGTCCAGAACATTATGGCTTTATCGTTAAAATCATAATCGCGACAAAATTCACCCACTTGTAGAACTTTGTTTTTCAGGCACCGAATTTTATCATACAAATAATATGAAGTGTCGAAATAGTTTAGTAAAGCCACTGAGTCTTCAGTGATAATTTGATTATCAACCAATATACAGTATTGATCATAATTAAAGTGGTCATCGAGATAATCATTCAATGAATCTTTAGGGTAATCATCCCTGTATAAAGAAATTGCATTGAAAATATTTTTTTCATTTGGTATGCATTGGATTGGTTCTGTTTTGTAGAATGCATTTTTCTGATTTTTTTCCACTGCCAATTGATAAAACAAATATCCAAAACTCTTATCATCTTTGATTACTTCAAAAAGTTGATTTCTAAATTCCTGTGCTATTGAGGCTGGAATCTCCCCTTCAAATTTTTCAAGAATAGACTTGTTTGTTGCATTCTTTTTATTTAAAACAAATTCTTGCATGTCCTTTTTGTAAATCTTTTGTCTACAATCGCTTAGCAAGATTTGATTGTAATATTCATCAGTCCCTTTTTTATCTTTTCTTAGAGGACGTAAGTCGTTAATTACTCTTTTAATATCATCAAGATATTGAATTGAAGATTGATTGATTTCTATATACTCATTAGCTCTCATATATGATTATTTTATATTGTTGGTGTTGATTTTAATTGCATTTGTTGCTTTTTGTTTTTTCTCGTCGACTACTTTACCATAGATTTGAGTGGTTTTTACATTTGTATGGCCAAGCATTTTGGAAACTGTATAAATATCTGTACCGCCTGCCAACTGTAAAGTGGCATAGGTGTGTCGGAAGCAATGAAAGGTTATATTCCGGGTAATGCCAGCAGATTTTATCCATCGTTTAAGAGGACTGGAAATCCATGACGGATCGGGTAAATCTTCAAAAACAAGTTGCTCCGGATTGCGAGGTTCTCCACAAAGTTGATAGGCTTGTTTTGAAATTGGCATATATTCAACTCCCTTCGTTTTCTGCTGTGTAAAGTTGAGGCGAATTTGTTCGCCATCAACTTGTATTTCTTTCCATTTGAGTTTTTGAATATCGCAATGGCGAACGCCAGTGAGAGCAGAGAAAAACGAAGCACGTTTGAGAATTGGACGTTCGCAAGGTGTTTCCGAAAGGATATTGAGTTCTTCCACTGTTAAGTGTTCTCTGCGACTTTCCTGTTCCTGAATGCCTTTTATTTTGGCCGAAATATCTACAGTCAAATAACCATCAACAAACGCTTGTTTCAATCCAGCTTTAAATATGCTATAATATGTGGCGGCGGTATTATGTGATATTGTACCCTTTTTATTGCCACCACAAGGGGCTGTGAGTACAAAGCGACGAAATTCTTCAGCCTTGCCAAGGTTAATCTGAGAAAATAAAAGTGGCTGATTGTTGTTGAATGATTTAAGCAACTCACCAACTCGAACCCAATTGACAATAATGGATTGAGAACTGTTGCGGTGTCGCTCTTTTGATACTTTTTGAAAGTAATCGATAAAATCAATTTGCTGACGTTGGTTGTGTTCAACTTGTTCGGCTTCCTTTTCTGTGTACAAATCAGCATTATCATATTCACGTTGCCTAAGACTACGAACACCATCAGCATAAATACAGGCTCTTATGTCGATTTCGCTTTTGCATTGTATAATGCCATTTGAATCTCTCTTGGGTTTGAATGTTTTGGCACCATCTGTTGAAGCTCTTGTTGTACGCGCTTTATCCCATATTGGTGTGGTAACAGAGCGGTTTAGTGCTTCTATTATTCGTTGAGCCTTATCACTACCAGCCTTGAAAACTGGATAGCTTTCAAGTATTAAATACCATTCGTTATGATATTCGGATTTGCGGAGCTTTGCAGTACATTTGGTTTTTGCGAGTTTCTTTTTCATGGCTCAGTATTATTTATGGTTGAATAGCCGGTCGATTTCTAATTTGGGGACATAAACGAATTTACCAATTTGCTTTTTGGGAATACTGCATTTTCGAATGGTCTTTTGGACTGTGGAGGCTGATATTCCAAACTTCTCTGTTATCTCGCCAATCGTGTAGCACTCACTTGGGTCATAATTGAGTTTTGTTTGTTCGATTAGTGGTTGAGTAGATTGAATGATTTCAACCTTTGGAAACATGGCTTCTATGTGAATCCGACTAATGCGGGTTAACCGTTCCCCAAGATTAACGGCAGGGATATTGCCTTTTTTGATTTGTCGGTAAATGGTATCCCTGGATATTCCAAACAGAATTACTGCTTCCTGAATTGAAATGTAGGGGCGGTCTGCTGGGATTTGATTGGCTAACTGTTCGCGTTTTTCTTCTTCCTTTTCAAGGGCTTTCTTTTTACGTGTGGCTGCTTCAGAACATTTCTCGCAACAGTACTTTGAGTAGACAGTTTTGGCATTAAATTGCTTGCCGCAATTTTCGCAATTTCTTTGGAGGATAAACTTGCTAACTGGCATAATACACGTTTTAAATATGGGTACGTATGTATAAGTATTTATAAGTCGCACTTTCCTGCTAATTAAGTCGCGTTACAAATATGTTGCAAATATAAGAAAAATAATCGAATATAACAATAGATAAGCAAAAAATAAAATAAAAAAATCGCTGTAAACTAAGCGTTTACAGCGATTTCTGTTTGGATATATACCCTTGCTTTTGGGATTTATTTTACTTCTTCAAAGTCAACATCAGTTACATCGCCCTGTTTTCCTCCTTCGCTGTGACCACCCTGTGGTTGTCCGCCAAAGTCAGCTCCCTGTTGAGCCCCGCCCTGTGCGTTCTGAGCATTGTACATTTCCTGACTTGCAGCCTGGAATACCGTGTTCAGTTCGTTGGTAGCAGCATCAATTCCGTCAACATCCTGAGCTTTGTGAGCTTCTTTCAGTTTGGCAAGAGCATCTTCAATCGGACCTTTTTTGTCGGCAGGAAGTTTATCGCCAAATTCGCTCAACTGTTTTTCAGTCTGGAAAATCAGGCTGTCAGCATGGTTCAGTTTATCGATTTTTTCTTTTTCCTTTGCATCGCTTTCAGCATTGGCAGCAGCTTCGTCTTTCATACGTTTGATTTCAGCAT
>JBAXPM010000047.1:0-29058 GCA_037132235.1 Paludibacter sp.
GTTCAACCGATGCTTCCTTGCTGGGTCGTGCCGACCACAGGAAGCATAAGTATTACCTGCTGGTGTTTATTGTTCGTTTAGTCTTTTTATTTCGTTTTTTATATGTTCAATAACTTCAATGTTGGCAATTTCGCCAGCAAGACTATACACAATAAAAACATTTCCACCAAAGTCTTTTTTAAAGTTAGCAAAACTTGCTTTCATTCTTTCAGAAACAGAATAATTCCCAAAGTTAGATTTCGCTGTTACTGGCTTAATTTGAATTCCAAATGCTTTTTCTTCAGTTACATATCCCAAATAATCAATATCTCCTGCATGGTCAAGTTGCGGAGGGCTTTCTTCAAAAGTAACTTCTTTGAAATGGTGAGCTAAACCGTCATTTACTACAGATTTTTCTCTGATAAATCCATCAAAAGTTCTGTTAATCGTTAAGTTGTAAATGTAATTCTCACAATCTTCTTTTGTTAGACCATTGAATGCTTCTTGCCATTCTGGGATTACAACTCCGGTAATTTTTTCGTAAAGTCGTTCGCCAAGTTCAATTAAGCTTTCTTTGGTGATTTTAAAAGGATTTTTTCCATCTGTTTGTGCATTCTCAAAATACCATTTTTCCCATTCTTCAATAGTTTTTGGTTGACATTCTCTAATTAATGCCATAACAGAACCAACTTTATTTGGTCTTGATAATTGATAAGTCTGACAAGCATAATTCAGCACTTTTTCCTTTTTTCCGAATTCAAGTGAGTGTTTTTTCATGGTCGTGTATAAAAATTTAAAGTTCTAATAACGCTTGATTTAGTTCTTCTTTCTACGAATCGAGCAGCCTCTTCCCTTTCTATATCATTTGTAAATAGAAATACTCCATCCTTACATGTTCCAATTGGTAAATTATTATTCATTACCATTTTAGTTATTAATTTTCTTACATTATCATTATTCGTACCATTTGGCATATAACCTAAATGGGTGGCTAAATCAGATACGTGTATCGTATTATTTCTTCCTACTGCATGATTTGTTAAATAATCCCAGATTCTTTGTTGTTCTTCATTCATGATTTATTAGATTTAAAAATTTATTCTTGTATTTAAAATCAGTATTAATATCCACATTCACTAAACCTTCTTTTAATAAATGAGCATTGATAAATGTTTTGTTTTCCAAATACAAGTATGCCAATAAATTATTATCCGAATCGTGTTTGATTTCATCATATTTCAAAAAGACTTTTTTGCCTCTTAGTTTGCTAATCAAAAAATCACTCGCTTTTCCATTAATTGTAGGATTCTGTTTAATTCCAATTAGTCGAATAATTAAATCATTGTTTAATCTAACTAACTCAGGGCTTATAACTTCTTTTACTGAAAAATACTCTTCTCGTTTTCCTGTGCTGTCAGCATCCAATTTTGAACCAAATTGTAGTTTCTTGACATCGATTTTCTTGTCTAATTTGAGCGTGTCAACAAATTTATACGGTAATTCTTCAATCTTTTTATCAAAAGAGTCAGTTATCTCAGGTTGCTTAATTATTTTTACTTCAACTTGTGAAAAAGCGTCATTTATACCAATTCGTTCTTTTATAATTGGCACAAAATCAGGATTAATTTCATAACCAATCGAATTTCTGTCTAATTTTTTCGCAACTAATGAAGTTGTTCCGCTTCCCATAAATGGGTCAAGTACAGTTTCGTTCGGAAATGAAAACATCTTTATCAGTCGATTTGGAAGTTCTTCTGGAAACATTGCTAAGTGTTTGTCTTGCTTTGCTCCTGAAAAATACCAATGTCCGTTGAAATAGGTATTCCACTCTTCATTTGTCATTGCGGAATTCTCTTTTTGTGCTAGTGATGGTTTTGGAGCAGTTCCTTGTTTCTTGAAAAGTAAAATGTATTCAAAGTCTAATTTCACAATTCCATTTCTTGGGTGAGGAAAACTTCCCATAATGCTTGCTCCTCCAGAAGTATTCATTGTTGTTGCTTTTTGCCAAATAATAGAACCCATAAAGTCGAATCCGATAATTTCACAAAATTTAATTATTTCTGTGTGGATTGGAATAATTTTATATCGTCCATAATAAATTGAACGAGCAAATTGGTCTCCTATATTTATACACAAGCGACAACCATCATGTAGAACCCTGAAACATTCCTTCCATGTCAAGTTCAAATGATTAATATAAGTTTCATAATCATCATGAAAACCAATTTGGTTTTCAGTTCCATAGTCTTTTAATTGCCAATAAGGTGGTGAAGTAACTATTAAATGAACGCTTTTGTCTTTCAATTCACTCATCTGTCTGCTGTCACCATTAATAATGGTATGTGTTGTCTTGTTAGTCATATTTTATATTTTTCTACAAAGATAATCAATTTTCTGAATGTCTTTTCCCTTTCTTTTCTTCATTTTCTACACTTGCAGGTAACGGTCGGCGGTATGAAATCGTTGGGGATTGCGGGCTACAAACCTGTCCAGTTACACCGAACTTGATGCGGGGCAGAACGCTTACATAACCACTTAAACCCCAATGTTTTATACCGCTTGTTAGGGGCTGGTGTTCTTTGTTTTCCGTCAATTTTCCTTTCAATTTGCTACATCGTTTCTGTCTGCCGTGCGTTTGGGTAGGCAAGCTCTTTGGCTGGTTTTGGTCGTGTGTTGGCTTTTTGTGCGACCAGCCAATGTGCTTGACTACGAAGCGTGGGCTATTTCATATCCTTTAATATTTCTATTAATTCTCCGATTGATTTTGCTCCGTCAAGTTTTGCGTTATTAAAAACCATAAAATATCGGTAATTATCTCCTGCTTTGCTTGCCCACTTCTCACCAAGTCTAATTTTTTGTGAACTATCTGAGCCGTCTAAATGGTCGCCTTTTGTTTCAATCAAAATGATTTTTCCGTTTTTCATTTTCACAATGAAATCAGGATAATGATTGATAAATCCATTTAATTGAAATCCTTTTCCTCGTTCTAAATTCCTATGCCAAAACACAACACTATCAAGGTTTGCAACTTCATTTATAACTTTTTTCTCAAAGTCGTTCATTTCACCTTCTTCAACGTAAAGGTTTTTTGTAATTCCTTGAACCGTATTTTTAGGGCTTATTTTTTTATGAAATTCAAATGAGTCCTGACAAACTACTGCGCCTTTATCAAGTAAAGTAATAAATTGTTTTTCTGCGTATTTGTCAGTTAATGAATGGATTTTATTCTTGATTAAAGTTGAATAAAAATATTCGTCATGCGATATTTCCGAGATTTTCTCGCTGTTTAAATCAGCAATTGCTTTTTTGATATATTCAATAATCTTCGGTTCAGCGATGGTATCATCACGCTTTACCTGTTGGGCAAGGCGACCAGCCAATTGATTGATTTTACCTTCAGGCGATAATGTTGAAATATATTGCACAAATGCTTCTTTTACTTGGTCTGAAACTTTTCTGTATTCAGGCACATATTCATCTTTTCTACCTTCAACCAAATCAATACTTGCCATTTCTGACGATGTTTTGGTAAAGTCTATTTTTGTGTCTTCTTTACTTAAATCGAAACCATCAAGCAATAAATTTTTCGTAAGAGGAACGAAAGTTCCATCTGTTTCAAAAAATGAATTTTGGCTTACTTTTTTGTAAAATGCAGGAAGTTTAACGTTTTTAACTTCATCTTTAAAGACCTCTTTAATTGGATATGTTTTCACTTTGTCCATTAATTCGGATGGTATTAAATTGTCTTCTTTTTCAAGTTCTTCAATAGTTTTTTCAAATTCTTTGTTCGTGCTTTGTGCAAGGTCAATAATATCAGTAAGTTTTTGTTGAGTTTTTTCAGATTCGGTTAAAACCTTTACACTCTCAACATTTATTTCAGGTTCTGAATAGGTCGAATTATTGTCAGTAACAGTAACATTAGATTGGTTTTGAGTAAACAAATTTTCAAATGAACCCTGTGCAACAGCCGAAGGCTGTTCGGGTTCAACTTGGCTATCTTTTACACGAAAATCTTTAGAACTAAAACCCTCTTTGTTTAAACCAACTTTGATTTTATCAAGTGTGCTTAAAAAGTTTGCTGACGAAGTAAATACATACGAATAGTTTAATAAATCCTGATTGTGTTTTGATACATAAGGCAAACGAAGTATACGCCCTAAAATTTGCTCAACATCAATCGAAGATGATTTATTTGCCAATGATGCCAATATGTATGCAAACGGACAATCCCAACCCTCTTTTAGTGCATTTACGGTAATTATAAAACGAACATCACAATCATTGCTCATTAAATCAATATTCTTGATTTCGTCTTTTTCCGCTGTTTTTATTTTAATTTGATTTTCGGGAATACCGATTTCAATTAATTGTGCTTTAATTTTTTCAAACGTAACATTGTCATCGTCTGTTCTTGGTTGAGCCTGAAACAGCACAATTGGGCGAATATATTTACCTCCGTTTTCTTCTTCGGTTTTTGCTTTTAATTCTAAGGTTTTCTGTAATTGAATTGCACTTGTAATAACCTCGTTTGTGTCTTGGTGGTTATATACAATTACTGGCAATTTTACCATGTTGTTTTTTTTCAGTTTTATAGCATCAACAAAACTGATTATGTTGCTTTTATTCCGTGGCGTAGCTGTTAAATCGAATATAAAACTTGGGTTGATATTGTTAAGCATATCAATTCGCAAATCAGCTTCAAAATTGTGGCTTTCGTCAATTATTACAACTGGGTTCAATTGAGCTAAAACTTGTATTAATGCTGTTTCATCAACATTTGGTAATAATTTATCTGGATTTTTAAAAGTCTTTGGAAATTCAGCAAGATTTTCATTTTCACGATAAGCACGGGGTAAACCTTTTCGTACTGTTTCTACAAAGGATTGGACGCTAAGAACTAAAATACTCAACTGCTCCTTAACTTCAACTGGATTAAAACCTTGACCAAATAACAAAGATTCTTTGTCTAAAACCTTTACTGCACTTCCAAAATGGCTGTCAATCTTTTGGCGGTATGGATGGCTTGGGTCGTTTAGGTTTTTATATGTTTGTTTTAAAATAGTATCGGAAGGAACAAACCAAACTGCAACCTTTGGTTTATCAGGTGGAAAACTTTCAAATATTGGTTTCATTGCATTGCAAGCAATAAAAGTTTTACCGCCTGCGGTTGGTACTTTTACTGTTACTCTTGGTACTCCTTTAATTGAATTATCATAAGGTTTTAAGTAATTATCTTCCAATGTTTGCAATGAGATTCCTTTGCTTTCCCAAAACCTTGAAAAAGCAACGTTTAGTTGCTCAGTTTTTTCAAGTTGTTCAATAAAACCCGATAAATCGTTAATTACCTCTTGTTGATATGATTTTAGTTCCATATTAGAATCTCTTTATGTCTCTTGGTATTTTCTTAAAAATGATATTTTTTGCCAACATATAATCTTTGTCGAGCAAACAATGGTCGGCATATATCAAATACTGTTCGGCTCGTTCTGTTACAATATTCAAGGTATCTAAACTTAAAGTTGTTAGTTTATCTTTCTCGTAATAGAAGTAATAACCAGTATCGTTATAAGTATCAAGCAAATATTTGTGTTTTTCTTTTTGCTCTCTTTCAAGGTGTTGCTTGGTTTCGGTGTAATAAATGTATTCACGAATTTTATACTCGCCAACATCCTCGTTTAAATTATTGTCTTCTTTGAAAATTGGCGAACCTAAAGTGTAAAAATTAAAATTACCCCCTGTACCTTCGGTTTCACCAAACCCTTTTATTATTCTTTTTACTCTTTCTGCTGTTGTGGTTTCGGCATAATCCATCATTTCGATGAGAATAAACTTTCTGTTTTGTAAATCTTCTTTGTTGAGATTTAAAACGGCGTGAGCCGTTGTTCCACTACCAGCAAAACTATCAAGAATTATATCATCTTCTTTTGAAAAATATCCGAGTATTTCGTTTGCGAAAATGTAAGGTTTTGGATTTTCGAGTTTAATTCCAATTTCCTTTTGAAAATTATCATCACTACCTCCAAAACGAATAACCGAAGGTATATTTTCATTCATATTTTGCTTTAGCAAATATTTTCTGTTTGGTATTGTTTTCTCATCTTTCCCAAAAAGAATTTCATTATTGGCTAAAAGTGTTTCCATTGATTTTTGAGGAAATCGCCAACCACGAGAAGGAATAGGGCAAGGCTCATTTGTAATTGGGTGAATTAAAGGAATAAAATACTCGTCAGGTGCGGTTTCCTTATTGGGCCAAGCCATTGAAACAGGACGATACACATCTCCATTAATATCAATTGAATTATAAGCCATTTCACCGCCTGAGAAATCTTGCTTTCTCATCCATTGCTTAAATTCCTTATTAACCCAATCTAAATCAACTGTTACTGCATTTTCTGCAAGTATAGTTTTTGAAAGTTTGTATTTCTTTACAACGTCTGCCAAATCATCGGGATACTGTGTTTTGCCGATTTTTGAAAAAAGCTGTTCAGCTTTTTTCAAAATTGCAACTGCGTTTTTCTTTTTGCGAACAAGTTGGTCTTTTACGTTCAAGTGATTTTTAGCAAACAGAATAATGCTTTCGTGTTGATACGATACTTTTTTTGCATCGCCTTTGGGGTTCTTTTTATCCCAAACAATTGTGCCTAATTCATTGGTTCTGCCGAATATTTCAATTAGCAATAAATGAAGTAAAGTGTATGCGTTCTCGTCAATATGAATTATTATAATGCCATCTTCGTGAAGTAATTTATGCAATAATTTAAGTCGTGGATACATCATACAAAGCCACTTGTCATTACGGCTAAAATCTTCTTCCTCTTTGCCTACAACTTGTCCAAGCCACTTTAAAATTCGCGGGTCGTTTACACTATCATTATAAACCCAATTTTCATTTCCTGTGTTGTAAGGTGGGTCAATATAGATACATTTAACTTTTCCCTCATATTCAGGAAGTAAGGACTTTAATGCTTCAAGGTTGTCTCCGTGTATAATTTTATTCTCACTTTTAACCTCTTGGTTTTGTTCTCCGTTTTCAGCTGTAAAACTGTATTTCAGTTCTAAAATCTTATATGGAACCTCTTGATAATGGTTTACTACTTTATCCTTTCCTATCCAGTTTAATGTCGGCATATCTTAATTTCCAGTCATTTAATTAAAAAACCCAAAGATACAATTATCCGTGGGTGCGTCGGCAAGAAAACAGCTCTTTTGCAAACTTCGGTCGTGTGTCGGCTTGTGTGGTTTGCAAATGTGCTGTTTTGTGCGTTGGCTGTTCATTTTATCGTTTTTTCTTTTTCTGTCTTTATGTAGCAAATTGTCCGCTGTGTCGTTTTTTTTACACTTGCCCCTAACGATTCGCTATGCGAACTCCTTGTTCGCATATATTCGCCTTATGGTTAGTGTTAGTTTGTTTTATTCTGTTGATTAATAGCGAAATATAGAAATTGTTTCATATTAACTATTGTTCGCATACAGGAATAATCTGATGTATTATTATATTTGTTTCTTGTTAATGAATTTATATAGCAAAGATATTGAAATAATTTAAAATGCAAATATCTTTTATTAGATATTTAGATTATCCAACAGAATTTTGTAGCCTTTGATTATCACTAAGTAGTGACAAAGATTTAATGTCATATTTTGATTTTTTATTGTGAAAATATTTTTTATTTGCCGTCCCATTTATGGGACGGTATAAATGATTCAGATATACAGGGCTTTAGCCAAACTTTCAATACTATTTGGCTAAAGCCAATTGCTCTCTATCCATCTGTCCGCCCCATAAATGGGACGGCAATTGATACCTAAAATACGACCGCTCGGCTCTGCCGCTTTGCTTGCAAAGAATATATTGTTTTAATTACTTAACTCCCCGGGCGCAGATCCCATCAGCGTATTGTTTGGACTTTTTCCCCGGGCGCAGACCTGAACAATGCTTAGTTTGGGTTGTCGTACTGTACGAAAGGGTAAAAATCGTGTTGTTAGGGTCGGCGTAGCTGTTAATGTGCAAATAAAAGGTATATCAGAACTGAAAAATTTGGTTTGTAACTTTACGAAACATTGCTCAGCTGTATTATTGTTTTAGAAAATCGGTTTTATTTGCTTTTTTGATTGTGAGAATAAAAATCACTTTGTATGTTTGTAAAAAATATAGAGACTATTCATTGAAAAAGCTACGATACATAGTTGTTTTGCTGTTGGGTTTTGGTTGTATTTCGGTTTCGGGGCAACCGGCACCCGATGTACATCGCCTGTTATTGGGCGAAACGCTTAACTACAAAGCCAAATGGGGCTTTCTGACCATTGGCACAGCCACCACCAAATCGGAAAGGAAGCTTTACAAAATTGGTCAGAGCGTGTGTTGTAAAATTCAACTGGAAGGTACCACCAACGGACTGGGACGCTTATTTTATCTGAACGACCGTTGGATGTCGTACATTGATATTCATAACCTTACAACCCAGAAAGCTTTCAGAAGGATTCGCGAAGGCAGGTACAAGCTCGATGAGCTGACTTATTTTTATCCCGAGCAGAAAAAAGCCGAAATCTGGTGCCTGAATTACCAAACGGAAAAGTTTCAATTCCGAAAAGTATATAAAACGCCGGTAAACATAAGGGATGTGGTGGCCGGTTTTATGATGATACGCTTGGTGGATTTATCGAAATACAATCCCGGTGGGCGATTTGTGATAGATGGTTTTTACGAAGATACGGGTTATAAAATTGACGTGACAATGTGCGGTATGGAATATGTGAAAACGGATCGTGGTAAGTCATTATGCTATAAAGTAAAACCATCTGTTCCCAAAAACAGGGTTTTTCAGGATGTGAATGCGGTGGATGTGTGGATAAACGCCAATAAACCTTATCAGATTGTCTGTATCAAAGCCCGTCTTATTCTGGGCAATTTATGGATAGAGCAGTTTTAGCAGGATTTTTATTTACAACAATTCTTTCAACGCCTTAACAAAACCCGTAATTTCTTCTTCGGTAGTATCAAATGAACACATCCAACGTTGTTCGTGAGTGGCTGCATCCCACTCGTAGAAAGGATATTGTGCGCGTAAAGGTTCAATAATATGTTCGGGAATTATTACAAAAACAGCATTGGCATCCACGTTTTGGGTGATTTTTACTCCGGGTAATCCTTTTATCTCACTTTCAAGCAATTTAGCCATACCGTTGGCATGTGAAGCCATGCGCTGCCAGAGATTATTGCTCATAAGTGCGCTGAATTGAGCAGCAATAAAACGATTTTTGGAGAAAAGCTGCGCGGTTTGTTTATGGAAATAGGGCGCGTTTGCTTTCAGTTCGTCATTGAATATCAGTACTGCTTCACCTATCAACAAGCCATTTTTTGTTCCACCGAAACTCATAATGTCGATACCGCAATCCACCGTAGCTTCTTTCAAACTTACTCCCAACGCTGCCACAGCATTCGAAATGCGTGCTCCGTCCAAATGAACATACATTCCATTGGCGTGAGCAAAATTGCAAAGTGCTTTCAGTTCGGCAACAGAATAAACTGTTCCAAGTTCGGTACTTTGACTGATAGAAATAACTTTTGGCTGTGTGTTGTGAACATTTCCAATGCGTCCGAGAAGTGGTTTTATAAGTTCGGGTGTCAGTTTGCCATCCGGTGTTTTAAGGGGCAGGAGCGAGCAACCAATACTTTGAGTGGGTGCTCCGCATTCGTCGGCCAGGATATGTGCATATTCCGTACAAACCACCGCCTGAAAAGGTAATGCACAGCATTTCAGACAAGTTACATTGGCACCTGTTCCATTAAATGTGTAAAGTACGGTTACTTTTCCAAATTCTTTTTCGAAAAGTCGGTTGGCTGCTTCGGTAAACTCATCGTCGCCATAAGAAATCTGGTGATTTACATTGGCTTGTTGGATGGCTTCCATGATTTCGGGGTGAATTCCCGAATAATTATCGCTGGCAAAGGATTTCATTTTTCTCTGATTATAGACTCAAGAGCCAAGAACCAAGAATCAAGACAAAAATTCATGTCTCGATTCTTGGTTCCTGGCTCTAAAATCTGATTTAAAATTTAAATTTATCGAAAAAACTTTTGGGTTTGGCTTCATCGTCAGCCGTAGTTGATTCGGGAGTGTATTCTTTGCGTGGTTCGGCTTCACCCTGTTCGCGTTTGATAAACGCAACCACGTCTTCAAGTCCTTCAACAAATTTATCGAAATCCTCTTTGTAAAGGAAAATTTTATGTTTTTCGTAAGTAACCTGAGCATCCTCTTCAGTTCCTGTTACTTTCTTTTTACTTTCGGTAATAGCCAGAAATAAATCCTCGTTACGACTTTTCTTTACGTCAAGATAATAAATGCGCTTTCCTGCTTTAATAGCTTTTGAATAAATGATTTCGTTATCCTTCTTCTCAATCTCAAATTTCTTTTTCTCTACTTCCATAACTTCAACTAATTTTGTTAATATCCTGTCTGTTCTATTCAAATGACTATAGTATTGAATATTGCGTCCAAATTTCTGTATTTTTTTTGAATAAATCAAACAATATCAATGTTTTTGAAGAATTTATATAAAAATTTATTCAAAACATTGTATTCAAAACATTCGAAAAGCATTTTTTCAGCATTAAAAAGCCTGAATTATCGAGCCTATAAATCAGATTTTCAGTAATTTATAAAAAAAAATAGAAATATCACCGGCTAATTGACCGAATAAAACGAATTATAATGGTATTTTTGTAGTACAAATTGATAACAACTAAACATCTCAACCTTTAACAACTAAACTCTTAATAATGGAAAAGTCTTTTGATGAAGTATTGAAGCGGGTTCGCGAAATAGAAATCCCTGAAACGTTCGATATGGTGGTTGCAATTGCCAATGGTGGTATTATTCCGGCTGCCATGATTAATCAGCGGTTGGGTTGTGAGTATCATCTGCTGAAACTCAATTTGCGGGATGCCATGCAAAATAAGCTGTACGATAAACCAAAATTGCTTGCTGAGATTGACTTCAACTTCAAAGGAAAACGCATTTTGTTGGTTGACGACCGGGTAAAAACCGGCACAACCCTTGAATTTGCCAAAGAATTACTGTCGGAGGCTGCGGTTGTAAAAACCCTTGCTGTAAATGGAATTGCCGATTATTGCCTCTACAACGAAAGCTGTTTCCGTTTTCCGTGGATAGTATAAATAATGCATAATTCTCAATTCATAATTGATAATTAAGAGCTCTATTAACGAGTAAAAGTAGTATCTTTGCACTCATATTTCAAATTAAGAAATCCAATTAGTTTCTAATTATTAATTGTAAATTATTAATTATTAATTAATTAACGCGTTCTGCATCACTATGATTAACAGAGTATTACTCCGTATTAAGATTGTACAGATTTTGTATTCTTATTACAAAAGCGAAGGTAAATCGTTACCTGCTGTTGAAAAAGAGTTATTTCACAGTATTGAAAAAACCTACGACCTGTATTTTCACCTCCTGCAATTTGCGGTTGAGATTACCCGGTTTGCAACCGATAAAGTTGAAACCAAGCGAAACAAACTTCGTCCCACCGAAGAAGATTTACACCCCAACACACGTTTTATTGATAACAAATTCGTTGCACAACTGTCTAATAACGTGCAATTTAATGAGTATCTGACCAAACATAAACTTTCGTGGGTTAACGATTCGGAAATGATTAAAGTTATCTTTGAGCAAATCGCTGAATCCGAATTTTATGCCGAATACATGAATGCTCCCAAAGCCGATTATACGGCTGATAAAGACATTTGGCGCAAGATTTTCAAGAAAATTATTCTTCAGAGCGAAGAACTGGACGATTCCATTCAGGATCAGAACATCTACTGGACCGATGATATTGAAATGGTGATAAGCTTTATCATCAAGACTATCAAGCGTTTCGATCCCGAAAATGGCAAAGATCAGCCGTTGTTACCCATGTTTAAAGACGAGGAAGATGCCGAATTTGCAACCAAACTACTGCGTACTGTGCTTACAAAAGGCGCCGAGCTTCGCGAAATGATTGACAAGAATACCAAAAACTGGGAGTTGGATCGTATCGCATTTATGGATATTGTGATTATGGAAGTAGCATTGGCCGAACTGCTCAACTTCCCGACAATTCCTGTGAATGTTACGCTGAATGAATATATCGAAATCGCCAAGAATTACAGTACCGAAAAAAGCGGAACTTTTATCAATGGAGTGCTGGACAACATCGTAAATGAATTAAAAAAAGAGAATAAACTCATTAAAGTGGTGATGTTTAGCGATAATAAAAAATAAAAAACTATTTTTGTAATATAAATTTTAAAATCTAACAAAAAAATGAACTTATTAAGTGTTTTATTACAGGCAGCCGCCCCTGCAGCAGGTGGTGCAAGTCAGTACTCAGGAATTTTGATGATGGTATTGATTTTTGTGGTATTCTATTTTTTCATGATTCGTCCGCAAACCAAACGTCAGAAAGAAATCAAAAAACAACGCGAAGCCATGAAACAGGGTGATTCGGTTGTAACTTCAGGTGGAATTTACGGTAAAGTAAAAGACATCAAAGAAAATACAATTACTGTGGAAATTGCTGATAAAGTGTTGATTAAAGTTGATAAAAACTCTGTTTTTGCAACTGCCGAAGACGCTCAGACCGAAGCAAAATAAATTAGTCGGATAATGGCTGAAAACACAGGGAAAATATTACTCCAATATTACACGAAAAAGCTTAAAACATTCTTTTTCTCAAAAGATATTTTAAGCTTTTTACTTTTCCTGTTGATTTCAACCATATTTTGGTATGTTCATGCACTTGGTAAAGAGCGTGAAACAACTATAAAAGTTCCCATTCATTATGTTGGAGTACCTCTGAATATGGCACTTACCAACGATCCGCCTATGGAGATTTCGGTGGATATTAAAGATCAGGGTATTCGATTCTTTGATTATGGAGATGCCGCTCAAAATCCTATAAATATTGATATTAGTCGGCTGCAAATTCAAAAAGGTGAGGTGTTTATTACACCCGAACAATTAAAATCAAGAATTGTACGATACCTGAAACCTACTACTATAATTCAGGATTTTCATCCCAACTCAATATTGATTCGATATGAAATGTTGAGTCATAAAACCCTTCCTGTTGAATTTATATCAAAAATCGAGCTTGAGCATCAATATATGCTTAGTTCCGATATCAGGCTACAGCCCAATATTGTAACTGTTTACGGACCAAAAAAAATGTTGGATACGTTGAAATATGTTCGAACAGAATGTAAATCAATCGAAAATTTGAATGATACAGTTTCGTTTAATTGCAATTTTATTCCATTAAAATCAGTTCAATATTCTGTAAATAAGACAAAAGTTACTATTTTCGTGGAGCAATTTACAGAACGAAAGGTGCAGATTCCAATTACAGCGATTAATTGTCCTGAGAATCTGATGGTTCGTACTTTTCCTGCCGAAGTAAATGCAACTTGTACCATTGGTTTAAGTAAGTTTAAAAATTTCAACTCTTCTGATATTCAGGTTTATCTGGATTATAATGAATTGAAATCGGATATCACAAGTAAGCACGTTTTAAAAATTAAAAGCCTTTCAAAAAATATCAGCAATATAAGAATTTCGCCACTTGAAGTGGAATATATACTTGAACAAAAATAAAATGTGTATGGAAAGTATTCAAATGGTTGACCTGAAAAGTCAATATGAAAAGATTCGGGAAGAAGTTAATGCAGGTATTCAGCAAGTAATTGATACTACAACTTTTATCAAAGGTGGAAAAGTAAATGATTTTCAGAGTAATCTGGAAAAATACCTGAACGTGAAACATGTTATTCCGGTTGGAAATGGCACTGATGCACTTCAGATTGCGTTGATGGCTCTTGGTCTGAAACCCGGTGACGAAGTAATCACTCCTACTTTTACGTTTATTGCCACTGCCGAAGTTGTTGCTTTGCTGGGATTGATACCTGTAGTGGTGGATGTTGACTTTGAAACATTTAATATTTCACTTGAATCGCTGAAAAAAGCAATAACTCCAAAAACCAAAGCAATTGTTCCTGTGCATTTATTCGGGCAAAATGCTGATATGGAGGCTATTCTGGCAATTGCGAAAGAGCATAATCTTTTCGTGCTTGAAGATGCATGCCAGTCGATAGGTTCGGTTTATACCTTTTCTGATGGTCGTAAAGTTCAGTCAGGCTGCATGGGCGATATTGGTTGTACTTCGTTTTTCCCTTCCAAAAACCTGGGATGTTTTGGCGATGGCGGTGCTATTTTTACCAATAACGATGAACTTGCTGCCAGTATGCGTGCGATAGCTAATCACGGAATGGTAGTGCGTTATTATCATGATTTGGTGGGAGTTAACTCACGACTCGACAGCATTCAGGCAGCCGTATTGGATGTGAAACTCAAACATTTGGATACATATTGTGCCAGTCGCCGGGCTGCAGCTGATTTCTATGATAAAGCTTTTTCTGTGACTGATAAGTTAATAATTCCCACACGTTCGGCTAATTCAACGCATGTTTTTCATCAATATACATTAAAACTGAACGGAGTTGACCGCGCAGGATTACAAAAACATTTGGCTGACAAAGGAATCCCTGCCATGGTTTATTATCCGGTGCCCTTGCATTTACAAAAAGCATATCAGGATTCGCGTTATAAAGCCGGTGATTTCCCGGTTGCTGAAAAACTCAGTGAATGTGTAATGTCATTGCCTATGCATACCGAACTTACGCAGGACCAATTGGAATATATCACTAAGGCCGTTTTAGAGTTTGTAAGATAATAGACAATTTCCAATTATCAATTTCCAATTAACTCGAACAACCAATCAACCGATTAACTAGTTAACTGATAAACCAATCAACAATGAATGAATACTTTGCACACGAAACAGCAATCGTTGATGCCGGCTGTGAAATAGGAACAGGAACGAAAATATGGCACTTTTCGCATATTATGACTGGTTGTTTTATTGGCGAAAGTTGTAATATCGGACAAAATGTGGTAATTTCGCCTCAGGTACGACTCGGAAGGAATGTAAAAATTCAGAATAATGTATCGGTTTACACCGGTGTGATATGTGAAGATGATGTTTTTCTTGGTCCTTCGATGGTATTTACCAACGTGATAAATCCACGCAGTCACGTTAACCGGAAAAACGAATATGCCGAAACCATTGTTCGTAAAGGTGCTAGTATTGGTGCTAATGCCACTGTGGTTTGCGGGAATGAAATTGGTGAATATGCCTTAATAGGCGCAGGTGCAGTAATTACGAAGGAAGTAAAACCTTTTGCACTGGTGGTTGGAAATCCTGCCCGACAAATTGGATGGGTAAGTGAAAATGGTCACCGTTTGCATTTTAATGATAAAAATCAGGCTGTATGTCCGGAAACAGGGCAAGAGTATATTCTCGAAAATGGAAATGTTACAAAAATTTCCAATTAATTAATTTTCAATTTCCAATTTTCAATTAATAGTAATATCTTTATAATTAGATAGATATGGAGAAAGAAAATGTGATATTGGATAAATCATTTCAATTTGCATTAGAAATTATAAATTTTGCCGAGTTATTAAATGAGAAGAAAAAGTATTTGTTGAGTAATCAGATTTTCCGTTCAGGGACATCAATTGGTGCAAATGTCCGTGAAGCTCAACATGCTGAAAGCCCTGCTGATTTTATTCACAAGTTGAAAATTTCGGCAAAAGAGGCAGAAGAAACTGAATATTGGCTATTGCTTTGCAAGGAATCACCTCATTATCCAACAAATGAAAAACTGTTGTTCGATTTAAAAGAAATTCAAAAGATATTGACAAAAATAATTCATACAACCAAGAATAAGTAATAATTGGAAATTGATAATTTAATAATTGAAAATTGATATTATGATTAAATTTGCAGTAGTAGGGCAGGGACACATAGGAAAGCGCCATGCCGAAATGATTCGCAGGAATCCGGATTCTGAATTAGTGGCTGTATGCGATGTTCTTCCAAAGGAAAAATTGGGATTGAATGATATTACAGAACCTTATTTCAGCAGTTTTGAAGATTTATTGGCAGCAAATCTGGATATTGATGTGCTAAATATCTGTACGCCAAACGGTTTCCATGCAGAATATGCCAAAAAAGCATTGAAAGCTAAAATGCATGTGGTACTCGAGAAACCAATTGCACTGACGAAACTTGATGCCGAAGATATTTTGTTTAAGTCGCTCGAAATGTCAAAACATGTATTCTGTGTAATGCAGAATCGCTATTCTCCACCATCGGAATGGTTGAAGGAAATTGTGGACAACAATACTCTTGGCGATATTTTCATGGTAAAACTTGATTGTTACTGGAATCGTGACGATCGTTATTACAAAAAAGGCAACTGGCACGGTGATGGCAAATTGGATGGTGGAACACTGTTTACACAGTTCTCTCACTTTATTGACATTATGTATTGGTTATTTGGTGATATTCAGAATATTAAAGGAAATTTTGCCGACTTTAATCACAAAGATCTGACTGATTTTGAAGATAGCGGTGTGGTAACATTCGATTTTGTAAATGGAGGTATGGGTTGCCTTAACTACTCAACTTCGGTGTGGGATACAAACCTCGAAAGCAGCATCACTATTATCGGTTCTAACGGAACAGTAAAAGTGGCCGGTCAATACATGAATGAGGTAACTTATTGTCATGTAAATGATTACGAAATGCCGGTTTTAGCACCATCTAATCCACCAAACGATTATGGTTTGTATAAAGGTTCGGCTCAAAATCATCATTACGTGATTGAAAATGTGATTGAAAAACTTACCGATAAAGGTACCATCACAACGAACGTATTGGAAGGTCTTAAAGTGGTTGATATCATTGAGCGTATTTACAAAGTACGGGATGCTGAGTGGAAAAAATAAAATTTATAACCACTCCTATTCAGGCTTTATGAACTTTATAAACTTTCAAACTTTCTAACTAATTTAAATGTTACAACGCATTCAAACGCTTTATTTACTGGCAATAGTTATACTCTCCGGTTTTGTGGTTTTTGCACCGCTGGCCGATTTGGTAAATACAGTTGATAAATTAATATACCTGGTTGATTATAAAGGTATTTCATTGCTGAAGCCAACCGGAAATACTGTTGAATCAACTATCTGGGGACTAACAACCATTTCGATGATTGTGCCGGTTATTGCTCTGATAGCTATTTTTTCGTATAAGAACCGCACAAAACAAATCAGGCTGTGTGTAATCAATATGGTCTTCATGCTGGCTTTCTACGGATTATTGCTGTTCGAATTGTGGACTGCCTGCAGCCGATTGCATACCGACTGGCACTTGCGGTTTTCTACTGTACTGCCGCTTGTAAATCTGATTCTCAGCTACCTGGCTATTGGTGCTATTGGAAAGGATGAAAAGCTGGTAAAATCGCTGGACAGATTACGATAACTACACTTTCAAAAATAACAAATAGTGTGTTCAACAAGAGTTATTTTGAACGCAAATTACGCAAATTGAACAAATTTTCGCAAATCTCATTTTAATAAATACTTTTTTATAAGAGATTTATTTTTTGTGTTGATTTGCGATTTTTGCGTAATTTGCGTTCTTTTTTTTGAGACAGCCACTTTGAGTTTATAGATGTACATGAAGTTCGTTTTATCGCTAAAACGAATGCTCTTTTTTGCTGATGACAAAGAAAGAGAGCAAACTAATAATGGCAGCTATGATTAAATAATAACCTACAGAGCTGATTCCATAGTTTTCTGCAAGCCAAATGGCAATCATCGGGGCAAATGCAGCACCGAATATTCCGGCTAAATTAAAGGTCAGGGATGCACCCGAATAGCGAACTTGTGTTGGAAATAATTCCGACAAAAAAGTTCCTAATGGACCATAAGACAATCCCATTAAACTCATCCCCAAACACAGAAACAGGCTGATATATAATAAATTTCCTTTTATCAGAAAATAGGAAAATGTGAAACCAAACACGGCAATAGCCAGTGTAACCCAACGCAACACTTTTCTGCGTCCATACTTATCCGATAATACTGCCGAAATTGGAATCGAAAATGCAAAAAACAAAACGGAAAGTAATTGCACAATCAGCACATCGGTTTTGCTGTAAAGCAGTGTTTTGGTCGCAAAACTCAAACTAAAAACAGTAATCAGATAAAAAACAACAAAAGTAGTCACCGCTGCCAGAGTTCCAAAGATTAGCTCATTTTTATAGGATTTTAGCAAGTCGAATAATGGCACTTTGATTGCTTTTTTTTCTTCCAGGGAATGCAAAAATGAAGGAGTTTCGGTTAAGTTCGTTCGAATATAAAATCCGATAATCACCAGTAAAGAACTGGCAATAAACGGGATGCGCCAGCCATAGCGTAAAAACTGCTCATTGTTAAGTGAGTTAGTCAACAGTAAAAAAGTTCCGCCGGAAAGCAACAATCCTATGGGTGCTCCCAATTGTGGAAACATTCCGTACCAGGCACGTTTGTTGGGTGGAGCATTTTCGATGGCTAAAAGCACAGCACCGCCCCATTCGCCGCCTAATCCTAATCCCTGTCCAAAGCGAAAGAACATTAAAAGCAAGGGTGCTGCAATGCCAATACTGTGATAGGAAGGCAGGAACCCAATGGCAACAGTCGAAATTCCCATGGTAAGTAGAGCAGCCACTAGTGTGGCTTTTCTTCCTGTTTTATCACCAAAATGTCCAAATACTGCAGAACCAATCGGCCGTGCAAAAAATGCAATGGAGAAGGTTGCCAGCGATTGCAGGATAGAGTTTGTTGGGTTTGACGATGGAAAAAACAATTCGGGAAAAACTAAAACTGCAGCATTGGCATAAATATAAAAATCGAAAAACTCGATAGTTGTGCCTATCAGACTACCAAACAATACTTGTTTAAGTGAATTTACGGGTTTGTGATTTTTCATTAATTCGTTTTAAATGCATTTAATTTTATAACTCGCATAATATCAGATATTTCCATTATATATTCTTAAATCCGACTTTTTTCGCCGTAGCGTAAAATCTTTTCTCCAGATGTTTGGCGAAGCGTCACGCTTCGTCATGCTAAAAGAAAGCTCCTGCTTTTCAAATTATTTTTAAATATGAAAGGCAAAGCATTGCTTTTAGCTTCGACATAGCTGCAAGCTATGCCGAACACAAGCACCTTCATACGCTAAGCTGAACAGGGGGCTATTTACTCCTATCAATTCGCTCTATTTTTGTTCCATCAAGTTTTTCAATCTTTATATAACCGTATTTCTTGGCAAAAAAGATTAACCTGATATCGGATTTACCTTCTTCCGGTGGATAGAATTTGTAAACATTTTGGTATAGTTTACCCAGTACTAAGGCAGTGTCAAGTGTGGCAGTATCATTTACAAAGTATCGTTCTGAATAAGCATTATTACCAAATCCACTCACCTGAAAATAAATATCAGCATTTCCGTAATCACTTGTTCTGTAAATACGTATATCCGCAAACTCAAATCCTGTTTTATCTGTAAAGACGATTAATGATTCACCAAAAATACTTTTTTTTACATTTGGAAAATCAATTAGACTAGAAACGAAAACATCTAATTCTGTTTTAATAGGAACATGAATACTGTCGGTACCATTCAACAGATAGGTAATTGTATCTTTATATACAATTTTCTGCCCTATAAAAGTCAATGTATCTTTGTTGTAATTCAAATGACTCAAATCATCTTTTGTGAATTGACAGTACCCAACTGGCATCTCATTCTTTTCGCAAGAAACCAATACCATTATAAGAAAAATGAATATAATTTTTTTCATGATCGAAGTTTTTTGGATTATTGCTTAATTATTTTCTCTGTCGTTATTTTTCCATTTTTGTTTGTAATTTTTAGCAAATAAATACCATTCGGCTGATCATTTAAATAAATTCTCTTTCCTAAACCTACATCTGCAATATCGCTATAAACTAAACTTCCCATCATATTGAATACTTGTATTGTTACACTTTTGCTATCGGGATGGTTAATATATACCTCAAATTCACCGTCGGTTGGGTTTGGAGTTATTTTAATTCTATCCGGTTTTAATATGTCTGTAACAGATGGAGACTGGTTGCTACGCAATTTGTTATTTGATTCATTGTTTGTATTCCCTGTTCGCCGTAGTATAGCATTTCTGTTTTTCTTAATGTTTGGCATTGCGTCTCGCTATGTCAAAGCTAAAAGGAAAGCTCCTGCTTTCTAAATTGAATGCAAATATAACTATTTTTACAATAAAATTATATGTTTTTGAACCACAGCAATTGTTAACAATCAAAGGATGAGATTTATTTCTAACTATAACTTAATAATGTTTTTACCGAACTAATTTTCTCCTCAACTGTTTATTCTAGAAATCTGTATCAATGAGACGAAATATAATTTTACTAATCAGCGCGGTTACTTTGTTATTCAGTCAGAGTGCGTGCAGTCAACCCACTAAAACGAACATGAAATACAATCCGCTTACTCCCGAAGAACAGGCTGTAATCCTGCATAAAGCCACTGAGAGACCTTTTACCGGTCAGTACGTGGACAATAAGGCCAAAGGAACTTACGTATGTAAACAGTGTAACGAGCCGCTTTATCGGTCGGAAGATAAGTTTGAATCGCACTGCGGATGGCCAAGTTTCGACGATGAAATTCCCGGGGCAGTGAAACGCGTGCCCGATGCCGATGGCAGACGGACGGAGATAATTTGCTCCAATTGCGACGCGCATTTGGGTCATGTATTTACGGGTGAAGGTTTTACGCAGAAAAATACCCGTCATTGTGTGAATTCTATTTCAATGAAATTTATTCCTGCAACCGAAAATAAAGAAACCAATACGAATATGGAAACAGCTTATTTTGCCTCCGGATGTTTCTGGGGTACGCAATATCATTTTATGAAAGCCAATGGAGTGATTTCAACCACGGTAGGCTACATGGGTGGACATACCAAAAGTCCGACTTACCGTCAGGTTTGTGATGGCGGAACAGGTCATATTGAAACTACGGAAGTGGTTTTTGACAAAACAAAGACCTCGTTTGAAGATATGGTGAAACTGTACTACGAAACGCACGACTTTGAGCAGGTTGGTGGTCAGGGACCGGATATAGGGGAGCAATATCAATCGGTGATTTTCTATACTTCGGATGCACAGAAAAAAATGGCTGAAAAGTATATTCATATACTGTCCGGAAAAGGCTATAAAGTGGCTACTCAACTACGACCGGCACCTGAATTCTGGAAAGCGGAAGAATATCATCAGGAGTATTACGAAAAGAAACACGGAAGTCCGTATTGCCATATTTACAGGAAGATATTTTAATCCGACCCCTAACCCCTAAAGGGGAACTAAGTTACTATTGTTTTGTCTAACTTTTAATTACAAACATGGTCTTAAAGCCCCTTTAGGGGTTTGGGGTCATTGAACTTACCTTATACCCCTGTTTCTCAAGCAATTTAATCAATCCGTTTTGTCCCGGAAGATGCAAAGCTCCCACGGCAATAAAACACGATGATTCGCGCATCATGCCGGGAAGTTTGGTTATCCAGTCGGCGTTACGGTCATCGGCCATTTTCCTGAATTCCTCGTCGGTCATATCGGTAATCTCACCTTTGCCTTTGGATAATAACAGCAAATCGTTCAGTTTTCCGGCTTTGTAAAGTCGGTTTAACTGAATCATTTCGTTGAGCATACTATCTTTTTTTCGGATAGTTTCCACTAATACCTTTGCCTGCCGTTCCAGACTGCCATTACCGAAAAGTATGGCAATTTGCTGGTCAATAGTCTCTAATCCAAGTACTTTCTTATCCTTTTCAACTGCTACCAACTGAAAATAGGAATCTGATTGCTTGTCGTCAGTGAATCCGGTCAATTTCTTGTATTTCTCCATTTCGTACATGGTGAGTATCAGCGATGGATTCATAATAGAAACTTCCTTTAAACCAAATTTCAGGGTTGCTTTCAGTTCATTATCAACAAGTTTATATTCATCCTGAGTCAGTAAATCGCTGATTTTTTTGTGGTTGGGCATGATGGCAGCCTGTTGAATTTTAGTCGATGCATCCAGATTATTCAGCACCATCTCCCCAACAACTGTTTCACAATCGTTGAATGCTTTGAATAAACCAGGAACACTGTCCAGAAACTGAATAGGAATCAAATGATGAGTTCCAAACAGGTAGGAGGGATGTTTTAGTCCGTTTCCGGAAATCTTCCAGAGTAATTGTGCCTGAGTAAAAGAAAAACAGGTGATTAATGCTGTTAAGAGTAGGATTAATTTTTTCATCACAGTTTAAAAATATTTTCACAAAGGTAGCTAAGTAATTCATTTTTAATCATTCATCATTCATAATTAAAATATGCTTACTTTTAATTTATCTAAATTGAACATAGTTTATCGTATAATCAGTATCTTTGCATAGATTAAAACTATAAGCTATGACATTACAACAACTGGAATATGTGTTGGCGTTGGAAAAAACCCGCCATTTTGTACGTGCAGCCGATATGTGTGGTGTAACCCAGCCCACTTTAAGTGCAATGATTCAGAAACTGGAAGATGAGTTGGATTGTAAGATTTTTGACCGTTCACGCCAACCCATCGAAACAACTGAGATTGGTAAGCAGATTATCGATCAGGCTCAGGTGATTCTTTATCAGGCTAATCAGTTGAAAGAAAGTGTTCGTTCGGAGAAAAACACACTTACCGGTTCGTTAAGTTTAGCCATTATTCCAACTATTGCACCCTATTTGTTGCCGCAATTTATAGCTTCCTTCAAAACTATGTATCCAGGTATTTCGCTGAAAGTAAGCGAGATGCATACGAGTACCATTATTGAAAAGCTGCGTGTGGCTGAAATTGATATGGCCATTCTTTCAACTCCGCTCGAAGACCCGAAAATTCTGGAAGTTCCACTTTATTACGAACGATTTGTAGCTTATATTTCACCTACAGAACCGATTTACAGTCGAACAGAGCTATCAGCAAACGATATGCCGCTGGATAAATTATGGGTGCTTGAAGAAGGTCATTGCCTCCGTAATCAAGTGTTTAATTTTTGCAATGAAAAACCACAATATGCCTCCACGTACGAAGCCGGAAGTATTGATACGCTTGTGAAAATTGTGGATTTAAACGGTGGCTACACCGTTATTCCCGAACTTCATGTGGATTTACTCAGCGAAACTCAGAAACTGAATTTACGTGAAGTTGTAAAACCCGAAGCTACCCGCGAGATTTCACTGGTAATTCGCCATGATTTTGTGCGCGAAGCTGCCTTAAATGCCGTGGCCGAATGTATTAAACAGATTATTCCGTCTCACATGCTCGATGCCCGGTTGAAGAAATTTGCAATAAAACTGTAGAGCCGTTGCATACAGCGTCTCTACAACTATTTCTTAAACCGTTGTATCAGATTATACGCCTTATAAATTCCCAATTCACCTGCTTTGCTTAAATCGGCCAGTCCTTTGGTGTCTTCACCAATAAAAAGATAGGTAAGTCCGCGATTGAAATACGCTTCGGCAAAATCAGAATCAATTTTAATGGCTTGTGTGTAGTTCACTATGGCTGTTTGAAAGTCCTTTTGAGTACAGAGAATATTGGCTTTGTTATAATAAGCAAAGCTGAAATCAGGATTTATATCATTCACTTTAGAAAAATCGGCCATGATTAATGTCACATCAAACAAAGCCTGACCTTCTGAATTTGCTTTCTTTGTTTTCTTTTCATCAGTCACAGTCTTACCATTCACGTCCACAGAATTCTTGTTGTAATCCAGCAACTTATATCGTATATTTGCGCGGCAGAAATAGGCCAGCATAAAATCGGAACGTAAAAGTATTGCTTTGTTTAAATCCTCAATTGCACTATTAAAGTCCTGAACCATAGCGAATTCTAATGCCCGATTGAAATAGATGTCTGCATTCTGATTGTCTTTTTCCAGTTTGGCCGAAATGTCATTAATTGCCTCGAAATGACTGTTTACCAATTCAGCTGTAAGAGCTAATTCGTTGTTGGTAATTTTCAGAACAGCACTCAGTTTCTTTTGCTTGTTGTACAACTCAAGCGTTGGATAATATAAATTCGTATGTCTTATTTCATCGGTTTTCGCATAATAAGTCATTACAAAATTCCGCTCATTCACCACATCGGTGTATTTGTTCTGAACAGTTCCACGTGTTGCATCGGTATATTTCTGGTCTGTTTCATTGTCATCCATATTTTGAGCCGCAAAACGATTGAACATCTCTGTTTTTTTACTGGTTGAACTTTTCTGAGTGTTCAATGCTAACTTGTTGGTAACCTGTAAGTTTTCTTTATTTTTATGGGTAATATAATCTTTCTTTTTCTCAATATTATCAGCCATTTGTCTGTATTGAAATGCGGCTTTTTGATTTCCAAGGGCAGCTTCACATTGAGAAATTCCAAAATAGGCAGGAAGGAAATACTGATACTTTGAAATTATCTTTTTATAATCTTTTATTGCAGTTCTGTAATCCTTCAACGAAGTTTCAATCATTGCTTTTTGCAGAAGTGCTTCGCTCATCGTTGAGTCAAGCTTCAGAACAGTTTTAATGTCAGCTAAAGCATTGTTATAGTCTCCCAGATTAGCACGGAGTAAACCACGGTTATAATATATCAACGCATTGTTTTTGTCCAATTTTACAGCTGTATTATAATCACTTATCGCCTGGTTGTAGTTCTTTTTTTCTACATTGACTATACCACGGTTTATATAATCACTTACATTTGTTGAGTTTCGTTTTATGGCCTCTGTATAATCTTTCAACGCACCGTTCTTATCATTTTTCATCATTCGCAAAATGGCTCTGGCACTCCATGACATGAAATTTGAACTGTCTTTCTGAACGAATTGATTAAAAGTTTTCTCAGCCGCCAGGGTGTCTTTCAATTCAAGAAAAAGTCGTCCTTTTTCGTAATATAAATTGGTGGTTTTCGGACTAAGTTTCAGGTAAGTTTCGCAATCTTCCATAGCCCCTTTATAATCCTTGTTCTGGTCACGGGCATCCATGCGGTTCATAAGCAAATTCAGGCTGTTCGGACTGAATTCCAACGCTTTGCTAAAATCGGCAATAGCTTCGTTAAAGAAACTAAGTTTCCGCCGGGCAAAACCGCGTGCATAATATACCTGAGGCATAAATGGGTTAATCTCAATGGCTTTGGAGCAATCTTCGTCGGCACTCTGATAATCGCCAAGTTGAATTTTGGCTATAGCCCGATAAAAATATGGTTCTGCCAGATAAGGTTTTATCTTGATAACCTGATTAAAGTATTGAATAGAAAGTACATAATCATCAAAATACAATGCATTTTGCCCGATTGCCATGATTCGCTCCGTATTCCACTGAGCAAACCCGGAAACCGAACTAAATGCTATGATTATTATCAGAAGTATTTTCTTCAATGTAAGCCTGAATTAATTATTGAAATGCATTGACTTCGCAGCCGGAGTTTGCATTGAATGTGGACGGAATATCGAACGGTTCGGAAGCTGAATAGCCTAAGTCCTTATCAGCCAGAACTTTTCTCATATAGAGTGCCCAGATAGGCAATGCCATTGCAGCACCCTGACCTTCGGCAATATTATCGAAATGTATGGAGCGGTCCTCGCCACCAACCCAACAACCGGAAACCAGTGAAGGTGTGTAGCCCATAAACCAACCGTCAGAGTTGTTCTGAGTAGTTCCAGTTTTACCACCCATAGGCATACGTAATCCAAACGCTCCGCGAATACGTCCACCTGTACCGCCGTCAACAACAGCCTGCATCATGTAAACCATTTTGTATGAGGTTGTTTCACTGAAAATTTCATGCATCTGAGGAGTGAATTTTCCAATCACATTTCCGTTTGCATCTTCAATGCGCGTAACATAAACCGGTTCAACACGAATTCCTTTGTTTGGAAAAGCAGTATAAGCCTGAACCATTTCTGCAACAGAAATTTCACATGGACCAAGACATAAAGAAACAACCGCGTCGAGTGGACTCGATATTCCGAATGAACGCATCATTTTTACCATCGCTTCGGGTGAGAATAAACTCATTAAATAGGCAGAAATCCAGTTATCCGAATTTGCCAAACCCCAGCGCAGCGAAACGATATCACCGATTTTCTTATTTTTTGTTGTGGTTTTAGGAGTCCATGGTTTTCCTGTTCCGTCCATCAGAGTTGTTGGTTGCCAGGTTGCTTTATCGCATGGCCACATTCCCTCTTCCATTGCCAGTGAATAAAGGTATGGTTTCACGGTAGAACCCACCTGACGACGACCTACATTCACCATATCATATTGAAACTGAGAGAAATCCGGTCCGCCAATATAGGCTTTCACATCTCCGTTGTGTGGATTCATCGACATAAATCCGCACCGCAAAAAGTATTTATGATAACGAATAGAATCCATTGGCGACATCAGGGTGTCAATCAATCCATCGTACGAATATACCTGCATTTCAACCGGTTGTTTGAATGACGCACGAATATCCGATTCTGACAACCCTTCGTTTTTCATGCGAATAAAACGATCGGACTGTTTCATTGATCGGGTCAGTGTCGCATCAATTTCTTCCGGTTTCATATTCCTTGAAAATGGAGCATAACTGCGGTTTTTCTTTTCTCTGAAAAAGCCTTTCTGAAGTGCCTGCATGTGTTCATTTACTGCTTCCTCGGCATATCGCTGCATACGTGAGTCGATGGTTGTGTAAATCTTCAGACCATCAGTGTAAATGTTATATGGTGAACCATCGGGTTTTTTGTTTTTGTTACAGAAACCGAAAAGCGGATTAGTTTCCCAGGCTTTTTTATCCTGTTCATATTTTTCCATTTGCCAGCTCGCATAATCGCTTTTATCAGGCTCATTTGCAGTCAGAACAGAGCGTAGATATTCTCTGAAATAGGCTGCCAGTCCGAGCTTGTGGTCAACTTTCTGATATTTTAAAGTGAGAGGTGTTGCTTTCAGTGAATCGAATTGTTCGCGTGTAATGAAATCTGCTTTACGCATTTGATTCAGAACCACGTTTCTGCGTTCCATGGTACGTTTATTGAAACGAACGGGATTGAAATAGGAAGGGTTTTTACACATCCCGATTAAAGTTGCAGCTTCTTCCACTTTTAAATCGGCCGGCATTTTACTGAAATAAATCTGTGAAGCCGATTTAATTCCAACAGCATTGTTTAAAAAATCAAACTGATTAAGATACATTGCCAGAATTTCTTCTTTGGTGTAGAGTTTTTCAAGTTTTACTGAAATAACCCATTCTATTGGTTTCTGGAACAATCGTTGAATTTTATTTTCAGCCTGTTGTGAATATAAAAGTTTGGCGAGCTGCTGAGTTATTGTACTTCCACCTCCTGAATTTTTGCGATGAGCTATACCTGTAAGTATAAATGCGCGGGTGAGTGAACGTCCATCAATTCCCGAATGGTCGTAAAATCGTACGTCTTCAGTGGCTATCAGCGCATTTACCACGTTTTTTGATATTTGTTCGTAATGAACACCCACGCGGTTTTGTTTGCTATAAAAATAACGACCTAAAAGCTGCATATCTGAAGAATAAATCTCAGTTGCAAACTTACTTTTCGGATTCTGAAGTTCATCAACAGGAGGTAGGTAACCAATCCAACCAAGGTTGATAAACACAAACATCAGGACAATGCCAATAATTCCCAGTATAAAAAGTCTCCAGAAATAACGTTTGAATATTGTCCGAAAATCACGTTTATTAGCAGTATTTTCCATATAATCTGATATTTTTTAAAGCCACAAAAGTACAAATTATTTTACAAATTATACTTTCATCAATTCCGTTAATATTTGATTCGATACCAGCACTCCCTTAGTCGTTAAACACAGCCTGTTGTTTGATAAACAGAGCATTAAACTTTCAATATACTGTTTGCTGTTTTCAAGACACTCAGTTGCATATTCAGTACCAAATTCTTTTTCAATATATTCTAAATCAATACCTTCCTTTGTGCGTAATGAAACCATTACATAATCATTGTATTTTTCTGATTTAGTCAGAATTTCTGTTTCATAAAAACTCCCGTTGTTTTCAATAGCAAAAATATAATTAGTAATTGAATCAACATTCCATTGTCGCGCTTGAATGTTATACGAATGAGCCGAAGGGCCTAATCCAATGTATAACTGTTGTTTCCAGTAGGATGAATTATGTTTTGACCTGAATCCAATCTGAGCAAAGTTAGATATTTCGTAAGCATCAAAGCCTTTTTGTTTCAGTTTCTTAACCAACAATAAATACATTTCATTCATTGTGTCGTCATCAACCGGAATTATTTCAGCTTTTTCACGTTGTTCCCAGAGTTTTGTGCCTTCTTCGTAAGTTAATCCGTAGGACGAAATGTGCTGAACATTCAGACTAAGTGCAGTGTCGAGCTGTTTTTCCCATTTTTCAATGGTCTGATAAGGCAATCCGTAAATTAAATCTATGCTGATGTTGTTGAATCCGGCATTTTGTGCATTCTTAACAGCATTTATAGCCTGATTTCCGTTGTGACGACGATTGATACGTTTCAAATCTTCATCATCAAACGACTGGATACCAATACTGATACGGTTAAAAGGAAGTGATTGAATTGATTCGAAAAATAAAACTGTCAAATCATCCGGATTGGCTTCGAATGTTATTTCAGCATTATCACTGACAGAAAAGGTCGCGTATATGGCATTAAAAATAGCAGTAAACTGTTCTTGTTTAAGAATGCTGGGAGTTCCTCCGCCAAAGTAAATGGTGTCAATTTGTTTGGATGGCAGATAGTCAGCACGGATTTCTATTTCATTACAAATAGATTCGACGAGTCGTGGAATGAGTTTAGGTGCAACTTCGGTATAGAAGTCGCAGTATGTACATCTTTTTTTGCAAAAAGGTATATGGATGTAAATGCCTGACATATCCAAAATATAAGATACTAAAAAAGGATTTACCGAGTTATTCGATAAATCCTTTTCCTTGTCGGGGTAGCGGGATTCGAACCCACGACCCCCTGCTCCCAAAGCAGGTGCGCTA
>JBAXPM010000048.1:0-28625 GCA_037132235.1 Paludibacter sp.
AGAATGTTGTCTGCTTTGTCGCTTGAAAATGAATTTATAAGGAACGACTATTTATAAGATTTTTAAATAAATATTTTATGTTAAATCAAAAAATATTGCTTTTCTTTGTGATTCTGTAAAAATAAAAAATAACAATTAATATTACATCAATAATTTAAATTATGAAGACAAAACTAACAAAATGGATTTTATCAGCATTTGTCATGGTGCTGGGAGTACATGCTGTGGCACAGCAATTACCAGCACTACCTATTGACCCAAAAGTGCGTTACGGAAAGCTCGATAATGGACTGACCTATTATATCAGAGCAAATAAAGAACCAAAAGAACGTGCCGAATTTTTTATTGCTCAAAACGTAGGTGCAATCCTCGAAAACGATAATCAGAATGGTTTGGCACATTTTCTGGAACACATGGCATTCAATGGAACAAAAAATTATCCGGGTAAAGGAATCATAAATTATTTCGAAAAAATCGGAGTGAAATTCGGAGCAAATATAAATGCTTATACTTCACTTGACGAAACAGTTTATAATCTTTCTGACGTGCCTACTATCCGCGATGGAATTATCGACAGCGCATTGTTGGTTTTGCACGACTGGTCGAGTTTTATTACACTTGATGGCAATGAAATAAACGACGAACGTGGAGTGATTCGTGAAGAATGGCGGCAGGGTGCAGGAGCTGAACGCCGCATGTGGAAAGAATCGAACAAACTTAAATATCCCGGTTCGCAATATGCAAAACGCGATGTGATAGGTGACACAGCTATTATTAATAATTTTGCCCATCAAACCATTCGTGATTTTTACAAAAAATGGTATCGCCCCGATTTGCAGGCTATTTTGATTGTTGGTGATGTAGATGTGGATAAAGTGGAAGCCAAAATTAAATCCACTTTTGCTGATATTCAACGCAAAACCAATGCCGGAGAACGTCCTGTTTACCCCATAATTGATAATAAAGCACCAATTATATCTATAGTGAAAGATGCCGAAGCCCGCATGACCTACATCGAGCTGGAATATAAGCATGATGTATTACCCGAAAATTTGAAATTATCGATGATGGGTTATGCAAATCTCACTATCAATTCGTTAATTTCAACAATGATTGGTAACCGGTTTGAAGAAATTACTCAACAGGCTGACGCACCCTTTGTAAATGGTCAGGCACAATACAGTGATTTGGTAAAATCGAAAGATGCCTTCCAAATGATGGCTATCCCAAAAGAAGGTAAAGAACTGGAAGGTTTAACAGCATTATTGCTCGAAGCTCAGAAAATCAAACGTTTTGGGTTTACCAACTCCGAATTGGAACGTGCTAAAACCGATTACCTGAAAAATACTGAGAAGTCATATAACGAACGGGATAATCAGAAAAATCATTCATTGGTTCGCGAATATGTTCGCAATTTTCTGTACCAGGAACCAATTCCGGGCATAGAATGGGAATACAACACCTTGAAAATGATTTTACCTAACCTGAAACTTGAAATGGTAAACGAAGTAGCAAAATCGTATGTAACTGATAGCAACCTGATAGTATCGATTATGGCACCCGATAAATCAACGGTAAAAATACCTGCACAAACTCAGATTCTTAGCGCAATAGATGCAACATCAAAAGCCGATTTGAAGCCTAAAGCCGAAGAAACTCTGAATAAACCATTGATTAAACAGATACCTAAAGCAGGTAAAGTGGCTAAAGTTGCCGAGAACAAAGTACTTGGAACAACTGAATGGACTTTGAATAATGGCGTGAAAGTGGTAATCAAACCTACAACATTCAAAAAAGATGAAGTTTTAATGACAGCATTTAGCAATGGCGGACTTTCGAAAGTGAAAAGCATTGCCGATTTACCAACGGCTACTATGGCTGCAACTATTGTAAGCAATAATGGACTTGGCGAATATAATCAAATTGAACTTGGTAAAATCCTTACAGGAAAAATTGCTGAAGTTACGCCTTCGATCGAAGCTTATGATGAAGGGTTTTCAGGTAATTCATCAGTCAAAGATTTTGAGACAATGTTGCAACTTGTTTACCTTAACTTTACTGCTCCCCGTAAAGATGATAATTCATATAATGCCTTGATTAACAGCTATCGTGCCGGATTAGCTAATGTAGCGAAAGATCCACGCAAGGCATTCCGCGATTCAGTTGACCTGATGATGAGCAATCACAATCCGCGCACTGTTGTGATAAATCTGGAAACTCTTGACAAACTGAATCAGGATAAGGCGCTGAGTATTTTTAAAGAACGTTTTGCAATACCGGCTAATTTTACATTTATTTTTACCGGAAATATTGACCCAACAAACGAAAAAGTGAAAAATGCGATTTGTACTTACCTCGGTGGTTTGAAAACATCAAAAGGTGGTATTACATTTACAGACAACGGAATACGTAAACCGAAGGGCAAAGTAAGTAATTATTTTACTAAAGAAATGCAGGTAAAAAAAGCATCTAATTTTATCTTGTACAATGCAGCCATGCCATATAATATAACAAACCGTGTTAATGTTACTGCGGTTGGCAGCATTCTTAGTATCCGTTATCTGGAAAGTATTCGCGAAAAAGAAGGCGGTTCATATGGAGTTGGAGTGCGTGGAAGTATGAATAACACACCTGTAGATGAAGCTACACTGATGATGCAGTTCGATACAGATCCACTTAAACAATCAAAATTACTGTCGATTATTTATTCCGAAATCGATGAGATAATAGCAAAAGGTCCGCGAACAGATGATTTCCAGAAAGTGAAGGAAAATATGCTGAAAAAATATGCAGAAGATGTAGCTCAGAACAACTGGTGGAGCAGTGCTCTGGAGCGTTATTATCAGGACAACCTTAATCTGGTATCTGACTATAAAACTGCAGTAGAATCCATGACTCCGGTATCTGTTCAGACGGCATTGAAAACCATTATTTCTCAGGGAAATGTATTTGAAGTAGTTATGAAACCGGCAGAATAACTCAACTGTTTTGAATTTTAAAACGGATTGGTTCAAAATTGAATCAATCCGTTTGTTGTTTAATTGATACGTTAATGTATATTAAAATAGGGAAAACGCGTTCTAAATATTCAAGATTTTATATTTTTGTTGTGCAATTTATGAAAAAATGTGTATTTTTACCACTTAATTTAAACATTCAATCATGTTAATAATCTATTTAAAGTAGTGATTATGAAAATCAGAAATTTTTTATTATTCGCATTATTGCTTGCTACACAGATAGTTCCTGCTCAAAATTCAATTCCCAAAATTGACCTTGGAATAAATTATATAAAAAATGAATATGATGGTGACTATGGCACGAATGTCTTTAAGTTCGACCAAATAAATTCTGCCTTTGGCTTGTCTCTAACTGCATCGTTAAGTCCATCTTTCGATGTGGGATTGCAGAGTACTTATGGTGAATACGGCTTCAGAGTAACCGAAACAGACCGCTTTGTAGGTACTAAATTTGATGCATCATTATTTGGGCATTACAAATTTAATAACGGCTACATCCTAAAAAAAGATTCAAAATTATCACCTTTTGTGTCATTGGGGCTTGGAATTGCGTCTTATGGGCTTATATCGGCTGATGCAAATGCATTAAAAAAGGATCCAACTTTTAACCCCACAATTATTCCAGGAGTTGATATAATTGTGCCATTCGGAATCGGATTAAAATATCAGATTTCAAATAAAATCGCTGTACAATATCAATACCTATATAATTTATCCTTAGGAATCAATGCTGATAATCATGACACAAACAGAGGTAAAGGATGGTATTTTTACAACAATACAACTTTCCCTGAAAACAAACGAAATGACTTCTATGGTCAACATTGGTTAAGTTTAATAATTGAACTTGTACCTGCTGATGCTGATGGTGATGGAGTTCCTGATAGACGTGATAAATGTCCAAATACACCTAAGGGTGTTAAAGTTGATAAATTTGGATGTCCGCTTGATAAAGATCGTGACGGAGTTCCTGATTATTTGGATAAATGTTCAGGTACACCTAAGGGTGCTAAAGTCGATGCCGACGGATGTCCGCTTGATTCTGATGGCGATGGAGTTCCAGATTATCTTGATAAATGTTCGGATTCACCAATAGGAGTGAAAGTTGATGCCAATGGTTGTCCACTTGACTCTGATGGCGATGGAGTGCCGGATTATATTGATAAAGAAGCTAACACACCAAAAGGAGCAAAAGTTGATGTGAATGGTTATGCATTGCTTGATACGGATGGTGATGGAGTGCCAGATAATATTGATAAGTGTCCAAACACTCCTAAAGGTGCAAAAGTAGACAAAAATGGTTGTATGCTTGATTCCGATAATGATGGAATACCAGACTATCTTGATAAATGTCCGGATACACAAAAAGGAGTAAAAGTTGATAAAAATGGTTGTCCGCCTGTTTCTGAAGCAACTCCTCCGGTTCGTGATGTTGCTCCTGTACAAATTGAAAAACGTCCTGTAGATAAAGTTGTTGAACCCAACAAATTAATTATTGATACAAAGAATGCAGAAAAAAGATATTATGATCTGGCATTGCCTGGAATTCAATTTGAAAAAGGAAGGGATGTGTTGTTGAAATCTTCATTTGTGGTATTAAATCAACTCGCACAATTAATGGTGACTAATCCGACATTTAAACTCGAAATTTATGGTCATACTGATAATACAGGTGATCCGGATCGAAATATTGGACTCTCGCAAAAAAGATGTGAAGCTGTAAAAAGATATTTATTATCAAAAAATATTGAAAACGACAGAATTGTTAAGACGATAGGTTTTGGACAGTTAGCTCCGATAGCAGATAATAATACTAAAGAGGGAAGAGAAAAAAATCGTCGGGTCGAATTTAGAATAACATTTTAGTGCTATTTGTATAAATTGATATATGAAAACAAATTAATGTACAGAAAAGATATTTGCAATCATTGCTATTTATCAATAATTAATACGATTATTAACCAATTAAAAAATTTAAAATTATGAGAATAAGAACTCTTTTCTTATTTGCGTCATTAATTACAACGCAATTAATTTCAGCACAAAATTTTATTTCCAAAATAGATTTGGGAATAAATTTCGTTAAGAATGAATACGATGGAGATTACGGAAGTGGTATTTTTAAGTTTAACCAGCAATTTTCTGAAGTTTCAGCTGTTGGTTTAAGTTTATCAACACCTTTAGATGCATCCTTTGATGCCGGTTTACAATTAAGTTATGGTGCATATGGTCATAGATCTGAAGTTAACGGTGTTTTAAGTGACGCTCACCGTTTCTTAGGTTTAAAATTCGATGCATCATTATTTGGTCATTACAAATTAAATAATGGCTATATTCTGAGCAAAGAATCTAAATTTTCACCATTTTTATCATTGGGTTTAGGTCTTGCTACTTACGGTTTATCCCCATCTGATGTTACAGCAAAAGGAACTACTGGATTTTCCCCAACAATTATTAAAGACGGTGTCGATTTAATTGTACCACTTGGTGCTGGTTTGAAATACCAAATCAGTAAATCAATAGCCATTCAATATCAGTATTTATATAATTTCACATTGGGAAGCTATGCTGACAAACACGATGAAAATGAAGGGACATATTTTGCTACACACAATGTTGTTAACGGTAGAAATGATAACTACGGTCAACATTGGATTAGTTTGTTTATTAACTTAGGTCCAAAAGATTCAGATGGTGATGGCGTACCTGATAAAAAGGATAAATGCCCAAATACTCCAAAGGGAGTTAAAGTTGATGCAAACGGTTGCCCATTAGATGCTGACGGTGACGGAGTTCCGGATTATTTGGATAAATGTGCAGACACACCACAACAAGCTAAAGTAGATGCTGATGGTTGTCCATTAGACACAGATGGTGATGGAGTTGCAGATTATTTAGATAAATGTTCTAATACACCTAAAGGCGTGAAAGTTGATGCCAATGGTTGTCCAATTGATTCTGATGGTGATGGCGTTGCAGATTTTAAAGATAAATGTCCTGATACACCTAAAGGAGTAAAAGTTGATAAAAAGGGCTGTCCAATCGATTCAGATGGTGATGGCGTTGCAGATTATAAAGACAAATGTCCCGATACTCCTAAAGACGTGAAAGTTGATGTAAATGGTTGCCCTGTTGATACAGATGGTGACGGCGTTGCTGATTATCTTGACAAATGTCCTACGGTTGCAGGTGTTGCAGCAAATAAAGGTTGTCCTGAAGTAAAAGCAGAAACAAAGAAGATTTTTGAGCAGGCTTTACAAGGAGTTCAATTTGAATCAGGTAAAGATGTTATCAAGAAATCTTCTTTCGATATTTTAGATAAAGTTGTATCTGTAATGGTTAGTAATCCATCCTACAAACTTGAAATTAATGGACATACTGACAATAAAGGTAATGCTGATAAAAATCTTCAACTATCACAAAAGCGTTCAGAAGCAGTGAAGAATTATCTTATCCAGAAAGGTGTTGCTGCCAATAAACTTTCAGCTTACGGTTGGGGGCAAACAGTCCCTGTGGCCGATAATGCTACCAATGAAGGTCGATCAAAAAATCGTAGAGTAGAGTTCAAAGTGAATTTCTGATTTTATTAGATAAACTTAATATCCCTGTTAATCAATCAGATTAACAGGGATTTTTTTTGGGTAATTTTATATTTGTGTTTTCTAAAAAAATACACCTATGTAATTGTATATGAGTGCTATATGTCTATTATTGCATTGTGTTATCAAGTGAGGTGTAAAATTAATAATTAAAATTCATATAAAATGTTTGATTATTAGGCAGAAATTAGTAATTTTGCAAGCCCAAACAAAAAAGAAGAAAATAAATTAAAATATACAGATATGAAAAGTGGAATTCATCCAGAAAATTATCGTCCGGTAGCATTTAAAGATATGTCAAACGGCGACACATTTATTTCTCGTTCTACCGTAGTCACAAAAGAAACAGTTGAAATTGATGGTGTAACTTATCCAGTGGTTAAAATGGAGATTTCAAGCTCATCACACCCTTTCTATACCGGTAAATCGAAACTGGTGGATACTGCAGGACGTGTTGATAAATTTATGAGTCGATACGCAAAACGCGGAGAAAAGAAATAATAAACGAATTAGTTTTAAAAGCTCTGAACATTGTTCAGGGCTTTTTTTATGGTTCGCGGGTCCAGATTTTGTTTTTTAGTTTGTAGGTAAAGTCTTTTGCTGATACCAACTGTTTAATAATCTTTCGGTCTTCTGTACTTATAAAATCCAATGTATTGCTCTTAGCACTTAATACATTATTTTCGTTCGAGAAAGTCAATGTTATAAAACTTATTTCCAATACCTTCTTTGCCCACTCAACATCAATACCTTTCGCTTCTATTTGCTTGTCATCAATCCATTCAATGGCTTTAGGCATACTAAACTGTAGCGGGATTACATTCCATGCGGTATCATAAAATTCTACTGTAGAATGACAGAGTGGCGCACATACAGTCCTTATAATTCCAACGTAAGGTGTAGAATTAATCATACGGTTCACTTTCATTTCAAATATAGAACTTGGAGTATTTTGAATTATTAAATGCTGATTCTGCAAATCCAAAAGTTTCATGGTAGCTTTTTTCCCGAATCGATTCAGGATACTATCACCTTGATGAGCTTTGTAGTATTCGATAAGTTCAAGACGGTTTTGAGAATTGAGCGTAGGATTAAGAAAATCAGGCATTTTCACAAATAGATTCTCAACAGATTGTGCGAATGCACTGCTACAAATTAGCAGGAGTATCAATGTCAGCCAATTATTTTTTTTCAGAATTTTTAATCTCATCTTTTTTCTGTTTTTTGCCAAATACTAGATTCCAATAGTAGGTTAAGATGTCGCCTGCACTATTAAAGTCTTCCTTGTAAATAAAACCGACGCCCCCGGTTTGAGTGGTTTTACTTATTAATTGCTGATTGCGGTCGATAGTATGGTAATAGGCTTTGAAACGTAATTTACCGGAATTGAACAATAACCACTGGATATCAAAATCATTAATGAATTTTGAAGCATTGGTATTAATATTATCAGTTCTGTAACCGAAATTTCCATTGAATAATAAGCGGCTACTTGGTTGATAAAGGATTTGTGCTTTAATGTCGCTACTTTGAATGTCATTGGTTCGATAGTCAAATCCTACAGAAAGATTATTAGATTTTGATAATTGAGAGACCCAGTTGTTTAACTGAGCACTAAGAGTTGAAGCAGCAAATGAAATAGCTTCACTCGAACCTAAATTATTGGCTGTTGCTGTCTGTCCCATATAATCCGGAGTATAGAATTTGCTGAATACTAATAAATACAGAATCTGACGGTTCATCATTTCATCGGTGTTGATAATATTTCTTACCCGCTGTTTTACACCTTCATCGCTTTGAGGCAAATCAATGTCGAACTTCACGGTTGGCTTCATAATATTGTCAGTAATTTTCAACACACAGTTAACTGGAATGCTTGTTCTGGTAGTTTGATTGGTAAGAGTTTCATCTTTTAAATCGCTTAATGATGCAGTAAGTGGATATAAAGCTCGGATATTTCCTATCGCATTTTTTGGATTTCCAGTCCATGCCAATGTGCTTCCCTGATCAATTTTAAATTCTTTACGAATCAGATTCTGCAACGTAAACAGGTAATATCCATTGTTTAAAGTGTATATACCGTACATTTTGATGTCTGAATAGCTGTCAAATTCAACCCGTAGATTCCCGTTTCCTTTGCCTTTAATCACATCACCGCCTTTCGGGTCGACAATTAATTCCATATCAGCATTTTGATTTACTTCTATCTGTAAGTTTACTTTGACATTTATATCATTTCCATTTGATTTGCGTAGTGAAGATTCTTTTTTTGAGTACACATGCTTTTTTACAAAAGAAATGAAGTTATTATCAGAAGCTTTAGATGCACCTCCCATCTGAATGTAGCATTTGGTATTTGGTTGCGAAACAGCATTGACTATAATATTTGCTTCTTTTTCATCCCCGAAAATGTGCACAGTACCATTTGCATAAGCCTTTCCAAAGAAATAATCATTATCCTCGGCGTGTGTATTCATTGCCAGCACATTTTGACCTGCAATGTTGACATCGAAACGCAAATGTTGGAAAAATCCGTTGTGAGTAATCATTGCATTTAGATTGCCGGGATTTCGCTCCTGATCGTATATTTTTATATTGCGAAGTTCTATGGTGTGCTTGGTTAGATGCACTGAATCGTCAATAAAATAGGTGGTTTGTAGCGTCTTTATGGTTGCTTTTCCTTCACTAACAAAACCATCACCTTCAAAACTTACACCATGTTTCAATGGACCATACATCCTGATATTTCCTCTTGCATAACCTTTTAAGTCTTTTGCTACAGATTCGAAATATGGACTGAGGAATTCTATACTAAATCGTTTGGCATCGTATCTTATGTCAATTGTATCGGTTCTTGGTGTGTAAACTCCAACTGCTTTGATAATTGTATCATTTTTTTCTCCAATAAAAAATCCATGCGCCAAAATACGGTTATTTTCCTTATCCCAGGTTGAAAAAACATTTGCATCACCAATTACTTTATGGTTAAGATTAAACCCTTTGACTTTGATATTTGCATTAAAAACAGGCTCATCGAGGACACTCAGCAGAATAGCTTTTCCGGTTGCAATTCCGCCAATACTAATGCCTTTTAGTTTGAGTAACATCATGATGAAATCAAGGTCGAGCTGGTTCATTACCACAGAAACACTATCATTTTTGCTTTTTGAAGCTATTCCGTTAATATGTATAAATTGATTGTGATTATCTAAATTAAAATTGTGAATCTGAATGGTGCTATCCGGATTGAAGTTTATTTGGCAGGGATGAAAATTCCATGTAGAATCTGAAATAATAATTTGTGAAGGATGGATGTTTAGCTGTGCAGCAAAATTACCATTCACCGTTTTAAAATGCGTAACAGCAGATATTTCACCAGCATTAGTTATTTGTTGATTGTTTTGCCATCCAATCAATGTGCCAATTGTATCCTGAGCAGCAGTAGCTTTTAAGAAAATTCGAAGTGTTTCATCTTTACTCTCAATTTGTGCCCGGGTAATAAATTGTAATTGTTGTTTTGAGTTGTCTATGTGCAATGTTATATTGTCTATTTTCTGCTTATTCGATTTTAATACCGGGATATTTCCTGAAATATCCAATTTGTTGGACTTCTCATCTATAAAACCTTTAAACGTTGACGTTTCTTCAAGCGTGTATGGCAAAACCAGTATCTCTGAGATTTCTTTGGTGTTGGAAAGTTTTAAGTCAATATCAATATGATTTGGGGCATTCGCTACTTGAGTTTTTTCCAATGAAGCAAGTGATGGCAGGTAATTCAAAACTATTTTATTAATTGTTTGAGCTATTGTGCTGTATTTAAACTTTCCGTTCAAAGAGCCGTTCAGAAAATCAGATGTAATGCTTAAATTGGTGTTTTCAGGCTCAATCCGTGATGTTACCCTGATATTATCGATGTTCAGGGTTTTGTTCTGATTAATAAATTTGATGTTTTCAAAGCTTAAATATCCATTAATATTGTCAAGCGAGTTCCCAATCATATTGGTTTTTGCACTAAACGAAAGTCTTGAATCGGGATATTTATTGGTCAGTTTAAGAGCATTCAGATTAGTATTGTTAACGGTTAGATCAAAATCAAAAACAGGTAGCTTTTGTGTAAGATCAATTTTCCCTCCAAAATGTGCATCTATATTTTCGTCCTTTACATCAGCAGTACCATCAAATCCTTTGCCATCATATTCTCCATCAAATTTGATATCCCGATAAAGATAACCATTGTACTGGAACTCCGGTATTTCTGCTTCAATTGTACCCTGTACGGGTAATCCTTCTTTTTTTGCTCCTTCTGTATTCAGGCTAAATGATGCCTTCCCTAATTGTTTGTTGTTTAATAATTTCCCTAACTGAAGATTGTTCGATTTTACTGTTCCATTGTAAACAAGGTCTTTAAGTTGATTCTCAAACTTCAGAGAAATATCAGTCGAAACACTGCCAATGTTAGTTGACACATTGCCAAAAACCACCAGATTATTCAAAAATCCGGTAATGTTTCCATTGTAATGAATCAAACCAAGTTGATTAAGCTCATTGGGCAGAAGAAATGGTTTACGGGTTAAATCTGATATAAAGTCCTGCAAATCACTTTTTTCAAAATGCAAATCATGTATTTGCCCATAGATAAATGCTTCACGTAAATCAGGAAGACCATTCACATCTAAATCAGCATTCAGTTGAAATGAATTGCCATATTTAATTTCCATTTTTTCAAATCGCATACCTTTTATCCGTCCCGTAATGAGTCCTTTAAATGTTGCCGATCCTTTCAGGTTTTTAAACTCCGGAACAAAGGTTTTAAGATCAGAAAAAGCGATACTCGACAATTTTATAGGAGCATTCCAACGGACTTTATTTCCAAAGTGTTGTAAATCACTCAGACTATCGTATTTTAGTTGAATATCTTTAAGATTTATTGTTGAAGCCGGCATATTTACAACCACTTCAGGGATTTTGATTCCCTTCTTGAAAGCCTGAATCTGAGTCCGGATATTAGTTATTGTAAGACCATTTTTTTCCTTTGCAGAAAATTTGTTTACCCGAATATCAAAGGAGTCTTTATTGATAATATTAAGCGATAAATCAATATTTATATCTTTTATATACAGCTTATTAGGATTGAAAACACCTTTAGGTACAATCTGAATCTCTTTTAAATTCGTGTATGAAAATCTCGAGTTTTTGAGTTTGAAACTGCTTATTTTATATTGAACTTTAGTGGTGTCGTTTTTTTGTGGGGTTTTGAAAGCCTCAATTATAAAGTCAATATTAGAATGTCCGGCTTTATCAATTATCAGATTGCCATAAAGTTGGTATAATTCAATGGAACTGAATATAACTTTTCCGCGAAAGAATTTCCAGAATTTGAAATGGGCATTTACTTCTTTTACAAACAAAAGAGTGTCTTTTTGCAAATCCTCAACATACAAATCATGAATGGTTACGTCATTGAAAAAGCGGTAATCAATTTTACCTACAGTGACTTTGGTGTGGAGTTTCTTAGAAAGTTCAGATAGAATGACTTTGGATAATACATTTTGTATTGGGCTGGTTTGCAGCGCAATATAAACGAGCGCGAGAAATAAAATAATTCCACCTACGCTAAAACCTGCTATTTTAAGTGTTTTTTTTATACCTTTGAACTTTGTTTCGCAAAAGTAACTAATAAATTTGTGAATATTGCAATGAAATGCCTATAACAAAGCAATATATCAACCAAAAATTTAAAACTGCAATTGTTGTGCCAATTTGTTGAATACTTTTGTTGACAAAACAAACTAAATCTCAGGATATATTTGCTGATTAATAATGAATTCTACAATCATATTAGGTATTGAGTCATCTTGTGATGATACTTCTGCTTCGGTAATTCGTGATGGCGTCATGCTCTCTAATGTTATTGCAAATCAGGCTGTTCATGCCAATTTTGGCGGCGTAGTGCCAGAGCTTGCTTCTCGGGCTCATCAGTTAAATATTATACCGGTAGTTCACGAAGCCCTTAAACGAGCCGGTATTACAAAAACCGACCTGAGTGCAATCGCATTTACACGTGGTCCGGGTTTACTGGGTTCCTTGCTTGTCGGAACTTCATTTGCCAAGGGTTTGGCACAAGCTCTGAATATTCCATTGCTTGATGTGAATCATCTTCAGGCACATGTTTTGGCACATTTTATAAGTGAAGGAAAGTCAGAAGAACGACAGCCTAAATTTCCGTTTTTGTGCCTGTTGGTATCGGGCGGAAATTCACAAATAGTTTTAGTAAAGGCGTACGATGACATGCAGGTAATTGGTCAAACTATTGATGATGCTGCCGGTGAAGCGTTTGATAAATGTGCCAAAGTGATGGGACTTCCTTATCCCGGCGGCCCACATATCGACCGTTTAGCAAAAGAAGGAAACCCCAGAGCATTCACATTTAATAAACCTCAGATAAAGGATTACAACTATAGTTTCAGCGGTCTTAAAACCTCTTTTTTGTATTTGATAAGAGATAAAATTAAAGAAAATCCAGACTTCATTCAGAATAATCTTAATGATTTATGTGCTTCATTACAATCGACTGTTGTTGATGTTTTGATGAACAAACTGAAGAAAGCTGCGTTAGAATTGAATATCAAACATGTAGCTGTTGCAGGCGGAGTATCTGCAAATTCAGCTTTGCGTCAGGCTTTCATGGATTATGGTGCGAAATACGGCTGGCAGGTTTATATTCCACAGTTTGCTTTTACTACCGATAATGCTGCTATGATTGCAATAACAGGATATTTCAAATATCAACATAAGGATTTTTGTTCAATAGATGAAGTGCCATTTGTGCGAGTATCGAATAAATTATCCTAATCAACTAACTGTATAATTTCAATATTATGAAGACTCCAAAAATTAAGTTGCCTCCGAAATTAGAACCTTTCAAAGGTGTTATTTTATTTGTCGTAGTACTGATGTTGTCAAATTTCTTGTGGAAATACAATGTCCTTGGTGATGAGGATCATACGAAAGACTCAAAGGTGATGCTTTGGGGAATGGATATTTCAAGTCCTTTTGTTTATATGGCTCATCATGTGTCGTCAGTTTGTTATTCAATTTTACATTCTCTGAATTCTTCTGTTAGCCTCAACAGAATAACGAATTTATTTACCTACCCTAATAAAAATTGTGTTCAGATTATTTGGGCTTGTACCGGTCTTAAACAAACATATATTTGTTTTTGTATTTTTTTATTCAGTATCGGGCCTTGGAAAAAGAAAATATGGTATATCCCACTGGCACTTTTAGTTATGTATGTGTTTAATATTTTCAGGATAGCTTTTATAGTCGCGTGTATCGAGAATCATCCTGATTGGTTCAATATCCTTCATTTGTACATTTTCAAATATACGTTTTATGGCTTAATCTTTTTGATGTGGGTGTATTGGGAAGAAAAAATGAATGTAAAAAAACCTGTACAGTCATCTGTTAATGCTAAATCAGAAAGTTCGGGAAGTTAAAAAACGTTTTTTTTATTATTTTTTGACTCATTCTTGAATTTAGATTTCAAAAATTTGAACGTTTTTCGTGATTAACCGTTATAGATTAAACATAAAAAAAAGTAATGGGAGAAATAAACAGCAATATTGTCAAGAAAAATCCTTCTGAAAATCAAATACTTGTCATTTTTGGATCGAATGGCGACCTTGCCAAGCGGAAATTGTTACCTGCCATTTTCCAGTTGTATCTGGATAATTTGTTGCCGGAAAAGTTTGCTGTGGTAGGTGCCGGAAGCATGGAAAAGGATGAAGTTATCAACCGTGTCGATGTGCGAAATTCGATGCTCGAATTTGCTAAATCCGGTTCAATTGAATTTCCAGAAAAACTTGAAAAATTTCTGGAACATATTTATTATCAGAAGGTTAATAATCAGACGGAACAAGACTTCGGTGCTTTGAAAACTTATTTGAATAAGCTTTCATCTAAATTGAAAATACCGCAAAACATTATTTATTATTTTTCTATTCCGCCATTTTTGTACGAAGTGGTGGCAGCGCATTTGGTAAAGTTTGGACTGAATAATGAAGAAAATGGCTGGAAACGCATTATTATAGAAAAACCGTTTGGGTACAGTTATGATACTGCCGTAGACTTAGATAAAAAACTCCGTACCGGATTTAATGAAGACCAGATATACCGTATCGATCATTATCTGGGGAAGGAAACAGTTCAGAATATTATGGTCACACGTTTTTCAAACGGATTCTTTGAACCTATTTGGAACAGGAAATACATCGACCGTGTGGAGATTACAGCTGCTGAAAAAATAGGGGTAGGAGGTCGTGGCGGTTATTATGACACATCAGGTGCAATGCGTGATATGATTCAAAATCACCTGCTTCAGGTGCTGGCCGTAGTGGCAATGGAACCACCGGCTATTTTCGATTCAGAATCTATCCGAAATGAAAGTGTAAAGGTTTTACAGGCTTTACGACCGGTTAAGACTGATGAAATTGCCGAAAACGTAGTTCGCGGACAGTATATTGAAACTCTGGTTAATAATGCTATTCAGAAAGGTTACCGACAGGAAAAAGATGTTCTGCCCAGCTCCAAAACAGAGACTTTTGTGGCGATGCGTGTGTTTGTAGACAACTGGCGATGGGGCGATGTTCCATTTTATATCCGTACAGGAAAGCAACTTCCCGATCGAGTGACTGAAGTGGTTATTCATCTGAAACCTGCTCCGCATCAACTTTTTAAAAAGCGTGAAGTCTCTGCATCAACCAACAAAATTATTCTCCGAATTAATCCCGATGCAGGTGTAGCTGTAGATTTTGGTATGAAAATTCCGGGAGCAGGCTATAATGTACAGAATGTAAATATGGCGTTTCATTATTCGGATTTGGCTGAAAATAAAATTTCAGAAGCTTACGAACGCTTGTTGTTAGACTGTATGATTGGCGATTCGACGCTTTATGCCCGTGCAGATGCTGTAAAGGCAAGCTGGAAGTTTGTAGACCCGATTCTGCAGGAGTGGAAAACAAACCCCGATATTCCTTTATACTTTTACGAATGCAACACCTGGGGCCCAAAGGAAGCAGATGCGCTTTTTGGTAACAAAGAACTCAAATGGAGACCACCGTTTAGCAAGTTTAAGACTGAATAATTGTTAGAAAATAGTTAATAGTTAATTTGTTTGTCAGTAACTGGTTTGTTGATTAGATTAACTTTTCCCAATTTACAATTCAACTAATCAACCAATTTAGGGATGAACTGATTAAACAATCACCAATCAACTATACATGTATCCTCAACTTAATATTTTCGATACTCCTGAGGCTACTGCACGTGCAGTGGCTGAGTTGATATTGAGTAAAGCGAAGGAGAAAATAAAGCAATCGCTTCCGCTAAATATTGCATTGTCAGGTGGGAATACTCCTAAACTACTGTTTCAGATTCTGGCAAAAGAATATGTTGACCAGATGCCATGGCATATTTTACGACTATTTTGGGTGGATGAACGTTGTGTCCCGCCAACACATGCTGAAAGTAATTTTGGAATGACTTACGAAAATTTACTCAAACATGTTCCAATTCAGGAAACAAATATCTTTAGAATGACTGGCGAAGCAGAGTCACAAACAGAAGCAAAAAACTATGCAGATTTACTGAACACACAGTTGCCAATACTTAATGGTTTACCTAAGTTCGATTTGGTATTGCTTGGTATGGGTGATGATGGTCATACAGCATCTATTTTTCCAAATAATCTGAGCTTGCTTGATGCCAAAGAAACAGTGGCTGTGGCGGTTCATCCTGTGAGCGGACAAAAACGTATCACGCTGACAGGAAATGTGATAAATGCTGCAGAAAACATCGTTTTTTTGGTCACCGGAATATCTAAATCCACTGTTTTAAGGCAGATAATTAACGAAGAACCTGGATTTGAAAAATACCCGACATCACATATTCAACCAGTCAAAGGTAAAGTAACTTTTTATCTGGATAAAGCGGCTGCAACTGAAATTCACCAATAAAGAATATTGTTAAATAATACAAACCATGAAGACACCTTTTAAACTCCTGATTGCTGTTCCATTTTTGTTAGCTTGTGTTTCTGTTTTTGCATTGAAACCGGTTGTACGCACCGGTGGTCACCGTTCTTATTTTTATAAACCGGATATCAATAACTGGCTTTATATCTTAAAAGACAAGAAAGTGAATGTGTCGAAAGTTTTCAAAATGGAGATGGGAGTTTTGAAAATTTCAGGGGAATCGAGCGGTTATTTAAGAACAAAGGCCGAGTATAAAAACTATGAACTTCACTTCGAATATCGATGGACAAAAGTATTGGCTAACAGTGGAGTATTGGTTCATATTCAACCAAAAGATACAGTTTGGCCGGTTTGTTATCAGGTTCAGCAAAAAGCTGATGCTGCTGGTGATATTATTTGTATGAATGGACTTTGGGCAAAAGAATGTAAGGATTCAGTAAAGTTTACGGTACCAAAAATGAACCCTTCAAACGAAAAGCCACTTGGCGAATGGAACTCTATGCGAATCCTATGTAAGGGAAATACAATCAAAGTTTATGTGAACGATTTGCTTCAAAATTATGTAACCGGATTGACAGTCAACAAAGGTTTTATAGGATTCCAGAATGAGGGTAAACCACTCGAATTCAGAGATTTATTTATCAGGAAACTTATTGGTGACGAAAAATAAATTCTCTTCTTGTTTTTTTACATAAATTCAATTAATTCTGACTATTTGTCATTAATTTAAGCTCAAAATAATTTTATTTTGGGCTTTCTTGTTATAATTAACTAAAAACATGCAAATATATATTTAATTTATTCTCACCTTTATAGCTCTTTTATTTACTTTTTCCTCGTGTTTCTTCTTGATATTAAATAACATAGTTTATTTCTTATAGAAGTGCGGTGTCAGCACCTTAAACTCTGACAAAATGAAAATGAAAAAGTTTACAATTTTTATTGTTGCATTTATTGGGACTACAATTAGTTATGCCGTTGGTCCATCAAACTCATTCGTATCAAAAATTGCTGAAAGCAAATCATCAACAGTTGTAGCTATAGAAGACTGGACTGAAATTATGGACAACAATCCATCTAATTATTTCAACCATCTATTTGAAAAAACAGCTGATGGAGTGATTACAACAACTACAAAATCATGGCAACGTGTTACGACTGGACAACCCACAACTATAGATTCAACTCCTCGTACCGGATTGGTAAGTTTCAATGGTACAAATCTTTCTTTTACAATACAAGGTACTGCAACTGAGACAACAAATAATTCAACTTCCCCTTATACTCTCTCTATATTAGGTGTGGGTGCCAATGGAAAGTCGAGTGGGACATATTCTATTAGTTTTACTAATAACCAGTGGCCTCCAACCCTAACCGGCACCTGGGCAGGAACAAGAAATAGCGGTAGTGGGGTTACATCTGATACAAATGGTTTTGAAAAAATATATAACGACCAACAAACTTTTATCTATCCAAACCCTGTTGCAAATAGTTTTACCATAAAAGGCTTTACAGGTGATGCACATATCACAATTTCAGACCTGAATGGTAAGTTATTAATTTCAAAATCAATAACTACGAGTGAGATAATTGAAACAAGCAAGTTGATAAATGGTGTTTACATTATTACTATTAAGACAAATGACTTTACTAAAAACCAACAACTTATTATTCAAAAATAGAGTTGATAGCCTATAATACAAACTATTATCCAAAAGTGTTTATCTTATTAAAACAAGGTTAGGTGATAAAGTAAATGAAAGTAAATTGATAAAAAATAAGCTACGTAATTTCCAACGAAGTGCGGTGTCAGCACTATAAATTCCGACAAAAAAGAATATGAAAAAGCTTTACCTTATTTCAATGTTTACTTCCATCTTTATTTTTGTTATTAGTTTTGAAACCGTATTTGCGCAATGGACAATACAAACCAGTCCGTTGGGAACAGAAATTTTAGGAAAAATGCAATTTGTGAGCGCAACAGAAGGTTGGATTGCGTGTGGTAACAGCGGTAGCTTGCTTCACACTACAAATGCAGGTGCTCAATGGAATGTAGTTACTCCATTTCCAGATGATACTCCAATGAGTAATCCATCTGATGTTGGATTAACCATGAGTTGGCCAAATGCTACTCACGGTTGGGCGTTGAAAACCTATGGCAGTTTAAATGATCCTAATGGAGCAACATTATATCAAACCTCAAATGGAGGAACAAGCTGGACTAAGAAAGATTTCCCAAAATTGGTGCCTTCAGTAACTTATAGTGCTTCCGATTTGGTTGGAACATGGCAAATACATGCTTTATTTGTTGATAACCCGAATGATCTCAATGTTTTTAATGGTTGGACTTACGGAAGTACAACTATTGCTTCGGATGGAAGCTCCACTTCTACAACTACAAATAATCAGGGACAGACAACCACCCGAAATTCGACCACACAGTTTAATCTTACTTCAAGAGGTAGATTCACTGTTTCAGGTACTGATATGGATGGTTTTATGAGTGCCGATAAAAACACAATGATAATTACACAAACCGATGGAAGTGGAGGGTATAATCTTGTCGTTTGGCAAAAAGTAAATCCTTCAATAGTTTATTCAACTGCTGATTTACAGGGAACCTGGCAAATGCATTCCATTCAAACACAGCCTAATGCAAGCTGGGTATTTGGAACAACTGTTATAGATGCCACCGGAAATGGTACTACAACGGCATTTACACCAAATGGTCAGGTTAATCGTGGTTTTTCGGGCTCAATGTCTTCAACAGGGATTCTTACTTCCGCTGATACCGATATTAATGGTTTCATGAGTGCCGACAAACAGACCATCTTCATTACCCAGTCGGGGAATGGCGGATATTATTTGAGCGTTATGCAGAAAAAACAAACTGCAATTACATATTCAGCAGCCGATTTGGTAGGAATATGGCAATTACATGGTGTAGCGATTGGTAGTTCGTCATCAGCCTGGATTCATTGCCAGTATAAAATAAATTCAACTGGAAGCACATCTGTTACAAAAATGTCAAGAAATAATGTAGCAATGTCCGACATGACCAGCTCTATTTCAATTTCATCAGATGGAACTCTTACCGGTTTTGGAAGTTCTGATGCCAATGGATTTTTAAGTGCAGATAAAAGTCTTGGAGTGAATACGTTAACTGATGGTTCGGGTGGATTATACTTATCAATTTATCAAAAAGACCTTTCAGCAAGTGGCGATGGTGGAATGCAAGTCCAGTTTGCCGATAATAATACCGGTTGGGCATCAGTTTACAATTCACTTTATGGAAGTTTTAAACTTTACAAGACAACAAATGGCGGCTCAAACTGGGATGTGATTAATGGTATTTCAAATCCTGTAGGTGGATTTTATTATTTTGTTGATGCACTGAATGGCTGGATGTCTGGCGCTTCTGCTACAACCATAGGTACAAACACAGATATACTTCACACGACCGATGGAGGCTTAAGTTGGACCACACAAGCAACTAATGTTGGATTGGTAAAAGCAATTTATTTTTCGGATGTGTTACACGGTTGGATTGTTGGAAGAAATGCTTTACTAATGAAAACAGTTGACGGTGGTGCAAACTGGACAACACTTACCAATACAAATCAAAATCCGGCAGCTCAGTTTAGATCGGTTTATGCTTTAAATGCAAATGTTTGCTATTTTGGAAGTTCTGTTCCAAATACTTCCTCCGGTGAATATATTCTGAAAACAACGGACGCGGGAAATTCATGGACACCATTACCAGTTCCATTTCAAAATAGTGTTTTCAATGTGGTTTTTTGGGACGAAAACAATGGTTGGATATCAGGTGATTATGGTAACATTGCTCATTATAGCAATAATACCGGAATTCAGAATCCGTTGAGTAATGACAAATCAGTATCAGTCTATCCAAATCCGGGTATTGATTTTATCAATATCAAAAGTGAATCTAAAATATTAAATGCCAACATCTATGATATTAGTGGAAATTGTGTCCTCAATAAATCATTAGTTGATGGCAACAGGATTGATGTTCGCAGTCTGTCTTCAGGAATTTATTTTATTAAAATTCCTTCTGTCGATACCAATACCCTCTGTAAATTTGTGAAACAGTAATTTAAAGTATAAACTTCCCTGTAAACCGATACCCTGCATTTTGCACTTTCACAATGAAAATTCCCTGGTGCTGAAAAGTAATATTCAAATTTGTTGAAGTTACTTTGGTTTGATACAGACAAATGCCTGTCAGTGAGTAAATCTGAATAGTTTCATCTCCATGCAATCCTGAAATGCTGAGTTGTTCATTTTGGGATAATATTCGGATGGCCGGAACATTCAAATCAGCTACTTTGGTCTTTACCAGTGTATGCGCTCCAATGGTTTCAGAAACTCCTGAAACAGACGAACCCAGTGTGGCACGAACGGCATAATAATACTGTGTATCTTCAGTTAAACCCTGTACTACAGCCGAATTGGCAATTACTGCAAGATTTTTTTGCACATAAACAGTATCCTGATTTCCATAGGTTGCAGAAACATCGTCCAGTGCCATGTTGCCTCCCGGCATTTTATTAAATGTAAATTTGAAGGCTTGTAAAGCTTGTGATTTATCAAAACTATAGGTTTGCGTTGCTTTTGTGTTGTTTTTGCAAACGATACTGTCAATCCTGATCCAATTTCCATTACTTTGCCCATCAACCAATAAGGAAGCTCCTGCCACATAAGTAGCAAACCGATACATGAAACTAAGTTTTGAAACCGGGTGAAGATATGTTTTGGTCTGTAACCATTCTTTGGCGTTTTTAAATGCAACCGATGGTGATGCAATTCCGGTGCTTGCTGTGGTGGTATAATTTCCACTTGCCGTACCAGTCCATCCGCTTGGAAGTGGTGTCCCGTTTGTTCCTACAGAATTAAATCCTTCCACTTCGGTGGTATCAGCCTGACCGCTTACTTTATACAGGTTCAGCAAATAACCCGAAGCATAAGGCGATGCTCCCCAGTTAGCAGTAAACTTATCAGACTGAACATCGGTTGCATCTGATATTTCAGGAATATCCAGTGCAGCAGTATGAACTTGCATGGTATTTATGGCCGTTGCCACGACACCTGACCGCATGGATTCCACACTGTAAGTATAGGCATTATTTGGAATTAAATTCTGAATAGGATAGTTGGTATTCAGCCCAACAATCGCATTCTGAAGAATATAAGTAGGACTTCCTGTTGGAAATGTCATCAACGGACTTCCAAGCATTGAATAGGAATCGGTAGGTAAGGTGTTCCATTCGATAGGATTAAATGTTGAAGATGGATGAGTGACAGATGCTTTGCGTTGAAGTGTTACATCCACACCCCACATGACATCAGCACCGGCATTGGCTTGTCCCGCCATATCGATGGTCACACCGCTTCGAACCAGTGCGATGGCATCGTTTCCATTATACTGAAGCAGGGAATCTGTAACCAGATTAGCTTTGGCCATTAAATCGGCTGCTGCCTGTTTGTGAACAATAACATAACTTTTACCACTTGCCAGTGTTCCGGTGAGTTTCAGTGTTGATAAAAATGGTCCTGCTCCGTTGGATTGTTTCTGAAGCCAGTAATGCGATAAATCAAGGGTTTTTCCTGTACCGTTATACAGTTCAATGGCTTTATTCCAACTACTTCCTTCCACATAGGTAGAAATAATCAGATCGCCGGCAGATTGCGCACCCTGATATACATTCAGGCGGTATTGTGTTGCCAACGGGTCGGAAATCCATTGCAAGGTGCCACCCACCGGAGTAATATCTGTTGGTTCAACGGTGATAAAATCGGCTGAAGCCAATGCTTTAAGTGGAATGGAAACCGATTCCAGCAGTCCGCCGCCTTCAACAATCAGGGTGTCACGCACCAATCCCGAAGCAGATGGTGAAAATGTAACCGAAACATCCGTGCCGTTCAAAGCCTGAGTGGTTGAAACAACTGAAGCCGATAATGAAAATGATGGACTATTGTTTTTAATTTTTACGGTAATATCCGTACTGATGTTCACACCCTGAATATGCAAATTCTGCGACCGTGTGTCGTTTTGTAGTATCACTCCAAAATCAATTGAGTTTCCACGTCGCGGTGCTACCAGGAATGGTTCAGTTTCCGCCGGGAAAGGGAAAACATTCAGCGTGTCTTTTCCCCAGATATACTCTGCCAGGTCGGGATAATCGATAAACGGATTGCGGTTGCCCTGTAAATTGTAAACTGCTTCAATGCGGGTCAGTTCTTTGGCACTTACCGGATCTTGCTTGTTCCATTTCAGCAATAAATCAATAGCCCAGGGTTTAAAAAACGGATAAGTATTGTTGGTATAAGTCATGGGCGACTGCATAAGCGGTGCCAGATTCTCATAGACTGAAGCAATATAAAAATACGATCGGGCAAAATCACCTTTGTATTCGTCGGCAGGTTCAAAACAATTATCGGTATATGCTGTTTCAAAACCGTTTTTCCCCGTTTTGGTTACTCCATTATCAAAGCCGGGTGTGCCCGTTACTTCGCCCAGCGGTAGGTTATTCTTCGATTCATTGGCCGAAGCATCAGCCGGATAGAGATGGAACAAATCTTTGTATGCGTTGTTTGGATAAGCACCCCACCAGCTTTTAGGGAACGAATGCTCAATATGCATGCCCGAAACGGCACTGTATCCTGCAAACTTCCTGACCGTATTGGAATACATATCAATAACAGTAGAATCAGCACGACGGTCGGTACTGAAAAAGCCTTCCCACGTAAAACCCGCACCACCACCGTATTCGAATTCCTTCATCGGACCGCAATAGGTATGAATTGCCGTTTTCAACTCGGCCTTTTTCTTGTTTTTGACAAAGTAATAATACCCTGAAGGTACAGCCGCCGACAGCATAATGGATTGGAGCAATATGCTGATTATGAGAATATAGCGGGTTGTTGATTTCTGTTGCATAATAACTTCGTTTAGAGCGATGGTTTATTTATGCAACAAATATAGAATATTTAGATGGAAAAGAAGCAGAAAGCGGAAAATGTTATGATAATTAAGAGTTTAGGGTTTTAGTAAGAGGACTTTTGTTTTCTATTTGATCACGGTTTACAAAACCGCGCCAACGAGGGAATAAATTTCAAATACATATATACGTAAAAAAATAGTATAATTTTTATTTTCAGTAGGACACATTTTGTCCTTGCCCGTTTCTACTTTTGCAACATAATATATCAATCTATGCTAATTTGAAAATTATGGACGCAAATAATACAAGTAAAATAATACGAAGAATTGAGAAAATAATGAGGTATTATTCACTCTCAACAATGGAGTTTAGTCTCAAAACGGGTATTCAAAAATCAACGGTTGATGTAATGGTCAATTCAGACCACTTTGTTACCTTATCAAATTTCAGTCAGATTTGTGCTGCGTTTCCTCAGATAAATGCCCGTTGGCTTTTGTTAGGTGAAGGTACATTTTTAATTGAGTCAAAAAATGACCAATTACCAGACAATAAATTGAAGATTAATATTCTTGTTGAAAACTTCAAGATTCGATTGGAAATTGAAAGGATAGATGAGGAATTTTATCGTTTATCCGGGAAATATCTAAATGAAAAGATAAAAGCATATAAGCTAGAATACCCTGAAATTGCGATTGATAAGATAATTAAACGTGTAGGATTTTACTTTTCTTTGGAGTTTGTAAAGAACCAAAAGAAATCAAAACCAAAAGCACATAAAATCGCAAATAAAAATTGTATATATCGCCAAGCCGCAATCAATTACAGAGAAAAACTGAATTTTTATTGTGATAAATATCCAGATTATGAACTTAAAAAATTATATTCCATAACAGCTTATCATTTTGCAGTTATACACCATAGGATTATTATCCAATAGAATAAAACTTTTTTCTACGACGCATTCTGTCTTATCTGAACTATACATTTGCAAACAAACCAATTATACATATTTATATGAAATCACTAGAAAAAGTAAACACAACAAAACTAACAGCTTATCAACTATTCCAAAAAGGAAAGTTAAAAGAGTCATGGACAATAATTTCAGAAAAGGAAGATCTGAATTGGACAACTGATTTTATTGAGACAAACAAAGCAAATCTGGATTGGAAAGCATTGTCATTCAACGATTCACTTCAGTGGTCAATTAATTTCATAAAACAATTTGAAGACTTATGGAACTGGCATGCTCTTTCGTTTATTATTGCCGATAAGAATCATTTTGAACGTGCTGATTTTGATTTGCTTTTGAAACGATATATGGATAAACTAGACTGGAGGATTATTTGCCAGGGAACAAACCTCAATAATAATCATTTGATTGACTATGCAGATTTTATTCATTGGGATACATTAAGTTCTAACAGTCGTTTTACCTGGAGCGATACTTTTGTAAATGAATATATTGACAAGATAAATTGGAAAGTGTTTACTGAATGTCTTGCAACTGTCAAAACTCCAAGTGTAGTTCAAAATGTTTTCCGAAATAAGGTGTTGGATTTATATGCTAATAAGTTAGATTTTGGAATATTGTCAGCAAATGATAGTTTGGACTTTACTCCGGATATTATTGAGAAGTATAAAAAACGCTGGAATTGGGCTGAATTAATAAATAATCCGGCAATAGAATGGGATGAAGCAATGCTTAAAAAGTATGATAAATATATCTCACAGATTACTCCCGAAGAATTGAAAGTAAGTTTTTTGTGGACGAGCCTAATTGAAAATGATGCTCAAATTGAGATGCTTTTGGCATATTTGTAAGAATATAAAAAACAAACAACATGAAAACAATTGAATACCAGATTTTAAGTTCTAAAAGAGAGTTAAACAAAAAAAAGGTGTAAAGAATGTATGGATGACGAATTAAAGTTAAATGGTAGAATGTCAAAAAAATCAATTAACTTTACTGTCTCTTTGATAATTTCAAAAAAAAATAAAAATATGGAAAATAAAAACTCAATGAAGCGTACGTTTCCTGCCGATGCTGCAAATATCTTTGTAAGGAATTTATTGTGTGATATGAGCGAGGAATTGGGCGGATTTAAAGAACAGGACTGGAAAAAAACACTTAAATACTTCGATAGACGTTGTGCCTATACAGGTGTTAAACTTTCTGAGAAGAAAACTGTAATAGATCATGTAATTGCTCACAACCGACAGGAATGTGGTTTGCATTTATATGGTAACCTAATTCCGGCAACAAAAGACGCAAATGCTGCCAAATCAAACAAAAAATTTGATGTTTTTTTAAAGGAAAATACAAGTATTTTAGGAGATTTGGATATAAGTATAAGAATGGAGCGAATTGCCAAAATTGAAGAGTTCCAAGCTATTTCTGGTTATTTCGAGAAACTCGAAAAACTTAAGAATGTAATAAGTCTGCACGACTTTGTGAAATTTCAATATGAATCCATATATCAGAAAGTAGAAGAAAATAAACGGGAGTTTTCTGGATACTTGAAAGAGCACCCTATCGAAAATCTTTTAAGTTCAGGTAAATCAGGCATAACTAAAGATATTAATTTCAAACTCGAATTATGGTCAGCTAAGCCGTACTTAAATGTTCATAAAATTATTGCTTTAATATTAGAGAATGAAGGTATTGGTAGGAATGAACTTATTGCCAAAATAAAGAATTTGGATATTTCAAAAAATCCTGCTGGAGCTATTGTAAGTTTAATGTCGGATATTGGAAATAACTACGGAAAAGTAATTCAGGAAGTTGGAGATGTAATTGAATTCTGTCCAGAAGTAAAAGAGAAGATAAATTCATACAAATGGAATGTAATATTATCCTAATTAAAAACTCAAATAATGCAAACAGAACAATTTAGATTATGGCTAAGAGCCAATAAGACCTACCCCGAACAGACAATAAGCACAAGAATTTCAAACTGCAAAAATGTTGAAAAGTATTATGGCGATTTAGATAAAATCATATCAGAATGTGGAGAAGAATGGCTTATTCAGGAATTAAGTTATTCTGCACAGAATGAAAGAGATAAAATAGTTCCCAAAATTGTAATTAACGGAAATATAAGAACTGGTTATGCTACATTAAAAAAAGCAGTTAAACTTTATTTCGAGATGTTTCAGATGTAATCAACCATTCCTTACCATCGCCTCTTTGTAAATCTCATGCAGTCGTTGCCTGAGACTCAAAGGGGTTATAATCTCTACAGACCAGCTACGGGACATTAGTTCCATAATAAAGTCAAGCGTTATTCGGATATTGAGGGTGACAATTACCCGTTCGCCCTGGCGGATAATTGTTTGTGAAGAATGGATTGGCATGGCTTCAATATAATTTCCGTCACGCTCGTCAAATGATAATATTACCTTTTCAACTTGTTCGTCTGTAAACATAGCAAAACTGTGTGTGTACTTTTCGTTCCAGTCTATTTCTGTATTTTTCTTAAAAGTTTTTTCAAGCACCTCTAATTCAGTTATTCGGTCTAATCCGTAGGATTTTGCTTTTTTATCACTATCCAAACCAAGTAAGTACCATCTTCCACGACTCTCTTTAAGCATGTAGGGTTGTACCGATTTAAATTCTATCACATTGGGATAAAACTTTTTATATTCAAATTTCACGGTTTTGTTTTGAGCAATTGCATTTTTTAATGGTAGTAGGTGTTCTGTTCCACGAGAACGTCTTTTCTCCGGTTGTATAAAATCAGGTAAACCGCCATCTATTCCAATATGCAACAAGTCAAGATTCTCCATTAGTTGATCAACTATTGGGTCTTGTTGTTCGTCTTGTGGAATACAATACCCTCTATTGGTAGGATTGTAATCAATGCTAAGTCCAAATGTATTACGTATTTCTTCAAAATCTCTTGTTAGGTTTCGTTCAGAAAGTCCAAGCTTTGGGTTGTCACCTCTTTCCGAAAACTCCCGGATGATATAATCAATTATTTCCTTTTTACTACAGAATGGATGGTTTTTCACATATCGAATAATAAGGAGATATCGAAGAATATGGTATGATTTTTTCATAATTTTAATTTACTACTGTCTTTATGCTTTCTGTTCTGCCGGATATATTAATTAAATGAGTAAAGTCTTACGTTGGATAAGTGATTTTACGCTCAGTTCTTATATTCTTTGCAACCAACTATAAAAGTATTTAGCTCCAAAGATAAATAACATAATTAATCAAAACGTTATTTTTTCCACAAATAATTCGCAAACAATTACAAGATTCAGTTTTGAAACCACCTTTTGTATTTTTACATCGGGTACTTTTCAATTTGAAAACGGCAAATTGTCCGAACATTTTTAGAGTTTCAAAACTGAAAACCAATAATTGTTCGCGAACAATTACTAGTTTGTAAAACAAAAACCCCAAAATCTGCACTTTTTTTGGTGGTTTATAGTTAATAATTAGTCGATGTACGGTAACAAATGGTGGTTTTTGGTCTAAAAGGGGTGAAAATGTGCGAACAACGTGCCATTTTAGTTCTGAAAGTGGTCAATGTTCGCGAACAATTTGCCATTTGAAGTTTTCAAAGTGGTCATTGTTCGGAGACAAAAAACGATTTTGCATTTCGGAATATTGAAAATTGTTCGCCGACAAAAATAGATATTACAAACTGTAATCTTTAAATTTGTATTTCTGATGGGATTTAAAACCTACAGGTTATTGAGGTATTAATTCAGGGCGTGACTTCAAGTCACACCCTGAATAGGAGAATAGATGATGTTTATGTCCTGACAAGTGATGTTTTTACGGCTTCCATGCGTGTTGGAGTTTCTTCAACACACCTTGAAGAAACAAAAAGGTGTGTTGAAGGAATAAAAAGGTACGTTGAAGAAACAAAAAGGTACGTTGAAGGAATAGAAAGATACCTTGAAGGAATAAAAAGGTGTGTTGAAGGAATAAAAAGGTTGTCTTGTCCTAAATTAGCTTGACAGATTTATAACTAATTTCTATTTTGTTGT
>JBAXPM010000049.1:0-26697 GCA_037132235.1 Paludibacter sp.
ATGGTACTGCAGCAATGTGGGAGAGTAGATAGCCGCCGTTTTTTAAAAGCCCCGAATACAGAAATGTATGCGGGGCTTTTTTTGTGTGGTAGAATCTCGATAAATAGATCAAATAAAAAATCCTTTCAAACAATTTTGTATGAAAGGATTTTACGTTATAAAAGTTGAGAATTAAAATAAGTTCGGCCGTTTCTTTTTGGCTTCGTCCAAACTCAACAAATCTGCTTTTTTCGTTTGTTTGTCGCGCAATGCCTGATATTCTGTAGCTATATCGGCTTCATAAGCCTCATGGTTTGCTTTGCTCATAAGTTGAGCAACCACATGTGTATTCACTGAAGCATCTTTTACGTGCACAACCGGACCTTTGTAGTTGGGTGCAATTTTTACAGCTGTATGAATCTTTGAAGTTGTCGCACCACCAATTAACAAAGGAATAGTCAAACCAGCTTTTTGCATTTCGGCAGCAACGAAAGTCATTTCTTCCAACGAAGGTGTAATCAGACCACTCAAACCTACAATGTCCACTTTTTCGCGAATCGCAGTTTCGATAATTTTGTCGGTCGGAGTCATTACTCCAAGGTCAATCACTTCAAAATTATTACAAGCCAACACTACGGCGACAATGTTTTTTCCAATGTCGTGTACGTCACCTTTTACAGTAGCAATCAGAAATTTACCTGCTGATGAGCTTTGTCCCGGAACTTTTTGTCTTTCGATTTCGGGTTGGAGAATGGCTACTGCTTTTTTCATGGTACGGGCAGTTTTCACCACCTGTGGTAGAAACATTTTTCCTTCTCCAAATAATTCACCCACGATATTCATGCCACTCATCAATGGCTTTTCAATTATCTCAATCGCTGTATCGTATTGTGTTAGTGCTTCAGCTAAATCTTCTTCCAGGAATTCGCTAATACCTTTAATAAGGGCATATTCCAATCGTCCTTGCAATGCTCTAGAACGCCATTCGTCAATCTTCACCTCTTTTTCTCCAGAAGCCTGATTTTTGACTTTTTCGGCCAGGTCAATCATGCGCTCGGTTGCATCAGGGCGGCGATTCAGTACAATATCTTCCACATGTTCCAGCAATTCAGGCTCAATGTCCTGATAAATTTGCAACATACCGGCATTCACGATTCCCATATCCATACCTTCTTTGATGGCATAGTATAAAAATACGGAGTGAATAGCCTCACGTACCACATTATTTCCTCTGAATGAGAATGAAAGATTGCTTACACCGCCACTTACTTTAGCGTAAGGCAGATTTTGTTTGATCCATCGAACCGTGTTGATAAAATCAACTCCATAATTATTATGTTCTTCAATGCCGGTGGCAATTGCCAAGACGTTCGGATCGAAGATAATATCTTGCGGTGGAAATCCAACTTTATCAACCAGCAAATGATACGCCCGACTACAAATTTGTGTTTTACGTTCGAAGCTGTCGGCCTGACCTTTCTCGTCGAAAGCCATTACAACAACGGCTGCACCATACGCTCGAATTTTACGTGCTTTGTCGAGAAAATCCTCTTCACCTTCCTTTAAACTGATAGAATTTACGATACACTTTCCCTGTACGCATTTCAGTCCTGCTTCAATAACTTCCCATTTCGAAGAATCAATCATAATTGGCACACGCGAAATTTCAGGTTCTGAAGCTACAAAATTCAAAAATGTCACCATTTCCTCTTTCGCTTCAATCATTGCATCGTCCATATTGATGTCAATTATCTGAGCACCCTCTTCCACCTGTTTGCGGGCTATACTGAGCGCTTCTTCGTATTTTTTCTCGTTTATTAAACGTAGAAACATACGCGACCCGGCCACATTGCAACGCTCGCCAATGTTGACGAATAAAGATGAATTATCAATTTCTATTTCTTCGAGCCCTGAAAGTTCTAATTTGGTTGATGCAATTCCGGGTTTTCTAACTTCTGCATTTTTAATTAAAGACTGGTATTCAGCAATATGATCCGGTGTGGTTCCACAGCAACCGCCAATGATATTTACCAGTTTTTCGTCGAAATATTCTTTTACCTGAACGGCCATCATTTCGGGTAATTCATCGTATTCCCCAAACTGATTAGGCAAGCCCGCGTTTGGATAAGCACTTACGAACCAGGGCGAATGAGCACTTATTTCTTGTAAGTACGGTTTTAAATCTTTTGCACCAAACGAGCAGTTAAGCCCGATGGATAATAAATTGGCATGACCAATCGAAGCCAAAAATGCCCGAATCGTTTGTCCTGAAAGCGTACGACCGCTTGTGTCAGCCACAGTCGCCGAAAGCATGATTTCAACCCGCTTTCCTGTCTCGGCCATAGCTTCTTCAGCCGCATAAATAGCCGCTTTTGCATTCAATGTGTCGAAAATAGTTTCAATCAATAGTGCGTCAACGCCACCTTCAATTAATGCCAAAATTTGTTCTTTATATGCTGCCACTAAATCATCGAAACTTACCGCACGAAATGCCGGATTGTTTACGTCGGGCGACATGGATGCTGTTTTGTTGGTTGGACCAACAGCTCCGGCAACAAAACGGGGTTTTGCAGGATTTTTTGCAGAAAATTCGTCAGCAGCTTTACGTGCCAGACGAGCTGCTTCGAGGTTGATTTCATGAACGAGTTCGCCCATCCCGTAATCTTCCATCGAAATACGTTGTGCATTAAAAGTATTGGTTTCGATAATATCAGCACCGGCTTTGAGGTATTCACAATGAATGCCATAAATAATGTCGGGTTGAGTAAGAACGAGCAAGTCGTTGTTGCCCTTCTGAAGAATTTCGCTGTTTGCAAAGCGTGAACCGCGATAATCAGCTTCAGCCAGTTTGTGGCGCTGAATCATGGTTCCCATTGCACCATCCAGAATAAGGATGCGGTTTTCGAGTTGAGTTCTTAAAGTCATGATAGTTTAAGTTTTGTATTGCAAAATTAGTCAATACTTTGCAATTTATAATAATAAACGCCGAAAGTAAGTACTTCCGGCGTTTAAATATCTCAATTTAAAGTGGAATTACCAGTTAATAAGGTTACGACCGGTCATTTCTGCCGGTTTTTCAATCCCCATGATTTTACAAAGCGACGGAGCTACATCAGCCAAAATACCATTTTCTACTTTTGCATCTTTACGCGTTGTAATATAAATAAATGGTACAGGATTTAATGAATGAGCTGTATTTGGCGAACCATCGGGATTCTCTGCGTTATCTGCATTTCCATGATCTGCAATGATAATTACTTCATAATCATTTGCTTTAGCTGCTTCAACAACTTCACCAACACATTTATCAATAGTTTCAACAGCTTTTACAATAGCTTCACGCACACCGGTGTGACCTACCATGTCACCATTAGCAAAGTTCAATGCCACGAAATCGTATTGTTGAGTATTGAGTGCTGCTACTAATTTTTCAGCCACTTCGGGAGCGCTCATTTCCGGTTGCAAATCGTAAGTAGCTACTCTTGGTGAAGGAACCAAAATGCGGTCTTCACCCGGGAATTCACTTTCGCGACCACCGGAGAAAAAGAAAGTTACATGAGCGAATTTCTCAGTTTCAGCAATTCGCAATTGTTTTTTACCAAGACTAGAAACATATTCACCCAGTGTGTTTTGTACATTATCTTTATCAAACATAACATGTAAACCTCTGTAGCTTGAATCGTAAGGAGTCATACAGTAAAATTCCAATGGAATAGTATGCATACCTTCTTCCGGCATATCTTGTTGAGTCAATACAACTGTAAGTTCTTTCGCACGGTCGTTACGGTAGTTGAAGAAAATTACCACATCACCGGCTTCAATTGTTGCCAAAGGTTTGCCTGCAGCATTTACCGAAACAATTGGATTAATAAATTCGTCAGTTACTCCGGCTGTATAAGAGGCCTGCATAGCTGCTACTACATCGGTAGTTGCTTCACCAATCCCGTTTACTAACAGATCGTACGATTTTTTTACACGATCCCAGCGTTTGTCACGGTCCATTGCGTAGTAACGACCAATGATAGAAGCTATCTTGGTAGTTGTTCCTTTTGTATATGTATCTAATTGCTCAATAAAACCTATTCCACTTTTGGGGTCAGTATCTCTGCCGTCCATAAAGCAATGAACATAAGCTTCTGTATTGTATTCTTTGGCAATATCAACAAGTTTCAATAAATGATCGAGTGAACTATGCACACCACCATCCGAAACCAAACCCAGGAAATGAATTTTCTTTTTGTTGTCGCGGGCGTATGAATATGCACTTATTACCTCCGGATTTTGCATAATACTGTTGTCGCGGCAAGCTATATTGATCTTTACCAAATCCTGATAAACCACCCGTCCGGCACCAATGTTCAGGTGGCCAACTTCCGAGTTACCCATCTGTCCATCAGGCAGTCCAACGTCTTCACCGGAAGCTAATAGTTGTGAATTTGGGTAGTTTGCCAACAAAGAATCCCAGTAAGGAGTTGGCGTATTGTAAATAATGTCTGCTTTGGAATGATTGCCTATTCCCCATCCATCGAGAATCATTAATAATGCTTTCTTGCTCATATCGTCTTGATTTATATTGTTTTATCCCTCAAATAATACCATTGTCTTTTCGGAGTGCAAAATTACTCATTTTTCCCCACATATTTAATCTGTTTCAAGCAATTAATAAGACCATTTTACAAAAACCATAAAAGTTGATTTTTTATACAGAAAGATTATCTTTGCAACTCAAATCCAAATTTTAAACCAATGTTCAACGTTTTGCTTTTTATGTTTGCAGGAATTGCAACAGGTTATCTGTTTCGAAAACAAAAATTCCGGTTTGTAAACGGATTAATTCTAACGCTTATCTGGGCATTATTGTTTTTGCTCGGCGTGGAAGTTGGTATGAACGATACAGTTGTAAGAAAATTTGCAGTTTTGGGTTTAGAAGCTGCAGTTGTAGCTATTGCAGCCACGTTGGGAAGTATGATTGCTGCAAAATTGTTGTGGGGAAATATTAAAAATCACAAGCAATGAAAGGAAGTCTGATTATTCTTTCATTTTTTGTAACGGGTTTAATGCTTGGAATATTCCGTTGGATTCCATATTCATGGGCCAATGCAGATGTGAGTTTTTATGTGTTGTGTACCCTGATGTTTTCAGTAGGGTTCAGTATTGGTCAACAACCCGACACAGTTAAACAGTTTAAGCGTCTGCCTTTACGAATTCTTTTTCTACCGCTCACAACAATTGTTGGAACATTATTGGGGGTTTTATTGATAGCATTTTTCTTTAAACATCGGGTTTTCGATTTGCTGGCTGTTGCTTCAGGTTTTGGATATTATTCATTATCAAGTGTTTTGATAACTCAATGCAAAGGAGCTGAGCTTGGGACGATTGCATTGTTGTCCAACATTATACGTGAAATTCTAACGCTACTTTTTGCACCACAGATGGTTCGTTATTTTGGAAACTTATCACCGATAGCAGCCGGTGGAGCAACGACAATGGACACAACTTTCCCAATTATAATACGAACTGCAGGAAAGGAATTCTCCATCGTTTCTATTTATAGTGGTTTTTTTCTGGATTTCATGGTGCCACTACTTGTAACTGTGTTTTGCAGTTTATGATTTTTGTTCCGAAAAATACATTCTCCTCTGAATTATTTTGTACTTTTGCACAACTAAATTAAAAATCACTCTGTTCTATAGAAGCACAATCTGCAATAGAACCTTTTGATTCAGGCAATTAGAATTGCTCTGAGGTGTTTTTTTGGATCTAATAATTAAATAGCATGAAGATAATCATAGTTGGAACGGCATTTCCTTACAGAGGTGGACTCGCGACATATAATGAGCGTTTGGCACGTGAATACGCAAAACAGGGACATGATGTTGAAATTATAACATTCAGCCTTCAATATCCGTCGTTTTTATTTCCCGGAAAATCACAATATTCTGCCGAATTTGCTCCTAAAGATTTAAAAATCACCCGTATGATTCACTCCATGAATCCATTCAACTGGATTAATGTAGGACGGAAAATCAAAGAAAAAGCTCCGGACAAAGTCATTTTTTGCTATTGGATGGCTTTCATTGCTCCCTGTTTTGGAACCATCGCGCGCATTGCACGCAGTCCAAAAACTAAAATGATAGGACTTATTCATAATATGATACCGCATGAACCAACCATCCTGGATAAATTATTTCCCAAATACTTTGTGAAATCGATGGATGGTTTTGTGGCAATGGCTGAATCTGTTGTAGCTGATATCAATCATTTTGACGAGTTAAATAAACCCAAAGTTGTTTCACCACACCCAATTTACGATCATTATGGTGATTTGTTGACCAAAAAAGAGGCAGCAATGAAACTGGGTTTGTATGATCAGAATTTCTACATTTTGTTTTTTGGATTTATAAGACATTATAAAGGACTTGATTTATTGCTCGAAGCTTTTGCTGATGAGCGTTTACGCAAATTTCCGGTTAAGTTGATTGTGGCCGGAGAATTTTATGAAAATCCACAACCATACCTTGAATTGATTGTTAAGAAAAAACTTGAAAGTGTGGTGGAATTACGTACCAAATTTATTCCGGACAATGAAGTGCGGAATTATTTCAGTATCGCCGATATTGTGGCGCAACCATACCGTACAGCTACTCAAAGTGGTGTAAGTCAGATTGCTTATCATTTCGAAAAACCTATGTTGGTAACCAATGTGGGTGGATTGGCCGAAATTATTCCTAACGGGAAGGTAGGTTATGTAATTGATGTAGAGCCAAAGCAAATTGCTGATTCGTTGGTTGATTTTTTCGCTAACAATCGTTCTGAAATGATGATTGAGAATATCAAAATTGAGAAGAAAAAATTCCTTTGGTCGCGAATGACTGATGCGATTGATGGATTATTCAGTTAGAAAGTTTGTAAAGTTTTTAAAGTTGAAAGTTTGCTTTTGATCTTTAATTTGCAATTTTCGCTTGAAATAAAAATGTTTTCCTGCCTGATTTAATTTTTTTCCCAACCTTTCTACTTTATAAACATTAAAATTTTATGACTTCTGATATTGTAGAAACCCCGATGATGAAGCAATTCAACGAGATAAAAGGGAAGCATCCTGATGCTATTCTGCTTTTTCGTTGTGGTGATTTCTACGAAACTTTTTCAACCGACGCTATTCGTGCCTCACAGATTCTTGGAATTACACTTACTAAACGTGCTAATGGTTCCGGAAAAACGATTGAACTGGCCGGATTTCCGCATCATGCATTGGATACTTATTTGCCAAAATTGGTTCGCGCAGGAATGCGTGTGGCTATTTGCGACCAGCTTGAAGACCCTAAACTGACAAAAAAAATTGTAAAGCGCGGTGTGACTGAGTTGGTTACTCCCGGTGTTTCATACAGTGATACCACATTGAATCACAAGGAAAACAATTTCTTGGCTAGTGTTTATATAAATAAAACTAAAATCGGCGTTTCTTTTCTCGATATTTCTACCGGTGAATTTCTGGTTGCCGAAGGAACGGGTGAATATATAGATAAATTACTGAACAGTTTTGGCCCAAAGGAAGTCCTTTTCGACCGGAGTAAGCGTCGTGATTTTGAAGAACTGTTTGGAACAAAGTTTTTTACCTATGCACTAGAAGATTGGGCTTATACGCCCGATTCGGCTAATGAACGATTGCTGAAGCATTTCGAAACCAAGAATCTGAAAGGTTTTGGTGTTGATAATTTGTCAAATGGCGTGGTTGCTGCCGGAGCGATTATGCATTATCTAGATCAGACTCATCACCAACAGACCGGACACATCACTACACTTTCGCGCATCGAAGAAGAACGATTCGTATGGCTCGACCGCTTTACGGTTCGGAATCTGGAGCTTTACGGTTCGATTAATGAAGGTGCCAAAACACTTTTAGATATTATTGATAAGACAATAAGCCCAATGGGTGCCCGAATGCTGAAACGTTGGCTGGCTTTTCCGTTGAAAGATGTGAAACCGATTAATGAGCGTCTCAGTGTTGTGGAGTATTTCTTCAAAAACCCTGATTTACGGCAGTTATTGGAACAAAATATTGCATTGATTGGCGATTTGGAACGGATTATTTCCAAAGTGGCTGTCGGACGAATTAATCCTCGTGAAGTGGTGCAGTTGAAAGTGGCTTTGAAAGCCATTGAACCGATAAAACAAGCTTGTTCCGAGAGTGACAATCTGACTTTGAAGAAAATTGCCGACCAATTAAATGCCTGTGCTGTTATCTCTGATAAAATTGAAATGGAAATCAGTAATGATCCGCCGATTATGATTAACCGTGGTGATGTGATTCGTAACGGTGTTGATGCAGAGTTGGACGAATTACGCCGATTAGCTTATTCCGGAAAGGATTTTCTGCAACAAATTCAGGAGCGCGAAAGTGCAGAAACCGGTATTCCAAGTTTAAAAATCAGTTTCAACAATGTGTTTGGCTATTATATCGAAGTTCGGAATATGCACAAAGATAAAGTACCAGAAACCTGGATTCGGAAACAGACGCTGGTGAATGCGGAACGATATATTACGCAGGAACTAAAGGTTTACGAAGAAAAAATCCTCGGTGCTGAAGAAAAAATTCTGGCAATTGAAACCCGGCTTTTCAATGAACTGGTGCTGAGTTTGGTTGAATATATTACGGCAATTCAACTCGATTCAAACCTGATTGCACAACTTGATTGTTTGCTATCGTTTACTAAAGTTTCAGCTGAAAATAAATATGTCCGTCCCGAAATAACCGACACGGATGTGCTTGATATTAAACAAGGACGCCATCCGGTGATTGAGAAACAACTGCCTATTGGCGAAACCTACATTGCCAACGATGTGTATCTTGATAGCGAGACACAGCAAATTATCATTATTACCGGTCCGAATATGTCGGGTAAATCGGCCTTACTGCGTCAAACGGCTATTATTACACTGATGGCACAAATCGGATGTTTTGTGCCGGTTGAAAGTGCTAAAATTGGTGTCGTGGATAAAATTTTTACCAGGGTAGGAGCAAGCGACAATATTTCGCAGGGCGAATCAACTTTTATGGTGGAAATGAACGAGGCCGCGAGCATTCTGAACAATTTGTCTAACCGCAGTTTGATTCTTTTCGACGAACTCGGTCGCGGAACAAGTACATACGACGGTATTTCCATTGCCTGGGCTATTGTAGAATATATTCATGAACATGGAACCTGCAAAGCTAAAACCCTTTTTGCTACGCACTATCACGAGTTGAATGAGATGGAAAAATCGTTCCACCGCATTAAAAACTATAATGTTTCGGTGAAAGAAGTAGATAAAAAAGTGATTTTTCTGCGCAAACTCGTTCGTGGTGGTAGTGAACACAGCTTTGGTATTCATGTGGCTAAAATGGCCGGTATGCCACAAAGTATTGTAAAACGGTCGGAACAGATACTCAAACAATTGGAAACAGATAACCGCCAGTCTGGAGTTTCGAAACCGATTGGTGAGATAGCCGAAAACCGTGAAGGTTATCAGCTTAGCTTTTTCCAACTGGATGATCCGGTGCTTGAACAAATTCGCGACGAAATAAAAAATCTAGACATAAACAACCTTACTCCTGTCGAAGCACTCAATAAGTTAAATGAAGTTAAGAGAATTATAACAGGGAAGTAAATTTCCTGTTATTTTTTGCACACATATTTTGGGGTTGTGCATAAAAATAGCGTTTTTGAATTGATATTGCATTTTTATAATCTATGAAACTCAAAAGTTTATAAAAACCCATTTTATTAACGTGTCAGGTGCTGAAATTTTAGTACTTTTGTCGTTTCAAAATTGCTAATAAAACTATCAAACTAACATAAATTTATAGTATGAAGAAACATAATTTTAGTGCAGGACCTTCTATTTTAGCACGCGAAGTTATTGAGAAAACAGCAGAAGCGGTATTGGATTTCAATGGTTCAGGTTTATCTATCCTTGAAATCAGCCATCGTTCAAAAGGTTTTGAAGCGGTAATTGCTGAAGCCAGAGAATTATTTATTGAATTATTAAATATTCCTGAAGGTTACTCTGTACTTTTTCTGGGTGGTGGTGCCAGTATGCAATTTTGCATGGTTCCATTCAATCTTTTTGAAAAGAAAGCAGCTTATCTGAACACCGGTGTGTGGGCAAGCAAAGCCATGAAAGAAGCCAAAGGATTTGGGGAAGTGGTAGAAGTTGCTTCTTCGAAAGATGCCAACTACACCTTTATTCCTAAAGATTATGTAATCCCTGCAGATGCCGATTATTTCCATATTACTACCAATAATACAATATACGGTACGGAGTTATTAGTTGATTTAGATTCTCCTGTACCTTTGGTTGCCGATATGTCGTCCGATATTTTCTCACGTCCGATGGATGTTTCAAAATATGGAATTATCTATGGTGGTGCTCAGAAGAATCTTGCACCTGCCGGTGTAACTTTTGTTATAGTGAAGGATGAAATTCTTGGAAAAGTTTCCCGCTATATTCCAAGTATGTTGAATTATAAAACACATATTGCCGAAGGTTCTATGTATAATACTCCTCCGGTATTGCCTATCTACAGCGCTCTAGAAACACTTCGCTGGTTGAAAGCCAACGGTGGTGTTGCTGAAATGGAAAAGAAAAACATAGCGAAAGCAGATTTGCTTTACAATGCTATTGACAATAGTAAAATATTTGTCGGAACAGCTGCAAAAGAAGATCGTTCACGCATGAATGTTTGTTTCGTAATGAAACCTGAATATGCAGCTTTGGAAGCTGATTTCCAGAAATTTGCTCAGGAAGCCGGAATGGATGGAATTAAAGGTCACCGCTCGGTTGGTGGTTTCCGTGCATCTATTTATAATGCCATGCCAATTGAAAGTGTCCAGGCACTCGTCGATTGCATGCATGAATTTGAAAAACAAAACGCTTAATAATAATCATAGAACAGGCACATTAGTGCCTGTTTCTTTTTAAATCAGATACCTATGAAAGTTCTAATTGCTACCGATAAACCATTTGCTAAGATTGCAGTGGACGGAATCCGACAGGAGATTGAAGCAGCGGGTTTTGAACTTGCTTTGCTTGAAAAATACACCGAAAAACAACAATTGCTTGATGCCGTGGTAGATGCTAACGCTATTATCATTCGCAGCGACATAATTGATGCTGAAGTTATTGCAGCTGCAAAACAACTGAAAATTGTGGTTCGTGCCGGTGCAGGTTATGATAATGTAGATTTGGATGCTGCTACAGCTGCCGGAGTTTGTGTAATGAATACTCCGGGACAGAATGCAAATGCTGTGGCAGAACTTGTTTTTGGAATGCTCGTTTATGCTATTCGTAATTTTTATAACGGAACTTCCGGAACTGAACTCATGGGTAAGAAACTGGGAATTCATGCTTACGGAAACGTTGGTCGTAATGTAGCCCGAATTGCCAAAGGTTTTGGAATGGAACTTTATGCTTATGATGCATATTGCCCTGAAATAGTAATGACTAACGATGCCGTTAAACCATTGAAGTCAGTCGAAGAATTATATGCAGCCTGTGATGTTGTTTCTGTGCATATCCCTGCAACTCCCGAAACCAAAAAATCAATTAATGCTGCCTTACTCGGTCGTATGCCAAAAGGTGCTGTACTGGTAAATACTGCCCGCAAGGAAGTGATTGACGAACAGGAAATTCTGGATTTTATGGTGACTCGTCCTGATTTCAAATACGTTACTGATATAGAGCCTGGAAATAATGCCGAAATGACTGAAAAACTGGCTGGACGTTATTTCACAACTCCAAAGAAAATGGGTGCACAAACCTCGGAAGCGAATATCAATGCCGGAATAGCTGCTGCTAAACAAATTGTTGATTTTCTTGTAAACGGAAACCAACAATTCAGAGTGAACAAATAGACCTCATTTACAATTTATAAATTTACGATTTACAATTGCCTTAAAACAATTGTAAATCGTTTTTTTATCATTTAATCGTTACCATGGTTGCACCAAAACCGTATTCCCTAAACGAAGCGTCCTGAAAATAATAAGTTTTATATTTAGTTTTGAGCAGTTTTTCAATTTCTTTTCGCAACACACCTTCACCCTTGCCGTGAATAAATACGATTTTTTGCCCCTTCCGGTTTTTATACTCATTCAGGACTTCGTGAAATTTATCCAACTGACACTGAAGCATAGCTGCATTGGATAGTCCGGCAGTTGTGTCAAGTAATTCGTTGATATGCAGGTCAATTTCAATAGTTTCAGCAATTTGAGGACGTTTAATAATGCGTGGACGACTGCTTTCTTCCTTCGAAAACATGGCTTGTTTGATTTCTTCCGGCGAAATGTCAGCTAATTTCTGAATTTCTGCTTCCGTTTCTTTTTCCGAACAAATACCAATCATCATAGCCGGCTCGTCGAAATAATCATTTTCCACAAAACTGTGAAGTTTATAGAATTTTACAGCATTGATTTTCAAACTGGCATCTATAACATCCTGAGGACTATACTTTTTCCCTTGTTTAAAGGGAATCAGTTGCACACGAATCCGTTCCCATGAACTCAATTGTTCTTTTAAAATTTCAACCAACAATTCCTGCATGTTTGGTTCAATCAGTCCATTAGCTACGCTTATCCAATGGTCATTCTCACCATTTATTACGTTATAATACAGAAAGTAATTACTGTCATTCACCAGATAACACTCGTACGAAGTAGTTTGCAACTGTTTGATATCAGTAGGAAAGAAAGCTAATAAAACTTTCAGGTTTTCGCCTTCGGGAGTTTCCAGGACAGGTTCGGGAGTTGTTGTTATTTGGCTGATTGGTTGACTGATTGATTGGTTAACTACCGGAGGAATAATTGAATTTGTTTTGAAATCTTTTACCGGAAAGTTTGTTTTTTCATTTACCACACCCACCATAACACATTCACGCTCAAAAACCGGTATCTCAAAACCATCTGCATCTTCCACATAGAGCATTTTCTTTGTTTCATCAACGCGTACAACCACACCACCGCCCACTGCGTTCAGAAAACGCACTGTATCACCTTTTTTAATCATTGTTTTATTACTTTGTTATTATTTTATTTATAATAGCAAAGGTAAGCATTTTAAGTCATTACTTCAATTTTAGACTGAAATTCTACATGAGAATACATACTCTCTTGAAATGCTTTTTGAAGAAAATACTAACAACAAATGAGTAATTTTACACTTGGTTTATATCATTTTCCTGTACTTCTACTTAAAATCATTAACTGTTTGATAATCAGACAAGAAATTTACTTTGTAGATCTTTAACTATTTAATCCGGTGAAAATTCATTTACAATTTAAATAAATTATTTATTTTTGTAAAATTAAAAATTTTAAAGATAATAAATTTTTAGTTGGAGTCCAGAAACCAAGTGATAAAAAACGGGGCGAATCCGAAAAGCCAAAAGAGTAGGAAATTAAATAATTTATTATGAAAATTTTAAAAACATTTTGTCTAATTATTTTTTTATCTTTAGTGTTAGTTGGTTGTGAAAATGCGGATGTAACCTTAGATGGAACATTACATGGTACAATTGACAGCTATTCTTCTACCTCCTTCAATGTCGTAAAATTTATTGACCTTCAAAGTAGCTCAGAAACAGTATTAGGAAGTTGCACTCCCGAAAGTTCCGGAAAATTTAGCATGACTTTATCTGTTCCAAGTTTGTCAACACTCGCAAATGCGCAGTCCGGAATATCTGTAAGCGATAAATCTGCACAAATAGGAATGGGTGGAGTTCTTGGGGCTTATAAAAATGCAAATCTCGCCGGTTATCTTATTAAAACAAATTTAACATCGTTTAGTGGTTCTATCACTGAAATAAATGGTAGTTTAGCTTTGTTTATGTATTCAGACAGAAATGTAACATTAAAAGGTTCATTCAGTTCAGGGACTACGACTGAATCTTATGATCTGAATCTAAAGAAAGGTTGGAATGAAGTAAACTTTAAAATGAACATGTCTTCAACAACATCTACAGTATCAATAACAGGAACTGTTCCATCTGATTTAAAATGGAAATTCTTCTCAGCATCATCTTCACAAACAATAATCAAAAAGTTGAATGTAAGAGGCATGAAACTGTAAAACTTCACTATGGGTCAATAAAATTGAATCCTTATTCTGCGATATTAAACAAAAAGGCATTTGTAAAAATGCCTTTTTGTTTAGAGAAGTAGTTGGTTTTGTTTATTCTTCTACTTTCGTGCAGAAACGATAGCCTATGCCTGATTCGGTAAGAATAAATTTTGGACTGTTGGGATTCGGCTCTATTTTTTTTCGCAATTGTCCTACAAAGACACGGAGATATTGTGATTGCTGGGTGTAGCCTGGTCCCCAGATTTGTTTAAGAATGTACTGGTGGGTAAGTACTTTTCCGTCGTTTTTGGCAAGTAAAGTTAAAAGTGAGTATTCTGTAGCCGTTAGTTTTAATGGCTCGTTGTCAATGGTTACTGTTCTGGCAGTCAGGTCAATACTTAGATTGTCAAATTCAAGTTTTTGTACAGTGTTCAGGTTTTGTGTTTGACGGAGTGCCATCCGAATTCGAGCCAGCAACTCACCTGTTCGGAATGGTTTGGTCAGGTAATCATTTGCACCATTATCCAGCGCTTTCACAATATCTTCTTCTGAGCTTCGAACAGAAAGAATGATAATGGCGCCAAGATACCACTCACGAAGCTTTTTCAGCACGTTCTGACCGTCATCGTCGGGTAAGCCTAAGTCAAGAATTATTAAATCGGGTGGATGAACTACTGAAAACGAAATACCTTCTTTAGCTGTGGAAGCTGACATGGTATTGTAATCGTAGCTGTTGAGCGTGATTTCCAGCAATTTACGAATCTGTACTTCATCGTCAATAATCAGAATGTTCATTTTTGTACTCATAACTCCTGAATTTGACGGCGAAGTTAATTAATTTTCTTCAGAGTTTTTCTTTTTTACCTTCGGAATATAGATGTCTGATAAAGTTTCGTACTCAGCATTCTTTTTTATGGCAATTTCTGAAAAGTCCATAAAGTCATTTAGCTCCAATGCTTCTGTTGGAATTTCAATCGTAAATTTCGCACCGGTTGGAATATTATTTTCAACCCTTACCTTACCATCATGAGCCTCAACAAAACCTTTTACTATAGATAATCCAAGTCCCGTTCCTCCGGTAGTTTTTGCAGAAGAACGATAGAATTTTGAAAACAGCAATCTAAGTTCATCATCAGTAAAACCCCTGCCGTTATCAGCAATGCTGATAGTCAGCATTTTTTTATTATAAGATGCTGATATTTCGATAGTTGAATCCGCTGGTGTATAAAGCGTTTCGTTATGAAGAATGTTGAATAAAGATTGTTCAATTAAACCGAAGTCAAATTTTAAAACAGGAATATCCTCCTGAATGTTCAGAATTACTTTATGCGTAGAGAGCTCGGACTCCAGGCGGCTCAAAGGACTGTTTATCAATTCGCTGACATCACACCAATCGGGATTGATATTCAATATTCCCGATTCCAGCCGCTGCATATTCAACAGATTGTCAATCAGACGGTTCAGTCGAAAAGCTGCAATCGAAATTTCGCCAAAAAGTTTTGTTTTGTCAGTTTCTGAAATGTTCGAATCTTTTTGAAGCAAATTATCCGAAGCTCCAACAATAGTTGCTATCGGTGTGCGTAACTCATGAGAGATTGAATTAAACAGGGTTTTGTAAAGTTTGAGTGTGTTACTGCGTTCTTCTTTTTGCAGTTCCAGTTTTTCCAATGCTCTTACTTTTGATGTTAATACACCGTTTACCAATGCAATTACAAAATACATGAGCAGCAACAAAACGTCTTCCGAATTTCCTACATGAAAGGTGAAATGTGGTGGAATGAAGAAGAAATCCCAAATTAAAGCACTTAAAGTAGCAGCTGCCAGTATAGGATACAGCGTGAAAAACATCGATAGTATTGACACAGTGGCCAATAGGAGTAATGCTACACTATGATAACCTATATAATCAACACTTGCATAACAAATCAATGCCACAACAATAACAGATAAGTTGCTTACAACGAACTGTTTAAATATACTTTGTTTGAAAAAATCAAGTTTCATGGCTGTGTGTTTTTATATAGTCCGTAAATTTATTTATAATTATTTACCTGCAATGCTTTTCTCAATGAAATCGGAATAATAATCGTGGTCAGACCAAGTTTATACAAGCGGCGTTGTATTGAGAAAATTGTAAAGTTATGCAATAATCTTGATGCCCGATATGTTCCGCTAAACACCAATTGTCCGCCGATGAAAGTTGTATTATGGTATGTTTCAGTGATTTCCGGCACAATTTTAAGCACTTCTTCCGCCACATCCGTTCCAATAGCATATCGAAATTCTGCATTATAACCCAATTGTTTGATTAAATATACATATTTGCTCAAATCCTGTTGAATATTTTCAGTTATTGTTTCTACTACAGCACCCTGATGAAAACTATCTGCATCTACAATTCCAACCTGAATAAATACGAAGTTTTTATAGACATCCTTGAACTTGCTCAGAATCTTAAACAAGGAATATAAACCAATTCCGGTGTATCCATTTACCAGAATTACTGCTGTCATGTCGGTGTAATCTACAACTGTCGTTTTAGCATTACGCTTTAGGTTTTTATTTAATTCTGCAATGGTTTCCGGCATTTTTGAATTCATAATTTTTTGAATCCGACCAATTTCCTTTCCAATTTTATTATAATGACCCTTAATATAAAGTGCTAGTCCAACTAAAGCCCCGGTAATAAGGATGGTAATCCAGCCGCCTTCATCAAATTTCATTACAATTACAGTAAATAAAATAAATGTCGTTAAAAGGAAACCAGTTCCGTTTATCAGCATTTTTCCCAGCCATCTTTTATCTTCATTTCGTACCTGAAACCAGTGTTTTACCATACCAAACTGTGATAATGAGAAAGTAATAAACACATTGATACTATAAAGAACAACCAGGAAGGCAACCGACGCTTTCGACATCCAAATAACAAAATAAGCTGCAATTCCCATAATTAAAATTCCGTTTTGAGAAACTAAACGGTCGCTTAGCATGGAGAAACTGCGTGGTAACCAAGAATCGTGAGCCATGTTTGACATTACACGTGGGCCATCGAGGAAACCGGTTTGTGCGGCAACAAACAATAAAGCCGCTTCCGAAATAAGTGTTACATAAAGAAAAGTTTGACCGAAAACAGGATTCCAGTTAGCAATGGCAGTCGTAATCAAAACTGCATTCATTGTTTTTCCGGGTTGCAAATGAACTCCAAAAAGGAAATAAGAAATAATCAATCCAAGTACAGCTGCAGATAACGAAATAGCCAACAAACGCATGGTTTTGATAGCCGTTTTTACACGTGGCTCACGTAAGTTTGGAATCCCGTTACTTACCGCCTCGATACCTGTATATGTACCAGCCCCCATACTATAGGCTTTCATAATTAGAAATATCGTTCCATAAATACCCAGATTTTTGACTGTTCCTGTCAACTCATGACCGGTTTGAGTTGCCACTGAATGTAATTGTGAGGCATGAGTTGTGAATGCATAGGCAATCAGAAAAATATGTGAAAGCAGGAAAATCACGAAAATAGGAGTCAATGCAGTAACCGATTCTTTTACACCACGTAAATTTAATATGGTAAGAACTGCTAAAATTGATAATGCAAAAGCTACTTTATAGCTCTGATATTCAAAAGGTAGAAAACTAAAAATAGCATCAGCACCACTGGAAACCGAAATAGAAATAGTTAATATATAGTCGATTAGCAGTGCACAACCTGAAATCATGCCGACATTGGGAGAAATCAACCGACTGGCAACCAGATAACCACCACCACCGTGAGGAAATAATTTGATAATCTGAGAATAACTGGTACTGATAATAAATATAGTCACCATGGTTATTAACCCTACAATAATCGACAGATTGACGTGAACGCCCAACGTTTTATAGATTTCTTCAGGTCCGTAACACGAAGACGAAAGTGCATCAGAACCGAGTCCTACCCAGGCAAAAAATACAATCAATGAAATGTGTCTGAACGTCGAGCTATCCTTTAAATCGAGCGGATTTCCGATAACTGTCTTTTTTACTTTACCAATAACATTTGTCATAAACTAATACCTTTAAAATTGAACATATGTACCACACTGCAAAGTTCCGACATATTTTATAAATCTGACATAAAGATATTTTGATGATGTATAAAGATTTTATAAAGATTGAAGCTTAAATCGCCAAATTCAGATATAAAGGGATTTTTTAGTACTTTTGTCTTACTTTTTTTAAACTGTTTTTTGTGAATAATAAAGACCAAAACCAACCAATTTATATTGACGAATTCGATTATCCTTTGCCGGATGAACGTATTGCCAAATATCCTCTACAACAACGTGATGCTTCAAAACTGTTGGTTTACAGAAACGGAGAAATCTCCGAAAGTAAATTTGCAACCATAGCCAATTTTTTACCCGAAGATGCCTTGTTGGTTTATAACAATACTCGTGTTATTCAAGCACGATTGGTGTTTTATAAAGATACCGGAGCACGGATTGAGGTGTTTTGTCTCGAACCTTTAAAACCAGCCGATTATGCGCAATCACTAGGATCAACTACCGAATGTGTTTGGAAATGCATGGTGGGAAATCTGAAAAAGTGGAAAGGAGAAAAACTTAGTAAAACTGTTGAAATTCTAGGAAATACTTGTTTGTTCAATGCAGAATTACTTGAAACAGAAGGAAATACTCACAGTATCCACTTCACCTGGAATAATACAGATATTCATTTTGCTGATATTTTGGAAAAAGCCGGTGAACTGCCCATTCCGCCTTACCTCCATCGAAAAACAGAAGAAAGCGACCTGACAACTTATCAAACTGTTTATTCCAAAATAAAAGGCTCGGTTGCAGCTCCTACAGCCGGATTGCATTTTACACCTGAAGTTTTAAAGTCGCTGCAAAAGAAAAATATACAAACTGAAGAACTGACACTTCACGTTGGTGCAGGAACTTTTCAACCCGTAAAAACCCGCGATATTGCCGATCATCATATGCATACTGAAGTCATTTCGGTACATCGCAGTACAATTGAGAATATCCAGAAGAATCTGGGAAATATTTTTGCTGTAGGAACTACTTCGGTAAGAACGTTGGAGAGCTTGTATTACCTCTCCCCAGCTCTCTCCAAAGAAGAGGGAGAGAACGTTTCAAAAAACTTTGATGCGAAATTTCATGTTTCTCAATGGAAGCCCTATGAAAAAAATGAAGAAATTTCAACCTTCGATGCGTTACAAAGTCTATTAGAGTACCTCGATGCTAACAATCTTACAACCCTTCATGCCGAAACACAAATCATGATTAAACCCGGTTATAAATTTAGGGTGGTAAATGGTATGATTACCAACTTTCACCAACCGAAAAGTACGCTTTTATTGCTTGTTTCGGCTTTTGTAGATGGTAACTGGAAAGAAATTTACGATTATGCTCTCGAAAACGATTTCCGATTTTTGAGTTACGGCGATAGTTCGCTACTGCTACATTAACTTTAGAGAAACTTTCCCGACGGGGTGACTTCAAGTCACCCCGTCGTTATTTCAGGAATTTCTTTTATTATAATAAATAGCATATTCAATCTTGTGTAAAGCATCTAATTTTTGTACTTTTGCACAACTTTTCAAAGCAAATCAAAACCCACCAATGGAAAAAATTATCATTCTTGATTTTGGTTCTCAAACCACCCAGTTAATAGGCCGCCGCTTGCGCGAACTCAACGAATACTGCGAAATTTTGCCATACAATAAGTTTCCCGTAAATACAGAGAAAATCAAAGGCGTAATTCTTTCCGGAAGTCCGTTTTCGGTGTACGATCCCGCAGCTTTTAAAACAGATTTAAGTCAGATTCGCGGAAAATTTCCTGTGTTGGGTATTTGCTATGGTGCTCAGTTTATGGCTTATACGTCAGGTGGAAATGTGGAACAGGCAGGCTCACGGGAGTATGGTCGTGCCAATATGACTTTTATTGATCAGGATGATTTATTGTTGAAAGATATTCAACCCGGATCGCAAATCTGGATGTCGCACGGTGATAGTATCACGAAAATTCCTGAGATTTTCAAAAAAATAGCCAGTACAGATGATGTAGAATTGGCTGCTTTCAAAGTAGAAGGCGAAAAAACATGGGGCGTTCAGTTCCATCCTGAGGTTTTTCACACATTGGATGGTACTCAATTGCTCGAAAACTTCCTGAATATCTGCGAATGTAAACGGGATTGGTCACCGGCTTCGTTTGTTGAATCGACCGTTGCAGAACTGAAAAAACAGTTGGGTCATGACAAAGTTGTTTTGGGACTTTCTGGCGGTGTTGATTCGTCGGTTGCAGCGGTGTTGCTCAACAAAGCAATTGGAAAAAATCTGACCTGTATTTTTGTGGATCACGGATTGCTTCGCAAAAACGAGTTTGAAAATGTGATGCGTGATTACGAGCACCTTGGTCTGAATGTGATTGGTGTGAATGTGAAAGAGCGTTTCTACAAGGCATTAGCCGGAGTATCTGACCCTGAACAAAAACGAAAAATCATTGGTAGCGGTTTTATCGACGTGTTCGATGAAGAAGCACACAAAATAAAAGACGTAAAATGGTTGGCTCAAGGCACTATTTATCCCGATATTATTGAATCGCTTTCTATAACCGGAACAGTAATCAAATCGCATCACAATGTGGGTGGATTGCCCGAAAAAATGCATTTAAAATTATGTGAACCATTACGATTGCTATTCAAAGACGAAGTGCGCCGTGTGGGAACTGAACTAGGTATGATGCACCATCTTATTAAACGTCAACCGTTCCCAGGTCCAGGATTAGCGGTGCGTATTCTGGGCGATATTACTACAGAGAAAGTTCGCATTCTGCAGGATGCCGATGATATTTTCATTAACGGACTTCGTGAATGGAATCTCTACGATAAAGTTTGGCAGGCAGGTGTAATTTTGCTACCGGTTCAGTCAGTCGGAGTTATGGGTGACGAACGCACGTATGAAAATGCTGTGGCACTGCGCGCTGTGACTTCTACCGATGCCATGACAGCCGATTGGGCACAATTACCTTACGACTTTTTGGCCAAAATGTCGAACGAAATCATCAATAAAGTAAAAGGGGTAAACCGAGTAGTGTACGATATCAGCTCGAAACCACCTGCAACTATTGAGTGGGAATAACCCTAATGTGCAAATTATTCAATTTCCAATTTTCAATGTTTTTTTATTGGAAATTGGATATTTCTTTCATTGGAAATTAAAATGATTGATACTCATTCCCATATTTATTCCGAAGAATTCGACGCAGACCGTGCCGAAGCCATTCTACGAGCCAAAAATTCAGGGGTTTCTCAAATCATACTGCCGAATGTGGACAGCGAATCACTACCTCAAATGTTGGCGCTTGAAGCAGAATATCCACACTATTGTTATGCTGCAATCGGACTTCACCCCACGAGCGTAAAGGAAAGTTACAGAGAAGAACTAGCTTTGATAAAATCGGAGTTGGAGCGCAGAAGCTGGATTGCTGTGGGTGAAATTGGTATCGACCTGTATTGGGATAAAACCTTTTTGTCAGAACAAATCATTACATTTCAGCAGCAATTAGAATGGGCACTGGAGTACAAAATTCCGGTAATTATTCATGTTCGCGATTCGTTCAGTGAAACTATGCAGGCACTTCAATCTTACAGAAACTTAGGATTGAGAGGCGTTTTTCATAGTTTTACGGGTTCTGTCGAGGATGCACGTGAAATCATTGAATTTGGCGGATTTCTGTTGGGAATTAACGGAATAGTGACATTTAAAAATTCAGGATTAGCTGAAACTATCAAACAAATCGACCTGAAACACCTGTTGATCGAAACAGATTCGCCCTACCTCACACCGGCACCTCATCGCGGAAAACGGAATGAAAGTGCTTATACACTGCTTGTTGCTAATAAACTGGCTGAAATTTATAGTTGCTCATTGCAGCAAATCGACGAACAGACCACACTCAATGCAAAATCGCTTTTTGCGATCTGATTTTTCATTTTAATATCTCGTTTTTTTGTTTTACTTTTGTGACTCCAAAAAAGGAGAGATGCTCGAGTGGTTTAAGAGGCACGCTTGGAAAGCGTGTGTACTCCAAAAGGGTACCGGGGGTTCGAATCCCTTTCTCTCCGCAAATAGAATTTCAAAATGTAGTAAAAGCCCGTAAAATCAATGATTTACGGGCTTTTTCATTTTTGAATATATCCAAAATATTCAATAAATATCAATCTTTAGGTGACCAATTCGGGTACCCAAAGAATTTAAAGTCTCGGGTACCCGAATTTGTTTGAAAAGCATTAATAATCAAGCAGTTCAATCATTGAACATCTTGTAGGTAAATCAAAGAAAATGTAATTTTGAACACTTTAAAGGTTACCACAATGAATGCAAAACTTTCCATTCTCTTTTATGCAAAGAGAGCAAAAACAAACACCAACGGTTTAATTCCTATTTATCTACGAGTAACAGTTGACGGAGAACGCATCGAGTTAAGCACAAAGCGATTTACACATCCCGACAAATGGTCAGTTGAGGGCAATTGTATGAAAGGAACAAGTGCAGAATCAAAGGCTACTAACAGTTACTTAGACACACTAAAAGCCAGAATTTTTGAATATCAGCAAGAGCTTATCCGGAATGATGATTTAGTCAATGCTGAAAACATGCGTAACAAGATTTTAGGTATTGAAAAACGCAGTCACATGCTCATTGCCATTTTTCAGAATCACAATAATGAAGTAAAAGCTCTGATTGGAAAAGATTTTGCAGCAGCAACTCACGTTCGTTATGAGACTTCACTCAAACACACCGTTGATTTTATCAAATGGAAATACAAAGTTTCCGATATTGATATCCGCAAGATAGATCATGAATTTATTACAAGCTATGAATTTTATCTAAAGACCAAATGTAATTGCTGCCAAAATACCACGGTGAAGTATATTAAGAATTTCGGCAAGATTATCCGTATCTGTATAGCCAACGGCTGGCTTGATCGTAATCCGTTTATAAATTACAAAAGTAGGATGGTTGAAGTGGAACGGGCATTTTTATCTCAGGATGAAATTGAAACCATGTTCAATAAAGAATTTGCAACAGAACGTCTCAACCAGGTAAAAGATATTTTCCTGTTCAGTTGCTTCACCGGTTTAGCTTATGCTGATGTGAAAAAGCTAAAACGCACTAATATTGCATTAGGAGTAGATGGGGAACGTTGGATTTTCATTAACCGAACTAAAACAGATACACGTTCCAACATTCCATTATTACCCATTTCGTCTGCTATCCTTGACAAATACCGCAACCACCCACAGGCAGTCAATCAGGAACGTCTATTGCCTATTCTAAGCAATCAAAAGATGAATTCCTATTTAAAGGAAATAGCTGACCTTTGCGGCATTCATAAAGAATTGACTTTTCACATTGCTCGTCATACCTTTGCCACCACCGTCACGCTCACAAATGGCGTTCCTATTGAAAGCGTATCAAAGATGTTGGGACATAAAAATCTGCATACAACACAGCATTATGCCAAAATTCTTGATTTAAAAGTGAGTGATGATATGAAAGCTTTGAAAGAAAAGTTTGGAGACGGAACACAAATGAGGTTGAAAAAGTCTGTATGATAATTTTAAAAGCCAGACAATGATATAAAATCAATTGTCTGGCTTTTAATTTTCTATATCTTCAAAAAAGATATTGTCTCAATTTTTCAATCCCCTTATTGAATTTTGAAAGGTTAGTATTCTTAAGTGTTTGGATATTTTTCAGTTTCCATTGAATAGAAGGAAAGCCACTCAAATCACCGGCACAACATTTTTCCCATTCAGGGCTACCACTTTCGAAAGAAATAAGAAACTCCCTATCCGTATATGTAAGGTTTTGATTAACTTGTTCTATTAACTCCTTTCGGGTCGCTTCAAAATCAGCATAATCGAATGGCACATCAGACATTCCCATAAATTGATTTTCAAGGGCATGTTTTTGATCTATGGGATTCGGTTGAAGAGATTCAATAAAAGGCTTATCGCTTCCCAATAGATAAAAAATCAAACCATTCTTTATATCGGCAAATGCTTCAATTTCCATATACTTATAATCAAACAGGTCGCGTGGGTGTTGTCGACCTAATGCCGCAGCAATTTTTCCTCCATACAATAAAGAAAACGGAACTATTCTTGCTACACATCCCATTTGAAATTCCTTTTGAGCCTTCTCACAAAGTTCCCGGTCTTCAACCTCACCTATTATACCTCTCTTAGTTCCATTCACTTCTATTTTCACCATTGCATCACCATGCGTACACAATAGTTTCCATATTGCAGGTTTATGAATGACCCTAATACCTGGAATCGCCTTTTCAATCAGCTGTTTTAATGCAATCAAATGATTGTTGATATCTTGTAGGCTTTCCTCTCTGTTTTTAATCGGAAGATAAGTTAAATCAATATCAACAGAATAGCGAGGCATGTTTTTTACAAATAAATTAATGGCAGTCCCTCCATGAACCGCAAAATCCGTAATTTTATAAACCAATGGCATTATTCGAATTAAAAGTGCCACCTGTTTTTTATACATTTCATTCATATTCGTACAATTCTTTTGGTATAGTTATCATGTATTCAGGCAAATAAACCCCATTATCAGTCAACTTTTGTTTGCCAGTACCTATATCAATTTTGCTTATATCTAACCTGTCAAACCAATCATGTCCGGCTTTCTTGGCCATATATAAGAATAATCGCTTTATCTTTATGTTGTCTGTATTTTCCAGCAACTGTTGCACAACTTCAACTCTCAACGTAGTAAGTTGCTCCATAATATAAAATAGATCTATATAAGCATATTGATTCGGAGCTAGTAATAGGCATTCAAGAAATGCTTGTTCCGGTACAGAGGTGAGTATTTTAGTATCCCCTTTATCGAGAGTTGTCAATTGTGGTTTCAGGAATGTTTTCGTTGAGAAGAATTTTAATTCATATTCAAAATCATATTTTTTCATCCAAACAGGAACTTCATCCTCCTGAGGATGTCCTATCATTAGAACTGGTTTTCCCATTGGAACATAGTGATTAAATCCAGACAACTCCAATGCTGAATGAGCACCTACATAAAACCCTTTATTCACTTGGGTATTGTAACTTGATATTGCTGCAAAGGAAGAAAGTTTATCTCCAGTTCTGTACATTACACCTTTTGATAATGTAGAAAACCAACCAGATTTGCGATATTGCTGCATTAACTGGTCTGAGTATTCATTCTTTTTCAACCAGAAAGAAAAAAACAATCCCCCGGGTTGCCAATATTTCAGAAGCTGGTTTAATTTATCCTTGTTTTCTATATTCATACTATATAACTGGCGTTTAAATTCAACTGCAAAAATATAGTATTAAATCAACTCTACAAATTTTCACTTATCTTTTTTCGCTAAACAGGCTGAATTTAGTTGAATTATTCCGCTTATTATATATTTAAACTATACTTTGTACGGAATAATTCAACCAAACAATAATTATCCCCCCTCACTTCCTCTTATCCTTTGCCCCACTATCAAAAGCAATCAGATTAAACATTTCACGCATCCGGGAACGAACACGATTTCCGTAGTATTCTTCAAGTTCTGAAGCAGAAAGATTCGTTGTAGCATGGGTGAGCATATGATTGCTGATAAAGTGATCATACCGGGAAAGCAGAATTTCACCCATTACATTGCACTGATTGCCGTAGTATTTAAAAGTACTTTCAGCTCCGAGGTCGTCAAAGCAATGCGTGTGAGGTTGCGATTGAGTTGAAGTATTGATATAAGCCTGACTTCCATAGCGTTGGATGACTTCATAGCCATCTTTGATAAAATCAAAAGTAATCTCCCGGCATGATTTGATTCCAAAGCGTTGCGGTTGAGGCACAAGTACCCGCATTAGCGACATAAGACTGGTTTTACCGCAACCAATCGGACCGGTCAGTAAAATACCTTTGTGGAGATTGATGTTGTAATGGTTGGCCAATTGTTCATCCTGCAAAAACCACGTGAATAATTTTTGAACTACTTCTTGATCTTCCGGGTAAATACAAAAGTGCTCACCGAAAATCTCCTTGCCTCTGGTCTGAATAATAGACAGGTTAGTTTGCATAGATTATAAAGGTTCAGAATAATTTTTCCCGGTTGTTGCATTGAGATTTCCCGGAATAGGTTGATTTTGTGCTACCAGTTGCGGTTGAGCACTAAACTTTGGGATATTTAGAATCCAGTTTCCGGCAGCTGCTCTCCAGTCTTTCATGGGAGCTTTGCCGCCCACTTTCCACCCATTGCTTTGGAAATAGTTATAGAATTTCTCAGCTTCGATTTCCGAGCTGTTTTGTTCAACGAAGTAACTTTGTACGGCAGCAAGGTCAGGAGGAGCAAAAATCGCATCTATTTTGCTTCTTTCGGCTTTGTTTTTTTGCTCTACTTTCTCCCCGTTTATCTCAACGACTTTTACTCTGTTTTTAGAAACTTTCAAAACTATATCATTTTTTGGTTGGGTGTCCTCTCTCTCAATATTTTCTTTTTGTATGTTTATATTGTTTATATAAGGTACTAATGCTTGTTCAATGCTTGTTTCGATATTAGTACGGT
>JBAXPM010000050.1:0-25269 GCA_037132235.1 Paludibacter sp.
CCATAATTGGCACTTGCAGTGTTTCTTGCTTTTTCTTTTTCGCTCATTTTTATTTTATGTTATTTAATTTCAGTTGTTTATAGGTGATTTTTTTCAATCATTTCAGTATTGTATTTGTATCCAAAAAAACAGACAAATATACAATATATAATTTGAATTACCGAATTAAAATAATGTAAAGAATCTCAAAACTGACTTATTTCCTAAACAATACTCTAAACGCCTCTTCCACCTTCTTCACCCGCACCAATTCAATATTCAGTTTGGTCAGATTGATGCTTTTCAGATTAATATCAGGGATAATCATTTTTTTGAAACCAAGCTTTTCGGCTTCCAGAATGCGTTGTTCAATGCGGTTGATGGGGCGGATTTCGCCCGAAAGACCTACTTCACCGGCCATGCAAACCTGTTTCTCGATAGCCAAATCCACGTTTGAAGAAAGAATGGCCGATATAACCGCCAAATCAATTGCAGGATCGTTTACCTTGATACCACCGGCAATATTGAGGAACACATCTTTTTGAGCAATTTTAAATCCGGCTCGTTTTTCAAGAACCGCCAGTAACATATTCAGTCGGCGTAAATCAAAACCCGTACTGGAACGCTGTGGTGTACCATAAGCCGCCGAACTGACCAATGCCTGCACTTCTATCAGAAACGGACGAATGCCTTCGATAGCCGAAGCAATGGCGACACCGCTAAGCCCTTCGTGATTTTGAGAAAGAAGGAGCTCGGAAGGATTGCTCACTTCGCGCAAACCATTTTGCTGCATTTCGAAGATACCGAGTTCCGATGTACTTCCAAAACGGTTTTTAATCGGACGCAAAATGCGGTACATATAATGCTGATCGCCTTCGAACTGCAACACTGTATCCACAATATGTTCCAGCACTTTAGGTCCGGCAATGTTTCCTTCTTTAGTTATATGACCAATCAAAAACACCGGTGTAGAAGTGGTTTTACAGAATTTCAGCAAATTGGCAGTACATTCGCGGACTTGTGATACAGAACCGGGTGAAGATTCAATCAATTCGGTTGAAACTGTCTGAATAGAATCGACAATCACCACATCAGGTTGAATATTCTGGATATGAACAAAGATTTGTTCGAGGGAAGTTTCACTTACTATATAACAATCGGGATTATCAAATTTCAGACGTTCGGCACGTAATTTCAGCTGTTTTACACTCTCTTCTCCCGAAATATAAAGTGTGCGTTTGCCTTTAAGATTCAACACTACCTGAAGCACCAACGTAGACTTACCAATACCTGGCTCACCGCCAATAAGCACCAGCGAACCGGGAACTAATCCACCGCCCAATACACGATTCAACTCATTACAACTGGTATCTATGCGGGTTTCTTCATCTGTTTCCACATCAGAAATTAATATGGGTTTTTGTTTGGTGATTTCCACACCTGCCATTTGAAATTTTGGAGTAGAGTCCTTGCTGATTATTTCTTCCACATACGAGTTCCACTCACCACACGACGGACACTTACCTATCCATTTAGGAGAATCGACCCCACAGTTTTGACAAACATATACTGATTTAGTTTTGGCCATTTTTTGGGTTGACTGATAAATTTAATGATTGGTTAAGTAGAATTATCATATCAAGTCAACGACAAATTTAAACATTTCAATCGAAACTACAAAAAGCAGGAAAGTCTGACTGGCTTTTCTGATTCTGATAAATTTTGTTACCTTTGCAACTCCAAAATGGCTCCGTAGCTCAGCTGTATAGAGCGTCAGATTCCGGTTCTGAAGGTCATGGGTTAGAATCCCATCGGGGTCACAAGCTGAAAACCAGTGATAATAGCGATTGTAAGGCATTTACAGTCGCTTTTTTTATTTTAAAAAAAACACGAAAAACACAGTAAAACGTGCAGAATTATCATATCCACTTACAAATAACTTACAAAAATAATGATAACCTTTGAACCATGTATCCGCGGTCTTAGAAGCGATGGCTACGCAGTAGTATACATCAGAATTATAAAAGACACGAAACCTACTTACATAAAAACATCCTATATCGTTTCGAAAAAGCAAATTTCGGGTACGAAAATTAAAGATTTTTCAATTATCGGTCAGTTGTCTCCCATCATTAAAAAGTATATTGACAAACTAAATAAGGTTGATACTGAAAATTGGGACATCAAAGAAGTTGTAGAATTTCTATTGAAAGATAAGGAAGAAATCTCTTTTTCTGACTTTCTACAAATATTCGTAAACCGAATGATAAACTCCGGCAGAGAAAATCCAACTAAGAATTATACTACAGCTCATAATAGCCTACAAAAATTTACAGGAAAAAAAAATCTGCTGTTCAGTGATATTACTTCCAAAACAATTAACGAATGGATAAAAAGCCTTTCCGGAACAAACCGCGCAAAAAGCAGCTATCCAAGTCATATCTCAACAGTATTCAAAGCTGGTCAACTTGAGTTCAATGATTATGACCGTGATATTATTCGCATTACAAACCAACCATTTATGCGGGTTGAAATCCCCCGACCAGACAAAGGCAAGAAAAAAGCAGTATCGACAGATATTTTGAGAAAGTTATTTATTCAGGATCTATCAGAATACCCTAGGAAAAAAAATGCTCCACTTGCAAAAGATGTTATGCTCATGTCATTCTGTTTGGCCGGAATAAATACTGCGGACTTATATTTTTTGGAGAAACAAAATCTGAAAGATTGGAAGTTGTGCTATTCTCGTCATAAAACAGAATCTAAAAGAGAAGACAATGCCTATTTTGAAATAACTATCCCGACCGAAATCAGACCTTTGTTTGAAAAATACAAAGGGAAGAATAAACTGTTTAGTTTTTCTGAGATGTATGGAGAAAATAATTCTTTCAACAAGTATTTAAATCAGGGATTGAAGGATTTATGTGAAATTGCTAAAGTGGAAGATGTATCAACATACACTTTTCGTCACTCCTGGGCTACCATCGCACAAAACCAATGTGGCGCATCTACTGAACAGGTTGGATTCGCATTAAATCATTCATCTGCTCACAGAATTACTGAAGGTTACATAAAAAAAGATTTTTCGCCTATTGATGTTTTGAACGAGAAAGTAATAAAATGCGTTTTCGGTGAAGAGGAAAAACCGACTAAAAAGAAGAAAAAAACACTATAAAATTTCGGAGTTGCTTTTTTCTGTTACATTTGTTACAAACGCTGCAACTCTCTTTAATTCAGCCGCTTATCGTGTAACAGGCTTGTTACAAACGTGTTACAAAAGTTACAAAATATGACTTATTTGGGAGATATCAACAAATTCAACGGTTTTGTTCGACAAATGTACTATTTCTATCTAATAATACAAAATCATACTATTGAAATTTTATATGGAAAAAAACTAATAGTTCCATATCTCAAGAAAACAGAAGTAATATTTAATCTGAAATTATAATTAATAAATTGTAACAGACTTTTTCTTTGTTCAGTAAAAACGCTTGTTCATTGGCAATGAACAACTAAAAGTATTGAACATAAATGACTTTTTGAAAGGCAGTAATTTTTTATCATTTGTTTTGCCAAGTGAGTGTATTACGATCAGCACCATCCAAAACTAAGTCTTCTGCTTCAATAAATGGATCGTACCAATCTGCTTTTTTACGCGCCCATTCTATCCATATTTGTTGTTTTTCAGTTAGCGAATTGTTTTTTATTGCATAATCTTCATATGCTTTTATATAATTTCTCAACTCTATGGCTTTCTGATAACGATCTGCAATTTGAAGTGTTGATTTGAAATCTGACAATTCTTTTTCTTTAAGAGCTTGTAAATCTTTCTTTTGTTGTTCTTTAAGATGGTATGCAGCCCAATATCTATCTCTTTCTTCACGTTCAGTTTTCTTATTGTGAGCAATCACTTCAAGTTTTGCAATTATATCCAATAGCTTATCTTCTAAAAGAATAGTGCTATCAATCCATTCTCGTCTGGGGTATAAATCATCGAACTTAATACATAGTATACCATTAAATTCAAATCTTGAACTAAGCCAATTGCCATCTTGATGCTTAATTTTGTTTGATTTTTCAGTTATTGATACTTGGAACTCTTCACCTGATATTACAACAAAGCTATTGCCATCCTTTCCAATTACAGAGTGTCCACACGCATTCATCATATTAATAAATTTCTCCATTAAACGTAAGGCACGGGGCATCATATTTTTAGATACATGTATTTTAAAGGTATTGTCTTTTTTATAGTCCCCATTTTCACTGTCTTTTTGATTGTAGTATTTTTTGGATAAAATGATTAATGGGTCTACAATACTAGGACTAATTTTCTTAGTATCTTTAGACTTCAGCTTCTTTGAAATTTCAGATTTGTATTTGTTTAGTGCGGTTGTATCTTTAGAGAAGTATTCTTCACTATCTTCATCCGTTCTTAGCCATAAAGATATCACTTGTTTTTTTGTGGTTGATTCCCGAAAAATATCTTTTGTAACCGATTTGCCCAATTTCAGTTTAGACCAATAGCCATTGGGCGGAATGAAAATAGCCATTTCATTGCAAACTTCACGCAGACAAGTGTAGGAAATGTTGTATTTTCTTGAAATGGCTGCTAAAAGTTCAGACCAAACAAGGTCGTAGAATTGTTCTCTTGAAAAAGTAGTTTTTGCCATAAGTGAATAGTTTCTTTGGAATTCTATAAATTCAGACAAAAGGTAATTTGTTGTGACAATCAAATATCAAATGAAACCCGATTATCAAACAATCCATTTTCTCCATACATTACATATCCCAATTGATTAGTTAATAACCTTGTTTTTCCAATTTCAAAATCAGGAGTATTTTCGTGTGTATGTCCATATATCCAATAATCAGGACTTGTTGTTTCAATTAAATCAAACAATTCCACAGCAAAAGCTTCATTCAGTATATCGCCTTTATATTTTGGAGGATAATTCATGAAGGTTGGGACATGATGTGTAACTACCACGTTTTTAGTTGTTTGTTTATTTCCCAACTCATTGTTTAGAAAGTTGAGACTTTCAGTATGTAATTGATTAAATCGTTGTGCCGAAAATCTAGAACCTCCGTATTTTATTACATGAAAATCGCTCATGCTCCTTTCAATCTGATATTCATAAGCCGGACTTATTTTTGACCAAAGTGTCGAAAAAAGAAACGTTACTTCTTCAAGAACTATAGAAATGTTATTGACCAGAAAAACATTACTTCGTATTTTCTCATTCAATAAACCACTTTTAGTTGCAGAATCAAAACGATAATACTCGTGGTTACCCGGAATCCAATAGGTAACTGCAAAATTATCGGATAGAAAGTTGAAAAAGTCATTGTGTTTATCCATTACCGCAAATGGTACGATATCACCTGCCAACAACAATACATCGCCCACTGCTTGTAATGGGTTCGCTTTCAGGAATGCCTTGTTTTCCGAAAATTCCAAATGTAAGTCGGAGGCGTATTGGATTTTCATTTGTACAAAATTGTTGTTTATTGGTTATATGGAATTATAGGCAGAGCCAAACGAGCTTTCAGGTGAAACTTGACTGTTTTTTTATTTTAATCTATCAAATCTATCGTTTATAAGTTCGATATATTTTTCTTTGAAATCAGGGGTTAGAAAACTCAGTTGAATAAACTCAAGCCATTTGCTCTGGACATTTTCCATTTTAGCAAAGATATTGGTTTGTTGTCTGGAATCTAATCTCATGTTATTAAATGCACTTTCAAAGTCATGACGTTTCAACCGTTTCTTTTTTCCATTTAGAGTTAAAGCTAAGTCCTCATCATCTTTGGGATTTACTAAAAAAGTTGATAACAAATCATATGCAGGTGAAAGAACGGGTTCATTTTGTGAATCGTAAATCAATGAAAAGTTTTTGAGGTGCATGTCGGCATTTCCTGTTAGAAATGAGAATAACAGTATCTCAGCAAAATTCACCAAGTCCAATCCAGGACTAGCTGAGAGTTTTAAGAGAGTTTTTGCAACCTGTTCGTAGGAAGAATGGTATTTATGTTCTGTTTGCCGTTCGGTAAGCTGGCACATGTCTTCCATATGAAGTTTGTGATTTCTTGCCCGGTCAATCCTTTTTGTGATATAAGCTAGCTGTCCTGAATTTAAACGGATAAGTGCATGTGGAACAGTATTTATTCTTGCAATTTCAGCTAAGTGCATAGTCAAATCTTCAACCTCCGGAATTTGAGGATATTGGTCTGTAGGCGGTTTTAATATGTAGTTGCCCCGCAATCCTACGATCGTAAAACGTTTTGGCTCAGTTTTACTTTTACCACCTGTAAGGTTTAATGAGAGTTTGGGTTGCACACCGGTTACAGTTATTTGACTTTGTATGATTTTCAGTGCCAAAGTGCTCATTTGATTTTCATCATAAGGCATTTCGGGAGGTGTCGGTGTACCAAATATTTTCTTACTGCATGAAGCATGAAAATCTACTTCCTTTTCGGATAATGACTGATAACAATATAAACAACGCATAGAAAAACAATTGAATTATTATTCTTTAATTTCAATAGGAAATACAGAAACTGCTCCGATACAATCTTTACAGCAAGCTAATAACAGACTCATTCTATCGCGAGGGTCAAGTTTCCAGTTTACTTCTGCAATATTTAACAACCAACCTTCAGGTATCAGACCATCGAAAAAGGGGAATAAAATATGACTTACGAATTCATTCTCTTGTAAGGGTAGTGTAAGACTAACCGGAACAGGTTTGTCGCTTTCAAGATAGATTTTATCGTAGATAAAATGAAATCCATTTTCGTCTTGAGTTAGCCACCCAGCAGTGTTTTCGTTGAATTTTATTTCTGCTTTTTTCATCCTATTCTATGTTATTAAACTTCGAACTCATTTTTACAGGACCAAGCTCGTGACCAAACATGTGTAATACTTGATTTACTTTATCCATGCGAAGAGTTGATTTACCTTGCTCCAAATCTCGTAAAAACCGAAGACCCACACCCGCTTTTTGAGCTAATTCTGGCTGAGTGAGTTTTGCGTAGTTACGCCTGTTTTTTATAAATTCGCTTAATGTCATATTGAGGTATTATTTAATTGAGAATTACATTTTATACCCTATCGGGTGCAAATATAGTAATTGTTTTTGAAATTATACCACTTCGGGTATAATTTATTGATTTTATTTGCTATTATACCTTATCGGGTATAATAGCATGGTTGTTTTGAAAATTATATCATTTCGGGTATAATGATAACTCTATATTGGCACACAATACAAAAGACTTTCAGCAGAGGTTTGTGTTATATTTGTATTCATATTTTCTTCTGTTATAATTGAATAATTTTGCAAATACACAAAATACTTCTATTATAATTAAATAATATTGTCTTTGGCATTAATTCTTCTGCTTTAATTTTGGTATTATATTAGTAACGCTTGTTCAATGGCAATGAACAACTAAAAATACTGAACAGATATTTGGTTCATGCTCGTTTCAGGTTGTTTTTATTTATTTGCGATTCGCGAATTGCAAATATGTGTAATATATTGCATTTTCAGTTGACTACAATTTGTAGCCAACTCACTTCCTTATTTTTTTAATCTGGTTTTCAGCACACTCCAGTATTTTCTCGGATTAGGACTATCAGTCAAAACACCAACTACATCTAGTATCGAAAAATACCATTCTTCGGTTTCGTCATTCCATGTTGTGCGAACTTTCTTTTCTTCAAAAAGTTGAATTTTGTTTTTCATCTTTAAATAACTGTTTTTTAAAAGACCATCAAACTTTATAGAATTCCAAAACTCGTCAGGTATTTGAAATTATTTTCCACAGCATTTCTTAAACTTCTTCCCGCTACCACACGGACAAGGTTCATTGCGACCAACTTTGGGTTTTTCGCCCGGTAGCGGAACTATGTTTTTCACTTCCTCGTAAATTTCTTTTCGTGGCTCATCATCTTCGTAATCAAAATAATCATCCTCCTCTTCTTCACCATAATTCAACCAGCTTGAAATGTAGTCTTTATATCGTTCGGTGATTGAACTGAAAACTATATTCTTGCGGTCAATGGTAGACAACTCGTTAATGTCTTCCAGGCAATGTTCCAGACTGCCGGATATGCCTTGAGCTACCAAATCAAGATTAAAAAGTGTTGTAATTTCAGGAATTAATTCAGTCAATTGTATATTAACTACATCGGACACATAGAATGCAATCAGTTCGGTGTCAATAATATCATCGTTTGCTTCATTCACAATCCAATATTCAAAAACTCGCTTGTACCAGTCAACAACTTCAGGTCTTCGTTCAGGCTGATGAAGCACAACCTGTTCAGCCATCTGACTTACACTTGATTTTGCATATGTATAACGATTAGGCTCAATTACGAAATTGTATAAAAGTTCTAATCGTTCATTGGCAATGGTATACAATAGTTCCCAAAAACCATCGGTCAGGAAATCGCCAAACCATGTTTCGAAATACTCACTATCCTGGCGCAATACATCCAAAAATACTTCTATGCTACTTTCTTCTTTCAGTTCGGTAAGCAACAGCAAAGCATGCATCGCAAATTCGTGGGTTTGAATATCCCAATCCATGTCAGCAAAGGTTTCAAAACGTGCCATGCTGTCGTACACTACTTTATGCAGGTCGGCAAGCAATGTTTCGCGAGGCAAAGCCAATATATCGGTGGTGATTTGCGGGTCAATTTTCATGCTGTTGCAATACAACTGACTGATTATCGGATGTGTAAAAACAGGTGCTTCAGTGTTGGTTTCTGCCGTTCTTTTAGCAATAACATCAGGAGTGCGGCGAATCGACATTTCGAAATCATGCCTATGCAATGATAATTCAATGTTTAGGAGAGCCAATCTACGATCCATGCTTGTAGTATCATAACTCACTTCAAATTGTTTGGTAACTTCCTCTATAATATTAATGCAAATCTGGGCTTGTTCACTGTTTTTTGTTTCAATACTGTAATTGAAATAAGTATGATAAAAACCAACCACTTCACTAAAATGAAAGCTTTCACGCGTTGGGAAAAGTAATTTTATATCCGTTCTCTGAGCCAATATTTCGGATGCCTTTTCCAACTCTTTTTTCTGCAAGGCGATATTTATTTCATTCAGAAATCCCTGAACATAATCCGGAAAAAGCTCACGGATTCTACGATTTACCTCGTTAGACATAAACTGATTTCCCTGCAAATTGTATAACGACGAAAGGTAATTCCGAAATGCCGGAATGCCCGGATGTTTCTTTATCAAATCGTTCAGCTCTTTAATGGCACTATTTTTTTTCTTTTGAACCTTGATATTCATTTCCGTAAGCTTCTCGCGAAGTTCAGGCGTGATGCCATACAGGGTATCGAAATAATCGGTTGCTGAAAAAATTTCAATTCCCGAAACTACTACTTGTTTGTTCATTAATGTTTGATACTATGATTAATATTATTTATGCTCTGAAGTGACCTTATTTCCCATACCTCTCTCCCTGCTCAGCAGCCATCAACCCACTCAATTCTTCTTCCTTTTCTTGTTCCCCTTTTAGGGGTTAGGGGTCTCACCTGCCCATTAATAAGCATTGATTACTTCTAACTGCTTGCTTGAGTTCTATCGTTTCAATACCATACATTTCGGCTAAATCAAAGTCTATCATCACTTTACAACCCATTATGGTGTAAATTTTACTTTGAATAAGTTGTAATCCCATAGATTGTGTTTTTTTACTATTTTTCTCAATATGCCTTTAGCTCCGCTGGTAAGGATTTTCCATCGGTGGCAGTATGTGCAATTTTTGCACATACTGAATCTTCTTGTAATTCGCCTGTAATAAATATATTTCGTAAATGCTTGGTAATAAGAGTTCTGTCAACTCCAAACAATTCGGCCATCTTTTCCTGCGTAAGCCATACCGTTTCGTTATGCAAAAATATTTCTACCCGAACTTTCCCATTTGGAGTAGTATATAGCAAAAATTCATTATTTTAGTATTCTTTCTAAAAAATATGTCAAGTAAACGGCGCAAAATACTTGACAAAATAGGTCAATTCTTTTGTGAATAGAAAAGTTTCTTTTTATGTTAATAACATTTTGCCATTAACTCTTCGTTGAAAACGAGGGGGAGCAATTATTTTCCACTAAGAGAGGCAAAATACTCTTGAATGGTAAATAATTTCTATTAAAGGACATATAATGAAGAGTATTTTCCATAAATAAATAAAAATCGTGGTTTTATTGCCTTGTATAAATGACATTATTATGTGATTATTGCCTTGTAAAAACGATAAAACTATTGTTTTGGGTTGATAATGGGGACTTGGGTGACAAATTGCGGTTTATTAATTTAGTGTTCTATTATAGCCCAAATAGCGGAATAACTTTGTATTGGCACATTTTACATAAATGCACCAACAAGCGCTAAGTGTTTTCATACTTTAATGAATATAGTTTTCGAGCGAATCCGATATTTCATAGTGAATCACCATACCCACGTCTTTTTTATCTACGCCCATTCCAAAAGCCGAAGTAGCCACCATAATCTGTACTTCACCTTCAATAAATGCGTTTTGATTGGTCGTTTTTTCCTTCGCATCCATTTTACCGTGGTAAGGTCTGGCACTGAATCCATCTTTGGTTAACCTTTCAGCCAGCAAATAAGCTTTTCGGGTTCTTGAAACATAGATGATTGTCGGACAATTCTTTTCCTCAATTAAATCCCTGGCTGTTTGATATTTTTCTTCTTCGTCACCTTTTTCAACAACGTTGTAATGAAGGTTTGTTCTTGAAGTTTTTGACGTGAAAAGTTCAAGATGTATGGAGAGCTTCTCCCTGAAATAGCTTTGAATATCTTCTATTACTTTTTGCTTGGCTGTAGCCGTGAAACACGATACCGGAATTCCATCGGGGAGGTTTTTCTTTTCCTGAATACCCTTAATAAAATCAGCAATGTATAAGTAGTCAACTCTGAAATCCTGACCCCATGAAGAAAAACAGTGAGCTTCGTCAATAACAAAACGAACAATTTTCCTGCCCAACAACAATCGTTCGATTGTTTTAGAACGCAAAGATTCCGGCGAGATATACAATAAAGAAGCCGAACCATCCTCCACACGTTCGAATGATTTGGCTCTTTCAATAGGGTCAAGCAACCCATTAATCGTAACTGCTTCTGTAATTCCGTTTTTTTCAAGGTTATCCACCTGATCTTTCATCAACGATTGTAAAGGAGAAATGACAACTGTCAACCCTTTTGAACTTTCGCCACTCATTAAAGCAGGTACCTGAAAGGTTATGGATTTACCTCCACCTGTTGGGAATACGGCTAGTAATGATTTATTATCGACAGCTGCCTTTACTGCTTTTTCCTGCAATGGTTCACCGCCGTAGGTCCGGTATGCATCAAATCCAAAAAAACGTTTCAATCCTTTGTGTACATCTAAAGCCTGGTTACAATATGCACATCCGCTTATACAAGGTTTGTTGCGTAATTGAAACATGATTCTTTCCACCTCTGGATAATTCTTCAGTACCCAGGGTGGCGTTATGGAATGTATTTTTTTATAGTAAATGAAAGAATGAATCAGCGATAAACAGTAGGCAAGTTCCACCGGATGTTCCGAAATTAGTTGAGCGAGATTAACCTGTTCACACATTTCATTTTCAAAATGTTGATGAATCAGTTTTTCAATTTCAGCGCTTGCGCTTGTATAGGAGATGAAACGAAAAAAGGATTGAAACTCTTTCCGAGCTTTCAATAACAGATAGAAGATTTGTTGCAGTTTTTCATCTGTTTGTTTAAAGGCGGCAATTTCATCGTAGAATAAATCTCTTGCTTTAATGGCATCATTCAACGGATTGTTCATTTCTTCCGTTTGCAGTTTATCATCTTTTAGTAATGCATGATAGGGTTTTGTAGGAAAAAGCAGAGGGGAAAGGTGTAAGGTATCAATGATATTTGCTGCATTAATTCCAGCATTATTTAGCGCATTACCAATATATTTGATATCATGGTTTAAGATGTTGTGACCGCATATAAATTCTGTTCCGTTGACAAATTGAACGAATTCAACAACCGAGTTTCTATGAAACGAACTTCCATCACCCTTAACACTGCCTATGTCAAGGATCTTACTGCTTTTTGGTTCTATTTCGGTATCTATGAATGCAATCGAATTCATTTTCAATCAAAATAATTAGGTTCTTAGTATTTTATCCATTTAAGACCTGAGGTTTGATTCTAGCTTGATGTAGTCGGAAGTCTAGGCCAAACAGGGAATTATATTCTTATATAAACATTGAATGAATCATTGAATCTACATATTTATTTTTTTGTTCTTTTTGGAAATAAACATGATTTGAATTGAAGTCAGTAATACTTTCCTGGCCTTTCCAGTGAATAAGTTCGTTGTAAGGTGTGTTTGAGATTATAAATGAGTTTAATAGAACCTGTGAATCTTGAATCCCCGCTTGTATAGTTGTCTTTATTGTTTTGTGCAATTGAATTTTAGGGTCTTCAATACCTTGAATTTGACGTAATCCCTTGGGATCGATAAACGAAATATATTGCATTTCGCCAATTACCAACCACAAAATAAAATCCGGGTAAAAATTACCATTTGCCTCGAAAAATCCAATCCCTTTTCGGCTTTCATTTCTGAGTAAATATAATTGTTTGTCAACAAAGAAATCTGAATTGTTCTCGAAATAGATTCTCAAATCTTCTACTAAATCCCTCTCACCTTTATTTAAAGCAACAGGTTGAACCTTTACAACTTCTTTATAGTCACCAGATTCAATGTAAATAAGGGGTTGATATAAGTGCATTGCCGAGTACAATGCCTCAAAGTTCTGACTTATCTCAAAATTCTCAGAAAAACTTTTCTTTCGTACATTTTCTTGAAGTCCCTTCAATTTGCTAATAATCCTATCTTGATCTTTTTGAACCAAGATATTGTATTCTTTATTGAAATTAGGGTGTGTAACATCAAGTATCATTGTTTCCAACTTATCTTTGTAATAATCACGTTTTCTATAATTGTAAAGCCTTTCAATAAACAACTTGAGTAATGTAATTGCAAGTTCCTGCCACATACGAACTTTGCTAAAATCCGTTGGAGCGAGTTCTGCAGAAGGAATATAGATTGTGTACCAATCGGGACAAGACAATATCCTTCTTAATTCATCTTTTGATAAGTTTAAATTATACCAACTTCGTTCATTCTTAAACTTTTGAATTTCAAAATAGATATGTACCCAGTCTAAAAATGCCAGATTAGCCTCTGAAAAATTACATTTTTCTAAACTAACGACATCGGGTGTTCCTGCTTTCTTCTTGCTATTAAGCACTTGAATTTTAGGATACCAATCGAGAATTATATGTTGAACTTTGTCTGAAAGTACTGTGTCAACTACATCTTCTTTTTTAAAATTAGCTCCTTCTTTTACCTGAACTGTTTTAAGCTTTTTATCTGACAATTTCGTAATTGTAGGTAAGATTTCAATCTTAAATCGCTCATAATTATCAACATCATTTTGTGTTTTTAAACCTTCTTCTTCCAAATAATCTTTAAATTGTTGCATGTAATCGGCACGCAAACCAAAGATATTCAGAGTTTCCAATATTGGTAACACTGCCGGAATTGTTGAGGGTTTTATATTTGGATCTAAAGCAGTACTTCTCTGTAATGAAAATTTATATCCTTTTAATCTTACTCCACGACCAAATAACTGAATGATTTCGGAACCCTCTCCGCGTCCAATATTCAATAAGCCCATTGTGCTTACGCGCCAACTACTCCAGCCTTCAGTAAATTTCTTTGAACCAATTAAAACATTTACTTTGCTGTGTTTACTGTTGATTTCCTGAAATAGAGAACTTGAAAAATCTTTTTCGTCGACTAATAATTTTTGAGCTTCGCAAATCTTTATTAAACCGGAATCATCTCCTACATTTATAACCCCAAAATAATCAGCATTTCCAATTCTTAAACCAATTTCACCATCTTGACCTTTTAGGTTATCTATATGTAAAGATGCTCCGGCAACTTCCGAATTAAAAATTTCAGTAAGCATGTCCTGAAAAACTGCATTTGCTGTATTTCCATTTTTTCTGATTTCACGATACGCATTTCGGAATATGGAGTGACCATATTCATCATTTAGACCATCTTTTGCTTCGAGCAATAGTCTAATCCGTTCAGTTGATTTATTCTCGTTTTTTACGAAGTCAGCAATAAACTTCAACACTTCCACCACGTCTGATGCAATTTCTTTACTAATGCTTTTAGTTACTTTACCACCAACAAAAATAGCCAATGGCTTATCTATCAGGAAAGAATCCAACGCTTTTTCATGATCACGATACACCAATAATTGTTCGTAAAATGATAGCAAACAAGCTGTCAGATATAGTTGAACACGATCTTCTTTTCCTGCTTCATGCCATTGTTCATTCAAATTAAGTATCTGATAATCTTTACCATATCCATCGTTATAGAAATACCGATATGAATAGTCAAAAATGGTTGCTTTTCCATATTCGTCTAACAAGTCTTTTTGTTTCTTGCCCGAAAGTGCATGAACAGCTTGCCCAAAAGTGGCTGAATATTCAAATGAAAATCCAGTATCACACAACCTGTTGCGCTTGTCTTTCCAACTTTCGCCTCCGGAACCACGGTGCCCTTCGTCCACCAACACCAAATTATTGCCTTCGAATGATTCAACTGCAACTGTTTTGTTGCCACTTGTTTCTTCGAGTTTATGAATATCAATAATCTCTATTTTGTGAGCTGAAAATAAGGTTCCACCATTCTTATCAAACAATTCAGCATCCATATCGGATAATACAAACTCCTTTAAATGCTGTTTTGATAGTCCCTCGTTTGGCGTGAGAACTATTATTCTATTAAGCCCTGCAGTGATATTATGCGACTTTAAATAATACTGGTATTGTAGAATATTAATATGCATCAACAAGGTTTTACCCGAGCCTGTGGCATTCCAATAAGCAATCTTATTCAAATCGTTACAATCATTTTCTAATTTGAATGCTGAAACAGCTGAGAAATCGTTTTTATATTTGCCATCGTTGACTACTAGGAAATTATTCAATTCCGATTGTAACTCGATTTTATCAGTGAAGTATTTATCCAAATAAAGTTCAGTGAACAATAATGCCAGATATTGAAAGTATTTCCAGCGAATAGGCTCGTGTCGTTTATCAGAAATAGTTTGAGTGTGTGAGAATATATTCTGATCGTACTGTAACAACATATCTTTAGTCAGATAGTTATTGTGGTACAGCTTTGCCACCAATGCATGATGAAAGTGAGAAACATTATTTTCGTCATAACCTTCTAACGAAGAATCTTTTAAGTCTTTTGATAAGGCTTCCAAATCGGTTACGCCGAAAAGAAATAAAATGTATTTATTGAGTACGAGGGATGATGATAATTTTGCCATTCTCAGATACTTTCAAGTTTAGTGATCCATTCATTAAAGTGAGGGCATTTTTCCCTAAGTTTAGATAAACCTATATCTTCAGCAATCATTGGCCCGACCTGTGCTTTTTGACCAGCGTATGCAGGTATAAATCGAATTATTCTTTTAGAAGGTGCTGTTTCGGGAGATTCGTTGATTTCCTCAGCAGGCTTATTCCCAATATTTGTTTTCAAAAGATTAACTCCACATCTTCCACCTGGATACATAGTTAAAAGTCTATCTGGTTCGACCAATAATAATGCTTCAAATTCATGAAGTTGTACGTATGGAATAAACTTAACATTGTTTATATTTGCACCTATTGCAGCTTCTAATGCTTTGATTTTATCGTAAGGATTAGCAATTGATTGTATAGATCGGATATATGGACTTTCGGAATCTTTCGGGAAAGCATATAAATCAATAAAGCTTGTATAATAAGTGTTTTCTCTCCCTCTATCGGATGAAATCCATCTCAATACATCATTCTTAAATTTGCTGTATTTTAATAAACCACCTTTTGCCGGCTTATTGTTCAACTTATCCCAACCTGTTTTTATTTTTCGGGAAGAAACAAAAATATGTAATGCTGCGAAATGTTTGACCAGCACTTCGTTCACGAAATTCTCTTCGGAACTACCTTCGACAATTATATTTATGTATTTCATGGACGTCCACCAATTATATTTTTCTCCCAAATTTGACCTGTTGAAAACTCATCTAAATATTCCTCCAATCTTTCTGTATCTGGTCGTGAATATTCCGAACTTCGCCCTTTTCTATCGATTACAACTAAATCGTCTAATTCAAAATTATTTACAAGACTAATTGATTGGGTTGCTATGAAAACCTGACAATGTTCAGAAGCAGCTTTAATTAATCCTGCCACTGCATCAATTGCACTTGGATGTAAACCCAATTCAGGTTCATCTAAAAATAATACTGCAGGTAAATCTTTTGGATTTTGGGCTAATAAACTTATTAAAGCAATAGTACGGAGCATTCCATCAGAGGCTTGTCCGGCATTAAATACCTTATTAGTCCCCTTTTCTTTCCATCTTAGCAGTATTTGACCAAATTCTTCATAGAAATCGAAATCATCAAAAAAAGGAAGTACTTGACGGATATATTTCACAATACGAGTATAATACGCCCGTTCTTCTTGTTGTATCCTATACAGAAAACTGCCTAAATTTTCTCCATTTTGTTTCAACCAACGACCATCGGATGCTGACCATTTCAATCGCATGGGGGCAGTATCGCTGGTGTTATGAAATTGATAAACTATTAATTTCCTAAGTAAGTTTAAAATTGTGGTTGCTGTTGGATTAGCAACTCCTGGTAATTTAGCTTCATCATGCCCAACACCGCATGAACTCCAGCTAGCATCTACACCCATATTAATGCGAGAAAATCTGTACTTTTCTTCTTTAAAAACCAATTTATCTGGTTTTGCAAACATCAAACTAAACTTATATTCATTCAATCCATTTTTAGTTTGAATAGCCATCTCGGCATCAATGTTTTTGGTAACATCTGCTCCATCATGAAGTATGTCGTTAGCTCCACCCAAATAAGCGACATGTTCTTGAAGCTTGCCATCCGAATTGAGCATCCAACTCAAGAACTTAAAGAAAGATATGAAATTACTTTTCCCTGCACCATTAGGCCCTATCAATATATTGATTGGTTTGGGTTCGAAATGAACGATCTCTTTAATGCTTTTGTAACCCTTGATTGTAAAGGATTTTAGCTTTATATCTGCCATAATTTTAAATTTTTAATTCTGCATTTTTATTTCTTAATTTCCTTCAAACATTCGATTTTTAAACTCTTCTTCAATCAAAACTACTTTCCAACGTTCTTCGCCTACTTTCAGGTTTTCTACATTGTTGTCGCCATTCACGTAAATGCGGTCGAATTCATTATCGAGCGGATTGTATTTGCTTTTACTCAGGAAAGCGTTTAATGCTTCGTTATCGTACAATAAGCAATTGCGCCAAACCACCAGAATCTTTTCTCCTGCAAGGTTTTTGCCTGTTACCACCACATAACCCTCTTTGGGAACGGCGTAGTTTTCTACCACTAAGCCTATCAGGTAATTGAATGTTTCTACCAAGTCTACCCGGGTAGGTAGCATCTCGTTATTGCGGGTAATGCGGAGGCTGCAATCGAAAGGATTCTCGAACCATTCCAAATTCAACAAGCTGCCCTGTGTTTCTACATCCAGCATATAGTTGAGAATATAACCTTCTTTGAAAGTTGGATTCAATTCCAATAATTGCTGTTGATTCTCGCTTTGTATAATTTCAAGGTTATTCAATGTATCTTCGTAACTTTCCAGACTCATGTATTTAAAACAATGACTGATACCTTTACGGCTTACTGGCTTTCCATCTTTCCAGTCTTTGCTGTAAATTGCTTTCTGAATTCGTGGTTTTGTGATAACATCAAAATATGCACCCATTTCCATTAATATGAATTTCCTTTTACCTGAATCTTCCCTGTTTAATTCAATCGTTGCGTGTCCTGTGGTGGCTGAACCACCAAAATAATCCAAGACGATATCTCTATGATTTGAATTTAAAACTTTCAATGAGTCTTTAACTGCATATTTTGATTTGGGAAAATCAAATAATTTGACATTCCCAAATAAGTCAACTAATTCTCTTGTACCATTGTCTCGTGCAGAATACGATGCATCTTCCCACCAAGTTCTCGGTAAAATACCATCGTTGTTTAAATATTTTTTTCTGTAGACTTCAAAACTTTCATCTTTTATTTCAATCTTAAATCTATCAGGTTCATTTATTAAATTTTCAACACTATACCTCCAAACTTTTTCTTCACCATTAGGATGGATAGGAAATAATGAAATTTCTTCAATTGATTGTAAATCGTTAATATTCCACAACTTTGAATCTTCATCATATTCCATTTCTGGAATTCTCCAAATTCCGTTAGTTTTATTGTAATAAATGGGATAATACTGTTTAGGTCTATCGAGTCTATTTGAATCAGGTCCATTTCTTCTTAAATTTTCCCATTCATAATTTCCATTATCGTCACCAAAATTGTACCGTTCTTTTTGTTTTTCCTTGTGTGGCAATCTTCCAAGTTCAGATAAATCAGTTTTAGCGTAATAAAGTCCATATTCATGATTAATAGAGAACCCCTTTACTGTAGATCTTCCAGAAGGATTATTGCGAATTGGAGTTGTAGCTAAATAGTTTTCGTTGTTGAAATTTTGGTCAAGTAAAATTTTTAATAAACCTACTTCAAAATCATCAATAGTATAACAAGCTGACCCCGTATCTTTTAGAAGTTCTCTCGAAAGAAATATTCTTGAATCCATCATCGAAACCCAAGAAGAATGTTTATAGTTATTTTTATAAAGAATTTCAGAAGCACTCGTATTATATGGTGGGTCTGTATATAGTGATTGAATCGAATTTCTGTATTTTTCTTGAATTAAGTTTAATCCATGAAAGTTGTCTGTATTGAAAAGGAGACCATCACATTGATTGTCAAATTTTTCAATACTACCAATCAATTTCCATTTAAATGCTTCTGAAAAGAAAGCTGTATCCAATACAAGGAACTGATTTTGTTTTAGAAATTCCACGGTGAGTGGAGTTGTAAAACCAACTTTATCAGAACCAAAAAGAGTATTGTTGCTTTCGCCCTTAATTTCATCAATAGCAAACAAGCGTATCCATTCGTCGGTTTGCGCTTGGTTGGCAGCTACTTCGGCGTATAGTTCAGCGGGTACACGATCCAACGTAATGCAGTAATTACATTCTACCACCATTTTCTTTTTTAGCCAGAGTTTCTTTTGGAAGTTTTCCAGTTGAGCCAGGAAAGTGATAATCTTTTCGCCAATCTTTTTAATAGCTTTGATTTTAGAGAGTTGTTTCAAAAACTCTTGTTCATCGCGGGTATTGAGGTCGTCGATAAACAATACTTCATTTTTGATATAGAAGTCCAGTTCTCTGGTTAGGAAACCGCCTAAATCTTTGTGTATAAAGTAATCGAAGGTATTGCGTGCAGTATAATCCAGTAAATGTTTTTGCAGCAAAGTGCGTTGTTTGTCTTTTTCTGTGGGACGTAGGCTCTGTAATTCTGCAAATTCAGCCGGTATTTGAGCTTTTACTTGCTCGAAAGCTTCTGCCAATAAATCTGCTTGCTTTATTTTTTTGTCGGCTGGCTCATAAGTGAATGGAATTACTAATTCACCCTCAATAACTTCTACTGCTTTATCCGCTAGAGAAAATTTACGTTCTTTATCACCTTGCGTTTTGTTGTTATTTTGTTCGGTACTGGCTTCTATCAGTTCAAAGCAAACTGTTTTTCCATTGCTGAGTTTGAAGCGGTAGTTTTTTAAATACTCGCTGGTTTTAATGTAATACTGGTCTGCATTTGCCCAATGCAGTTTCACTTCTTCGCCTTCGTAGGGTATGGCATACACATCTTTTTTGTATCGGCGCATGGAGATAAAATCGCCATTGTCGAAATAACGTTTAAAGAAGTTGGCCAAAAGCGAAAACACTTCATTTTCAATTGCCACCATGTCGGCAGCCTCTCCCATTCGGGCTTTTATTTGTTGCACTTTGGGCAGCATCTCGGGGTCGGCACCCAAGGTGTGAGCCAGTTTTATGGCTTCGTCTAATTCTTTCTGTAAGGCTTGTTTATCAACCGATAAACTTGATTCCAATACCTGTCTTACCTGTGGAACTAACTCTTTTTCGAGAAATTGCTCAATGTCTTTGCGTTTTTGGTTCATTATGCGATAAATGCCAAAATCCAGCTCGGCTTTGTCGAGCATAAACACTTCTTTGAGCGTATTGATTAGTTTTTCGTAATTTGTCATGCTAATTTTTAAGTTCGTTTTTCATAAAAGCTTCTAGCTCTTCTTTGGCAGGTAGTTGCACTAAATATTTGGATACAAACACTTCATTTGACAAACCTGTGGTTGTATATTCCACCAATGCATCGTTTTTATCAGCACAAAGAATAATCCCTACCGGTGGAAAATCACCATCTGTCATTTCATTTTTTCTGTAATAGTTCAAATACATATTCATTTGCCCAGCATCGGCGTGGTCAAATTGCCCAATTTTCAGGTCAATAAGTATATGGCACTTAAGAATACGATGATAAAACACCAAATCTATTCTGTAATGCTTATTATCGAATGTGATTCGTTTCTGTCGGGATTCAAAGCAAAAACCTCTCCCAAGCTCAGTCAGAAAAGTTTGTAAATGGTCAATAATGGCAGTTTCTAAATCGTGTTCCGTGTAACTTGGTTTTTCTTCGAGTCCAAGAAATTCAAGAAAGTATGGATTTTTTACAATATCCAAAATTGTTGGTTTTTCGTCACCTTTGGCTTTTGCAATTACTGCTTCCTTATCAGTAGAAAGTCCGGTTCTTTCATACAGAAGTGTACTCATTGCTCTATTCAAATCGCGAACTCCCCAATTGTTTTTAATGGCTTGTACTTCGTAAAAAGCTCTTTTTAGAGGTGTTTCGGCATTTATTAGTTCTAAAAAATGAGAGAAACTAAGTTTGCTAAATAATACTTCCGGAGCAAATGAATATTCTGTGGCAGCCTGATGATCAGGAAGCGTAACTAATTCTCTCGACACTGTTGAGAAAATTCCGTTTTGGGATATTTCTGTGTTTTTCAATTTTCTCAACACTGTTGAGAAAATCTGAGGATAAGAAATGTAAAAATCTCTAAATCGATAAAGTTGTGGTGTGGAAATCCCTTTAATATGTTTCAATCTGTCTGCTAACTCTTTGATAGTATTAGCTCCATATTTAGCTTTATCAGTACCGTTTTGTTCAAATTCTACAATGTAAAATCCAATCAAAATATTTCGTGAAGTTAAGAAGTTATCCACCTGACGAACTGCGCATTGTTGTAGTTCGAAGTGTACAAGTTCAATTTGATTAACTAATTCTTCAAAATTCATTGTTTGATATTTTAGGATTTATACCAGCTTCCAGTTGATGGTAAATAAGTGTTCTTTTGTTATTTCTTGCTTCATACGATGTTGAATATCAGCAATCATTTTATCTCTCATTTCGGCAATTTCATCTTCAACTATAAAGATTTCTTGTCGTTGTTTTTTTTGTTTCCGCGATAATTCCTGTAATTCCTCTTGGATTTTGAGTTGCTCGGCAGGTACAGTTGTCTTATGTGATTCTCGGTTCAATTCTTTAATTTTCGCTTTAGTTTCTTTTATGGCCAATTCGGAAGCATTGATTCTATCTTCTGCCCATTTGTTGAGTTTTTCCGTTTCAAGCTTCATAAAAACGCTGTCATTTTCTGAAATACTTTTCAGTAATGCAGCCAAATGTGTTTCACCCAGTTTTTCGTTAGTGTCACTTTTTACTTCCTTGCTTGCTAACTCGTATTTAGTTACAGGCAAAGTGAGCATTCGTTTTAATTGTTCTTCGGTTACATGCTTAGTATCACTTGTATTTCCGTAAATCAATAAATAATCGGAAGATTCAAATGAGTTTACACTTACTGCTGTTACCGTCATCCAACCCGTATTTCCTTTTAGTTCTTCCAAAATGGAAATATTCCCTTCGTATTTTGTCAAGTCAAAAGTCAGGTCTGCATAAGGTGTTGCATTCTGCTTTACACTTTCCAATACATATTGTGCCAATGGATGTCCCATGCGGTATACGTGAGGTTCTGTGCTTGGCTTTCCAAGTTTAAAAGTTTCGGTTGGGAAAATGTGTTTTTTGTTCGGTTGCTGAGTCAATCTGAAAGTCAGTTCTTCGTCATTGAAATTTGCATATGAACTAAGCTCGTGTTTAGTAATAGTCCAGAGCCATTTTTCATATTTGGTTATATACTCTTTACTTTCAGCAAGTCTCAACTTCAATTTGTCAATTACTTCGTCATCAAAGTTTGCAAGCAATTTCTCCCGGGTCGAAAGCATCTTCTTATTTATTTGCTCATCTAACTCTTGTTGAAGCAAATCAAATTGCTCAATAATTTCATTCTCGCTTCTGTAATTTTGGTATATCTCAGCAATGCGTTTCTCAAAATCCACCCCTGATTCAATACTTCCCAATACATCATCACTTGCCCCAAAAACGCCACTAAATAATTTGAACTTCTGATCCAACAATTGAAAAACCCGCACATCAGCTGCATTTTTTGTATTCAGAAAATTCACTACAACCACATCGTATTTCTGACCGTAACGGTGACAGCGCCCAATACGTTGTTCAATCCGCTGCGGATTCCAGGGTAAATCGAAGTTGATGATTAAGGAGCAAAATTGCAAGTTTATACCTTCGGCAGCTGCTTCGGTGGCAATCATTATGGTGGCTTCATTTCGGAAATAGTCTACCAATGCCGAGCGTTTATCACCTGTTGGAGAACCACTTATTTTGTCAGTTCCCGTATTCTGACTCACCCAACTTTTATATATTTTATTCGATAGTTCGTCGTTATTCGACCCATTAAACAATACAATTTTATCCGGGTAATGCGCACTCAGTAAGTTAAACAGGTAATTTTGTGTTCGAGTAGATTCTGTAAAAATGATAGCCTTTCGGTTAGCATGTTTATCCATTTTCGCAAAACCTTCCTTCAAAGCTGTAAGCAATTTATCTCCTTTGGTATTGTGTTTAATAGATTCGGCTAAATCACGAAAAGCCGTAAGGTCTGTTATTTCTTTACCAATCAACTCTATGTCAATATCAGTTAGCTTGTCAACTTCTTCGGTTTCTTCATCCCATTCTTCAACTTGTTCTTCGAACAATTCGTAATCTTCTTCTATGCCTTCTGCAGTAACCAATTGCTTATTATTCTCAATAACCAGATTTAATTTGCGAATGAGACCGTTTAATGTTCCGGCAATAGCAAAAGAGGACGAAGCCAACAATTTACGTAGTATCAGTGTCATTAAATGCCTTTGCCCTGCGGGTAAAGCATATAATAATTCACGCTGCAAATAATCACTCACATCCTCATACAATTGCTGTTCGGCATCTGTTGGCTCAAACTTAATGGTTAGCGGAATGCGATTTGTGTAACGAATGTATTCTTGAACCTGACTACGAAGATTGCGAATACAGACTGATTTCAATCTATCACGTAAATCTTGAAAATTATCACCGTCAACGGTTCTGAGAAATTGACTTCTAAAACTTTTAATGTCACCAAAGGTATTTTCATCAATGATACTTACCAAACCATAAAGCTCAAGCAATGAGTTTTGAAGCGGTGTAGCTGTCAATAATGCTTTTCGTGAATGAGATAACGCCTCTTTAATGGCATTTCCTATCTTATTGGTTGGTTTGTATACGTTTCGCAAACGGTGTGCTTCGTCAATCACAGCCAAGTCCCATGTAATCAACTGCATAAAATCAGCTTTTGACCTAGCAAACTGATAGGAACAAATAACGATTTTAGATTGGTCGAAAGGATTTTTCTTGCCTGATTTTTTTAGTTCTTTATAGTTCTTATTTTCAAGCAATATAGATTCCAGAAAAAACTTATCGGCAAGTTCCTGACTCCACTGTTTTCTCAGATTTGCAGGACAAATAATCAATAATTTTCTACGTCTTTCAGCCCAAAGTTGCGAAAGTAGTATTCCTGCTTCAATGGTTTTACCTAAACCAACTTCATCAGCCAGAATTGCTCCTTTTGACAAGGGCGATTTAAACGCAAACAACGCAGCCTCCACCTGATGCGGATTCAAATCAACCTGAGCATCTACCAACGCCATATTGAATTTCTCGCTGCTTCCCGAAGGGAAACGGCGAGTAAGCTCGTAAGATAGGTACTTGGCTTGGTGTGGGGTTATTTGCATTATTAAATTATGTCTCCTTTGATAGATATAATTAAGTTGAAATTATTATTGATTCTTATTTTCAAAAACCGTTAAGATTAATTTCTTTGTTGATTTTTTTATCCATAGCATAAAAAACCCTATCTGCATTCTCAAAATCAACGCTAAACAGTTTACAAGCTTCTTTTAATTTACTCAAATAGTCAGTATAAAGACAAATTTGCATATTAATGTCTTTTAAATCGTATTTTAGTTCCTTGCCAAATAAGAATCTATATACTCTCTGATCAATAATTTGATAGACTTTTGGATTTTTAAAACGAAGGATAGCTGAGGCCATTGCTAAACGAATCCCTTTTTGAGAGGTATGAAGTAAACGTAAAAAAATATCACCTAGTAATGCGGTATCAATTTCCGTATCTTTTTTGCTGATTCTATTAATTAATTTCATAGTTTCAACATCAATAGATGCATATCTATTTACTTTCCATAGAACAATTTGATTGATTATGTCCTGATTAAAATCAGTATCAATACCGTCGAGAACTTCTGTTAGTTCTGGTTGATATTTGTAATCATAAGAATTGCAGTCAATGTCAATTGGTGTAAAATCAAAAATTGTTTGCATAGAAAATATTTACTTTAGAAAAAAAGAATAATATATTACCACAAAAATACACATTTACCTTAACACTCCAATCTAATTTTCAAAAAATAAAAAACCGCTTTTGCAAAGAAACTAGCAAAACGGCAAAAGTTATCAAATCCAATTAGATTATTTGTTGTTTCTGTCTATCAGTTCAACTCTTAGGATTGTATCGGATTCAACTCAACCGTTAATCCCAATGCACGAATAATGCGAAAAAAAGTAGATAATTTAGGTTCGGTTTTGCCATTTTCAACACGTGAAATATACGACTTATTTGAACCTATACGTTTAGCCAGTTCGTCTTGTGTCAGATGTGCATTTTTCCGGGCATCTT
>JBAXPM010000051.1:0-24989 GCA_037132235.1 Paludibacter sp.
AACCCAGGACCCCATCCTTAAAAGGGATGTGCTCTACCTGCTGAGCTACTAGATCGTTTTTCAAAAGCGGTTGCAAAGATACTTCTTTTTTTTAAAACTACAAATGCTCTTTGCAATAAATAATGTTATCATTCAGTCGTTTTGTATAAGTGCCAGTTTATCAATAAATTGTATTTATTAAAAGTTATTTTTTCATATTTTAATCAATAAAACAGAAAAGCTAAATTTTGCCTCAAAAAACGCATTAAAACAGATTTTTGTGTGCGGAATTTTACAAAATCATGTATCTTTGCATTCAAACAACCTGAATTTTGAAATTTTGGACAATATTACGTTTATACTTCTGACACTGGTTTTTTCGGCTTTCTTCTCAGGACTCGAAATTGCTTTTATTACTTCCAACAAACTGCGTTTTGAGTTGGATAAAAAGCAACAGAACCTTACATCGTCCATTCTCTCCATATTTTACCGCAATCCGCAGCAGTATATTTCTACTATGCTGGTTGGTAATAATATCTGTCTGGTTATTTATGGCCTTTTGATGGCGCAATTGCTGACGCCCTGGTTGAGTGTTCTCGGAAATCCGTTTATTATCACATTAATCCAAACGATTCTGGCAACCATCATCGTGCTTTTTACAGGTGAATTTATTCCAAAAACAGTATTCAGAGTCAATCCAAATCTTTTCTTGCGGATTTTTTCTCCTCTTTTGCTGCTTTTCTACATCATTTTATATCCGATTTCACGCTTTGGTACATGGGTTTCTGTAAAAATACTGGGTTTGTTCCGGTTGGATGTAAGTCCGGTAACAAAAGAAAACGTATTTTCAAGAATTGATTTGAATTACCTTATTCAGGAGAGTTTTGATAACCATGAAAGCGAAAAGGAACTCGAAAACGAAGTAAAAATATTTCAGAATGCACTCGACTTCTCAAAAGTGAAACTGCGTGATTGCTTTGTTCCTCGCACCGAAATTATTGCATTGGATTTCGAGTCGGATATCGAAGTTTTGAAAGAAACTTTTATTGAAACAGGGTTTTCGAAAATCCCCATTTTTAAAGGCGATATCGACAATATTATCGGTTATATTCACTCTTCGGAGATGTTTGAACATCAGAAGGACTGGAAGAAACAGATTAATCAGATTCCGATTGTGCCCGAAAATATGGCAGCTCAAAAACTGATGAAAACCTTTATGAGCCAGAAGAAAAGCATTGCTGTGGTGGTTGATGAATTTGGCGGAACTGCAGGAATAGTAACGCTTGAAGATATTATGGAAGAGATTTTTGGAGAAATAGAGGATGAACATGATATTCACGATTATGTGGCTGAAAAAACAGGGGAAAACGAATATATGTTTTCAGGTCGGCTTGAAGTGGATACAATCAATAGCCGGTTTAATCTGAATATTCCCGAATCGGATGATTATGAGACGATTGCCGGTTTTATTTTGCACAATCATCAGCATTTTCCTAAATTGAATGAAGTGATTCGGATTGAGCGGTTTACGATAAAATGTATGAAAGTGACTAATAACAGAATTGAACTTGTAAAACTGACCAAAGAGAAGTAACAGTTAGTAACAGAAAGTGAGTTTAGACTAAAAAAACACAGAATTTCATCAGAAAAGATTGAGCATTTACTTTTTTTTTGTATATTCGTGCCCTCAAATTTTCAGAAAAAATAATAACAAAAAATATAAAATTAGTTCGAAAAAATGGCAACATTAGAAAAGATCAGAAGCAAAGGAGTTTTACTTGTAGCAGTAGTGGGACTTGCATTATTAGCGTTTATTGTAGGTGATTTCCTGAAAGAAGGTTCTACATATTTCAACAAGTCGAAGGAAACGATTGCAAAAATCGCTGGTGAGGATATCAATATTAAAGAATACTCTGCAGCAATTGAACAGTTGACGGAAGTTTACAAAATTGAGACCGGAAAAACTGAATTAGGTGAAGACATGATGAATCAACTTCGTCAGTCGGTATGGGAAACTATGGTAAACGAGAAAATCCTGAATGCAGAAGCTAAAAAACTTGGTTTGGCAGTAGGTAAAGATGAGTTGACTGATCGTTTGATTGGAAACAACATTCACCCATTAATTCTGCAACGTCGTGCTTTTGCAGGCGAAAACGGACAATTCAGCCGTGAAGCGTTAATGCAATTCCAGAATACTATGGAACAATCAACTACAAATCAGGATCAGAAACAACAAATTGAAAAACTGAAAAGCTACTGGAAATTCTGGGAAAAAACTGTAAAAACCCAACTTTTACAGGAAAAATACAATGCATTGATTTCTAAATCAGTTACTGCAAATAACCTGGATGCCAAAATGAATTTTCAGGATCGTAAGGTAAGTGTTGATGCGAAATATGTTGTAAAACCATATTATCTGATTTCTGATTCGTTGGTAAAAGTTTCGGACAGCGAAATTGCCGACCGTTACAGCAAACAAAAAGAACAATACAAATCGGAAGCCAACAGTGCAATCAGTTTTGTAGCTTTCGATATTAAACCGTTGAAAGATGACTACAAAGAGGCTGAAATGTGGATGAGTAAATTAGCACCTGAATTTAAAACTACTACCGATGTTGCCGGTTTGGTAAATTCTAATTCGGATGTAATGTATGATGGAAAAAATTATTCTGAAAAAACTGTACCTGCATTACTGAAAGATTTTGCTTTTAAAGGAAATACCGGCGATGTGTATGGACCTTCATTTGTAGATGATACTTATACTATGGCCCGCGTTATGCAATCAGGCATTATGCAGTCCGACTCGGTGAAACTGCGTCATATTTTTCTTGTAACAAAAGATGAAGCGAAAGCCGACAGTATTCTTGCAGCAATTAAGGGTGGATCTGATTTTGGAGCATTGGCACAGAAATACTCTGCAGTGAAACAAACTGCTGCCAATAAAGGGGAAATTGGATGGATAACAGAAGGTATGCAGGGCATTGATAAAGAAATGAGTACAAAAGCATTTGGAAATGCCAAAAATGAGATATTCACAATTAAAAATGCTCAGGGAACTCAGATTATGCAGGTGATGGAAAAAACCGCACCACGTCATAAAGTGAAACTTGCCATTCTGCAACGTAAAGTAGTTGCAAGCAGCAAATCATTTAGTAAAATTTATAACGATGCAAAACAATTTGCTATCGACCTGAAAGCGGATAACTTTGAAAAGAAAGCCAAAGAAAGCGGATATGTTGTTCGTCAGGCTTCGGATATTATGCAGACTTCTGAACGTATTGCCGATTTACCACAGTCACGTAAAATCGTTCAGTGGGTATTCAAAAGCAGCAAGAAAGATGTTTCTGATGTGTTTGAATGCGGAACTAAGTTTGCCGTGGTAATGACCAACGAAGTAAACAAAAAAGGCTATCGTGCAGTAGAAAAAGTGAAAGATCAGTTGAAAGCTGAAATCGTAAAAGATAAAAAAGCTGAGATGATAATTAAAGATCTTTCAGAACAGTTGGCTAAAACTCCCACGCTCGAAGGCTTGTCAGCATTTATCAAGGACTCGGTAAAAACTGCTTCGGCTGTAAACTTCAGTGCATATCAGTTTGGAACGGCCGGTTTTGAACCTTCTGTAATTGGAAAAGTGAGTGTACTGCCTGTTGGAAAAATTTCAGCACCGATAAAAGGTAATTCAGGTGTTTATGTTGTAAGCACATCGAACAAGAAAGATAATCCACAGCCTTTTGATGCCAAAATGGAAATTATGCAACTCAATGGTCGTATGAGCTATTCATTACCATACATGATTATTCAGGATTTGAAAGATAAATCCGATATAACAGATAATCGTATTAATTTCTTCTGATAAAATCAAAATTCGAATATACAACGAAAACGGAGTGAGTAAAATCATTCCGTTTTTTTATATCTTTGCAACAGCCCATAAAATACGCGTTTGAATATAAAGATAAAATACCTGATTGTTGCTTTTACGGTTTGTCAGTTGACAATTTTCAATCTGATTGCCCGTACTAAAGTGACGCAAACTCTCGAAAATCAGATTTCCGATTCGCTCACTGTTATTGTAAATAAATATACTTTGCTGGAACGTGCCACCGTAGTAGGATTCTCTGCAAAAAATGGTGCTGTGGTTGTTTCAATGGGCGAGAAATTCGGGTATATGCCCTTTCGTCCCGATAATGTCATTAGGATTTACAATGCCATAAGCACCATCTGCAAAAAAAAATATACTGTCAATTCAGTCCTATGTCTGGTCGATGGACGACGAATTGAAGATTTGATTCCAAATTACTACAATCAGTCGAATATTGATACTACCCGGCAGTTTAGTATTCCGTTGGTGCCACATCCCTTAGTTTTAAATTCATCACGCCCGTTTGATATTGAACAAGGACTTCAGAACCGTCATGTAGCGCTTTGGCAGAGTCATGGCTGGTACTATAATCAGCGAAAAATGCGATGGGAATGGCAGCGACCACGTTATTTTCAAACGGTGGAAGATTTATATACTCAGTCCTATGTGTTGCCATTTTTGGTGCCTATGCTCGAAAAAGCCGGTGCCAACGTGTTGCTTCCCCGTGAGCGCGATACACAGTTGAATGAAGTGATTGTAGATAACGATTCGAAAGATAATGTTTCACGCTACAGAGAGCAAAACGAATACAAACGTTGGGAAAAAGGCGACTTCCCTGGTTTTGCCAACACGAAGAAAACCTACCTGTTCGGCGAAAATCCGTTTACCTTAGGTACATACCGCAAAACTACTACCAATACAAATTCAGATGAAGTTAGTCGGGTAGAATGGACGCCGAATATTCCCGAAGGCGGAAAATATGCAGTTTATGTTTCGTACAAATCGCTTGAAAACAGTACAACCGATGCGCATTATACAGTTTTTCACAGGGGAATTAAGACAGAGTTTTCGGTGAATCAAACCATGAATGGAGGTACATGGCTTTATCTTGGTTATTTTTATTTTGATAAGGGTCGGAATAATCTAAATAAGGTAGTTCTTTCAAACATTGGATCAGAAGACGATAAAATCATAACTGCTGATGCCGTAAAATTTGGCGGCGGGATGGGAAATATGGCACGAAGTCCGTATACCGGAATTATTCGCGATACTACTACACTTCACGGTACTGCTGATAGTCTCATTGCTAAACCGGTGCCTGCTAATCCACTTCAGATATTTTATACTCCAGAAATCAGTCAACGACCACGCTATGTTGAAGGAGCACGCTATTGGTTACAATGGGCTGGTATGCCCGACAGTGTGTACAGCCGCACCAAAGGACTGAATGATTATTCCGATGATTTTCAATCACGCGGTTTTTGGGTAAATTATCTGGTAGGTGGCTCAGCGGTTTCGCCCAACACCAAGGGAATGAATATCCCGATTGATATGGCGATGGCTATTCACAGTGATGCCGGTGCAACGATAAGTGACTCCATTGTGGGTACGCTGGGCATTTGTACTATAAAGAATACCGCTGGAAATTATACTTTTGCCAATGGCATATCCCGTTGGGCGTCGCGTGATTTGACCGATATCATTCAGACACAGGTTGTGGCCGATTTGCGTAAAACCTTTGCCCGTGAATGGACCCGTCGTGGTATGTGGAACAAATCCTACAGCGAATCGCGTGTGCCGGAAGTGCCCACCATGTTGCTCGAACTGCTTTCGCACCAGAATTTTGCCGATATGCGGTATGGTCTCGATCCCCGATTCCGTTTCACGGTGAGCCGTGCCATTTACAAAGGCATGTTGCGCTATATTTCGGCTACCAATAAAACCGATTATGTGGTACAACCGCTTCCCGTAGAAGAATTCAGCTGCCGTTTTGCCGATAAAAACAAACTGGAATTACGTTGGAAGGCTGTAACCGACAGCCTCGAACCAACTGCTCAACCCGATAAGTTTGTGGTCTATACACGAATTGATGACAGTGATTTTGATAATGGGGAAGTGGTTAGCTCAAATGATATCAACATTACAATTCAACCGGGAAAAATTTACAGCTTTAAAGTTACTGCCGTTAATAAAGGTGGTGAAAGTTTTCCGTCTGAAGTACTTTCGGCTTGCCGTGTTCCTAATGCAAAAGGAGAAGTGCTGATTGTAAACGGTTTCGACCGACTCAGCGCACCGGCCAGTTTTGTGATTGACAGTACGTATGCAGGATTTTTGACCGATTACGATGCCGGTGTGCCTTATCAGAATGATATTGCATTTGTAGGCAAACAATTTGAGTTTAACCGGTATGCCCGCTGGAAAAGTGATGATGCGCCCGGTTACGGTTCTTGTCATGCCAACTTTGAAGCCAAACCTATTGCCGGAAATACCTTTGACTACCCGTACATTCATGGAAAATCGATCAGACAGGCGGGTTATTCCTTTGTGTCATGCAGCGAAAAAACTGTTCTTGCCGGTGATATTGATCTGACTAAGTACAAATTATTGGATTTGATTTTGGGTAAACAAAAGCAAACTTTCATAGGAAATGCCAAAAAAGCACCCGATTTTAAAACTTTTCCATTAGCTTTGCAACAATCATTGGAAAATTATTGTCGCGGTGGCAGAAATTTGTTTGTGAGTGGGGCTTATATTGGGTCTGATTTATGCGAACCATTAAATTCGCAACAGGGTGATCGTCAGTTTTTGGAAAATGTACTGAAAATTAAATATGTAACTTCGCATGCCAGTTCATCGGGTGCTGTGCGAGTTGTTGGTTCTCCATTAAGGTTTTTCCGGAAAATGGATTTTGCATATTACGATACACCGAACACCGAACGTTATTACGTGGAATCGCCGGATGCTATTGATCCTGCTGTGGATAATGCATATAGTATTTGCCGGTATACCGAGAATAACCGTAGTGCAGCTGTGGCATACGATGGGCCGTACAAGGTTTGCTCGTTTGGTTTTCCACTGGAAACTATTCAGTCGGATAAAGACAGGGCAACTCTTATGGAATCTGTGTTGACATTTTTGAATACCGGGAAATAAAGAAAAGAATAAAATAATACACACTAATATGGACTCAAACAAAATAATTATCGGTATAACTCACGGCGACATCAACGGAATCGGGTACGAAGTAATTCTGAAGACAATAGTCGAACCCCGCGTGCTCGAAACCATTATTCCGGTTATTTACGGTTCGCCCAAGGTTGCAGCGTTTTATCGTAAGCAACTTGACATTCAGGGCTTAAATCTGAATATCGTGAATTCAATTGAAGAAATAAATCCTAAACGTGTGAACATTATCAACTGTGCCGATGATGAAATCAAGGTAGAAATGGGAGCGTCGACCGAAGAAGCAGGAAAAGCTGCCCTGTCAGCACTTGAACAAGCAACAGCCGACTTGAAAAAAGGTGCTTTACAGGCAGTAGTTACTGCTCCGATTAATAAAAAGAACATTCAGTCACCCACTTTTAAATTTCCGGGACATACCGAGTATTTCGAAAAGAATTTCGGTGCCGGAACTCCTTCGCTGATGATGCTGGTGAATGATGTGATGCGAGTGGCGGTGGTTACAGGTCATATTCCGGTTGAGAAAGTTTCGTCCGAACTTACCGAAAAATTAATACTCGAAAAACTGCTGGTGTTTAATGAATCACTGAAAAAAGATTTTCGCATAAACCGTCCCCGCATAGCTATACTTGGACTTAATCCACATGCCGGCGATAACGGAGTTTTGGGAAATGAAGAACAAACAATAATTATTCCCGCCATGAAACAGGCCGAAGCGAAAGGTATTATTTGTGTTGGACCATATCCTGCCGATGGTTTCTTTGGTTCAGGTACATTTGGAAAATTCGACGGTGTACTGGCCATGTATCACGATCAGGGACTAATACCGTTCAAAACCATTTCCATGGATAGCGGGGTGAATTTCACTGCCGGCCTGCCTGTTATACGCACTTCGCCCGACCACGGTACGGCTTACGATATTGCCGGACAAAACATCGCATCCGAAGAATCCTTCCGCCAGGCAATGTATATGGCTTACGATATTTATCACAACCGCCAGTGGAACGAAGAAATTTCCGCCAATCCGCTGATTGTAGAACAACGCTCAGAACGACGCGAACGAGGACCGAGAGTAGAGTAGATTTTAGTAGGCAGTTTATAGTTGGCAGTAAGCAGTTTATAAAGTTCGTAAAGTTTGAAAGTTATAAAGTTTGAGGGGTTTGGATAATACTTAGCACTCAAAAAATTCTAAATTACATTTGTAATTGTAATTAATTGTAAAAATATTCTTCAGATAATATATAATAATATATATTTGCATAGTAATTACAAAATAAACGAATAAACCGGTACTAAACCGGTGGAATTTATTGATTACGTAATTAATTCAATTGAATGAAATTCAACTACTTATAATTCATAACAATGTTTACTTCAGCTTGAAGTATGCGTTGTTTTGTTGTTTTAAGCAGGTTCACAAAGGGGCATAAAAAAGCCCCGCATACACAGGTACGGGGCTAATTTTCTAGGAATAGGAATGTGCCTTGCTAAGCGGCAGACGCGTCAGTTGTGGTAGACGGAGCGTCTGTTGTTGTTTTATTATCATTGGCAGTTGATTCATCCTTTACGGTTGAATTGGCTGCTTTTGTTTTATTGGCAACAATGTTAGAGTTAGTATTGCGTGTAGAGCGACTTCTGATAACCGACTGGCGGTTAGTAAGCACTACATTCAATTCATTTATCAGCGGCATGTAATCCAAATCGGTATGTTCCATTTTAGCCAGATCGATGGCTTTCAACAAATGCTGTATGGCGGTAATTACACGCTGTTTTGCATTTTTATTGTTGAATTTCGGTCTGATACCTAAAACTTCCTTACGATGGCTTTCGCCCTGGTTTACACTTTGCTGACTCGCTCTTAACTCATCCATATAGCCAGCTAATCCCAACGCGCTCAGGGCATCGTTCATCTCATCGTTATCGGTTAATCCTTTAAGCATTTGGTTTACCCGACCCGATTTAATAATCGGACTGTCGGAATATATGCCGTTTAGATAACTTTTCAGATAAGGAAGTGCCAGTTTTGCCTGTTGGGCGGTGGTGGTTACGTTTGCTTTTTCAATCGCCACCATGTGCGATCTGATAGCACTCAACAATGTATTTCGCATTTTTACCTGCGCTTTTACATCCTTTGAGTTTGGATAACCATCATATTTCACTGCCAATATATTGAGCAGAGGTCTTAACTCTGACAACAAATTGTACATTCCTGCAATTTTCAGTGTTACCGGATTGTGTTTTTCAACACTCTTCAGTATCTCTTCGGTTATTTCGGGAAGCTCAGGCCTCCGTACTTTGGAAAAAGAAAAATTCACGAAATTAGTTTGCATGTTCGTATTTATTTATCTTGTTAAACAATAGCGAAGACGCAGGTAAAGTTTTGTAAACTTTTCCATTGCAGAAATATCCTGTAATATTTCTCGTATGTCAAAGAAAAACTACATTACCGTAGTCTGTAAATAGCAAACTGTTTTCTCTTCGCAGCTCTAAACTATTTACTTTGCAAAATTACTGCTAATTATGTTTAACTCCAATATCAAATAAAAAATATTTTCAATAAAATTAAAAAGTTTTCCATATAAAATTATAATACATTGATATATAGAGAGATAAAAATTAAGATTTGAGAAAATATTTCCCAAAATGAAATTTACTCTAAATTACTAATTGTATAAAAAATAATTATTTATTCAAATATATGCCGAAAATATGCACATAAATTATTCATTTGTGCCAAAATATTGTTCGTTTCCACTATAAAATTTGCTTAATATGCAGAGAATCAAAAGAATACGAATCAAATTGTGTTTTTATTAAATAAATCAATCTAATTTGAGTTTTTAAGCACCCGGTTTTAGTATTTGTTTTAGGGATGAACGTGTTCAAATCCAACAATTAGGAGATGTTTTCACCCGTAAATATTACCCGAAGTCTACAATGAGAGATGTTCACACCCTACAATATCCCATAAAGTCAACGTAGTGGGATGTTCACGTACTAAAACATCCAAAAAATTCAACATAAAGGGATGTTCACTTGCTACAACATCCCCAAAAGTCAGCGTAGAGGGATGTTCACTCGTTACAACATCCCATAAAGTCAGCGTAGAGAGATGTTCACGCGCTGCAACATCCCATAAAGTCAACGTTGAAGAATGTTCACACGCTACAACATCCCATAAAGTCAACACAGAGAGATGTTCACATGCTGCAACATCCCATAAAGTCAACGTTGAGGGATGTTCACACGCTACAACATCCCAAAAAGTCAACGTAGAGGGATGTTCTCGCAGTACCATATCCCATACAACGGGCTGAGGACGATGTTTTCATAGCACTACATCCAATAATTCCACAAAAGTTGAATCAAAAATACAGCGATGATTTGATAAAAAACACCTAATCAGGTCAGTGTTGAAAATTTCATTGTATTATAATTGCTTTTTTAATATGTTATTTGTAGATTTGCAGGAACTAAACTTCTAAATATAAACATTATGTCTAATGAAAAGGAATCTCCAGAAGATTTATTCTTTGAAAGAAAAGAAATGCTGGTTTTCAAGGAATTTGATACTGGTTTTGCTAGTTATCAGAAACTTGAAGGAAAAGTAGCAAGTTTAAGACAATGGACTATTACAATAAATGTTGGTTTTGTATTATATCTATTGTCTAATAATCACAATTTCAAGACAATGGTTGCGATAATATTTATTTTCATGTTGATTATTTTAATTCTAGAATTACGTGAAAGAAGTTCAATGAGATTTGATAAAGAAAATATTTTAAAATTGGAAAAACTCTTTAATGAACAAAACTATTCAATTTACAAGACCGAAATAGAAAAATACACTTTTAGAGACTTAAGATTGTCTAATTTTAGTGCAAAGACAAAACTAAGGCACTATAGCAAATCTATGTATAAAGGAGAAGTAATAGTTTGGTATGGTATGTGGCTATTAGTCTGGACAGGCCTTGTTTTAATAAAAAGATGGTCATGGTTTAATCAAGAATTTATTTTAACCCGAATATGGTTATTAATCACAATTTTATCTGTATTATTTATTTTTGCTATGATGTTGTTTTATAAATACTTTAAACCAAGTAAACATGATAGTTTAGAAGAATAATTAAAAATTTAAGTTTTCTTGCAATTTAAAATCATTTTCTTGTCGATTTCCGAAATAAATATTAAAAATAATCCTATGAAACGTATCTGTTTATCTCCGATTTTTTGTTTTGTATTTTTAGGTTTGATGCTTACAAATAGTTGTACTACAGAAGTTGACCCAAAACTTTTACCAGTTTTGACAACTACTGACATATCTAAAATAACTGAAGCTTCAGCGCAAAGTGGTGGTAGTATAACTTCGGATGCGGGTTCTGATATTATTGCAAGAGGTGTTTGTTGGAGTACATCACCAAATCCAACAATTGAAGATAAAAAAACATCAGATGCAGCTGGGACAGGAATCTTCAGTAGCAAATTGACTGGACTTATTCCAAGTACTACTTATTATGTAAGAGCTTATGCTAGCAATAAAAAAGGTACTGCCTATGGTATACAAGTGTCTTTCTCAACAAAATCATTATCATTAATTACTACAGTAATAACTTCAATTACATTAAACTCTGCAAAAAGTGGAGGCACAATATCAACTGATGGCGATAGTGTAAATGTATCTGTTCGCGGCATCTGTTGGGGAACACAATCTAGTCCAACTATAACAAATAGTAAAACAACCGATGGGAAAGGTAGTGGAAAATATACAAGTTCTATGACAGACCTAGTTTTAGGTACAACGTATTATGTACGGGCTTTTGCAACAAATAGCGGAGGAACTTATTATGGTAATGAGCTAAGCTTTATGACTCAAAATGGAGCAATGACTTTAACCACAACGACTGCAACTTCTATAACTGCAACTTCAGCGACAGTTGGTGGTAGTGTCCCAAATGATGGAGGTTCGCCTGTGACTGAACGAGGAATTTGTATAAGCAAATTGCCAAGCCCAACAATAGCAAATAAAATGGCTAATGGTTCCGGCATTGGTTCTTTTGCAACTAATATTACCGGATTAACAGCTAATACAACTTATTATGTACGGGCTTATGCAACTAATACTGTTAGTACTACTTACGGTAATGAAATCAGTTTTACAACTCTTAATGGGACAATTAGTTTATCTACATCTAATGCAAGTTCCATAACCATTACAACCGCAATAGTAGGTGGCACAATTTCCATTGATGGCGGTGCAGCGGTTACAGCACGAGGTGTTTGTTGGAGTCCAATCCCAAATCCGACTATAGTAAACAGTAAAACCACTGACGGTAATGGAATAGGTACATTTACAAGTTTGATAACCGGACTAACAGCAAATACAAAATATTATGTACGGTCTTACGCAACTAATAGTGTTAATACAAATTATGGTAATGAAGTCAGTTTTACAACCCCTGATGGCATTATTAGTTTTTCACCATCTACTGCAAACTCCATAACTGCTACATCAGCAACAATTGCTAACACGATTATTTCAGATGGAGGTGCCATGATTACTATACGTGGTGTTTGCTGGAGTACTACTTCATTACCATCCATTACAAATAGTAAAACTATAGATGGCACAGGTATTGGTGTCTTTACTAGTACAATAATTGGATTGACTGATGTAAAAACTTATTATGTTCGTGCCTATGCCACTAATGCAGTGGGTACTGTATATGGCAATCAGTTAAGCTTCACAACGAACGCACTTGGTTTGCCAACAATCACCACCACGGAAATACTATCAACTACAATCACCACTGCTTCAAGTGGTGGAAATATAACCTATGATGGTGGTGCTTCAGTAACAGCGCGTGGTGTTTGTTGGAGTACAAGTACTTCGCCAACTATAGCCAATAGTAAAACTTCAGATGGAGCAGGAACAGGTGCATTTACAAGTTCACTAACCGGATTAACAGCTGGTACAACCTATTATATAAGGTCTTATGCAACTAATAGTGTTGGGACGGCTTACGGAATCCAAGTGAGTTTTACTACATTATTATCAAATTATGGAAAAGTTACTGATATTGATGGTAATACTTACAATACCATTGTAATTGGTACTCAAGTATGGTTGGTTGAAAATTTAAAAACTACCAAATACAAAGATGGTACAGCCATTCCCATAGTAACAGATGGTACGGTTTGGTCAAGTTTGACATCGCCCGCTTATTGTTATTATAACAATGATGCAACAAGCTATAAAAGCACTTATGGAGCATTATATAATTGGTATACTGTTAACACGGCTAAATTAGCCCCTACAGGGTGGCACGTAGCCACAGATGCCGAATGGACAACACTTGAAAATTACGTGAGTGCTAACATTGCTACATCCGGCTTCGTAGCCAAAGCTTTAGCTGCTACAACCGATTGGAATCCCGATACAAGCTTCGGTTCGATTGGCAATGACTTAACTAAGAACAACAGTTCTAGTTTTACTGCCCTTCCGGGTGGCAACCGTTATCACAACAATGGTCCGTTCTCAGACCTTGGATATAACGGTTATTGGTGGTGTTCTACCGAGAGCAATGCGACCAACGCTTGGCTTAGACGCCTGTATTATAACACCAACAGCATGAACAAGTACAATAACTATAAACAGTGTGGATTCTCAGTGCGCTGCGTCAAGGATTATTAATTTATAAGTCAGGTTGATTACAAACTTTAACTCATTTATCCGTGTATGCCTCTGCCCCTGTGATGGATTTAAAAGAGCTTTCAATCCGAACCGTTTAAGAAACATAAATCATGACATTACCAATAGAAATTGAATCTTATGAAGATTTTCAAATGTATGTAAGCTCTCATTATATTAACAATAAACTAATTAGACTTTTCCGAGGACAAAAAGAAAATAAAAGTTTATACCCTAAACTGTTAAGACTTTACGAAAATTATCGATGCGAAAACTTTCTCATGGAAGATGTTAGAAAATTTGAAGAAATTGAAGTTAATTTGCTGGAGAAATTTAAATCAGAAATTAAGTCTATGAATTTGGATAAGTTTGATGAAAACAATTGGAACTTTCTTTCAATTGCTCAACATTATGGATTACCAACAAGACTACTCGATTGGACTTCAAATCCATTAGTAGCTCTATGGTTTGCTTTTTTCGAGGAAGGAGATTACGATGGCAGTGATCAATTTAGATTTGTTTGGGGTGTTGCATTTGACGAAAATTTAACAGGAGAATACCCTAAACAAGATTATAACAATTTCAAAGGTGTACAAGTATTTAAACCCATAGAAATAGATCAACGTATTATTAATCAGGAAGCATGGTTTTCTGTACAAAGTGTCAATTACAGTGACCAATCTCAAATAAACAATAATCCAACATCAGTTATGAGTCACTCATTTGTGCCAATAGATGATTTATATACATTTGAGTATAGTTTTGTGGAAATGAAAATTAAAGACACAAAGGAATTAAGAATTGAAATATTAGAAAAACTTAATGAAGCTGGAATAAATCACTTTTTCTTATTTCCGGATAAAATTTCAGAACTCTGTAAAAGAATTATTACAGAGGAATTTCCAAGTTCGCATGCTGGCGCAAGTTTGTAACTTGTGTCTTGCTTTGAAAAAGCAATTTATTCTTATTACTTGCTCTAACGAGCAACACCCCGATTACAAATCGGCGCGAGGGAGGGGGCGTTCGTACAAAAAAACATCCTTCGTTCATTAAATCATTTAAGAGGTTACTAATTGAATTAGCTAATTAATTTACAATGAATATTTCTGAAGCAGTCAAACTATTATCAAACGACATTAACAGCATTTCTATTGAATGTGCAAATAGAGTTACTGAATTTTATACATCAGATTCTGATAAAATTGTTTCCGATAATGATTTCGGTTCAATTGTGGTTGAATTTGAATATCTATTTCTTCATGTAGTTGACAGATATGCACATATGACGTTGTCTGAAAATGTTAGGGATAAATTTATTGAAGCATTAGGAATTAATGTTATCGATTTAAATTATAAAAATTATGGGTTCAATATTGAAAAAAAATTAATTGAAGATGCTAAAAAATATGAAATCAATATGTTGAATAACCGAACTCACGAATATTCAAATTACAAAAAAATGTTTCCTAATCAAGGTGAAGGAACAGGAAATACCCTATTTTGGGAATTTGGAAAAAAAATTACTTTGGAATATCTACATTCACATAATCCAGCTGTGATAGTAAAGTGCGTTATTGCTGCTTCAGATATAATTATAAAGGGTAATCTTGAGGAGAAAATTAAAATGATTGAATAATTTTCTCAAAAAAAGTACGAACGCTGGCGCAAGTTTCTTGGTAAACCAAGCGGCAGAGCCGAGCGGTAATATTTACAATAATCTAAAAGGAGGTTGTGATGAAACCTGTTATTGATTCATTATTAAGGATTGTCCTTTTTGCAATATTACTTACTGTTTGGTGGTTGGTGATGCATGCATCATTCTCAGGTGTAATGAATTTATCCATCATCGTAGGAGGGATGTTGTTGACATTTCCCCTTGTTTGGATTGGCAGGAAGATTCTTGACCGACGTCAAACAATCAGTCATGCCGTTCTGATAACGACTTTTGTACACTTCGGGTTGGGTTTTGCATTTGGTATTCCTATCGTACTCGTATTAAATACTCATCAAAACTGGCCTGATCTGGTGCTGCCGGTACCTACAGTTATCGGATTCATTCTGGTTCTGATTACAGGTACAGTTACTTTTCTTACAGTTGCAAACCTTGCATTAAAAGGATTAGGAGCACCTTTTTTCATTAAACTCAGTCAGAAATTGGCAACAGATTGGATGTATGCATGGACGCGCAATCCTATGGTGCTGTCAGTTTTATTATTTGCACTATCACTGGGAATCTGGTTTCAATCAACGATGTTTGTGCTTTGGGTGCTAATCCTGTTTGCACCGGCATTACTTTTTTTTGTGAAAGTATTTGAAGAAAGAGAACTTGAGCTTCGCTTTGGGGCATCCTACCTGGAATACAAATCTAAGACACCCATGTTGTTTCCGAGAAAACCCAGAAATTAAATTCCTACTTCTTGTTTTGCAAGGAGGAGTTAATGGTTGAGTAATCAATATTATTTAATGATATGTTTTAGTTTAGACCCCCAAACCCCCAAATGGGGGCTTTATGACATAGTCTAATATAAAAACCTAAATCACTTTTTTGCAGCACTCTTAAGCCCCCATTTGGGGGTTTGGGGGTCATAGGAACAAAAGAATTTAAGAAATATCTCAACAATAATTCATTATTACTTGAGTGTTTTTGCACTAAAAAAACTACAATAAGAATATCTTCTCATTAATTTCCAGCGAAATATGTCATTTGAGATAGTAAAGCAGGTCGACTTTTTTATGTCTGGAAATTAATTTTGAAATAAAATACACAAATCATACAAAAAATTCCTATATTTGTTTTCAAATAAAATCAGTATGAGTGAAATTTCAGGATACGTTGTTGATGTAATAAGTAAGAAAATTACAAAAGGTATTGTCCGTTTTGAAAACGGAATAATTAAAGAAATAATTCCAACCGAAGAAGTTGAAAATCAGTATATCATTCCAGGTTTTGTCGATGCGCATATTCACATCGAAAGTTCGATGATGTTGCCGTCGGAGTTTGCCCGTTACAGCGTGATTCACGGTACAGTGGCTTGTGTTTGCGATCCACACGAAATAGCGAATGTGTGCGGCATCGAGGGAATAGACTATATGATAGAAAATGGCAGGCAGTCACCAATGAAGTTTTATTTTGGTGCGCCCTCGTGCGTTCCTTCCACTCATCACGAAACTTCAGGTGCAGAATTGGATGCTGATGATGTCGAGAATTTATTGCTTCGGGATGATATTTATTTCCTGGCTGAAATGATGAACTTCCCGGGAGTGATTCATAACAACAAACAGGTTCATGCCAAACTCGATGCTGCCAAACGGATTGGAAAACCCATTGATGGCCATGCTCCTGAATTGAAAGGAAATGATTTGATCGCGTATGCATCTGGAGGAATTACTACCGACCATGAATGTATGACCATAGCCGAAGCCGAAGCTAAGATTGCGTTGGGCATGACAGTGCAAATCCGTGAAGGTAGCGCTGCCAAAAACTTTGATGATTTGCTTTCACTGCTGGATAATCACCCGGATAAAATCATGTTTTGCTCAGACGATAAGCATCCGGATGATTTGTTGAAAAACGGACATATCAACACCCTGGCTCGTCGGGCAGTGGCTGCAGGTTACGACCCTATTGATGTGTTGAGAATTTGCTCGTTGACGCCAATCAGACATTATAAACTGGATGTTGGTTTGCTGCAGCAGGGCGACGAAGCCGATTTTGTAGTGGTGAATAATCTGAAAGATTTTGAGGTTAAAGAAACATATATTCGTGGGGTAAAAGTTTCGGAGAACGGAAAACCACTTTATCCCCGTTTTATCCCAACTGAACTAATCAACCAGTTCAATGCTAAGAAAATTACCGTCGAACAACTCAATGTAAATCATTCCGGTGGCGAAATGAAAGTAATACATGTAGATGACGGTCAGCTTTTTACGCGTGAGATACTTCATCTTCCCGGTCATGAGAACGGTAATGTGGTCTCAGATATTGAAAATGATATTCTTAAACTGGTAGTTTATAATCGCTATCAACCATCCGAACCGGCAATCGCGTTTATCAAAAACATCGGACTAAAGCGTGGGGCTTTAGCTTCTACCGTTGCTCACGATAGTCATAATATCGTTGCGGTTGGAACTTCGGATGCGGAGATTGTTTCAGCCATTAATCAGATAATTGATAGTCAGGGTGGTATTCTGGCTTGTGAAGGCAACAAAACCTGCCTGTTATCATTACCTGTCGGCGGTTTGTTATCGGATATCGAAGGTTATCTCATTGCAAAGCGATATGAAGAAGTGGATGCTATGGCAAAAGAGCTTGGTTCAACACTACGTGCGCCGTTTATGACAGTAGCATTTATGTCGCTTCTCGTTATTCCTGAATTAAAGTTGGGCGACAGAGGTTTATTCGATGGTCGGAATTTTAAGTTTGTTGATTTGATGGTGTAAGAAACCGGTTTATAATAAAAATCCTCTGAAACTTTTGTTTCAGAGGATTTTCAATTTTGTATTTGTCAGCTTATTTTACTGAATCCATGTGTGCGATCAAATCCAACACTTTATTTGAATAACCCCACTCATTATCGTACCAGCTAACTAATTTTACGAAGTTACCGTTCAATGCGATACCTGCACCTGCATCAAATACTGAAGTGCGTGTTTCGTGGATAAAGTCAGAAGAAACAACTGAATCTTCAGTATATCCTAGAACACCTTTCATGGTAGTTTCAGAAGCTAATTTCATAGCAGCTTTGATTTCGTCGTAAGTAGCAGATTTTTCCAAACGTACAGTTAAGTCAACTACAGAAACGTCAGCAGTCGGTACACGGAAAGCCATACCGGTTAATTTGCCATTCAAAGCAGGAATTACTTTACCTACAGCTTTAGCAGCACCGGTAGAAGAAGGGATAATGTTTCCTAAGATTGAACGACCACCGCGCCAGTCTTTTGCTGAAGGAGCATCAACTGTTTTTTGAGTGTTAGTTGCAGCGTGAACTGTTGTCATCAAACCTTCAACGATTCCAAAGTTGTCGTTGATAACTTTAGCCATAGGAGCTAAACAGTTAGTAGTACAAGAAGCGTTAGAAACAACGTCCATGTCAGCTTTGTATTCGTTTAAGTTTACGCCGCAAACGAACATTGGAGCATCGTTAGATGGAGCAGAAATAACCACTTTTTTAGCACCACCTGCAAGGTGAGCTTTACATTTATCAATTGTTGTGAAAACACCTGTTGATTCAACAACATAGTCAGCACCTACCGAACCCCATGCAATAGCTGCAGGATCTTTTTCAGCAAAGAAAGAAATTTCTTTACCATTGATAACTAATTTACCATCTTTGTGTTCTGCTGTTCCCTGGAATTTGCCATGAACTGTGTCGTATTGCAACATGTAAACCATGTAATCAATATCCATAAATGGATCATTTACTGCAACGATCTGAACATCGTTTCTTTCTTGAGCAGCACGGAAAACCAAACGTCCAATGCGGCCAAAACCATTGATACCTACTTTAATCATTTTATTTATTGTTTAAAATTGAGTTTTTTAAATTTCGCCACAAAAGTACTATTTTTTGTCCGAATGACAAAGATACCTACAACTTTAATTACACTTTTTTTCTGTTTGCAAAGTCGGGATAGCAAAATGTAGTTTTTGTGTTGATTTTCAGAAAACTAATGAATGAATTGTATCGGTTTGCCAGAGCTTGTATATTGAAAAAATAAAAAGGCAATTCAAATCTTTTTGATGAAATGAATTGCCTTATTTTAATAATTACTCAGATTTTATTTTTCCTCTTCTTTTTTACAGGTTTTAATTCCGAAAAGAGTATAAAGCGGGCAGAAACTTACAAGGCTGGTAACTGTGAAAATCAGTGCCACCACAAGTGCTATAATTCCCCATGTATCAGTCAGAATGTGTCTCCAATAAAGTACAATCAGCACAATTGCTACTGTCAGACGGACTAATTTGTCGGACGTTCCCATGTTTTTCTTCATAATACATTAAATTTTAATGGTTAGTATTTTATCATAAAACAATTTTTTTAAAATTTAGTTCAAACAAACATATAAGTAGTTACAAATACTTAATGATATATTTTACCACAATAGAACACATAGGAAAAATGGTAAAAAAGACTTAGTTCACATAGTAAAAGTATCTGACGATACTTTTACACAATCTGAAATTATCCCGATATTCGGGATAATGCTATGTGTTCTTAGTCTTATCTTTATCTCAAAACTATTGTGGACTATGTGATAATAAGCATATCAATATTAATTACCATTTACTTAAAACATTGAATCTGAATATAAAACGAGTTTTTACTGGATTTTTTTATTCTCAAAATTGCAGCAAATAGTTTGAACTTCAGTTTTCTTGATTATCTTTGCCTTCCTAAATAAATAATTAATAAACGAACAAGAAGAATGGAAATTTCAGGAAAAATTATTGCCATTTTACCAACGGCAACCGGACAGGGCAAAAACGGAACATGGCGCTCACAGGATTATGTATTAGAGACAGCAGATCAGTATCCTAAGAAAATATGTTTCAATTTATTTAATGATAAGATTGATCAGTTTCCAATGGGAATTGACGATCAGGTAACAGTAAGTTTTGACGTGGAAAGCCGCGAATATAACGGTCGTTGGTACACAACGGTTCGTGCATGGAAAGTAGAAAAAGGCGCTGTAAGTGCTGCTCCTGCATCCTCGGCGACTCCGGTTGCTTCATTTGATGTAGCTCCGGGTGCCGGCGAAGGTAGTGATTTGCCATTTTAAAAACCCCCAACCCCTAAAGGGGAGTAATGAATCAGTACTATTAAATTTGAAGCCCCTTTAGGGGTTTGGGGTCAATGAAACAAAAAATATTGCTAGGTATGAGTGGCGGCACCGATAGTTCGGTTGCTGCCATTCTTTTGTTGGAACAGGGCTACCAGGTCGTGGGCATTACTTTTCGTTTTTGGGAAGAGGGCGAAAATACTCATTTACAGGATGCTCAGCGGCTGGCAGGGCAGCTCGGCATTGAGCACATAGTGTATGATGCCCGTGACGTGTTTCGTGAAAAAGTAGTTGGCTATTTTGTGGACGAATACCTGAGTGGCCGTACGCCTTTTCCGTGTGTGAAATGCAACAATGAACTGAAATGGAAACTGATTATCGACGAAGCCGACCGACTTGGCTGCGATAAAGTGGCCATGGGGCATTATGTGAATATCATTCAGGAAAACAACCATTATTTTGTGGCAGAAGGGAATGATCCGGACAAAGACCAGAGTTTCTTTGTTTGGGGACTCACTCAAGCACAACTTTCCCGCATTGTTTTTCCACTTGGAAAATTTCATAAAACTGAAGTGCGGACCATGGCTGCCGAACGTGGGTACAAAAAAGTTTCTGAAAAGAAAGATAGTCTTGGAGCATGTTTTTGCTCTGGTGATTACCGACCTTTTTTGAAAAATCTGCTGACAGAACCCGATAAATTTATCTATTCAGGTAATTTTATTGATGAAGAAGGTAAAGTACTTGGCAGACATGAAGGTTTTCCGCTTTATACAGTAGGGCAGAGGAGAGGTTTGATACATTTAAACCGGAAAGTGTTTGTAAAGGAAATTAAAGCCGACACGAATGAAGTTATATTAGCTCCATTGGCTGCCATGTACAAAACAGAGTTTCAGATTCATAACGTGAATGTGGTGGATAAAAACCTATTTAACGATGCGTTTGATATTTATTGCCGCATTCGTTACCGAAAACAAAATACCTTATGTCGGGTAAATTTTATGGAAAAAGGTAAGGCAAAAGTAGAACTGGCTGAACCGCTTGAATCAATAGCTCCCGGACAAACGGCTGTTTTTTACAGAGATGGGAGAATTTTGGGAGGAGGATTTATTGAATAACAGTAAACTGCAAACAACTTGCTGTTATATTTTTATTTTCCAAATAGCAATAAAATGACAAATGCTTCCACCCAACACAAATAAATGGAAAATAGCATGTGTGTATGGAATTTGTTTGAAGCGATACAAAATAGCTCCAACCGTATAAAATAATCCTCCGCCAATAAGCCAGTAAAGTACAGGCATAGAGTTAGTTGCACTCAGTGAGTCAATCAGTGGTTTGAAAGCAACAACTACCACCCAACCCATTGCTACATAACAGATAGTTTCGAGTTTACTGCCTTTTTTCTTATTCATAAAACTTAGTGAAACACCAAAAATTGCAGCTGCCCAGATTATTCCAAATAATGACCAACCCCAGGCGCCGTTTAGTCGCAGAACTATTAATGTGAATGGGGTGTAACTTCCGGCAATTTGTGTATAAATAGCCGCATGGTCAAACTTACGGCGTTTCAACTTAATAGATTCAGTTTTTTCAGCATGATATGTGCTGGAAGCCATGTACATTAGCGTCATAAAAACCACAAAAACCACATCGCTGAATATTGCCCAACCATTTTGAGAAGGAATGGCTTTTTGAATGATTAAATTTCCACCAAAAATTATACTAAAACCAATTCCCAAATAATGAGAATAGCTGTTATAATGTTCTTCTTTCTCGCTGTAAGTCATGTGTTTTCTCTTGTTAAATTGTTACTTGTCAATTAATTTGACAATGCGATAAATAACCTGACTCTCGAACCCGCGACTTTGAGCAAAATTAAAAAGTTTTCCCTGTTTTTCGTATTCAAATTCATATTTCAATCCTTTGAGTTTGGTTTTCAGTATAGAAGCCAGCATTTCTTCGTATTCACCGTCATCTATGGAAGCCAGCGCTTTGTTAATCAGTTCGTCTTTCAGCCCTTTTTGTTTCAAGGCATACGAAATCTTGATTTTACCCCATTTATTGAAACGAAATTTATCTTTTACGAAATACGTGCAAAAGCGTTTCTCGTTAATAAAATCCTCCGAAATCAGACGATCGATAATTTCTTTTTTTTCACTGTCGCAAACCCCCCATGCTGTGAGTTTTTCTTCAACGTCGAAAATGCAATGCTCTGATATTGAACAATAAGACGCTGCTTTGTGGAGTAATTCATCCACGGTATATTCTTTCTTCATTTTCAGGCTATTAAATTATTACAAAGGTAGATTTTTTTTGAAAACAAACTAAAAAACAGGAGGAAAAAATAATATATTGCATAAATATCAACTTTTTAGGATATTGACATAAAAAAACAGTAAAAAATATAACTATGTTATTGTTTAATGATGTAATTTTACAGCTAAATAGTTTTTAAATATGAATCCCAAAAGACTATTACTCCTTTTTCAATTTTCTTTTATCCTATTTTCATTAGTAGGGCAAAATGACTCAACTCACCTTTCCTTCAATGGTCAGGTGACAGCATGGGGAATAGGGCAGTTTCAAACACCTATCCCAATGCAGTTTGGAGGGCGGTTTGTACCTACTTTACTAGGTGATTTTCAGCTTTCGGCTAAATCAAAACTCGATTTTGAGGCTTCGATCAACATAAACGGTTCATTCAATTATACAGGTTTTCATAACGATACGATTTTGGGACAACTGAAACCTTACAGGATTTGGTTGCGTTATTCGGACGATAACTGGGAAGTGCGTGCCGGTTTGCAGAAAATTAATTTTGGTTCTGCTAAAATGTTTCGTCCGTTGATGTGGTTCGATGCTATGGATGTTCGAGACCCCTTGCAACTGACCGACGGTGTTTATGGCGTATTGGGGAAATATTTTTTTCAGAATAATGCCAATTTGTGGCTTTGGGGACTGATTGGCAATAAAAACCCGAAAGGCTATGAACTTTGGGGTTCGACAGAGTGGAAACCTGAAATAGGTGGACGGTTTGAAATGCCTGTTGGTCCAGGTGAAATTGCTTTATCAACACATTTTCGTAATATAAATATTTCAAAAATATATCCTCCTAATGTATTTTACTATCAACGTAGTATATTGACAGAAACAACCGAATCCCGTATTGGACTGGATGGAAAGTGGGATATTGGAATTGGCTTGTGGTTTGAATCAAGTATTACTATTACCGACGCACAGAATAATCCCTTTTTGCTTCCTTTTAAGGTTCAGGATATGTGGAATCTGGGAGTTGATTACACTTTACCCATAGGAAGTGGACTTGGTGTTACAGTTGAATATTTCCGCTATCATGCAGGTGAAAAGTTTCTAATTGAAGGAAATGCTGTCAACGTGGTCGGAGCAATGCTTACTTATCCATTTTCGATGCTGGATAATCTGTCCGGAATGGTGTTTTATCTGCCCGATCAGAATAAATGGATGAATTACCTGAGCTGGGGACGAACATACGATAACTTTACGATTTATGCTATCGGATATTGGAATCCTGATAATGTGCAGCTCGTAACCGCTCAGACACAAAGCCGGAATATGTTTGCAGGAAAAGGGATACAGGTTATGGTGAATTATAATTTCTGATAAATACGAATTTTACGAATTAATATCGAATTAAACTAAAAAAATAGCAAAGCAAATATCAATTAGTAACATGAAAACAATTGTAGAAGTAAAGAATTTAGTCAAAAAATTCCCTGTCGGAACGGGCTCGTTTACAGCATTAGATGGAATCAACCTACAGTTTTCCGAAGGAGAATTCACAGGACTGGTTGGTCCCAGTGGCTCAGGAAAAACAACTTTGTTGAATATAATCGGTTCGCTTGATATTCCAACTGAAGGTGAAGTAGTGGTTTTGAGTAAGTCGGTGGGTAAGCTGACACCAAAAGAAGCTGCGCAACTCCGGAAGGAAAAGTTGGGTTTTATATTTCAACATTATAATTTATTGCCGGTTTATACGGTATTTGAGAATGTTGAGTTTCCGCTGTTGTTGCTCGATATTAATGCTGATGAACGTAAAAAACGGGTTATGGAAACATTGGCGTGGTTAGGTTTGACCGAGAAGGTGAAATCACGTCCGGCACAGCTTTCAGGTGGTGAATGCCAGCGCGTGGCTATTGCCCGTGCTATGGTAAAACGCCCCATGTTGGTATTGGCAGATGAACCAACTGCAAATCTCGACTCAGCCAACTCGCACAACATATTACAAACAATGGTAAAATTAAATCAGGAACTGAAAACCAGTTTCATTTTTGCCACCCACGACGAAAAAGTTATCGGTTATCTGAGAAGAATAATCCGGTTGCAGGATGGAAAGGTTGTGGAGGATATCAGCCCCCTAAATCCCCCTAAAGGGGGACTTTCAGAGTCTCAAAATAAATAGTATAGTCATGTCTAGTCCTGAAATAGGTTTACAAAAAAGTAAACACAATTCAGGATTATGAG
>JBAXPM010000052.1:0-24164 GCA_037132235.1 Paludibacter sp.
CAAAGAGTTATGAAAATATATATCTATAAATCAGTTTTTAGAAGTACCCATAAATTATTTGCTTTACATTGAACTAATTATCAGCATATTACAATACAGCTAGATAAGCATCTTGTTTTTTAAACATTTTAAATATTTGTCGTTAATTTTAGAACCTTAAAATAATCTCAACTATACACCTATAAATAAATTAAACTATATTAATTTAATATTATATATTATTAGCTATATTATATTGTTAATAATTTGTTGTTATAATCAATATTAGTAATAATAGCAAGCCCCGTAATACTTTATATTACAGGTATATAGATATTTTATTACAGCTATGTAGTACTTACAACTACTTTTATATAGTACTTTTAAACATTAACTAACTAAATTATATTTGCTTTATTTTATCAAATTTATCAATACATATATTAAATACCTAAGAAATAAGTTATAAAAAATTTTTGTTGATATATTTCTAAAATATTATTGATTAAGTGAGTGCTATTAATTAGTTTATATTAATCGTAACTCTCTATTTTGTAATCCGGACTATACCTAACAGGTTTTTAAAACCTGTTAGGTGTTTTGAATAGTATAAAGTAATTTCCGTGTTGTACTTACTTACTTTAAGTAACCAGGTTTTTCTTTTTCATCACATTTTGGCTTCAACCCATTTTACGGATTTTCCAAATACCAAAAAATCCAACTAATGAAAGTAAAATACCTGTTCCACTTCCTAAAGGAAGACATGGTGGTGGCGGGGTGTTTGGATCTTCTCCCGGATGTGCACCACCTCCGTTGGGAATAGGAACTCTGACAGTACCTTGTAAGGCTGTTGAACCTTGAGTTAATGTAGTATTAGCACCACTACCCGTTTTTGTTGAAAACGAAACAGCCCCACCTCCGGTAATACTTTGATTGTCTTCAGAGGTTGAAGAAATAATTCCTGAAGTTGCAAATGAACCGGTAAGTCCTACTGCCGATCCAACATCACTTCCATTATTGGCCATGTTTACCGCATATTCGTCAGATCCACCTCCGGAACTGCTGCCTTTTTTCAGTTTAACCATTTTGGTTCTGGTTTCAATTGAGATTAAACTCAATCCTGATGCCTCATTTTGATATGAGTAAGATGCTTTACGGGCATTTTGAATCTTTCCGTTCCAATCTACCCCAATACTTGCAAATGCTTTGTTAATTGCATCGCCTGAAATTCCTTGAAATGAACTTCTTAAAGGTGTAAACGGTAATGCTAATATTACACTAGCTATTGTCAATACACCAATTAATACGAAATTAATGTTCTTTTTCATAACTTTTTTATTTAATTATTAAACGTTGAATTACTTTTTCTGTCTCTGTTTCTGATTTTGCTATATAAATTCCGGGAACTAATTGTTTTGTGTTAATTGTTTTTGTACTGTTTTCATTTACCGAAACTACTTGAATTACTTTACCGGCAACATTATACAGTGTAAAAGTTGCAGAAGTATTCGATAAGTTTTCAATGGAAATACCATCTTCTGTATTATAAAGTCTTAATTTAGAACCCTGCTTATCGCTTGGTTGAACCAATCCGGTTGATTTAGTAATAATTTTAAAACGGTTTGTAATATCAGTCGGTGAAGCGGTGAACGAGTATTCTGAACCACTTTCAGTTATGTCTACAGTTTTATTTGCAAATATGTCAACTAAATATATTCCTGCATAAACCGAAGTTGCATTTTCATGATTGAATACCAATTTGAAATTCGTATCAATTCCGGGTTGGAATCCAATTTGACTTTCATTCATGTCATTAACAGCATTTATCTGAAAATAACCGTCATTTTCTATTGAATAAAGTTGTGAAACTTTTGAATCACCCATCAATTTCATTCCATCCCAACCATTATCAAAACCACGTGTACAGGTTGGATTACTGAATATCCACATACGATCGGTAAAATGGTCTCCAATAAGGTCGATTCTTGTACTTGCTAATTCAGAACTACTGCTTGCCACACCTTTTACACGTTGACGACTTGTATTTTGAATCAAACCGGTAGGTTTGGAAATAGCTATTGTACTTCCGGGCCCGGTTGCTTTTACAAGGAATCCCTGCATGGATGGTATATCTCCCTGAACTCCGTTATGACCGGCTGTACCCGGAGTGGAAACGGTATATTGACCAGGTCCATTACCCGGTGCTGACTGACCACCTGTAGTTAACCAATCGTTGTAAGTTCCTGTATTGAACAGGTAAACTGATTGTTCGGTATTTGCTCCAAAGGTTATTTTTGAAATATCAATACCTGCAGTAAATGGATTCCCATAAAAATTCTGTCCAGGGAAAGCTGCAGATGGCGAGTATGACAATGATTTATTAAAGTCAGTATCAAGCAACTCACCCTTGAAAGTATGAATCTTTGGTGAACAATGAGTGAATTCATAACCCTTGTTTTGAGTCATAATATCGGTTGGTTGTACATACAATGAAGATCCATTGTTTCTTTGAACCCAAATTTTACTGTAATCTGTTACTGATTCATCCCATTCTCTGATTATTTCAGAGTTGCATGATGCATCGCTCACAAAATCTTTGTATTGGAAAGTTTTTACCGGAATTCCGAAGAATTGCCAGTTATATTTGCTTCCTGCAGGATTCGAAAGATTGATATATGCTTTTGAATACATTTCAACCGAACCAACTGGATTTCCACTTCCCCATGTAAGTGTTCCGTTTGGCAAAGTTGTACTGGCTTTTACCAATATCGCAGAAGTTCCTCCGTTATTAGCTAATGTACCAATTACATTCAGTTGTTTAGACGCATCGATTGTCAACTTTGGGGTTATCAGTCCGTGAACTGCATTGATGGTCAGATTTTGAGATACGGCATTGTTAGTTACTTCACAATTTCCGTCGATATATACCTGAACTGCTGAATGTAATGCAACTGAAGGAATAGTGTCATGATCCCAACGACCTGAAGTACTCCATTCTTCGGCTGATGTTACTCCCTGACTGTTTGTAAATGTGGTACTTGGCCACGGAGTTACAGTTGCCGGATTATTTGCTCCGCTAACCGAAGTCAGATAATTTTCCGAACCGGTAGAACCGTTGTGTTCAAATGCCTGAATAGTATATAATCTGCCCGGATATAAACCTGTTACTTTTACACTGCTTCCTGTTCCTTTATAGATACAATAGTAACCTGAAGAGGCTAACTGTGTACCTTTGCTGGTCCAGTTGGTTGAAGCACTGTAGGTTGTACCATTAACCGGATTACTAATCGCTCCGCTGCCTTCTTTTATAAACACAATCCGTGAAGTACGACTACCGTTTGACCAACCAATATTTGCAGTAGTAAAAGTTGGTGTTGCTGTAATGTTATACGTTTGATTCTCCTGGAGAACGAGCGGTAAGCAACCATTCAAAGGATCTGACCAATATGTTCCGGGAATAACGATATTGTCACTAATAGCACGGTTGTTCCCACCCGTTCCAACAAAACTTAACTGAATTTTATAAACAGTTGTTGAATTGGCAATTGCGCCCGGAATGGGTATGCTTAAATTCTGCACTGTAGTAAGGAAACTACCTCCACTCATGGGGTAATCAAATGTATAAAAAGAAGTTAGTGTACCTTCTTTAGACACACCTCCATTTTCGTCATAAGGAATATAACAAGCCACCAATTGTTTTGTCGTTCCTGTTGTATTTTCCATATGGGTTGAGAGTGTAATGTTACCGCTTCCAACTTTCATCCATGGAGACTTAATCCATGCACTACTAAGCGCTGGATTTGACATGGAATTACTTCGGGTAGACCAGCTTCCTGAAATCACTAAACCACTGGTATTTGTATAGCTTACCGCACCAAAACCCCAACAGTTACCTTGTTCAATAGCCCTGTTGCCGGATTCACAATCTAATGTTACTTGAGCTTTAGCATAAGTTGTAGCTAATAGAGCAAGTATCATTAATAATTTAAATAGATTTGGTTTCATTTTTTTATTTTTTTAAGTTTGACATTTTAACACTACAAATCATAATTTTAAAAGTTAATATTTATTTTCAAATTCAATTGAGAACATTATAAATAAAGAGTTTATTATTAAAATAAAAAACTACAGATGTTTGGTAACGTATAAATAAAGTGAATATTATAAAGTATTTGATTAGAAATCAAAAAAATAATTGAGTTTTTACTTCATTTTCGAAAATTTCATTTTTTAAAATTAAATTATTTATATTCTATTCATTATCTGCATGTTATATAATTTTATTGATAAGCAATTCAATTTCTTATACAATTTATTTATTTGTTATTTTCTATGTACCTAAAGCAAACACATCGTATTATTCGCCGCTACATTATATATTATTAATATATATTAACCCATTATTAACTATATTATGATGTTAATCAAATACAACTACGACACACAACAGTAATAATCCAAGACCATACAACACATTATATTACAAGCATATAGACATTTTATTACAGGTATATAGTACTTTCAACTACATTTTTGTAGTATTTATAAACATTAACTAACTAAATTATATTTGCTTTATTTTATCTAATTTATAAATACATATATTAAATACGCAAGAAATTCTTTAAGTAACTAAATTTAAATACTTAGTCAATGAAAGCAATTACAATCTTCATGTGCAAATCAGTATTTTTTAATGGCTTTAAAACTTAACCACTCAGGAGGTGAAACTCACATTTGGTCTTTTCATCCGATCTGATTTAAAGCTGCTTAAATGATTGTTTCAAACGATTATACTTTAATTTGTAATTCCTGTACGGCTGCATTTAAAAGCATATTATTGGCTTTACAGTAACTGAATCACTGTTTTTATATAAAACCCCGGAATTCTTCATTCCTTTTTTTCCAATTATTGAGACATAAAGCTCCGGGGTCTTTTACTTGCAAAACAATATTATTTACTTTTCAAACAATTAACTTAATCAAATTTTATTTAATTATAAATCGTTGAGTTACGGTTTCTGAAACTGTTTCAGATTTCGCAATATAAATACCCGGAACTAAACTATGGATATTAATTGTCTTCGTACTGTTTTCAGCCACTGAAGCTTCCTGGGTAATCATCTTTCCTGTCACATTATAAAGTACAAATGTTGCAGAATTACGAGTTAAGTTTTCAATACAGATACCATCTTCAGTTTTGTATAACCTTAACTTACCATCCTGATTATCACCCGGTATAACAATACCATTAGATTGTGTCGTGATTTTAAATCGTTTAGTGATATCAGTAGGTGAAGCAGTAAATGAGTATTCCGATCCACTTTGAGTAATGTCAATAGTTTTATTTTCAAATAAGTCAATTAAATAAATACCTGAATAAACTGAACCTGTATTTTCATGATTGAAAACTAATTTGAAATTTGTATCAACTCCAGGTTGGAATCCCAAATAACTTAAATTCATATCGTTAACAGCATTAATCTGATAAATACCGTCATTCTCAATTGAATAAAGTTGTGAGACTTTTGAATCACCTAATAGTTTCTTACCATCCCAACCATTATCAAAACTACGTGTACAAGTTGGATTACTGAAAATCCACATACGATCTGTGAAATGATCACCAATCAGGTCAACCCTGGTACTCACTACTTCAGAACTACTATTTGCACCTCTTACACGCTGACGGCTTGTATTTAATGTCAAATTATTCGATTTAGAAATTGCGATTGAACCTCCGGCACCGGTTGCTTTTACAAGGAATCCCTGCATAGAAGGTATATCACCCTGAACTCCATTGTGACCAGCTGTACCCGGAGTGGAAACTGAATACTGACCCGGACCTTCACCCGGTGTACCCTGACCATCAGCATTTAACCAATCATTATATGTTCCGGTATTAAACAGATACACAGCATGTTCTGTATTTGCTCCAAAAGTTATTTTAGAAATATCAATACCGGAAGTATATGGATTTCCAAAGAAATTCTGTCCCGGGAATGCTGCATTTGGAGAATAAGACAATGATTTATTAAAATCTGTATCAAGCAATTCACCACAGAATGTATGTATTTTTGGCGAACAGTGAGTCAATTCATAACCCTTATCTTGAGTCATTACATCGCTTGGTTGAACATACAATGAAGATCCATCGTTTCTTTGAACCCAGATTTTGCTGTAATCTGTAACAGACTCATCCCATTCTCTGATTATCTCACTATTACAAGAAGGATCATCTGCAAACTCACTATATCTGAACGTCTTTACCGGAATTCCAAAGTATTGCCAGTTATATTTGCTTCCTACCGGATTTCTAAGATTAATGTAAGCTTTTGAATACATTTCAACACAACCGAACGGATTTCCTGTACTCCATGTCAATGAACCGTTTGGTAAAGAGGTACTGGCTTTTACTTTCAATGCAGTTGATCCACCATTATTTGTAAACGAGCCTATAACATTCAGTGAATGAGCCGGATTAATTGTCAATTTTGGTGTTATGATACCGTGAGCTGCATTAATCGTCAGATTATTACTTTCAGTAGCATCCGTTATCACACAGTTACCATCGATATACACTCTTACTGCGGAATGAAGTGCTCCGGTTGGAATTGTATCGTGATCCCAACGTGTTGGAACATTCCATGCTTCAGCTGATGAACTACCATTAGTATTGGTAAAAGTTGTAGTTGACCAAGGAACGAAGTTCGTTGGATTGTTTGCACCAATTATGTTAGTCAGATAAGATTCTGAACCTGCAGATCCATTATATTCAAATGCCTGAACAGTATAAGTCAATCCCGGATATAAGCCGGTAACATTTACAGAAGTTCCTTGTCCGTTGTAAATACAGTAATAACCCGAACCTACCTGCGTACCTTTTGATGTCCAGTCAGTACTTGCAGTATAAGTAGTTGAATTTATCGGATTAGTAATAGCTCCGGTACCTTCTTTCATAAATACAACCCGATTAGACATATTACCGTTTGACCAATTAATATTGGCAGTGGTAAAGGTTGGACTGGATACAATTTCATAGGTTTGAACATATTGGTTAGCTAAAGTCTGGAACATAACATTATCGCCATAACTTGTTCCTACTGAATTAGTTGCATAGGCTCTTACATAATATGTAACACCTGCTGACAATCCGGTCAGACTACTTGCGAACTCACCTAAACCTGAAGCATCAGAGGTTTTAGTACTCAATGCAGTTGTTGGATCAGAAGAAGTACTCCAGCAAATTCCTCGTGCAGTTACTGCAGCTCCACCATTATCGGTAACATCACCTCCACCGGCAGCTGATAAGTTCGTTATTGAACTGATATCGGCTGTTGTTACAGTTGGTAAGATCGGATTTACTGTTATAGTAAAGCTTTGAGTTGCAGATACATCTACACCGCCATTTTCAGTACCACCATCATCTGTAACTTTCAGAGTTATTGTTGCAACACCACTTGTATTCAATGCAGGTGTATAAGACAATGTACCGCTGGCATCAACACTTGGTTGATCGCTGAATATTGACGGATTCGAATTATTTGTAATAACTAACAATGGAGTTTGATCCGACTCATTAGCAGGTCCTACACTGATATTTGTTGCCCAGTTTTCAATAATATGAACACCGCTATTATTTGTTACCGTTTGATTTGCTCCTTTGGTAAACGATGGTACATCATTAACAGGACTTACCGTTACTCTAACTGCTGTTGAATTCGAAGTAAGAACTGTTGCATTATCATCTTTTACATTGTAATTAATAGAGGCAGTTCCAAAATAGTTAGCAACCGGAGTAAATGTCAGAATACCGGTAGAAGTATTTACCGTCCAGGTTCCTATATTGCTTTGAGTTACTGTGGTTTGTTGTCCCGGAGTTACTGGATCAAGATCAATAGTTGATGGTACCATGGTTCCTGAACCTTCAATATCGTTTGCGAGAATATCTATTTGTACAGGAGTTCCATCTTCGTACATTGATGCAGCATCCTCAACTACCACCGGTGCGTTAGCATCAGCTAAAGTCAGAGTAATTGTAGCAATATTTGAAGTGGCACCCATATCATCATTTACAGTATAATGAATGGTTGTAGCAGTTCTTGGTCCGATAAATCCAATGGCTGGAGTAAATGTAACCAGACCATTATTATCGACTGAATATGTACCCTCATTAGCAACTGAGAAAGAGTTTTGAATACCCGGATAAGATGGATTTAAATCCACAGTAGTTTCGTCAATTGTTCCATCCACATCAGTATCGTTTGAAAGAATATCAAATGAAACTGCTGCATTTGAAGGAATATGTTCAGAATCATTATTAGCAACCGGGTTCTTGTTTACAAAGTTCACAGTTACATTTATCATTCCAGGCAACGAAACATCCGAAATCAAACCCTGATTATCAGTTATCAGATAACCAATAGCTGTTGCTTTACCGTAGAAATCAGTTATAGGAGTGAAAGTAACATTCCCTAAATCATCTACTGAGTAACTTCCTTCACCGCTTACAACTAATGAAGTTTGTCTACCTGCAGTAGTTGGATTTAAGTCAACAGAATTTACAGCAACTGTTCCATCAATATCAGTATCATTTGAAACCACATTGAAAGTAACCGCTGCATTTTGATTCGTTGTGGCAAAATCATCACTTGCTGTTGGCGGTTGATTTACATGAGTTACAACGACACGAACTCTTGCTTTATTGGAAACAAGTCCCAAGTTATCTTTAATAGTATACTCAATACTTGAAGTTCCTTGATAATTCCAGTCTGGTTGGAAAGTAACCACACCAAGCATATCAACCATATAAGTACCTTCACCCGGAACATATAAAGATTGTTGTATACCATCAGTATTTGGATCAAGGTCAATTCTACTAATATTTAACGAACCATTTGGTGTATGGTCATTTGTTGCTACTGTTAAACTTACAGAAGTATTCTGAGGTGTTTGTGTTGAATCATTTACAGCAACCGGCGCATTGGCAGCTACAACTGTAATTGTCAGTGTGGTTATGTTTGAAACATTACCCTTGTTGTCTTTTACAGTATAGTTTAATGGAGTTGAAACGCCATAATAAGTTGATTCAGGCGTAAAGAGCACTGAGCCGGAAGTATTTACTGAATACACTCCTTCTCCCAAAACGGTATAAGCAGACTGAACACCTGTAGTATAAGGATCTAAATCAACACTTGCAACATTAATTGGTGCATCAATGCCCTGATCATTTGTAGTTACATTTATTGATACGGGTGTATTTTGTTTTGTTGTTGTTTCATCGCTATTGGCAATAGGTGGATAGGGCACATAAGTAACAGAAACGGTCAGTGTCGCTGAATTAGACAAAGCACCTGAATTATCTTTTACTGCATAATGTATCGGAGTAGCCGTTCCACTAAAATGGAATACCGGAGTAAAGGTCACAATGCCCGAAGCATTAACCGAATAAACTCCTTCTCCATTTACAATGTATTCGCTTTGAATACCAGGTGTAGAAGGATCTAAATCAACAGTTGAACCATCAATTGTTCCATCAACATCGGTATCATTGGAAGTTACATTTATGCTTACCGGAATATCTTCAACAGTTGTTACAGCATCATTTACTGCTACCGGAGCATCATTTACCGGCAAAACAGAAATTAACAGTGTACCCGCATTTGAAGTATTTCCTTCATTATCTGTAACAGCATAAGTTATACTTGCATTTCCATTAAAGTTAGTTGCAGGAATATAAGTTACCACACCTGAACTATTAACTGACCAATCCCCAAATACATTAGTTAATGAAGTTTGTATACCGGATACAGAAGGATTTAAATCAACTGTACTTACCACAACATTACCATCGGCATCGGTATCATTGCTTGTAACGTTATAAGTTACCTGTGTATCTTCATTTGTAGATGTTACATCATTTACAGCTACCGGAGGAGTTTGAACCCGTATCCCGAAATTCACATTTACCTTATTGTTAGTTGTAAAAGCGGATACACTCAGTACTCCATTTGTTGTACCATCATTTCCTGTCTGTGTATTTGTGATATTATTTACAATTTCTCCGGAATAACTTACAGCGCTTGGTAAAGCTGCAACTACCGTTTGACCTGTAGTATAGCTGTTTTTACTTAATACAACCTTATAAGCAGTATTGGATGAAACTGTAAATTCATAATTTCCAAATGCTGATACAGCAACTGAATTTTGTAATGCAGTTGTACCAGTACCCGACATTAATGTAACATATAACTGAGTTCCGTTTACGATTCCAATTCCTGTTCCATTTACGAGGTTATCATTCATTCCATTGTTATCAAGGTATACATTACCAATAATTTTAAGTGAAGAATTTGTACCATCCGTAATCGGAATACTAATAGTTGTAGGAGTTCCCGTCTGACATGTATTGGATGGTGTTACACTAACATTGTAATTACCACTTTGTCCTGCACCATTGAAGTTCATATATACTGTAGAACTTCCCTGACCTGAAACTATAGAAGCTCCGGTTGGTGCAGTCCATGTATAGGTAGTGGCGTTAGTTAAACCCGACACCGAAAATCCAATATTTGAATTATCATCCATGTATGTTGAAGCAGGTGTATAATATACTCTTACTGTAACATAATCTATTTTAGCCGTAGCTGTTCCTGAATTAGATCTGGAGTTATCAGATTTGGCATTAATACGAATTCCAAAATTAGTTCCGTTTACAATAGCCGGAGTCAGATTTGAAGTTGTTGCACCCCACATACTTGAAGAACCACCTACTGTAGCCGAAGCTTTGGTGTTTTTTGGAAAAGCTGCCAAAGTCTGACTACTTCCTATATAAGAGAATGTAGTACCAGACAAAGTACCTATAGCCATAGAACCACTTGCAATGTATCGTGTTGATGTTGTTGTATAAAATCTTTCATATACTACCTCCACACCGGTAATTGTTGCACCCGTAGGTATTGCAAAACCTAAATTAGTTAGATATAAATAGGCTGAGCTACTATTTTTGGATGAAATTGCAACGGTTGCATAAGCTCCATCACTTGCAGTAGTATTGGTAATATTTGACCAAACTGTTCCTGAACTTGGATTTGTTGCTGTTCCGGCTGTTTTCGGTCCACCACCGTTTACAGGTGGATTTAACTGGGTGATTACCCCTGTTCCGCTTATTGCATCACCAACTGATACAATTGCACTACCACTTAATGCTGCTGCAATACATCCGTTTGCATCTACAACTGATGATAGTCCATAAGTTGTTGAAGTTGCAATTGGCCCTACAATAAGGTCATTTCCTGAAGTGTAATTTGTATAAGTACCGCCACCATTATTTAAAATTACTTTATATGGTGCTGTACCGCCGGTAACTACTACTCTCAATGTGGCATAACCATTATAACAAATAGTCGATGTTCCTGAAAGAACTGCAGTTGTTGGAGGAATATTAAATCTCACATTAACATCATCTGAAGTTACAGAACAACCCGGACTGGTTAATGTCCATCTCAGGGTATAAGCTGATCCGGCAACTCCACTAAATGTACTTGTAGGACTTGAAGTACTTCCAAAAGAACCACCTGTTCCGCTAACAACTGACCATACACCTGTTGTACCTGTAGGCTTATTTGCAGCCAAAGTAACAGTAGTTGATCCGCAAGTTGAACTTCCGGTCTGATCAGGTCCGGCATTAGCGCTATTAATCACTACTTCAATCGGAACGACATATTGACATGCTGTTCCTGTTACTGATATAGTACAGGTATAAGTTCCTGTATTTGCAGCAGTAACATTAGCTATGGAAGGATTACGAAGTGTAGAACTGAATCCGTTAGGACCAGTCCAACTGTAAGTGGCTGACGAAGATTCAGTCGCAATCAGATTAAGAGTCTGACCGGGACAAACCGGTGTATTGGCAGAAGCTGTAGGTGCCGAACAACCGGAAGTTAAGACTTCAGTTTTTGTACTTCCTGTTAGTGGGCAACCGTTTTTATCAAAAATCTCAGGATTACTTAAAATATGGAAAGTATTTCCTGAAATATTTCCTGTTCCTGTAATCAATGATGTATTCTCAACAACATTATTACATGATAGCATAACACAGTCACTTGTAATCTGAGCTCTGAATACAATTTGTGTACTATCAGCTCCGGTTGATGAATTTGTAACAACCCCACCTGTAATATTGGTCGCTCCGCTACCTATTCTTACTTTTATAACTTTTGTAGTTGCGTTATACTCGCCCTGATCATCACCTGCAGCATCAGACTTAGTTCCAGCATTGGGTCCGTTCAGAACTTTTAACGAATTCGGCACGTAGTTTAAGTTAGAATATAAAGTGTCAGTTATAAAAGTATTAATCGACTGATCCGAACCAATATTCAAACCGGTAACAGTGTATTCCAATACATCACCCGGTAATGCTTTCTGATTAGATGGGTGTGTAATATTCTTTACGCGGACTGAAGTACGTAAATCGGGTTCATAAACGTCAATTGCTGAAGTTACAACCTGTGTAAGGTAGGTTTCAAAACCGGTGGTCTGACGTATAACTCCTGAGATTGCATTATTACCAATATAATTTTTAGATGAATTATTTGGAAAATAAACATTCGCATCGTAGCCAAGATTATTCTTGTAACACGGAATACGGGTTGTGGTCAGTATTCCATTGCTTGAAATCGTACTGTTGAAAACATCATTTAAAGGGTGAATGGCATCAGATATATTCACGAAGCTTGTACCCCCTTTAAACATTAATTGGTCACCGGTATAAGAACGGTCACCATCATATACTACCAATCCTAATTCAAAATTTACCGGACCGGTAAGTGGAGTTTGAAAACCTGAAATAGGTATATCAACCGGAGTATGTCCTAAACTCACATTAGCAAGACCATCAAATACAGTAAGATTACGCATATGTTGAAGCGTATTTTTATAAACTACAACTATAGTCCAACCACCAAACAAGTTCTTACCATTAATATCTGTTGCAACATTAGCAATAGTATATTTGTCTGTCAAACCATTTGCCTTCATTATAGAAGTAATGTCTTTGAAACAATGGTAGGATTTATAACCGGCCGTATTGTCTTTCAGGTAATCGGATGTCAAATCAATGTATGAACCGGAGTTCACCTTGAGTTTCACCTGATTTCGGGTAGCGAAGTTTTCGTCACCTGTTGAACAATCAGCACCCCAATATAAACCCGCCCAGGTTATTTCACTACAATTGGGCAAATTCAATTGATCACTGCTCGACATAAACGTTGAGGCATCTCCATCAATGTCGACATAGGTGTTTGTAAAATTATTATCGACACCTGTTCCGGATGGAGCAATTTCATTTTGAACAATGTTATCCGGGGTTGCTTTCGAAGACGTGTTTGAAAGCATTACAATTCCACCTTTTTGTGTAATTGTTTTCCTCACTGTAAATGGAGTTATTACCTGTGCAAAAGCTGTAATAATTAGAAATACAAACGAGGAGGTAAGTACTAGCTTTTTCATACTACAAATGTTTAAATTATTATTTGTTAATTTCTTTAGTTTATTCAGTTGAGAACAAGACAAATAAATAAGTAATTTATAATACACACAACATCAGAATTTTGTCAACTTTTAATTAAAGCAAATTTTTTAATTGCCTTTTCTGTATATACTGTATAAAGGAATTGTAATTGTTATTATTCTGTATTTATTATTTATTTGAATAATATTTTTATATCTACCTGATTTAATGCTATTTACATAATATTTTTAAAACTCCTTCCATTATTTTAAGCAAAACCAATTTTTAATTTTTCTTTTCGATTTCTCGCCAAATTCATCAACACTCTTATATATTTTTTATGTTTTATTAATTTTATATTATGTTTTATTAATACAATTAGCATGTTAATTATAGGCTGTAAAATCAACCAATAAATAATATACTACACTCTGAAATACTTATTATTACAGCCTTTCAGATTATATATTACTTTTAAGTAGCATTTTAAACTACGTTTTTATAGAATTTTTGAGCAATTTCACGCAAATCATATTATATTAATTTTATTTAATTTCGTGGTATTATTTTCGTTAATCACAAATTCATTTTTACTATTTTGCAAGAAAATAAAAACTTGAAATCTGCTCTTTTGAACTATTTTATTTTTAAGCAAATTGCATGATGAATTTGATCACTTCAAAACTTATAAAAGATATCAAATTTGGAGTTCTGTTTTATATTCAATTTAAGTTCAAAAACTCTATCATTCTGATAATCAAGCACAAGAAAATAAATTAAAAAATATTGCGTATTTAGTTGATAATGAAGAATAATTGTATTAATTTTGTGCGAAATTTGAATAAGGAAAAATTTCTTTATTTAGGTTTATTAAGAACCCTGGAAATTTAGAAACCAGCTACACATCCGTTATAATATTAAATTTCAAACCATAATCATTTTTTATTTATGAAACCAACCCATATTGAGCATTTAGGTATTGCAGTAAAAAGCCTAGAAACCGCTATTCCTTACTACGAAAATGTTTTAGGATTAACTTGTTATGCAGTGGAAGAAGTTCCGGAACAAAAAGTAAAAACAGCATTTTTCAAAGTTGGACAAACCAAAATTGAATTACTGGAATCGACTGATCCTGAAGGACCTGTCGGCAAATTTTTGGAAAAGAAAGGCGAAGGCGTTCACCATATTGCATTTGCAGTAGAAGGATTGCAGGCAAAACTTGATTTAGCTGCCGAACGCGGTGTTGCTTTGATTGACAAAACTCCACGTAAAGGTGCTGAAGGATTGAATATCGCTTTTCTGCATCCAAAATCAACCTTTGGAGTATTGACTGAACTTTGCGAAGATCCGAATAAGTAAAAAAGTTGATTGGTTAATCAGTTAATTGGTTGGATTAAGAAATATATGAAAAATCAATTGACTTGCTTATCATAAATTCAGACAAAAAAAATAGATGGAAAATCAACAAAAAGTAAAAAACCTTATTGATTTACGTGCAGAAGCGAAATTAGGAGGTGGTGCTAAAAGAATTGCTTCACAACATGCCAAAGGCAAGTTTACAGCCCGTGAACGCCTCGAAATGTTGTTGGATGAAGGTAGTTTCGAGGAACTGGATATGTTTGTGACACATCGTTGCAACAACTTCGGACTGGAAAATGAAAAATACTTAGGCGACGGTGTTATTACAGGTCATGGAACTATCGACGGACGGACTGTATATGTATTTGCACAGGATTTCACGGTTTTCGGAGGTTCGCTTTCAGAGACTATGGCATTGAAAATCTGCAAGGTAATGGATATGGCCATGAAAATGGGTTGTCCGATAGTGGGTATCAACGATTCGGGTGGTGCGCGTATTCAGGAAGGTGTTACTTCATTGGCTGGTTATGCCGAAATTTTTGAACGGAATATTTTAGCATCCGGTGTTATACCTCAGATTTCAGCTATTTTCGGTCCCTGTGCCGGTGGTGCTGTATACTCTCCTGCCCTCACCGACTTTGTAATAATGACTAAAGAAAACAGCTATATGTTCGTAACCGGACCTAAAGTGGTGAAATCAGTAACCGGTGAAGATATTTCTACTGAAGACCTTGGTGGTGCTGATGTACATGCCCGTAAATCAGGTGTTTCGCACTTTAAAGCTGAAGACGAACAGGAAGGTATGTTGCTTATCCGCAAATTGCTTTCTTATTTACCTCAAAACAACCTGGAAGAACCACCATTGTTTGAAAATAATGACCCGATTATTCGTTTGGACGATAAATTAAATACGATTGTTCCTGATAATCCGAACATGCCATACGACATGAAGGATGTAATTCATGCTATTGTGGATAACGACGAGTTTTTGGAAATTCACCGTCACTATGCACGTAATATCATTGTTGGTTTTGCACGTTTCAACGGTGCTCCTACGGGCATTGTGGCTAATCAGCCTAACTTTCTTGCCGGAGTACTCGACTGTGATGCTTCACGCAAAGCAGCCCGTTTCGTTCGTTTCTGCGATGCATTCAACATTCCGGTGTTGACTTTGGTTGACGTTCCCGGATTTTTACCAGGTTCCGGTCAGGAATATGCCGGTATCATTACCCATGGTGCAAAACTGATGTTTGCATATGGCGAAGCAACTGTTCCGAAAGTGACGGTAACTATCCGTAAATCGTATGGTGGTGCACACGACGTTATGAGCTGTAAACAACTTCGTGGTGATTTCAATTACGCTTGGCCAACAGCTGAAATCGCTGTTATGGGTGCAGCAGGTGCTATCGAAGTGCTTGAAGGACGTGCAATAGCAGCTATTACCGATCCTGAAGGAAAAGCAGCTTTCGTAAGCGAAAAGGTAAACGAATACAAAGAAAAATTCGCTAATCCTTATCAGGCTGCTGCTTTTGGTTACATCGACGATATTATCGAACCACGTAATACCCGATTCCGTGTTATTCGTGCGTTCCAGGCTCTCGAAACTAAAAAGGTGATTAATCCACCTAAAAAACATTGTAACATTCCTCTATAATTAGCAGTAAGCAGTAAGCAGTAAGCAGCAAACTGTAAGTAAAAAACAATAATTGAAATAATAATTAAGCGTTATGATTTTTCAAAGATATTTTCGACGTATTTCGTTGAAACAGAAGAGGAAAAAGATTGCCCGTTCGGTAAAAATGAAAGAACTGCTTGGTATGAAAGAAGTTCCGAATGGCGATATGGTGGCTATTGCAATGGCTTTACACATGTATTACGACGAGGTACACGACGATGAGAGTAATGTTATAACCATTAAACGTATCGAAAGACGCTATTCACCCTGGAGTTCAAAAATTTACGGAATACATAATCAAATGAGTTAGACCTCATAAAATAAATAGAATAAGATGAAGAAATTCAAATTTAAAATAGAAGGAGTTTCATACAGCGTAAATGTTCAGTCGGTTGAAGGTAACGAAGCGCAAATAGAAGTAAATGGCAAAAATTATACAGTTGAACTTGAAGAAGAACTGAATCCACTGAAAACTCCTATTTTGGTTCGTAAAGAAGTAGTTACCAAGCCGGGTGAAAACAAAATCACTACGAAAGCTGCTCCAATGCCACCATCGGATAAACCGAGTGCAAATGGAGTAAAAGCACCGCTTCCGGGAAGCATTATCCGTCTCGTTGCCAAAGTTGGCGACACCGTGAAAGAAGGTGATATTCTGCTGGTTATGGAATCAATGAAAATGGAAAACAATATATTGTCTGAAAAGAATGGCGTAATAAAGCGTATCAATGTGGAAGCCGGACAAGCAGTAATGCAGGATGATATTTTAATGGAAATGGAATAAAACAGTTTATAGTTGACAGTTTATAGTTTATACCTACAAAAAAACGCAAGGCAAAATTATTGCTTTGCGTTTTTTTCATTTTTTACAATCAAAATTTACAATTCCGAAACCAACTGTTTCAATCGTGTTTCAGCCATTTTCAGGTTGTAGCGGAAGTTTATCAGGCGGGTGTTCGATTGCACGTAATTTTCCTGTGCCAGATGAACTTCGGTGGAAGTAGTCTGTCCGTGTTTCAGGCGTTCCATACTTATTTGAAGATTTTCTTTGGCCAGTTCATTGTTTTCGGCTTCAATCCTCAACAATTTCTGTTGATTTTCAAATTCAGTCAGTGTATTGAGCAAAGCTGCATTGACCTGTAATTTAATGCTTTGCAAATCAATGTCAGCTGTTTCTTTTTGAATTTTTGCAACGGTTTCTTTTCGTTTGGTTTCACCGGCATTATAAATCGGTATGTTCAGCGAACCGCCAACCTGCGGACCAACAGCATTATTTTGTAGTAATGTTCCGGCTGAATTGTTTGTTTGGTAAAGGTAATATCCACCTCGTACACTCAGATTTGGAAGATACATACTTTTGTTTTCTTTCAGGGCAAGTTGAGCGATGTCAATTTGTTTCTGAAAACTGAGAATGCTGGTATTTGAAATATTTATTTTCTGTAGTAAAGCTGCTTTATCAGGACTATAATTCAATGAAATAGAATCATTTACCTCAATTGCTTCTTCGCCTTTTCTTCCTAAAAACATATTCAAAGTTTTCAATGATTCCTCAATTGTAAACTGCTGATTAATCGCATTTTCATTAATAACATTCAAATCAATTTTGGCTTGAAGCAAATCTGTTTTTACCAACGTTCCGGCATTGAAACCTGCCTGAGCAATGGACAATCTGTTTCGATTATACTCCAGAATTTCATTTATTGAATTCAGTTGTTGTTTCTGACGAACAACATCGTAATAAGCCGAAATGACATTTGAAAGTGTTTGCAACACCTTTTCTTTGAACTGGATTTCACCTAAAGACTGAATTTCATTCAGTTTATTTTTGGTTACAAACATTTTTCCACCATCGAAAAGTGTCCAGTTAAGCTGTAATCCGGCTGATAAAGATGAACTTGATAAGGATGGATAACTATTAGTTCCACCTCCACCAAGTTTTTGATTAGTTTCGCTTACTCCATAACTCCCGGAGCCGCTAATACCCACGGTCGGCAACATTCCTGCATTTCCGGCCGTATTATTTGCTTTCGAAATAGCGGCATCGTTTTTAGCCACCCGAATATCGAAATTGTTTTTCAAAGCAATGCTGATGGCATCATCTATTGTAAGTTTCTGAGCCAAAACAACAGAAGTCAGGCAAGCTAAAATGAGCAATATATTTAGTTTCAGATTTTTCATTGTCCGACGATTTTTTTAGTATTACTTGACATAACCATGTACATGATTGGAATCACAAACAAGGTGAGAATGAGCGAGAACAATAACCCGCAAACCACCACTATTCCCAACGAAACACGACTGCTTGCTCCGGCCCCAAGTGCAAACGCAATCGGTAAAGCACCAAACATGGTTGCCAGCGAAGTCATTAAAATGGGGCGAAAACGAGCCGAAGCAGCTTCGAAAGCAGCAACTCGTTTGTTCATGCCAAGTTTTCGTTTCTGGTTGGCAAACTCCACAATCAGAATACCGTTTTTGGTCACAATACCAATTAGCAGAATCATTCCGATTTCGGAGAATATATTCAATGTCTGATTGAAAATCCAGAGTGAAAGCATCGCCCCTGCAATAGCCATGGGCACAGTAAGCATAATGATAAACGGATCACGGAAACTCTCAAACTGTGCAGCTAAAATCAGATAAATGAGCAATAAAGCCAGAATCAAGGCAAATGAAATATTGGAATTACTTTCAGCAAAATCGCGCGAATTTCCCGCCAAAGCTGTTGCAAAAGAAGAATCGAGCAATTTTTCGCCAATACGTTGCATTTCGGCAATTCCCTGTCCAAGTGTTTTACCGTCGGCCATATTAGCCGAAATTGTAGCCGATTTATAGCGGTTGTAATGGTACAGAATTGGCGGATTACTGTTTTCCTTTACCGAAACAATATTATCCAACTGAATCATGTTTCCACTTGCCGATCTGACATACAATGACGATATATCAGTTGGTGCATTGCGGTCATCACGAGCGACCTGCCCAATAACATAATACTGTTTATCGTTTTTCAGAAAATATCCGTAACGACCACCTGCAAAAGCCAGATTCAACGCATTAGAAACATCTTTTTCACTGACTCCCAAACTATTGGCTTTCAGACGGTCAACAGATATATTTAATTCAGGTTTGTTGAATTTCAAATCCACATCCACATTACTAAACAATGGACTGTTTTGCGCTTCGTCCAGAAACTTCGGCAGCACCTCCCGCAATTTTTCGAAATCAATATTTTGAATTACAAACTGAACGGGCAAGCTTCTTGAATTTCCGGTCGAAATGGTAGGTTCCTGAACTGCAATAACCCGGGCATCAGCATTTTTTGCATAAAGTTTAGAAAGCTTATCATAAACTTTCTGTTGTGAAACTTTACGTTCGGAAGCATCAGTCAGAAAATTTAGTACAAAACCGGTATTCACAGCAGAACTACCCTGTCCACCTCCGTAACGTGCCAACACATAACCTGATTGAGGTATAGAATCAATATTTAATTGAGCTAATTTATCAATTAATGCTGAAGTAGTATTGTATTCAGTTCCCTCAGGCATAGTGATGGTAGTCCGCACATAACTATGATCCTCTAAGGGTGCGAGTTCTGAATTTAGTGCTTTAGATAGCGTAAAAATCATCAAAACACACATCCCTACAATGGCAAAAGAAATCCATTTATTCTGAATAAAGAAAGTCAGAAAACGACGGTATTTCTTTTCAATTCCCACATAAAATGGTTCACTGGCAACATAGAATCTGGAATGATGTGTGCTTGAACCACCTAAGAGAACATTAAGCACCGGAGTCAGAGTCAACGAAACTACTGCTGAAATCAAAACGGCACAGGCCACCACAATACCAAATTCACGGAAAAGACGACCGGTAAAGCCCTGTAAAAAGATAACCGGAACAAACACAATGGCAAGCGTCAGCGAAGTGGAAACCACAGCAAAGAAAATTTCACGCGTTCCTTCAAAAGCCGCTTTCCACTTATCCATGCCTGCTTCAATACGTTTAAAGATATTTTCCGTGACCACAATACCGTCATCCACTACCAGTCCTGTGGCAAGCACAATTCCGAGTAAAGTAAGCACATTTACCGAAAAACCGAAAATGTACATCACAAAGAAAGTCCCGATAAGCGACACCGGAATATCCAACAACGGTCGGAGAGCAATAATCCAGTTTCGGAAAAACAGGAAAATGATAATTACCACCAGAAAAATGGCAATAAGCAAAGTTTCAACCACATCGGTTACCGACTGGCGTACGAAAATTGATTTATCACGGGCAATATTCAGTTCTACTCCTTTCGGTAGATTCTTTTTAATCTGATCCAAACGCTTATAAAACTCATCTGCAATCTGTATATCGTTTGCACCAGGAAGTGGCACCAATGCAAGCATTACCCCGTTTTTTCCATTTATCTTGGCACCCGATTCTTCATTTTGAGGTCCGAGCGTGGCTTCACCAATATCTCTCAGCCGTACCACCTGATTCTCAGTCTGCTTGATAATCATGTTATTGAAGTCCTCTTCAGTGGTCAATCGTCCACGGGTTTTGATGGTCAGTTCTGTGTAGTTACCCCGGATTTTACCACCCGGCATTTCTACATTTTCATTGGATAGAGCAGTATCAATATCTGAAGCTGTTAGATTGTATGCCACCATTTTTGCCGGATTGAGCCACAGGCGCATTGCCGGTTTTTGCTGACCAAAAATCATAATTGAACTGATTCCGGGAATGGTCTGCAGTTTTTCCTGCAACACATTTTCGGCATAATCGCTCATCTCCAATGGATCCATCGTGTTGCTCTGAACGGCAACCATTATCATTGGATCACTGTTAGCATCGGCTTTCGTAACCGTTGGAGGTGAATCAAGGTCTTTTGGAAGGCTTCGGGTGGCTTGTGAAGCTTTATCACGCACGTCGTTGGCGGCTTTTTCCAAATCCGAACCCAGTTCAAACTCAACGGTAATGGAACTTATGCCCAATGCAGACTGTGATGTAATTGATTTTACGCCTTCAATACCGTTAATGGTAGTTTCAAGAGGTTCCGTAATCTGTGATTCCACCACTTCGGCATTTGCACCGGTATAGGATGTCTGTACGGTAATTACAGGCGGATCAATAGCCGGATAGAGTCGCACAGCCAGAAAATTATAGCCAACCACACCCAGCAAAATAATCAAAAGGCTGAGCACAATTGAACCTACAGGCCGTTTTAGTGCAATATCTGATATGGTCATATTATTTTACTGTAGAATATGATAGTTTGGCACCTTCTTTCAGGAAAAGTAAACCGGAGGTAACAACCGTATCACCAACCTCAATTCCTTTCGTAATTTCTACTGACGAAGCTTTTCTGACACCTGTTTTCACCTTCACAAACTTAGCTTTTCCATCACGTGCAACAATCACCATTTTATTTTCTTCCTGCGGAATAATAGCCTGAGTTGGAATCATCAAAGCATTGTTGTTCTGGCGCATACGAAGCTGAACGTTGGTAAAACCACCGGCCAGTAATTCTTTTGACTGACCATTTACCACTGCTCTTACTTTCAGATTGCGGGTGGCATCGTCAATGCCCTGTTCGGTAGCCATAACAATAGCTTCATAGAGTTTGTCACCGTTCGACAGACTGAATTTCACTTTCATGCCCTGATGAATTTCAGAAGAATATTTTTCAGGAACAAAAAAATCAAGTTTCAACTTATTGACTGTTCGAATGGTTGCAAGTAAGGTCGAAGGTGTTACAATTGCTCCCACACTCACATTCCGCAACCCGATAACGCCATCGAAAGGCGCACGAACTTCGGTTTTTCGAATCAGGGTTTTCTCCACTTCAATATCAGCTTTCAGCGAATTCAGCTGCAATCCGGTCAGGTCGTAATCGTTCTGACTGATACCGTTTACCTTTATAAGCTCAGACTGACGTTTATAAATCTGCTGTTGGATAGCCAGTTGAGATTGAAGTTTCTTTAGAGTTGACTGCAAATCCTCGTCGAAAAGTTTTACCAACAACGTACCACTTTTCACAAATTTTCCTTCCGGCAAATTGATTGAAACGACTCTTCCGGCCACTTCATTTTTCAAATCCACCGTTTCAAATGCCTGCAACGAACCCGAAACCGATATTTCATCGACGAGTAACGTGGGTTTCACAACATATGCACTTACTTTTTTCTGCGGCTTTTCCTTTTTCGCCTTTTCCTTATCATCCTGTTTGCTGAATCCCACTTTGAGAAACAAGGCAGCCAGCAGCACAAAAACCAATGCAATCCATATTGTTCTTTTTTTCATTTGAACTTGATTTATTTTGAGAATAAGTTGATACACTTAATTAATGAAAAATGGAGTACAAAAATACGTATAAAAATTTACAGCTTACTTTCTTATCCTATATTAATGTGGTTTTAAATTCAAATTTTCGAAATATTGATAAATCATAGTTGATTTGTTAATAATTTTGATTATTTTTGTTCCATAATTTACCTTTATGCAAGACACCACTCCTTACTATCAGTTAGCACACGATTTTGCGCTGTTTACAAACCGTTCCATTTTTCTGACAGGAAAAGCAGGAACCGGAAAAACCACATTTCTACACAATCTGAAAAAAGCCACCAAAAAGCAAATGGCGGTAGTTGCCCCAACCGGTGTAGCTGCAATTAATGCGGGTGGAACGACCATGCATTCGTTTTTCCAATTGCCGTTTACGCCTTATATTCCAACGGTTGAAGGTCGTAAAAACCTGATAGAGAAGATGAAAATGCAGGGTAACCGACGCAAAGTATTACAGGAGCTGGAGTTGCTGGTTATTGACGAGATAAGTATGGTGCGGGCTGATGTACTCGATTCGGTAGATACCATTCTGCGTCATGTCCGCTATCGGAACAATGAGCCGTTTGGTGGCGTTCAGGTTATCTTTATCGGAGATATGTTTCAACTTTCGCCGGTGGCAAGTGACGATGAATGGCGATTGCTTAGTCAGTATTATTCAAGTCCTTATTTCTTTCACAGTCAGGCTATTTTGCAACAGCAACCGGTTTATATTGAGCTGGACAAAATTTTCCGTCAGTCGAATGGTGATTTTATTAAGGTACTAAACGAAGTGCGAAATAACTGTTTGTCTGATTCGGGATTGAAACTGCTTCAAAGTCGATATAATCCTCTGTTTGTACCACCTTCAGACGATACATTTATTACACTTACCACTCATAATTACAAAGCTGACCAGATCAATGCCGAAGAAATTTCGAAAATAAAAGGTAAAATCCACAGTTTTAAAGCTGAAATTCAGGGCGAATATCCCGAAAAAAGTTACCCAACCGAAAAAACGCTGGATTTGAAAATCGGCGCAAAAGTCATGTTTCTGAAAAACGATACCGAAACGCCACGTCGCTTTTTCAATGGAAAAATCGGGGTGATTGAAGATATTGAAGACGATGCAATTTTTATAAAATGTCCGGAAGATGTGGAGGCCATCGAATTGACCAAAGCTGTTTGGGAAAATATACGTTATTCCACTAATCCCACCACCAAACAAATTGAGGAAGATGAACTTGGCAAATTTATTCAATATCCGTTGCGATTGGCATGGGCTATTACCATTCATAAAAGTCAGGGACTGACCTTCGACAAAGCGGTAATTGATGC
>JBAXPM010000053.1:0-23863 GCA_037132235.1 Paludibacter sp.
GAAATCTTCAGAGACACTGGCTCGCACTTTCGGCAATTAATGATATAAAATGTTCCACCAAGGAATACATTTCACTCCGCAATCTGGCTTTTTTACTTTATGAAGATGGTGACATTGACCGGGCATATAATTACATGAAACGTTCGCTGGATGATGCGTTGTTTTGTAATGCCCGACTTAGAACATACGAGATTTCACGGATGATGCCAATTATTGATAAAGCGTATCAGCTTCAGACCGAGTCGAGGCAAAGACAAATGCTCATAACTATTATCAGCATTAGTATTCTATCTTTATTGCTGGCTATTGCGGTTTTCTTTGTGTACAGGCAGATGAAAAAACTGGCTGTAGCCCGTAAAAATCTGAGCCAGGCCAACGATAAACTGAATTCATTGAACCATAAGCTATCTAAAATCAATATTGAACTGAAAGATGCTAACTTAACTCTTTCCGAAAGTAACCTGATTAAGGAAGAATATATTGGAAGATACATGGATCAGTGTTCAGAATATATCGACAAACTGGATAATTACCGACGAATGCTAAACAAAACAGCTTCATCCGGCAAAACGGAAGAACTGATAAAGGAACTCAAATCGAAAGAGTTTATTGATGAAGAACTCAGGGAATTCTACAACAATTTTGACATTACTTTCTTACAATTATTTCCGGCATTTGTGGAAGATTTCAAAAGTCTGCTTATCGACGATGAGTATGTACAGTTGAAGTCCGGACAATTGCTCAATACTGAATTACGGATTTATGCTTTGATTCGGTTGGGGATTTCGGACAGCGTGAAGATTTCGCATTTCCTGCGCTGCTCACTTTCGACCATTTATAATTATCGCACCAAAATAAGAAATAAAGCTGTCGGTAACCGGGATGAGTTTGAACAAAAAGTGATGCAAATCGGGTTGGCAGCCGAATGATTTAATAAAACCAAACAGAAAAAATGGTCTATGAAGTAAGTTCATAGACCTTTTTTCATTATATTTTCACTACATTTTTCCTGTAGTTTTTATTCTCATATTTTTGATATTCAGACCAATATATATGTAGAGCATTAAAAACCACTACATTCTTTTTAGGTCGAAAATATTCTATCTAACCTCGTTGTACATTTGCATTGTCGAATGTGTTCATCTCAGACGACACATTTTCAATCTTAAAATTAATACGAAAAGAAATGATGCTAAAGAAGACGAGTATTCTCGGCATACTATTGTGGAGTAGTATGTTTTTTGCCTTTCCGGATTTAATGGCTCAACAGCTCTCTAAAATCTATGCAGGAACAGTTACAGATACTAAGGGGGAAGTACTTATTGGTGTAAGTATAGTTGTGAAAGGCACAACCACCGGTTCAATTAGCGACATAGATGGCAAATTCAGTTTGCAAACTTCCGCTCAAAATCCAACCCTCTCATTTTCCTACGTAGGCTACGAATCCAAAGAAATCAGCCCCAAGCCTTCCGATATTCTGAAAATTGAACTTCGCGAAACCAATAAACAGTTGGAAGATGTGGTAGTGGTAGGATATGGTACCATGCGCAAAAAAGACCTTACAGGTTCGGTTGCAGTTGTGAAAAGCAGCGACCTCAAATCATTACCCGTGCCGAGTGTGAGCGATGCATTACAAGGAAGGGCTGCGGGAGTTCAGGTAATTTCTTCTGGTACACCCGGTTCAGATGCCGTATTACGTATTCGTGGTACAGGTACCATTAACGATTCGAATCCCCTGGTAGTTATTGATGGTTTTCCCATTGATGGAGGTTTAAACCAGTTGAATATGGACGATGTGGAAACCATTCAGGTATTGAAGGACGCATCGGCAACAGCTATTTATGGATCGCGTGGAGCTAATGGTGTTATCATTATCACTACCAAACACGGAACGGGTGGCAAATCGCAAGTGAGTTTCAACTATTCGTATGGTGTGCAAAGTGCCACCAATATGCTAAAAATGCTTGATGCATCTGAATTTGCAACGCTTCACAACGAGATGATGAACAATGCCGGACTGATGCAAAATCCGGCCTTTGCCGATCCTGCCAGTTTGGGAGTTGGGAGTAATTGGCTTGGAGCACTTTTCCAATCCGCACCCATGCAGAATTACTCGTTGAATTATTCGGGAGGTACCGATAAATCTAGCGTTTATGTGTCAGGAAATTACTTTTGTCAGGATGGAATTGTGATAGGAACCGGCTATAAGAAATTTACTTTCCAGCTAAATACCGAAAACAAAATCACTACTTTTCTTAAGTTTGGAAACAGTTTAACCGTGAACCACGATATTAAAACAAGTGGAAGTTACAGCATACAAAATACCATGCTGGCATTGCCAACACAATCAATTTACAACGAAGATGGCAGCTATAGCTACCCTGAAGGACTCGGCATTTACGTTGGCGATATTGTAAACCCGATTGGAACAGCTCAAACCGTTAAGAATTCGACGGATGGTTATAATTTAATGGGGAATATTTATGGAGAATTGGAAATTCTGAAAGGTCTGAAATTCAAATCAACTTTTGGGATTCAGGCAAATTTCTGGGATTCGCGTAACTGGACACCAAAACGCGGGGATTGGGATACCAAAACAAGCATTTCATCAGTTAGTGAGCAATACAACAAAAATATTACCTGGCTGTGGGACAATACATTTACATACGATGTTACATTCAACAAACATAAATTAAATGTAATGGCGGGTACCAGTGCTCAGGAAAACCGCTATAATTATATCAACGGGTCGATTCAGAGTTTTGCCGATGATAATATTAATCAATTATCCAATGGACTTTTACTACCTACTATCGGAGGAAGTACTTCAAGTTGGTCGATATTATCCTATTTGGGACGTGTAAATTATTCGTACGCTGACAAATACCTGATTACAGCAAGTCTGCGGCAGGATGGTTCATCCCGTTTTGGAACAAACCGAAAATACGGTTTATTTCCGTCAGCTTCGTTGGCATGGCGGATTTCGGAAGAAGATTTCTTCAAAAAAATCGACTTTATTAATAGCTTGAAAATACGAGCCGGGTACGGCGAAACCGGAAATCAAAACATTGGTAATTACTCCTTTGCCTCCCAACTGAGTACAATAAAATACAATTTCAACAATACAATAGTTTCGGCAGTTGCACCGGTGGTAATGCCAAATCCTTTTGTACAATGGGAACATCAAAAACAAGCGAATGTAGGGGTTGATGCAAGCATTTTCAATCAACGGGTCGATATAACATTGGATGCCTATTTAAGACAAACCGATAAAATGTTGGTTCCGATGAGTGTTCCCGTATCATCTGGATATTCAGATATTTATGTGCCAAGCATTAATGCCGGAGAAATGGAAAACAAGGGGGTTGAATTAACTATAAACACCCAAAACCTGAAAGGAAAACTAAGTTGGAATACCATGTTTAATATTTCATTTAATGCCAATAAAGTTGTAAGTATTAACGATACTGTTCCAATGCCGGTAGGTAGTTTGGGTTTGAACAAAAACCTGGCATTGATTAAAGCCGGATTACCTATTAATGAGTTTTACGGATATGTAACCGATGGTATTTTCCAAACTCAGGACGAAGTGAATAACCATGCAACACAGGTGTCAGGCACCGATCCAACTAAAAGCACATCGGCCGGTGATATACGCTTTAAGGACTTAAACAACGATGGGGTTATCAATGACAAAGACCGCACTTATCTTGGAAATCCTAATCCTACGCTTAATTTTGCTCTGAATAATACCTTTACTTACCTTGGTTTTGATATGAGTATATTTCTACAGGGAGTTGAAGGGAACAAAATTCTGAATGCAAACCGTTTTTGGAGTGAAGCCATGTCAATCCCTCAAAACCAGACAACTGCAACACTAAACAGATGGACAGGCGAAGGTACAAGTAATACCATGCCAAGAGCAGTTTATAACGACCCAAACCAAAATGCCCGTGCATCCAATCGTTATATTGAAGATGGTTCTTATCTGCGAATTAAAAACATAACCATCGGTTATACAATCCCTACGGTACTAATTAAACGAGCTCATTTAACGACTGCGCGCTTTTATTTCAGTGCACAAAATCTGCTGACACTAACAAAATATAGCGGATTTGATCCAGAAGTTGGTGTGAATGGAATAGATAACAATATATATCCGGTTACTAAAACTTTCTGTATTGGAATTAATCTAGGAATGTAATTCATAATTAAAAATTCATAATTAAATATGAAACTCATAAAATTTATATATTTCGCAATGGTAGCTGTGTTTTTGACGGCTTGTTCCGATTTCTTAGACAAATTGCCTGAAGATTCAATTAACAGCGATGGTTATTTTAAAACCGAAGATGATGCAATTAATGCAATAAATGGTGCCTACCAGCCACTTCAATGGCCTAAACTGTATAATATGCGTATGTGGACTACCGACATTATGGCTGGTAACAGCTTAACCGGAGCAGGTGGCGGAACTGATGGTATTGAAACACAAGATGAAGCAAACTTTATAACATCTACCGATAATCAGGGTGTGTTAGATTTATGGCGTGGTCCCTGGCCCGGTATATTACGTTGCAATATTGTTCTACAGCGAGTGACCACCATGACAATCAAACCATCATTGAAAAATCGAATTTTAGGCGAAGCTCATTTTCTGCGGGCACATTACTATTTTCTTCTTACTCAGTTTTTTGGAGATGTTCCGTTAGTGTTGCTTCCGGTTACTTCGGGGGATGATTTGCGTCCTGCCCGAACAGCCAAAGCAATTGTTTACAAACAAATTGAATCAGACCTTACGGCAGCTATCAATTTATTGCCTGAAAGAGAACTATATTCCGGATCGGATATGGGTAGAGCTTCCAAAGGCTCGGCAGAAGGAATATTGGCAAAAGTGGAGTTAGTACTCGGCAATTACCAACGTGTAATTAATCTATGTGATTCGGTGAAAAATTTGGGTTACAGTTTAAACTCAAACTATAGCGATAATTTTAATCCAACTAAAGAAAATGGGGCAGAATCACTTTTTGAGGTTCAGTATTGTGGTAAAGTTACTGGTTGTGATTTCTGGAGCAACGAAAACCAGTCATCGTGGCTAAGTACCTTTATGGGTCCTCGTGGATCGAACATGGTAGCTGGTGGATGGGGCTGGAATCAACCCACCAAAGAGTTTGTAAGTTCATACGAATCGGGTGATATGCGAAAAGATGCAACCATTTTGTATCAGGGGTGTCCAAAATTCGATGGGTTTGATTATCAAAACTCTTATTCCACAACAGGTTATAATCTGCGTAAATTTTTAGTTCCGACATCGGTTTACTTAACGTATGACAATAGCCCAATGAATTTCCCCGTACTTCGATATGCAGACGTCCTTCTAATGAAAGCTGAAGCATTGAATGAGCTTGGGCAAACTAATGAAGCACAGTTACTTGCCACAGATGCTAATGCTACTCTAAACAAAGTACGTGTTCGTGCCGGATTGTTGAGTATTATTGGGATGAATCAAAGCGGTTTACGTGAAAAGATTTTACACGAACGACGCATGGAATTGGCTTTCGAAGGTCAGTGGTGGTTCGATTTAATCCGGGTAAAAGGAGGGCAATATGGTATTGACTTTCTTCATTCTATCGGAAAATCGAACATGAGCTCCAAATACCTGCTTTTCCCGGTTCCGCAGAAAGAACGCGATGCTAATCCAAACCTGACTCAGAATCCGGGATATTAAATCATTTCCATAATTAATAATGCACAATTCATAACTATAGATATGAGACAAATAAAATTAATTAGTTCTTTTCAACTTGTATTTCTGCTTATTACCTCCTTTTTTACATCCTGCGAACAAAATTTGCCGGATGATTTGGTAAAAGCCGGAGCTCTTGCTGTAAGTGCAACTAAATCGGAGTTGGTGTTGAATCAGAAAAACAGCCTTACCACAACCGCACTGAATTTTAGCTGGACTACCGGAACAAATAGCGGAACAGGTGCATCAATTTCGTACACTCTTCAACTGGATATAAAGGGCAATAATTTCTCGAAAGCTCTTAGTCTGAATTTGGGAAAAGGGATTTATTCGCGCAGTTTCACGGTTGAAGAACTGAACGACAGTTTACTCAGTCACTGGAATTGTACTCCCGGAACGACCGCCGAATTGGAAGTCCGTGTAGTTTCTACTATTTATTCTAGCCCTCAATACAATGAAATATCAGCGGTTATCAGTCTGAAAGCAACTCCATATCAACCGGTAAGCAAGACTTTGTATCTATATGGAACAGCTTCACCAAAAGCTAATGACCTGAATAGTCCGTTGGGATTTAAGGAACAAGCTGACCCAACTGTTTTTGTATATCAGGGAATGCTCAATGCAGGAACTTTGAAATTCATAACCACCAAAGGACAGGAAATTCCATCGTATAACATGGGTTCCGACACGACCAAAATAATATATCGTACCGATGCCGGACAAGCAAATAACCTGTTTACAATCAAATCGAGCGGTGTTTACCGGTTGGAAATCAGTTTACTTGACCTTACAGCTTCGGTTACAAAAATTAATTATCCGGCTTACGGCGAAGTGTATCTTGCCGGAACTGCTACACCAAACGGAACTGATTTCAGCAAAGCAACCAAACTCGCCCAAAGTGCCACCAATCCTTTTATATTCACTTATCAGGGAGTGCTTAAGGCCGGAAACTTCAAATTCCCTGTGAATACCAATTCGGATGGAAATCAGGATATGTTTATGCGTACCGATGATACTCATTTTTACACTCATCAGGGCGGAACCGCTGGCGATGACCAATGGACTATTGCCAAGAAAGGATTCTACACTCTTACGCTGAATCAGCAGGATAATACCATTACAATTTATCGGGAAAAATTATTTATGGTAGGAGATGCTACATCCATTGGTTGGACTATTACAAATGCCATTCAAATGACTGAAGATGCCTTAGATGGCTGTATATTTAGTTATACAGGGCCAATGCTTGCCGGCGGATTCAAATTTCCGGTAAACCGGAATTCAGACTGGGGACAGGATATGTATATGCGTACCGACGATACTCACATGTACCGGCACATTGGCGGACAGGCTGATGATAAAAAATGGACAATCACTACAGCCGGAAATTATGTGATAACAGCCAATATTGAAACTCTGACATTGAGTTCAGTAAAACAATAAGTTTATTTAGCTGACGTACAAAGGCTTGGCATGTAAAATTCAGGCATGCCTGCCTTTCAAAAAAAGAAATAATTAAAACTCAATTTATAATCTTTAAAATTAAATTCTAATGAAAACAACTTTACTTTCTCGTTTTGCAGCTTTATTAATATTTAGCGCAATGGCATTTAGCAGTATAAATGCCCAAAATCCAATGTGTATGATTGGTGATGCTACCAAATACGGATGGGACAAAGACAAATCATCTCCGTTAACTCAGGATGGTGTAAATCCTTCTAAATTTTATTACAATGCTTATCTGAATGCCGGAAGTTTTAAATTTCTAAAACAAAACTCCGATTGGGTGCCAAGCTGGAATAAAGGCGCTACTGAAACTGCAGTACTAAAAAGACTTACTTTAACCGACCCTGATGTTTCTTTTTCAAACGCAACAGCGGGAAATTATGCAGTTGTATTAGATACTGCAGCATTAACCCTTAGTGTAACACCAATGAGTGAACCAACTGCAATTATGTTCAATACTATTTTTATGGTAGGCGGTGCAGCTCCAAACGGTTGGGACTTAGGAAAAGCAACCGAATTGACCAAAAATCCAACGAATCCATTTGAATTCAGTTACACCGGAGCATTAGTAGTAGGCGAAATCAAATTTCCGGTAAACCGCAACTGGGGCTGGAATCAGGATTTCTTTATCAAAGCATCGGACACCCAAATGCAATTAGTGGCAGGTGGCGATGTAAAATGGAACATCAGCACAGCAGCTAATTATAAGGTTACGATTAATATAAATACGTTGGCAATCAGTATTGTAAATCTGACTACAACTGTAAACGAAACATTGACAAAAGAATATCCATCATTAGTATCAAATGTTGTTAGTGATCAATTAAAAATTGAAAATACCAGCAACTTCAACTATAGGATTTTTAATGTTACCGGAGCTTCAGTTTTAGCTGGAAATTCTGAAAATGGAATTATCAATGTTTCTAATCTTAACAAAGGAATCTACCTTTTGAAGGCTGAAAATAAGACTTTCAAATTTACAAAAAACTAAAACATGAATTACCTCCTGCTATAAACAGTGGGAGGTAATTTTAATGACATTATTCTTTTGTTACAATAAATCAGAATAAATACTGGTTTCACCTTCATACTGGCTTATTTATTAGTTAAAAAATAAGTACCTTATATTGTGCTAAATAACCAAACACAATTCAGCCTTATAGTCTAATCAAATTACTTCGTTCAATCAATAAAAATGTGATTATGAAAACAACAAAAATCATACAACAGCAACTTTTAATTAATACAAGAATCATTTTCGGACTTTTTATGTTGTTTGGATTGCTAACAATTAGCAAGGCTCAAACAACTGTAACTTATACGCAACAAGTTGCAAATTACTATGCTAGCTATAGTTCCGGAACAGGGTGTGCAATTTCCAATTCCGGTTCTTATCAAGTCGGAATGACAGCCCGTACAACGGCTCCAAAACAAATTGTTTGCTGGAGAAAGTTCAGAAAAGATGGCTCTGCCGGAAGTTCGAGCGACCGAAGTATGCAAATTGGCGACCAATTTGTGGTTACTGTATCGGCAACCCGGGTTTATAAGTATATTGGATTTGCATTACTATCGTCACCAACGGCTACCGCTGCTAATGCCGATAAAGAAAATAACCACGCGTTATCAGTTTATATGGATGGATTTGGATACTGGAAAATTAAATCGAATGGTGGAACAGTATCGGCTTCGACTATTTTGGGGACACAGTCTTCTTTTAAAAATTTTACATTCACAATGACATTGACAGCTGCCGACAGAATGAATATTACTATGACTGATGGCATTACAACTTCATACTTTTTTGATGTTCAACTGGCTCAATCAAACCCAATCACCGATTACAGTATTTACCAGGAAGATGACTGGGATGGAGCCGGAAATATGGGATGTTACTGGGGATTAGGTGCTGTAGGTACTCAACATACTTTAACCGACAAAGGTGCTATATCATTGGGTTCAAGCAATAGTAGCTTTAGCGTTTCAGGAGTATTGACTAATGGTTTTGCCGCAAACAGCACAACAACTTCTGTAAATAATTCACTTTCAAAAGTCGGTACAGGCAACATTACTTTGTCGGCTGCCAATACATATTCAGGAACAACTCAGATTGATGGTGGCTCATTAATATTAGGAATAAACAATGCTATTCCTTCGGGAGCATCAGGTGTTCAAAGTGCAGTAACATTCAATGGTGGCACATTAAGCACCGGAGCAACTTCTGCCGGATTTAGTAGCGGTACAAGCACTTATCCAATGGGTGCTTTGACTGTTACAACCGGAGGAACCATTTCATTGGCTGCAACCAGCAGTTCACAAAATCTGTATTTTGCCAACAGTTCTGCTGCAACTTGGGGTGTGGGCACATTAATAATTAACGGTTGGACTGGCACAGTAGCTGGAACCGGCACAAACGGGCATATTTTCGTAGGTAATTCTGCAACAGGCTTAACTGCCGCTCAATTGACAAAAATAATTTTTACCGGATACAGCGGACATGCCATGTTGTTATCAACCGGCGAATTGGTACCGCTTATCAGTCCTATGTATTTCAGTTCTGGAAATTTTGTTTCTCCAAACAGTTGGTCTGAAACAAGTTCGGCTGCAATGACTGCCATGACCGGTAAAAGCCCAACGAATAATACAACGTATTATATTTCAACGAATTCAAATAATACCGGTTCTGATTATTTTAAATTTTTTAGCAATATAAGCGGAAGCGGTTCGTATTATGGCCCAGCTGCCAATGCCTCTGAAAATTTATCAACTGCTTTTGCTATGTCAACAGCAAACAGAGCTGCAGGTGCTTCTTATTATATTGCAGGTACAAGCGGGGTTAATTATTTTGTCAAAACTATTGGTACGACCACAAGTAATGCTTCGGCAGTTGTATTTAATCTGGGAGCAAGCGGTGTGGTAAGAACTGTATCATCGGTTACTCAAAGTCCGTCAGTGAGCAGTGTATATGCCGGATATGCCAGTACTGTTACAGCCACCATTTCGGGGGCATTTACCGGAACTCAGATTCCGTATCTGCGTTACTCAACCAGTTCTACTTTTACTACTTCCACTGTTGTTGCCATGGCTGGCTCTGGAACAACTTATACTGCCAATATTCCTGCAGGAACTAATGTGGCTGCAACTCCGGTTTATTATTATGTATTTACATCGGGAAGCGGTGGTACAAATCCTGCTGCCGATGGTTCTGATGCGGATTTATTCTCCATCAATTACAACGATAATGCTGGTACAAACTATTCCTACACGCCTATTGCAGGTAGTCCTGATATAACTTTCAGTGTTTCAAGTCCCGGTTCTGGCTCATCGGGTTATGTTGGAAATACTGTTACTATTACCGGAACAAATCTTTCGGGCGTAAACTCACTTAAAGTGGGCGGAGCAAGCGGAATAGCCGTTTCATCATTTACAGTTGTAAATCCAACTACGATCACTTTCAATGCCATTGATGCCACAGGTACTCTATGGCTGACCGATGGTACAGCTACTGCAACAAGTGCTGCCACTTATACAAACCTCGGTTATATTTCCACAGCCAATGGAGATTGGAATACCGGTTCAACCTGGTTAGGTGGAGCAATACCTTCAGCAGCTTCAGCTGTCCAAATTGCCAATGCAGTAACGTTGAATGCTACTGCAACAAACAATCCTGTTTCTGTAACCATAAATTCAGGAAAAAGTTTGACATTGGGAGCTTCAGGCGCATTGACTATTAATGCAGGTGGTTCGCTAACTAACAACGGTACTGCAAGTCTGGGAGGTGTCGGACTAGTTACTTTTGCCGGAACTGCAACCATTACGGGAGCTTCAACTTTTAACAATCTGACGTTGAATGGTACAACTACCCTGAACAATGCTCCTACGGTGAATGGAACATTAATCATGAATAGCGGAACAACCTTATTGACCAATTCTCCGGTTTATGGTTCGGCAGCAATATTAAACTACAATCTGAACAACGGTTATGTAACCAAATATAACCAAAGTTTAGAATGGCCGGCTTCAGCAGGTCCGTCCTCTGTAATATTAAGTTCAAATTCCTGGATTCAACTAACCGGAGACCGTTCATTGACCGGTGATCTGACAATTACAGGTGGTGCATTGCAAGCCCACGGGGCACTTCGTACATTGACAATGAGTGGCACAACACAAACCATAAACTTATCGGGTGGTGCAGTTTATGGAACTGAAAATGGAACTAATAACGATTTACAACTCACGATTGCATCGGGCAGTACAACAACGTTTACGGGTAATGCTACTGCAAGTGCCGATGATGAAAAGAAATTCTTTAATATCAATGTAAACAGTGGTGGCACATTGGCACTCAGTCGGGGTATATTATGTAAACATGGCTCATTTACTGTTGGAGGAACACTACAGATTAATAACAACGGATATGTCCAAAGCAATAATACTTCGAATGGAGCACTTGCAAGTACCAATGCTTCTGCTGCTTATTCATCGGGAGGAGCGTTGATTTATAACAGCGGTGGTTCATTCAATTGTTCCGACAAAGAATGGCCGACCAGCAACTCACCTGTAAATGTAAGCATTCAAAATTCCGGAACAAATGTCATTTTGAATAATTCAAAGTTGATTTCCGGTAATCTGATACTAACCGCAGGTACTTTGACCACAGCTGCCAACACATTGACATTGAGTGGAACAACATCCGGAGCAGGAATTATTGATGGTACTTCCGGTACAATCGTTTATAATGGAGTTTTGGCTCAAACGATATCGAATCTTAGCAATATAAATAATCTAACACTTAACAACTCTGCCGGAGCATTATTGGCTGCATCAACTACAGTGAATGGAACACTGGCTTTGACAACTGGCAACCTGAGCACTGGAGCTAATACCCTGACTTTAAAAGCAGCAATTTCCGGAACAGGTAAGATTGATACTGGGACTTCGGGAACACTGGCTTTGGGAGGAACTTCAGAACAAACATTAGATAATACGAATCTTGCAGGCAATGCTGTATATAATCTTACATTAAATTCAGGTTCAATTCTAAGTGTTGCTGCCGGAAAAAACCTTACAGTAAGTAATGCTTTAGCAAACAGCGGAACATTGAATTTGCTTTCAACAAGTTTAGATGGAACAGCCACTATTCTAACGTCAGCTGCTTTAAGTGGTGTTGGAACAACTACAGTTCAACAATACCTAAAGGGTGGACGTAACTGGTATATCAGCAGTCCGGTAACCGGTGCTAAAAGCAATGATGTATTTAACGTAATTAGTCCGGCCACAAATAAATTGTATTGGTATGATGAAATACACGGTAGTTCTGCGCCATGGCCAACAATTACGGATAATGAAACTCTTCCTGAAATGCAGGGATATGTGGCTAATATGACTAGCGATGCTGTAGTAACATTCAGCGGAACACTGAATACTACCAAATCCATTACCCTTCATCGCACAGCACTTCAAACAAAGGAAGGATTTAATCTGGTTGGTAATCCGTATCCGGCACACATTAGCCTTACAAAAGCTATTACAGATAATGCAAATGCATTGAATACAATTTGGTATCGTACATCAACATCTTATGATTCTCAAAATTCAAAATACATTTATGCATTTAATACATGTCTGATTTATGACGATGGATCATATCTGAGTAGTCCCGACGGAACTACTAATGTAATTCCTCCAATGCAGGCATTTTGGGTAAGAGCAAATACGGGTGGTGGAACACTTACATTTACAGATATAACTCGATCACATAATTCGTCAAATCCATTGAAATCTCCCGCTTTGAAAAGTGCTACCCAACAGGTATTACGCCTTCAGGTTTCAAATGGTTCAAGCACTGATGAAGCAGTTGTATATTTCAATCCGAACGCTTCGAACAGTTTTGATACATACGATTCACCAAAAATGACAAACGGAACGGCATCAACTCCTGAAATCTATACTTTAGCCGGAAGTGAGCAACTGGTTATCAACGGTATGAGTTCAATTCAGTATGATACTGAAATTCTGTTGGGATTCACAACCGGTCAAAGCAATACTTTTACCTTGAAGGCATCTCAATTCAGTGATTTTGCATCAGGTACTCAAGTTATTCTGCGAGATAAACTGTTGAATGTCGAGCAGGATTTGACTTTGGCTGATTATACTTTCAGTTCAGATGTAACTTCAACAAGCAGTCGTTTCTCACTTGTGTTTAAAGCTCCTTCAGTAGCAACGGGAATTAATACTAACATTTTCAATAATGTCTGGATTTCGACCAATGCGAATAATCAAATTGTGATTAAAGGAGCACCAAGCGGCGAAAGCACCCTGATAGTTTGTAACGCTATTGGTCAAAAACTGATTATTAAAAACATCACTGAGAAAAGCTCTGTATTACAAACTCAACTTCAACCCGGAGTGTATATGCTAACTGTTACAAATGCCGGAAGAAAGATGACTAAGAAAATAATAATTGATTGATATTTAATTAGGTTTTAATAGTTTTTTTTCGGTAATTTCCTGCCTGCTCTGTTGAAGAGCGGGCAGGAATAATACAAAATTCAAAAAATTAATTCAACGTTACAAACACAATAAAACAAACAAACCACTGAATGCCAACTAGTTTAAAAAATACAGCAAGTTTATTACTCCTGATAATTGCCTGTAATTTATCTGCTCAAAACCCTGTAAATCCCTTTAAAGCTCCGCTTTATTGGAATGTGTATGAGAATAATTACCTGCAAAGTAAAGCCAATGTAGCTAATAATTACATTTCGGAAGCAGACTGGCTTGCCAATATAAACTGGGTGGATGCCAATTTGAAAAGTTCGGGATACAACATAATTTGTATTGATGGCTGGGGTGACGTGGATTATAATCTGTATGGCTACCGAACCAAACATTCATCGGCATGGGTGCATGATTATGCCTGGTGGTCAACATTTCTGCAAAGCAAAGGAATGACTCTTGGTATGTACGATAATCCGCTTTGGGTAAATAAAAACGCGGCCAATGCAGGTATCAAAGTTAAAGGGACGAATATCCTACTTTCGAGTTTGATAAACAGTTCCGAAAATGCAACTTGGTTTAATTGGCTTCAGGTAGACCGCACAGGAGCAAAAGAATATCTGAAAGGATACATTCAACATTATGCCGATATGGGTGTAAAATACCTCCGGGTCGATTTTCTTTCGTGGTACGAAAATGGTTGGGACAGGTACATGGGAACAGTTGGACCCGTCAGAACACTTGCCAATTACCAAACGGCCTTGCAATGGATGCGTGAAGCCTGTGATGCTAATGGGATGTTTCTGAGTATGGTAATGCCGAATTTGAATAACGATGGAGTTTCCGAACAAAAATTCGGTCACATGGTCAGAATTGACGAAGACTGTACAGATGGTGGCTGGACCCGGTTTAGCGACAATGTGCGGGGAGTAAAGCGCAGCGGTTGGTCGCAATATGCCAATCCGTTCGACGGGTTTATTTATTGGTCGAAAATGGCCGGAAAAGGTAAAATGATTCTCGATGGCGATTTTATTAGGTTGAATACTTACAGTAATGACGAAGAACGCAAAACGGTTGTTTCGTTGCACCTTATGGCTGGTGGCACGGTTTCGGTTGCTGATCAGTATAATAGTATTGGCGCAAGTTTGTGGATTTATCAGAATGACGAAATGCTTGCTTTGAATAAAGACGGATTTGTTGGAAAACCTCTCTCGGGCGACCCCACGAATGCTTTAAGTCAGGTTTGGAAAGGACAACTTACGAATGGTGATTGGATAGTTGGGTTTTTTAATCGTGAAACAAGTTTGCAAACCCGAAGTATCAGTCTGTCAACTGATCTGGGGCTGTCCGGAAATGTATTTGTTCGTGATTTATGGAGTCATTCCGATATTGGAAGTGTAAGTTCTTTAAGCAGAAGTGTTGCATCACATGCCTGCCAGATATACCGTATTTCGGCCAATCCAACTAAAGTTATTTCGCCGGTGTTAAGTCAGAAAAGTGGAGTATTTACAGGGGCTTGTTCGGTAAGTTTAGCAACTACTACAACCGGTGCATCTATTTATTACACCCTTGATGGTACTGTTCCCTGTTCTGTGTCTCAATTGTATTCAAATCCGGTTATAATTACCAGCACTTCTACACTCAGCGCAATAGCCATTAAGTCGGGCATGGCAGATTCTTATATCAGCAAAGAAACGTACACGATTAATATTCCTGTGCCACAAACTGCTGTGTTCGTGGGTGGAACATTTAATGGCTGGAATTTGCCATCGTTGCCCATGTCCTATTCGGGAAACAATAACTGGCAGTCAGGTCTCGTTTCAATGACAGCAGGTAATCACGAAATGAAGTTTGCCAACTCGTCAAACTGGTCGGGAATTGATTGGGGCAATACTTCCGGGTTAAAAGGTATAGCATCACTCAGTACAGGCGGGTTACCGAATCTTAGCTTCACGATTCCAACGACAGGAAATTACAGCATTTCGTTTAACGATGCTAGTTTAGCTTATTCAATCACAAGTATGTTGACAGGGATTTCAGGATTATACAGTTCGGATATTCATGTTTCAGCAATTAAATCATTGAATCAGGTTGTAGTAGATATTGACAAAAACGAAAGTGCTGAAATTGAAATTGTTAGTCTGAGCGGGCAATTACTTTATAAAATGAATTCGGATTTGAAGAAAAATGTGATTGATTTAAAACCATATATCCGAAACAGTTTCTTTATAGTACGGGTGAAGACAAATTCTACTACTTCCAGCTGTAAAATTGTATTGTAGAGGTTTTTTATTCTCCGGATAATATTCAAAATTTATGAGTTATTTGACAAATCTTTCACGTCGCACTTTTCTTCAACGAAGCGCAGTCATTGCTTCTACATTTGCTATGGGTTCCATTATTCCGCTTGAATTGACTGCTAAAGGCTTATCAACTCCGAAAAAAAAATCAGTTAAGCCCGGTTTTTTCCCCGAAGATTTTTGGTGGGGAGCTGCCACAGCTGCATATCAGGTTGAGGGAGCAGTAAATGAAGATGGTCGTGGACAAAGCATTTGGGATACTTTTAGTCATACAGCCGGTCGAACATTCAATGGAGATACAGGTGATGTGGCTTGCAATCAATATCAGCTTTTCGAAAGTGACATTAAATTGATGGCTGAGCTAGGAATTAAACATTATCGTTTTAGTATATCGTGGTCTCGAATTTTGCCTGATGGCAGAGGTCAGGTAAATGAAAAAGGAATGGATTATTATCGCCGCCTGATTGACACTTTGCTAAAATATGGAATTGAGCCACACGCAACATTGTATCACTGGGATTTACCTCAGGCACTTCAAAATCGGTATTTAGGCTGGCAAAGCAGAGAAATTGTTGGAGATTTTGCCGACTATGCAACTGTAGTTGTCAAACGATTGGGCGATAGAGTACAACATTGGATGACCCTGAATGAAATATCGTCTATGACATACAACGGATATGGCGTTAAAAACAAACCGATTCATGCCCCCGGATTAATGTTAAACTCAAGAAAAGAGTTTCTTCAAATTATTCACAATGCACTTTTGGCACATGGAGCATGTTGTCAGGCAATAAGAGCTGCATCGCCCGGCAAAAGTTTTGTATCCATTGCCGAAAATTTCAACAGTTATGTGCCTGTTATTGAAACGTCCGAAAACATTATTGCATCCCGAAAAGCATTTCTGAGGGATGAAAAAAACGGTGGTATCATTATGCCTGTTCTCACAGGGAATTATTCTGAAACCTGGCTTGCCGATTGTGGTGCCAATGCTCCAAACATTGCGGGTGGAGATATGAAACTTATAGGACAGCCCTTGGATGAATTAGGTTATAATTGTTATTCAGGAGTGTATGTTGCTACTGCTGATAACGAAAAAGGATTCGAAGCCATACCATTTAATTCAAGATATCCGAAAGGAAATGTGTATTGGCTCAATATTTTACCTGAATCTATCTACTGGGGTGTTCGACATATTAGCGAAACAGCGGGTTGTCCCAACTTACCAATTTTTATTAGCGAAAACGGATTAGCTGATGGCACGGAACTGACAGCGAAAGGAGAACTAAACGATATTGACCGGGTTATGTATTATCGCAGTTACCTTACTCAGGTTCATCGAGCGGTTGCAGAAGGTTTTCCATTAATTGGTTATTTTCCCTGGAGTTTATTGGATAATTATGAATGGGCCGATGGTTATTCCAGTCGTTTTGGGATGGTTTATGTAGATTATGCAACACAAAAACGTATTCCGAAATTAAGTTATCATTGGTATCAGCAAGTAATAAAAAATAGTCGTGTAATGTAAAAATTGCGGTTTTCAGCATCAAAAAATCAATAATTCCAAATTATGAAAAAATACAAATTTAGTCAGCCATCCCTTTTTATTCTGTTTCTGTTTACTATCAGCGCCATCTGTTGTTGCAAGGGTACAACTCCCGATATAACTCCCGATCCGCCTACCAATACGGCAACTCCTGCATTCAGCAATTTAAGTATTCAGACAGATAAAGCAGTGTATAAACCGGGTGATGATGTTACTTTCTCTATGGATATTTCGGGACTACCAGCAGGAGCAAAAGTTAGATATAAATACCTGAATACGGTTATTTCGGAAGCTACTGTAAGTGCTTCAACCTGGAAATGGGCAACACCTACCGACGATTTCCATGGATACAATGCCGAAGTATATGCTACTACCAATAATATTGAAACCATTTATGCGGTTACAGGCGTTGATGTTTCATCGGTTTGGACCAAATTTCCGCGCTATGGATTTATTTCTAAATACCCGATTCTCGCTCAGACTTCCGTCGATTCGGTTATTGATAATCTGAACCGCCTGCACATCAATGGTCTTCAGTTTTACGACTGGCAAAACAAGCATCATAAACCACTGCCTGTGGTTGGTACAACTCCACTTGCCACATGGAAAGACATTGGTGGTCGCGATAACTATTTTGCAACTATTCAGCAATATATCAGCGCTGCTCACGGATGTGGAATGAAGACCATGTTCTACGATCTGGTGTATGGCGCCTGGGAAAATGCCGAAGCCGATGGAGTGGATGTAAAATGGTATATTTATAACGATCCGACCCACACCAACCGCGATTTTTTTGCCCTGAATTCACCGTTTTTGAGCAATCTTTATCTGCTCGACCCTGCTAATACCGGATGGCAAAATTATATGGCCGGCGAAGTAAACAATGTGTATAAATATTTAGCTTTCGATGGTTATCACATGGATCAGGTGGGCGACCGCAGCACACGTTATCGCTACGATGGTACTAACGCTTATTTGGCAAATGCATTTAAACCATTTATCGATGCCATTAAAACTGCTGCACCAACAAAATATAATGTGCTGAATGCGGTGGCTCAGTACGGACAGCAGGGAATAGCTACGTCCACATCCGACTTTTTGTACACTGAAGTATGGTCGCCATCCGACAGTTATAATGATTTAGCCAATATTATCAAACAGAATAACACCTTGAGCAATAATACTAAAAATACTGTGTTGGCTGCCTACATGAACTACGACATGGCAAGCAGTCCGGGTTATTTCAATACGGCCTCGGTGTTGACAACCGATGCCGTTATTTTTGCTTTTGGTGGTTCACATATCGAAATGGGAGAACACATGCTTTGCCGTGAATATTTTCCAAACAGCAGTCTGTCTTTAAAGGATGATTTGAAAAAATCACTGATTAATTATTACGATTTCTCAGTGGCATATCAAAATCTGCTGCGAGGTGGAGGTACTTTCAACACGGTGACTATGGCTTCAATCGACAGTAAAATTGCGATTTCAACCTGGCCTGCATCGCTGGGAAAAGTAGCCGTTTTCGGAAAAAAAATTGATACGCGACAGGTTATTCATTTTATTAATCTTACGAATTCTTCGACTCTGAAATGGCGTGACAATACAGGAATTCAGGTGATACCGGCTTTGATAAAAGAGGCGAAAGTGGTGCTGACTTCCGAAGCCACCGTGAAGAAAATGTGGATTGCCTCACCCGATGTGGTCGGAGGAGCATCGCGTTCAATCAATTTCACCCAATTGGCTAATAAAGTGAGTTTTATATTACCCGAGTTGAAATACTGGGATATGGTTGTGGTTGAATATTAGTTGATTAGGGAATTGGATTTGAGAGTGAATTAAAAAATATCAGGAATGAATCGGAAAATTAGTATTATAGTTATCGTGTTGTTGATTGCTACACAGTGGCAAATGAGTGCGCAGACAATTTATCAATCAAAAGCCTACAGTATTTATTCCGACCGGGTTAGTCAGGGAAATTTTACAGCAAAAGCTATTTCGCCTACCGAACTTACATCAAATTATCGTAGTCCTGAAGCAGATAAATACTGTCCGAAAATTCAGTTTAAATTCAGCATAAATAGTCGCGACAATGAAATGCCATCGGGCACAGATCATCGGGTTATGCTTATTCCCGAAAATGGCAAATGTGTTAGCAATGTCGTTTTTGGTCAGCAATTAACGGATATTAATGCTGCTTTGCCCGAATCAAACCTTCCGCTGAATACTGTCTGGACTGTTCGCCTAGATATGCATCCGGTGTTGAATGCATTTAAAACAAGTGGCTTTTATACTTTTTTTAATGGAGATAAGTTGTATCCGGGCGATTTTAAAGGAGTTTTTGTTGCCGGTTGTTCATTGCCTCTAATTTGGGATTTCAACAATCTTTATACCCGACCGGAACTGGAATTAAAAGACCCTGATGGTGATGGAATTTACGAAACTACCCTGATTATGAATAATAAACAGGATGAAAAACAAAGCGGGGGTCAATGGAAACTTAGCAAAAATATTTCAGCTTTTCCGCAATACAAATCCGGTTTTCCGATTTCGGATGCCATTTACAATCTGGCTACCGAGGAAATGATTAAAGCTGTTGAACCCGATAGTACTTTCCGTACAGGCAAAGAATGGGCTGGGGTCTGGACGCGCGATATCAGTTACAGCATTATTCTTTCTATGGCTCAGCTGCAACCCAAAGTGGCTAAAAACAGTTTGTTGTGCAAAGTAAAAAACAACCGCATTATTCAGGATACCGGAACCGGTGGTGCTTATCCCGCTTCTACCGACCGCATTATCTGGGCTGTAGCCGCATGGGAACTTTATAAGGTAACTGGTGAAATGGATTGGCTCAAACAAGCATACACTATCACTAAAAACTCCATTGAAGATGACCTGAAAAATGTGTACGACCCAACGACAGGCATGGTAAAAGGTGAATCTTCGTTTCTGGATTGGCGGGAACAAACTTATCCGCGCTGGATGCAGCCGGCCGATATTTTCGAGTCGGAATGTCTGGGTACCAATGCCGTTCATTATCAGGCTAATATTGTATTGGCGGAAATGGCAACATTGCTCAACGACAAATCCACAGCGGAAAAACATAACACAATTGCAGGAAAAATAAAAGATGGTATCAACAAATACCTGTGGATGAGCGATAAAGGATATTATGGGCAATACCTGTACGGACGGAATTTTAAAATAGTGTCGCCACGTGCCGAAGCCTTAGGTGAAGCCCTTTCTGTAATTTTCGGAATTGCCAACGAGAAGCAGGCTCAACTTATTATTTCAAAATTGCCTCTAATGGACTACGGCGTTTCTTGTATTTTTCCTCAAATTCCCGGAATTCCGCCTTATCACAACAATGCAGTGTGGCCTTTTGTGCAGACTTACTGGGCCATAGCTTCGGCCAAAGCCGGTAATCAGACTTCAGTTCTCGAAAGCCTTGCTGCGGTATATCGTTCTGCTGCTTTGTTTCTTACAGATAAAGAAAATTTTGTTGCCGATAATGGCGATTTTGCCGGAACACAAATCAATTCAAGCAATATGTTGTGGAGTCTTTCGGGCAGTTTGGCATTGGTTCAAAAGGTTCTGTTCGGGATTGAATTTGGAAATGAAAGTCTGAATTTCCATCCTTGTGTGCCCGAATCGTTCAATGGAAAACGCACACTCAGCAATTTTAAATGCAGAAATGCCCTATTGGATATTGATTTACAAGGATTTGGAAATATAATCAAAAAGATCGAACTGGATGGTTCATCCCTTAAATCTCCGTCAATTCCCTATACTCTGAAAGGCAAACACAGTATTAAAATAACATTGGCCGACAAACATCTGGCCAATGCCACTATCAATAAAGTAGGCAATTATACAAGCATTGAAACACCCGCACTAAAATATGAAGATGGAAAACTTAGCTGGTCAAAAATCAGTGGAGCAGGTTCGTACTGCATCTTAAGAAACGCTGAAAAAGTAGCACAAACCACCGATAATTCAATTCAAATCGCATCCAATGGATTTGCTGAATATCAGGTCATTGCGGTGGACGAAATGCAAACAGGCGGTTTTGCTTCTGAACCGCTTATTGTTTGTTCGTCATTACTAGAAAAAATATTAAATCCACAACAACCTGATTCGGTAAGTTCAACAAATACGGAAAAAAATGGCATAGAGATTAGTAAATCAAAAAATAAAAAGGTCACAATTCCTGTGAAAGTAGATAAAACCGGAACTTATGCCATACAATTTAGCTATTCAAACGGAAATGGGCCGATAAATACCGAGAACAAATGTGCTATCCGCAGTCTGCATCTAGATGGAAATTTTGCCGGGACTGTGGTGTTTCCACAGCGTGGAAAAAACGAATGGTCGAACAGGGGAAATAGCAATTTTGTGCATATAAAACTGACCGAAGGAACACATACTTTAACCTTGACTTTTGAACCCCAAAACGAAAATATGAATGGTTCAGTAAATCAGGCAATAGTTAATACTCTACGACTCTTTTGTTTGAATTAAAAATTCCATAACAGAAAAACCGTTAAATAATATTGAGATATTCATTTGTTTAGTCATAATTCCATTATATATTTCATCCCAGTGTCTAAATACATATATCTGTTTATCTGATATATAAGCTCCAAAATGCAAATATTTCATTATATATTTTTTTTGTAGAAAATAATCAGTTATTAGTCTATGTATATTTGTATCGAATAATCTGACAAATACAATTTGGCAGCAATGAAACAAATCAATAATAACTTTAAATTATCTCTATCATGAAAAAACTACTTTTACTTTTATTCGTTTTTGTTGGGCTTATAAATGTGGTTAGAGCTCAAAATGCAATTGTTGGAACCGGATTCTCATCTGGATGGGGTAGTGATTGTACAACACCAACCGCTGCAAATTACACGAATTTTGTTGCAAGTGCAGGTACTACGTATACTTCCAACGATTTAACGCCCAACGGAACAGGAAACCAGTACTGGAGATTAGCAATTAATTGGAGTAGTACTTATTTTCAAATTAGCAATGGAAGTGATATGGCAATAACTCCCGGTGTTATAACAAATGCAACTGTAACGTGTACATCAACCGGGGCATACTACAGAAATGTTTCAGCCCTCACAAATCGTTATGTGTTTAAAACACTGAATGCGGGAACAGCACCAACCGGAAAATGGCTGTTTTTTGAATTGAGTGGTGCTTCTGCAACCGTAAATTGGGTTTCACAAAGTCCGTCAACCCCAACCGTTAACGATGCAGTTACTATTACTGCTACCATGAGCGGTGCTTTACCAACAGGACAAGGAGTGTATTTACGCTATTCAACCGATAATTTTAGCACATCAACCATTGCCAGCATGTCAGGTTCGGGTACAACATATTCCGCAACAATCAGTGCAAAATCATTAAGTACAACAGTTAAGTATTATGTTTTTACTTCAGGAAGCGGATTGACTATTGCTTCTGCAGATGCTGATTTATACACCATAAACTGGAATGCAGGTGGTATTAATGGTGGCAGCAATTATTTATATACTGTTGCAGCAGCTCCATCAACTACTTATATTGGAAAATATTTATTTGATTTTGGACCTACAGCAGGAACAAATGGTGACAACACAACCGGTGCTGATGCAAACGGAAATTATTGGAATAACATTACTGCACCTGATGCAGGAGGTGCTGGAATTCCCATTACTACTACTACTTTTTCCGGTTTGAAAAATAGCGCAAATTCAACTTCATCGTATGTGTTAACAGTTACCGGAGCAGGATTTGTTTCAAACGGAATACGAAACGGAGGATTAAGGTCACCCTACATATCACAATTCATGGCAGCCGGTAGTGACCCTGAACTTGCCATTGGTACAGCTACTGAGGATTTTTGGTATACGCCATCAACCAGCACTCCGGCTTTTAAAATTTCAGGATTAAATGCAAATAAAAAATATCGATTTAAGATATTCGGAACCCGAAACGGTGCAGTTTTAAGAACAGCGCAATATACCATTGTAGGAGCAGCTACTACGGTGGGTATTTTAAATAATTCTACACTTGCAGGGATGGGTGGTATAGTTTATACTCCATCGACCTATGCACCTGATGGTGATAATAGTTATAAACTAAATAGTCAAACAGGATACACTACTGCTACAACTTATTTTGGAAACAACAGTAGTACCTACGATACCGGTATAATTTCTCCATTAAATGTATCTGGGGTAGGTCAGTTTACTTTAACCTTGGCATCAACAGTAA
>JBAXPM010000054.1:0-22528 GCA_037132235.1 Paludibacter sp.
ATGACATTAAATTAGCTTTGAGAAAAATAAGTAGTTTTTAGAGGTTGCCTTATATAAAAGTACCGAATATTTCAGAAAAATGCCCGACGATGAAAAAGAGAATTACTGCATAAATCCTTTCAATGATTTTATTCCGCAGGCATTTATTTCTAAGCATGAAGGTTGGGATTTCTTTAGTTACCGAAGAAATTATCTGAAAAACCACTCGCTTTGGCTCGATTTTATGAATATTGAGCAGTTTTACCGAAGAAACAAGTTCAGGTATAAAGTAACTAATGATGACTCAGGATTAACTTTTACGGAATATTTCAATAATGATAAAATCAGGAATATCAGACTCAATAACCCTGTGTATTATGATATTTTAGTTGAGACGGAAAACAAAATTGAATCTTTTGTTAGTTTATTCCACAAATTGCTGCTAAAGTATCCTGATTTGACTGAAAGTGAATTAACGGAATATTTGAAGGAGTTCAAATCAAACTACATCATCTATTGCAATGATGATTTTTCTTCCATCATATCGGTGATTAGTTTGGATAAGAATACGTAAAGGATTTGTTTAAATCACTGTCATTTCACCACACATACTCTCACTCAGACGATGTTTCACTTCATCGAGTGAAGTGTATTCGCCCAAAAGGTACATCAGTTTAGTAACAATGGCTTCGGTAGTGCAGTCGTAACCGCTCATTACTCCGGCAGTTACCAGATTCAGACTGGTTTCGTAACGTCCCATTTCCACTGAACCGGTGCTGCACTGCGATTTGTTCACAACGATGATACCACGGTCGGTAGCTTCACGCAATGTGTCGTAAAACCACTGGCGGCGGGGCGCATTTCCCGCTCCGAAACTTTCCAACACAACAGCTTTCAGATTGGGGATATTCAGAATTGCCCGAACGGTATTTTCGCTTATTCCGGGGAAAAGCTTTAGTATGGCTACATTCTGGTCTATTTTTGTGCGAACCCGGAGATTGGTTCCCGAATGAGGATAATGAATGTAGGTTCTGAAGTATTTGATATGAACACCGGCCTTTGCTAAAGCCGGATAATTGTAGGAATTGAATGCGTTGAAATGTTCGGCATTTTTCTTGGTAGTACGGTTTCCACGGAAAAGTGTATCTTCAAAAAAGATACAAACTTCGGGCACAATCGGTTGACCGCTTTCTTTGGCAGTTGCAATTTCAATGGCAGTCAGTAGATTTTCCTTGGCATCCGACCGCATCATACCAATTGGAAGTTGAGCACCGGTGAAGATTACCGGTTTGGAAAGATTTTCGAGCATAAAACTCAGTGCTGAAGCCGAATAAGCCATTGTATCAGTACCGTGAAGCACCACAAAACCATCGAAATCGTTGTAGTTTTCTTCAATAATCTTAGCTAATCGCTCCCAAACTTCGGGATGAACATCAGATGAATCTATTAAGGGCAGAAAAGGAATGCTTTTGATGCGAATACCGGTTTGCTTCAGTTCGGGCATGTAATCCAGCAAGCGGTCAAAATCGATAGGGCGTAATGCTCCGGTTGTGGGGTCTTCAGACATGCTGATAGTTCCGCCTGTAAAAAGTAATAAAACTGCACTTTCTTTTTCCACGAAAAATTATCTAAATTTCATGCAAAGATATAGTAAATTTTCAGACGAGTATTCAGTTTGGTTATTTATCATTATTTTTGTGCTTCAAAAAAATAAATTTATGAACCGGATTTTTCTAATTGGATACATGGGCTCTGGCAAAACCACTATTGGCAAATTGCTTGCCGAAAGGTTAAACTATACTTTTATTGATATGGATACACATATCGAGGAAAATCAATTTAAATCTGTCAGTCATATATTTGAAGAACTGGGCGAAGAAAAATTTCGACTGTTGGAGCAACAATGTCTGCACGAAGTTTCCGGTTTTGAAAATGTGGTAATAGCTACCGGTGGTGGCGCACCCTGCTTTTTTGACAATATGGATTATATGAAACAGCATGGACTTACAGTTTATCTGAAATTATCTGCCGAACAACTTGCTATGCGTCTGGAAAGTTCAAGAGCCAATAAACGTCCATTGCTCGCCAATCGTAAAGGTAAAGAATTACAGGTATTCATTTCAGAAGGACTTGCCAAACGTGAGCAATTTTACAATAATGCCCATATTTCAGCTGTCGGTTCAGATGAAGAAATTATTGATCAAATATACCAGTATATTATCACCCAATAAATTACGTAAACTTTTTTATCAGATTCGTTGACTTGTTGACCTTTATTAAAATGTCATCTTCAATAATTTCTCCCGAATCGTTAATTTTGTCAATAACTTCTTCATAAAACTTTAAGCACATTTCAAAATTTGCTGTATCTTTAACCGCACAAAATCAATCAAAACTCTTTGATTGTAATTCACAATAAAACAGCAAGTTAACATGGGTTCTTTTGTCCATCTTCACGTTCACTCCCACTATTCTATTCTCGATGGTATGTCATCCATATCGGGGCTGGTTGACAAAGCTACAAAAAGCGGAATGAACGCTGTGGCACTTACCGACCACGGAAGTATGTTTGGGATAAAAGAGTTTTTCAACTACGTAAAAAAGAAAAATTCATATATTAATACCGACATTTCTGATTTAAAAAAATTACTTGCAGCAGAAGGTCTGACAGAAGAACAAAAAACAGAACTTCAACAAAAAATTGCCGAAAAAAAGACTAAACTTTTTAAACCAATTATTGGATGTGAAACCTATGTGGCGAAGCGTGGAAGGTTTATGAAGGACAGTCCGGATGATCGCAGTGGTTACCACCTGATTCTGCTTGCCAAGAACAAAAAAGGGTATGAAAACCTTTGCAAACTTATTTCCAAAGCATGGATTGATGGATTTTACTATCGTCCGCGCATCGACCACCAGATTTTAGAACAATACAGTGAAGGTTTGATTGTTTCATCGGCTTGTTTGGGTGGAGAAATTCATAAAAAAGTTGAAAAAGGAGATTTGGAAGAGGCTGAAAAATCGATTTTATGGTACAAACGAGTATTCGGTGATGATTTTTACCTTGAACTGCAACGCCATAAAACTGACAAGCCCAACGCCGATTACGAATGTTATGATAAGCAAATTCGTCAGGGCGAAGAATTGATAAAACTGGCACGTAAAACAAATACTAAACTGTTGGCTACCAACGATGTTCACTTCGTGGAAGAAGAACACGGCGAAGCACACGAACGTTTGATTTGTCTCAGCACGGGTAAAGATCTTGATGATCCGGGTCGTATGCGTTATACCAAGCAGGAATGGCTCAAAACTCCGGAGGAGATGAACGTAATTTTTGCGGATTTACCTGAAACTATTGACAGCACACTTGAAATAGCCGACAAAGTTGAGTTTTTTGATATTGATTCCGGTCCGATGATGCCGGTTTTCCCCATTCCGGCTGAATTTGGGACAGAAGAAGCATACCGTGAAAAATTTACCGAAGAAGCTCTACGTTTAGAATTTGAAGATCGATTTGAGTTGCTGGGTGGATATGACAAGGTTGTTAGGGTTAAATTAGAAGCTGATTATCTCGCCAAACTCACCTATGAAGGTGCCGAAATGCGCTACGGGAAAGAAATAAACGATGACACCCGTGAACGCATTGATTTTGAGTTGAAAACCATGAAAGAAATGGGTTTTCCGGGGTACTTTCTCATCGTTCAGGATTTTATTTCAGCAGCACGGAGGATGAAAGTTTCAGTTGGTCCGGGACGTGGATCGGCTGCCGGTTCGGTGGTAGCATATTGTCTGCGTATTACTGACATTGACCCGCTCAAATACGATTTGCTGTTCGAGCGTTTTCTGAATCCCGACCGTATTTCGATGCCCGATATTGATATTGACTTTGATGATGATGGTCGTGGTCAGGTTTTACGCTGGGTTACTGAAAAATACGGTAAGGAACGTGTGGCTCATATCATTACCTATGGCACAATGGCCACAAAGTCGTCAATAAAAGATGTGGCACGTGTTCAGCGGTTGCCATTACCAGAGGCTGAACGCCTTACAAAGCTCGTTCCGGATAAGTTTCCCGAAGGTGCTGATGGTAAAGCCGTGAAAGTGAGTATCGCAAATTGCCTGAAATTAGTTCCTGAATTGTTGGCAGCTCGTAATTCAACCGACCTGAATCTGGCCAATACACTGCGATATGCTGAAATGCTCGAAGGTACGGTTCGCCAAACCGGAGTTCATGCTTGCGGAGTTATTATCGGTGCCGACGACCTAGCCAATCTGGTTCCGCTCAGCACAGCTATTGACAAAGAAACCAACGAGGAAATGCTCGTCACGCAGTATGAAGGCTCTGTTGTTGAGGAAATAGGTCTGATAAAAATGGACTTTCTGGGATTGAAAACTCTTTCAATCATCAAAGAAGCACTCGAAAATATCCGCAAGTCCAAGGGAATTGAAATCGATATTGATGCTATTCCGATTGACGACAAAAAAACCTACGAACTTTTCAGTAAAGGTCTGACAGTAGGCACTTTCCAGTTTGAATCGGCCGGTATGCAAAAGCACTTGCAGGCACTTCAACCAACTCAATTTGGCGATTTGATTGCCATGAATGCGTTGTATCGTCCGGGACCAATGCAATATATTCCACAGTTCATAAACCGAAAACAAGGCCGGGAAAAGATTGAATATCCGTTTCCGATAATGGAGAAACGTTTGAACGATACGTACGGAATTACTGTGTATCAGGAACAGGTCATGCTTCTGAGTCGTGACTTGGCTGGATTTACACGTGGTCAGTCCGACGAGTTGCGAAAAGCCATGGGTAAAAAACTCATGGATAAGATGGCGGCACTCGAAAAGAAGTTCATGGAAGGTTGTGAGAAAAACGGATTCGGACCAAAAGCCAAAATTCAGAAAATATGGGACGACTGGGCAGAATTTGCCAAGTACGCTTTCAATAAATCACATGCCACCTGTTACTCCTGGATTGCATATCAGACTGCATATCTGAAAGCTCATTATCCGGCCGAGTTTATGGCTGCCAACTTAACGCGCAACAAAGATGACATTACCGAAGTCGGTAAATTCATGGACGAGTGTAAAAACCTCGGAATGAGCGTTATGGGACCTGATGTGAACGAGAGTGATTTGAACTTCACCGTGAACAACGAAGGGAACATTCGTTTCGGACTTGGTGGTGTAAAAGGTGTTGGTGAAGGTGCTGTTGAGGCTATTGTAAATGAACGCAAAGCCAATGGAAAATTCAAAGGTCTCTTTGATTTTATGGAACGGGTGAATCTGACAGCATGTAACAAACGGGCAGTGGAAAGTCTTGCATTGGCGGGTGCTTTCGATAGTTTCTCAGACATTCACCGCGAACAACTTTTTGTTGAAAACAGCAAAGGCGAACCTGTTCTCGAAACTATTTTACGCTACGGAAATAAATATCAGACAGATGCGGCATTACTCAAAAACTCTCTTTTCGGAGGATTGGATGCAGTGGATATTACCAAACCCGAAGTGCCTTATGCCCCGGAATGGTCGCCACTTGAGAAATTAAACAAAGAACGCGATTTGATTGGTATGTATCTTTCAGCTCATCCGCTCGATGAATTTGAGTTTGAGATCAACCATATATGTAATGCAACAACTGTTGACCTCAAAGATTTAACCCATCTGAAAGGAAAATCACTGAAAATAGGCGGAATGGTAACATCATTGCGTCATGGAACAGCAGCAAAAAGTGGAAATCCGTATGGGATTTTTACGTTGGAAGATTACAACGGAGCTTTTGAATTTGCGTTGTTTGGTAAAAACTATGTTGAGTATTCCAAGTATATGATTAAAGATTTATATCTCTTTATTCATGCGGTAGTTCAGCAACGTGGTTCAGATTTTAAAAAGGTTGTTGAGCCGGATGCTCCCCTGGAATTAAAAATTCAAAGCATTGAATTGTTTCGTGATATAAAAGATAAACTGATAAATACACTTACTGTAACCATTCCGATACAGCATTTGACAGAAGATTTTGCTGTGGAATTTACAGATATGATGCTGAAAAACAAAGGGAAAATAAATGTTTATATTAATATTGTGGACGAATTTTCACCAAACAAAGTGGTGCTTTTTGCCCGTCAGCACAGAGTGCAGGTAACTACCGAAGTTTATCATATGCTGAAACGGGCTCAAAACGACGGAATTATTGAGTTCAAGGCTTATTAAACTTTACTCATTGATTTTTTGAATAACTGTATTTTTCTCATTCAGCAAACTTTCTTTCTTTGCCGCTGTTTAATAGATTGATTTGGAAGAACAGATAAAAACAACAATACGTAAATTATTAATTTTAAAATACTTAGATTATGGCTTTAGAAATTACAGATGGAAACATCAAGGAAATTATCAATAGTGGAAAACCTGTAGTAATTGATTTTTGGGCAGAGTGGTGTGGTCCATGCCGCATGGTAGGCCCTGTTGTTGAAGAACTTGCCAAAGAATATGATGGCAAAGTAATAATCGGAAAAATGGATGTGGATGAAAATGTGGACACGCCAAACGAATACGGCATCCGTAACATTCCTACTATTCTATTCTTCAAAAATGGACAACTGGTTGATAAACAGGTAGGAGCTGCTCAAAAAGCTGTTTTGGCAGCCAAGGTGGAAGCACTCCTGTAAGCAGACAATGCCCGGTTTACACATTCGTGGCTGTCTCAAAAGAAAATAAGAACGTAAATTACGCAAAAATCGCAAATCAACACAAAATATAAATTGCTGTTACAGACTTATCTGTTAAATTTATGTGTGCGAAAATTTATGCAATTTGCGTAATTTGCGTTCAAAATAACTCTTATTGGACAGACTCGTTATAGTTTTAAATAATAATCTTTAGCAAGATTGATGAATTCGGCTGAATACTGATGTCGACTTTCCTCAACTACCAAATCAGAAATTTCTGTTTCTGATTTTTGCATTTTGAATTCGAGTAAAAGTCTTTTTACTTCGCCATCCCGTTTGGGGTAAACATTCACTCTTTTTGAGCAAAACAATCCTTTACTTTCGGCAAAACGAATACATTCAACTCCTTCATTTACCGGTAATATCAGACAAATTCTACCCGTTGGTGTCAGGATTCTCATCGCGTTTTCAATAAGTTCAGCATGAGTAAGTGAATCAGTATGACGTGCTGTGGAGCGGCTTTCTAATGGAGCTTTCAGCGAATTAATGAAATAGGGTGGATTTGAAACAATCAGGTCAAATAGCAGATTTGTTGTTTTTGTAAAATCCTGAAAGGATTGTCCTAAAATATTGATGCGATGACTCCACGGTGAATTTGCAACGTTCTCTTTCGCCTGATCAATTGCTCCGCTTTCTATGTCAATTCCTGTAATTATCGCATTACTTCGCTGTGCCAGCATTAGAGATATCAGTCCTGTTCCTGTACCAACATCGAGGATATTCTGAGCATCTTCCACTTGAGTCCATGCTCCGAGCAATACCCCGTCAATGCCTACTTTCATAGCGCATTTATCCTGATTTACACTGAATTGCTTAAAACTGAAATGTGAATTTGGCATATTTTTACCTGCGCCTGCTTCCTGACGGAGTTGGTTCTGTTCGTTGAGGAGTAAGAGTTGGTGGTGAAAGATGTGAACGTACCGATGAAGGCGGATTTGAAATTCTCGGCTGACTTGATTGGTCTGTTTGTGTCGTTCTTTTCACCGCCTGTGGTTGCTGATTGGTTTGTCCACCGGAAGTAGCTGTCGAAGTTCTGAATGAGCTACGAACAGGTGCATCTCCCTGAATCCTGACTGTAGTTGGATTTGATCTTAGATCAGAATTTGTTCTGAAGGCTGATGGATTTACGGATGGTTGAACACGAGTGTCCTTTGTCTGATCCGGTATAGTTCGTTCGTAACGTTTGGTTTGAAGCTTTTCATTTTGCTCCTGACTCAAAACCTGTTGAATTTCAGCATTTTTATTCTTCATTCGTTCCATTGCCTCACTACGCTTGTTCGAAATCTGACGTTCACGGGCATAACGAAGATTAATCTCATAGATCTGTTTGGTCTGTTCGGGAGAAAGGTTTAGCTCCTGCTGAATTTTTTCTGTTTGTTTCGTGGCTTCCTGCTCAGGTGTGCGTTGCGGAATGGCTGTATTTTCCTGTCCGAAAGAGGAAAATAAAGTCATAATTACTAAAAGCAATGTGAGAAGAAGTGGTTTCATTGAAAACGAGTTGAATAATCGAAGTAAGTGTAACAATGATTGTGCCAAATAAACCTTCGAAGTCGATAAAACCGTATTAATCAACTAAAAAATCACTTATTAAATCCCCGTAGTTTTATATTGGTCAGCATTTTCTTGGTGTGTAGCGAAAAATCACTTTTCATTATCCAGCCATAATATCCGGGGTCTTCTTCCAGCACTGTAACTACTTTTTTGCCTTTATGCTTACCAAAATTAATGACTTCTTCGCCTTTATCATTATAGATCATGCAGCCCGCAAAATCCACATTGTTATTCTGAGTAGTGAATTTCGAAAGCGATTCCATATCGTTTTCCAACGCCGGATAACGATCGAGCTGAGCCTGAAGCACTTCATAAGTTGCCAATGTATCGGCTTCTGCTCCATGAGCTCCCTCCAAATCCTTTTCGCAATAAAACTTATATGCAGCCGACAATGTACGTTGTTCCATTTTGTGGAAAATAACCTGAACATCAATGAATTTACGTTTCGCAAAATCAATTTCTACTTCTGCGCGAAGCAGTTCCTCGGCCAGAAGCGGAATGTCGAAACGGTTGGAATTGTACCCGGCTAAATCACAACCTTCAATATCGCGGGCAATTTCTTTTGCCACCGATTTAAATGTAGGACATTCGGCTACATCAGCATCGGTTATTCCATGAATATCGGAAGCATTTTTCGGGATAGGCATTCCGGGATTTATACGAATAGATTTAGTTTCTTCCCTGCCGTTTGGTGAAACTTTATGGTAAGCAATTTCAACGATACGGTCAGTAACTATGTTGGTTCCTGTTGTTTCCAGATCAAAGAAAACTATGGGATTTTTGAGGTTTAGTTTCATATTTCATTAAGATTTTAGAACCAAGATACAAGAACAAAGACTTGTAATAAAATGATTCTTGTTTTAATAATTGATTTTAAAAATCAAGGTCTAAAGACTTACGACCTTAGACCTTGCAATGTATTTTATTTTAGAGTAAATCCAGTCTTTATTCTTGATTCTTTGCTCTTTAATCTGATTTAATCGTTCAGCAACATTGGCATCAAGAGCATCAGGATTTCTTCGTTTTCTTCATTTTCAAATGGAAGAATCAATCCGGCACGCGAAGCATCAGAAAGTTCCAAAACCACATCTGAAGCGTTGATATTTCCGAGAATTTCAATCAGGAATGACGATTTGAAACCGATTTTAATTTGATCGCCTTCGAACTGGCAAGTAATCGTTTCTTCAGCTGAAATGGAAAAATCAATATCCTGTGCCGAAATATGAATCTGATTATTTGTGATAGCTAGCTTCACCAAATTGCTGGCCTGATTTGCAAAAACCGAAACACGTTTCAAAGCATTAAGCATGGTTACACGATCAATAATGATTTTGAACGGATTGTTTTTAGGAATTACACCGTTATAATTTGGGAAACGACCTTCAACCTGACGACAAATCATCGTGTAGTTTGATAGTTTGAAATGTGCATTTTTAGTATCAAAATGAATTTCAACTTCACCACTTTCTTTTGGCAGAATGTTTTTCAACATGGTAGCCGGTTTTTTTGGAAGTATGAAACTGACAGTCTCGTCGCCTTCAACAGATACAGAAGTATGTTTTGTATTGTAACGAACCAGCTTGTGTGCATCTGTAGCAACCATGGTTAGGTTTTCGGCAGTAATATCGAAGAAAATACCGTTCATTACCGGACGAAGTTCATCGTCGGCAGTACAGAAAAGCGTTTTTGAAATTCCCGACGAAAGTGTTGCAACCGGCATTGCCAATTTGCGGGCATCGTCCTGCAACTGAGGCATACGTGGATATTCATCACCATTCTGACCAATGAAATTATACGATCCGTTGGCTGATGAAATAACCATTGCCAGATTGGAATCATTGATGTTGAATGTAAGCGGTTGATCTGAGAATTCGCGCAAGGTGTCGAGCAACAAACGCGATGCAACAGCCACTTTGCCACTACCTTCGGCAGTTTCAACCTGCATAGAGGTGATTAAGGTGGTTTCTATATCGGAAGCAGTCATAGTAAGAGTTTTACCCTCGAGCTGCAACAGAAAATTATCTAAAATTGGAAGGGAATTTTTGTTGTTTATTACACGGCTGATGGCTTGAAGGTGGCTCAGTAGTTCGGTGCTTGAAACAATGAATTTCATAAAAATCGGATTTAAATTTGTGTCTAAAAAATAAGTTAGCAAATGTAATGAATATTTTTCTCAAATGAAAATTACAGCAAAAATATTCAGGCAAATGTAGCAAATATGGTTGAACTAAAAGCAATTTATACTTTAATCTATAAATTTCTGCTGTTTTATTAGGTTGAATAAAATATTGTTCGTAGTTTTGCGAACTACAAACAAACAAAACAAATTCATTATGAATTGCAGTGAAAACAAAGACTACACAATTGACAACGAGCAACTTGCCCGTTTTGCAAAAGCCATGGGACATCCGGCACGAATAACCATTCTGCAGTTTCTGGCATCGATGGATAGTTGCTACTTCGGCGATATACACAATGAGTTACCAATTGCCAAAGCCACTGTTTCACAACATCTCAAAGAACTAAAAGATGCCGGACTTATTCAGGGAGAAATAGAAACTCCAAAAGTAAAGTATTGCATAAACCACGAAAATTGGGAAAAAGCCCAAGCCTATTTCGAGACTTTTTTCGAAAACAAAAAAGAGAATACAAGTTGCTGCTAAACAAAACAATAATCATGAATATTAAGGTTTTAGGGACTGGCTGTCCAAAGTGCAAGTCACTTGAAAAGGCCATACGTGAAGTAGTTGCTCTAAATAACATTGACGCAACAGTTAGTAAAGTGGAAGACATTGTAGAAATCATGAAGTTCAACATTATGACTACTCCGGCAATTGTTATTGACGGAAAAGTGGTGGTAAAAGGTCGTGTTCCGTCAAATGAAGAACTCAAACAAATACTAACCAATAAAATTTTTATGATATGAAAAAGACGATTTCTTTGTTTATTCTGACTCTAATGATAGTGTCATTACAGGCCGTAACAAAAGTGGAAGTGTATTATTTTCATTACAGCAGGCGCTGTATAACCTGCCAGGCTGTGGAAAACGAAACTCTTAAATCTATCCAACAGCTTTATCCTGAACAATTCAAAAAAGGGTTGATTACATTCAAATCAGTAAATTTGGATGAAAAAAACAGCGAAGACTTAGCCAAAAAGTGTAAAGCAGAAGGTCAGGCACTTTTAGTAATTAGCGGTGGCAAACGTATCGACTTAACAGAACAAGGATTTATGTATGCCAAAAGTCAACCCGATAAATTGAAAGCGGAGTTAAAGAAAACTATTGATCCGTTGTTCTAATGTGATAATGTGCTAATTTGAAAATAAAGTGAGTATGAGAAACGACAAAGAAAATCCAATAGTAGATAAATCATTTCAGTTTGCTCTTGAAATAGTTGAATTTTGTGATTTACTTTATGAAAACAAAAAATATGTAATTGGGCAACAATTATTGAAATCAGGCACATCGATTGGTGCAAATATACGTGAAGCACAAAATGCTGAAAGTAAGGCAGATTTCATCCACAAAATGAAAATTGCTGCAAAAGAAGCTGATGAAACAGAGTATTGGCTGTTAATTTGTAAAAACGCTAAATCGTATCCAACAAATCTTGATTTAATTGAGAAAGTAAATGAATTACTGAGGATTCTTTCTAAAATCATAAGTTCATCCAAATCATAACTATCAATTCATTTTCAAATTTTCAAATTAACACATTCTCAAATTCGATTATGGAAGTCCTGCAAAGTATTTTAGAAAATTCACACTATGCATTTCTTACAGCCATTGTGTTAGGGTTAATTACCGCTATAAGTCCTTGCCCACTTGCAACCAATATTTCGGCAATTGCTTTTATCAGCCGTGACATCGAGAATCGTCGACGGGTATTTATCAATGGATTGGTTTATACGCTCGGCCGGGCAATCAGTTATACCTGCCTGGCACTTATAATTTTCTTTGGAGCAAGTAAAATGCATATTTCAATGATTTTTCAGGGATGGGGAGAAAAACTCTTAGGACCGGTTCTCATTTTAATAGGCTTATTTATGCTCGATGTTATTAAAATCAAATTCCCGGGATTTTCAGGTTTAACCGAAAAAATTGGAGAAAAAAGCAAGGGTAGTTATTGGAGTACACTTTTGTTGGGAATGATTTTCGCATTGGCATTTTGTCCCTATAGTGGTGTTTTGTACTTCGTTATGCTTATCCCAATGACGGTGGCAAGTGCAAGTGGTTTGTATTTGCCTGTCTTATTTGCCATAGCCACGGGTTTACCTGTGATTCTTTTTGCATGGCTGCTGGCTTTTGCAGTTGGCAATGTTGGTAAACTATATAACCAGATTAAAACCTTTGAACTCTGGTTCAGACGTGTGGTTTCAGTTGTATTTATAGTGGTAGGCATTTATTATGTTGTGGTATTTTTTGCCCCCTAACCCCCTAAAAAGGGAACTAATTAGCACATTTTCAAATTATCACATTTTCAAATCATCCTCATGAATTTTCAAATTGTCAAATCACGGAATTTTAAAATAGCACTAATACTATTGCCCGTTTGGTATATAATTTACAGCAACCTTCAACCTGTTACCGATTGGTTTATTGATACCATTTTAGGAATGACAAAGGGTGCGAAACTTACCGAAGCACTACGATTCTTTATTTTTGAATTTCCCAAAGTAATATTGCTGTTAGTTCTGATTATTTTCTTTGTCGGAATTTTACGAAGTTTCTTTACTCCAGAGCGTACCCGGAAAGCGCTGGAAGGCAAATCAACATTCATGGGAAATATTATGGCTGCTTTGTTGGGAGTTGTAACTCCTTTCTGTTCCTGTTCGGCAATTCCATTGTTTCTCGGCTTTGTTGAATCGGGTGTTCCGCTGGGTGTAACGTTCTCATTCCTGATTGCTGCACCCATGATAAACGAAGTGGCCGTGATACTTTTGTACGGTATGTTTGGTTGGAAAGTGGCTGCCATTTATATCAGTACCGGTCTGACTATTGCAATAGTTTCAGGGTGGATTATTGGAAAACTTAAGCTCGAAAAATGGGTTGAAGATTGGGTATACGCCACTAAATTGGGTTTGAGTGATGGTGAAGAAGAAAAAATCACTTTCTCGCATCGAATTAGCATGGGTTACACGGCTGTGAAAGAAATTGTAAGCAAAGTGTGGTTATACGTGGCTTTAGGTATTTTGGTTGGTGCAGGTGCCCACGGTTATGTTCCACAGGAATTTATGGCTTCAATGATGGGTAAAGACGTATGGTATGCTGTTCCATTGTCAGTATTAATAGGAATTCCGTTATATTCTAATGCTGCCGGAATTGTTCCGATTGTTTCAGTATTGATTGAAAAAGGTGCTTCACTTGGAACAGCATTGGCATTTATGATGTCGGTTATTGCACTGTCATTACCCGAAATGATTATTCTTCGAAAAGTTTTGAAAACACCTCTAATTCTGACATTTATCGCCATTGTAGGTGGGGGAATTATGATTGTAGGTTTCTTGTTTAACTGGATTATGTGATGGAAAACTTCATTTTGTAACGAAAATTTAATACCAATCATTTTTTATTTCTAAAACAATGTCGTATGTTTGCGACATAAAACATTAAAGTTATGAGAAAACCGGAAGTATTTGATAATGAGCTGCAAGAGTTGGCTGAGTTTGCCAAAGTGATTTCACATCCTGCACGATTAGCCATTTTGAAGTATCTGGCGGAAACCAAAACTTGTATATCCGGTGATATTTCGGATAAGTTGCCACTGAGCCGTACCACTGTTTCGCAGCACCTGAAAGAATTGCGTGATATGGGATTGATTCACGGAGAAATTGACGGATTAAAAATCAATTACTGTCTTTGCAACTCAACTATAAATAAACAACTGGAGAAATTCGATAACTTTTTCAACAAAATAAAATCAGCCGAAATAAGCTGTTACTAAAAACAAAATACAACACAGATGAAAGTTTTAATTCTTTGCACAGGAAACTCTTGCCGTAGCCAAATGGCACACGGCCTTTTACAATCGTTCGACCCTAACATTACCGTTTGTTCGGCTGGCACACAAGCCTCTGGTAAATTAAACCAAAAAGCTGTTTCCGCCATGAAAGATGTGGGAATAGACATTAGCAACCACACTTCTGATTCGGTGGATAAATACCTGAAAGATGAATGGGATTATGTAATTACCGTTTGCGGTGGTGCCAATGAAGAATGCCCTGCATTCTTTGGCAAAGTAAAACACCGCTTACATATTGGTTTTGACGATCCGAGCCATGCAGTTGGTACAGAAGAGTTTATCTGGAGCGAATTTATTCGTATCCGCGACGAAATCAAAGAAGGTTTCTATAAATTTTATGTAGAACAAATAAAGCCTCAGTTATGAAAACCCGTTTAAAATTCCTCGACCGTTATCTCACCCTCTGGATTTTTCTGGCTATGTTTTTCGGTGTTTTTGCCGGATGGTATAGCCCAACTGTGGCTGCATTCTGGAATAGTTTTTCAGTTGGAACGACTAATATTCCTATTGCCATTGGTTTAATAATCATGATGTATCCGCCGTTGGCAAAAGTGAAATACGAAGAACTTGGTGATGTTTTCAAAAACACAAAAATACTTGGTTTATCGCTGGTTCAGAACTGGATAATTGGGCCGGTTTTGATGTTTTTGCTGGCAATTATCTTTCTGCAATTCAACATTGATTACATGTACGGACTGATTCTGATTGGATTGGCCCGTTGTATTGCTATGGTAATTGTATGGAACGATCTGGCTAAAGGTGACCGGCAGTATGCAGCGGGACTGGTGGCTTTCAATTCCCTTTTTCAGGTGTTGCTTTTTTCGGTTTACGCGTGGTTTTTTATCGCTGTATTGCCCGGTTGGTTTGGACTTCCGGTGAATGATTCGGTGGCAAAGATAACCATGAGTGCGATTGGCAAAAGCGTATTTATCTACTTGGGAATTCCGATGATTGCCGGATTTCTGACACGTTTTATAAGTCTGAAAATCAAAGGAAAAGTATGGTACGAAACGAAATTTGTCCCAAAAATTAGTCCGCTTACACTGATAGCGTTGCTGTTTACCATCGTGGTAATGTTCTCCCTGAAAGGCGAATATATCGTAAAAATTCCGATGGATGTGCTGCGGATTGCCATTCCGCTGGTTATTTATTTTGTGGTTATGTTTGTGGTTTCGTTTCTGATGAGCAAGAAAGTCGGTGCAACCTATGAGCAGGCTACGACACTATCATTTACAGCTGCCAGTAATAATTTTGAACTAGCCATTGCTGTTGCCATTGCAGTTTTTGGTATCAATTCCGGCGAAGCTTTTACGGCTGTCATTGGTCCGTTGGTGGAAGTTCCGGTAATGATTGGGTTGGTGAATGTGGCGTTTTGGTTTAAGAAAAAGATGTTCTGATAAGATTTTGCGGCTTAGAAATACTTCATTTTTACGAGAATCTGCTTTGTTTCATTTTTTTCTAGTGTGAAACTGAAATCCCCGAAAGACGGCCGGAAAATGCCTTTCTGATAGTAATTTGAAAAGCCAAATCCCTCGCGTGGAATTCCGAAAAGGTTATATTCCATTTTTCCATTCCAGTTATTGTCGTCTAACACGGAAAGTCCGTATTTACCCGGTATCAATGGGATTTTCAATTCGAAACTCCCATTGACAACCAGGGCTTTCGGACATTTGGTTTCCCAGTAGGTTTTCTCAACCCTGAAACCATCTTCATCCGCGAAAATGGCTATGCATAATTGACCTTTCGTATTGCTGATATTCTGAATACGAACATCAAGTATCTGTGCCGAAGCAATTTGCAGCACCGATGCAATCAGAATTAACAATATCAGCAACTTTTTCAGTGACATGATGGTAATTATTTTAAAATCATGAAGTTACTACGGTAACCGGACTTTTCAGGGGAAAGAAAAACCGGCTCATCTGACTTTCATTCTTTGATTTAAAGGCTTTGAGCGGTTCGGATTGAAGAAGAAGCCCCTGTTTTATAAAGACCCGCAACATTGTGCTGAGAAACCTTACAGCCTGATTTACACCCCGTTTCTGATCTTCAAAATACGTGTCGATTGTATCGTTTCTGAAATGCAGAATGTTTTCCAGCTCATCGCCATCAACATACATTCCGCAATGAAAATTTCGCTCGGCAAACGCATGTTCGGGAAAATCGGCTTTTCCCAGTCCGTAAATCTGAAACGACCGATTTAAAAACTCAAGGTAAGTGATATAACAGGACTTACCGCCACCCAGATTGAAGATTTTGCCGGTTAATTCGTTCCGATGCCCGATTGCCTGTACAAAAGCTCTGGCAGTGTCGGGAGGCGTGCAGATTTCCATGATGGTCGACAGCGGCATATGAAACATCAGTTTCGAGATTTTGTGGTTTTTCATGATGGCCGTAAGCCTGAAAACTGACCAATCCAGACCGCAACGCTGAATCAGCTTCTCACATTCAATTTTTGACTGAGCGTAAATGTCATCTTTCCCGGCATTCAGCGGTTCGTGAACAGATATAAAAGGATTCTGAACATGGTCGCCATATACTGCAATGGATGAACTGTAGAGCAGAAAAGCGTTGGGAGATGTTTTCTCCAGCTGCTGAATAAGATTCTGTGTTCCGGTAATGTTAACCTTTCTGGACAGTTCAGGTTTTTCGTCAGATAAGGGTGGAATAATGGCAGCCAGGTGAATAACCACATCCAGGTTTTGAGGAATATTCTTCAGGTCTTCAGCATTGGAAATGTTGCCCCAAATGATATCAACCGCCCTTTCGTAGGGTGCAAAAAGCTTTTTCGTACGTGCATTTTTAATGTCAAAAACAGTCAGTCTGACGTTATCCGATTGAGCTAATTGTTTCATTATTTCTGTTCCGATGGTGCCGGAAGCTCCTGTCAGCAGGACATTTTTCTTAAAGTTCATAGTTGTAGAATTGAATTTACAAGTTTACAAACTCAAGCGGAAATTTTCGTCCGTATTTCAAAAGGCGGACAACAAGTTCCGGTTCAACTTTTAAAAGTCAGACTCAGATTAATATTTGATAAAAAATTTAGCTGGAAAGTGAATTCCGAAAAGCAACGGGAGTTTCGCCGGTCATGCTTTTGAAAACAGTGTAGAATGAAGATTTGCTTGAAAATCCACAATCGTAGCCGATTGCTTCGATGGAGTATTTGTTATGCGGGTCAGTAAGCATTTGCTTTACAGCTTCCACCCGATAGAAATTAACAAACTGGAAGAAGTTTTTGCCAATCTCGATATTCAGAACTTCGGTTAGCTGATATTTGGGAATTTTCAACGAATCGGAAAGTACGTCCATACTCAAATCCGGATTGAGGTAAGCCTTTTCTTTTTCAAAATAGTTGAATATTTTTTGTTTGATTTTATCTTTGGACTCCATGTTTAAAGTCGAATTCCTATAATGAATAACCGGCTCACTGGCAAGCAGTTGTTTCGATACTACTTTTTGGCGTAATCCATAAAAACTCATTACATAAATCAGAACCAAAAGCGTTATGTAATTGTAAATGTGCGGTGTAAGTGGATTCAGGTTTGAGTAGAATGCAACGACCGTAATCAAAAAAGCCAGAATGCAGTAAACCACATAAAATATGGCTACTCCAAGCACCCAGCCTAGATTTTCGTTTTTCTCGATATTAGAAAGTTCGTTCCGCAAATGCATTCGGTGTTTATGCACCAAAATCAGACTCAACGGATTGTAAATCAGCCATGAAACAATAGTTGCTGCTCCAAAAATTAATCTGAAAATATAATTATCGTCTTTGACAAAAAATGTGTCAAGCGAAAAAGATTGTTTGATGATGTAAGCATAAATTTCGAAGGCTATAAAGGGCAGCAAATGAAGAACCTGAATCCATTTCAGCCTGAATTTCGGACGGGTTAATGATTTGATATACAAATATAAAGCGGGGTTAAAAAGCAGGAATGAACTGGAAAGAAGTGGTTTAATGAAAATTTCGTAATTTAGTCCGCAACTCAGAAAATCAGCAGATAAAAGAATGAGCCAGCCGGACAGAATTTTATCGGAAAGGGATCTATCCTTTTTCGTAAACATAAGTATGGCTGCAAACAAACTCTGACAAAATCCTATCCAGATTAGAGTTTTCATTTTTCGGCCACAATAAATGATTCGTTTTCAGTAGATTTACACTACAAATATACTCAACATTTGAATTAAACGTTCAGTTTTCGGAATATTTTAGAAGGCCTTATTATTATTCCCTTTAGTTCCTGTGCGTGGAATGGTAGTGTTTTGAGCAGGCGAATTACTATTTGATTGGTTTGGATTGCTATTATTGGAGTCCCTATTTCCTGAAGTCTGTTGGTCATTATCGGTGTTCGTATCGATGCTATCCATTCCGCTTACTTTTGGTCGTACTATTTTAGGATACAAGGTGAATAAGTCATTTTTGTCTTTCGGTCGTTCTTTTTCTACCCAAAAGAATGTATTCAGGTGGAGTTTGCTCTCAGCAAGATTTTCCAGAGGATACATATTCCCATTCGTTGCTGAGGTCAGAATAACCTTGTTTACCTTTTTGTTTTTAAAATACATCACCACAAAACTGCTTTGCGTTCGGTTTAGTCCGATAATCGTAGAATCAGCATCATCGTGAGGGAAATAAATGGTTTCGGCATTACCGTTCACATTTACCTTTTTAAGTTGGCCGCTATCTACATACGCTATAATTTCCTTGCCCGAAAGCTGATTAAAATAAATGGAATCGTCCTGTTGAATAGCCACTGCAACTTTTTGAACAATAATTTTATTTACCTTTTTGTTTTTGGTAAAAGCCTGAATATATTCACCTGAAAGTTGGTTATTATCCGACCATAAAACAGGAGTACCGTTCATATTCATCACCGAATCACGTGTAGAATATGTCAGTGAATCGCACAATCCCTGCACATCATTGCGGTAAAAGCGGACATGATAATATCCCCGGGCAACGTTATAAATGGAGTCTTTCGACGTATGCAAGGTGTCAGCATGTACGTACATGGTATCTTTACTCGACCAGTCAATCAACAGAGCCGAATCGGTTGCCAGTCCGTTTTTGTCTTTTTCGTTGTAATAGCAGTATTGGCCGTAAAGTGTCGATTTCTGAACCGTATCGTTCATTACCACATTGGTGAAACCTTCGCCGTATTTAAGTTTTTTATCATAGAAAATAGTATCACCAACAAGTGTTCTTCCATCTTTGTGTTTCACTTTGGAGCGATTCAGCAGCATCGATTGTTCAGTAGCCGTATTGTACCAGCCTTTAGTGCTGTAAATGTCGGTTTCGTTGTTGTACAAAATATGCGTCATGCAGATTAGCTTCGCTATTTTGGTTTTGGTGTTATAGCGCAGCGAATCAGAATCGAGGGTGTAGTTTTTATTGTTCATGTGAACCTTTGTTTTGAACAACGATTCGTTGGTTTTGGTTGAATACTGACCCCAGATAGAAGTCAGGTCATTTACTTCATCGGTAATTTTTCCACCGGTATAGTAATAAGCCAGATTAGTGATGCGGTCGTAGTTCAGACTGTCGGTAGTCAGCGTTGTTTTGCGGTTTTCCATCCGCACACGGTGGCGCAGACGTGCCAGCTTGGTGTTTCCGTCGTAGTACAGTATATCTCCGAAAATAAAAATAGTGTCGCCCTGCACGATGCGAACATGTCCGTAAGCATTCAGCGAGTTGGCTTTTTCGTAAAAGTAGGCGCTGTCGCAATAAAGCCGTGCATTATCGTGTCGGAAACGGACATTCCCTTTCAGAACCTGCATGTCGGGACTCATGATTTTATCGAACGACAACTGATCACAGTTTTCGAGATATATAAGAGTAACTCCACTAGCTCCAATCATCGATGGTGCTGGTGTAAGTTTGGCAGGCGTGGTGGAAATCTTTTGAACCGGAGTTCTGGTTTTGGTTTTTTTTTCGGGTGCTTTTACAGGGTTCATGCTCTGAAGAACCTGGTTTCGTAATTGTCGCGGGTGAATTTGTGCATGAACAAAAGCCAAAAACAAACACAGCACACCAAATAACGCGATGTGCCGAAAGCCCCCTAACCCCCCAAGGGGGGAATTCAAAAATGTATTATTTGCTGATTTCATTAAAATTGAGTCCCAACCTAAATTCCCCCATTTGGGGGTTAGGGGGCTAATTTATTTTTTAATCCATCCCGGATACTGGAACGAGCAATTTTGCCACGCCGGATCAATGTTGATATAGGTTTCTTTTTGTTTTTTGATAATCCAACTGTTGATGAATTCCTGCTTACGTTTACCTTCGTAGAATCCTTTCAACATTTGATAATCGTCAGTAAGGTTGGCTTTGTGGTTTTCAATCTTCGATTTCAGTTTAACAACAGCCACCACTTCCTTGTTTGAGGTCTTGCTAATCATGCTGAAAGGTTTTGAAATTTCACCTACATTCATATTATAAACAACTTTGGCAACTTCAGGTGGAAGATCCTGATATTCGAATTTTGATGTATTACTTTTCTCGTTAAGCATTAAACCGGCATTCATAGCGGTATTTTTATCCTGCGAGTAGGCCATTACACCCTGTTCAAAAGTAATTTTATTCTGACGAATCAGGTTTGTTACTGAATCCAGGCTGTGAATTCCTTTTTCTTTATCCGCAATTGAAACTCTGGGTTTAAGCAGTATGTGACGGCAATTAATCCGGTCGCCACGCTTTTCAATTAATTGAATAATATGATAGCCAAATTCAGTTTGCACGATGCGCGATACTTTTTTCGGGTCGGTAAGGCTGAATGCTACCTGTGCAAATTCAGGAACTAACTGTCCACGCCCCATGAAACCAAGTTCACCACCACGTTTTGCACTTTCTGTATCTTCGGAATACAGTCGGGCTAATACCGAGAAATCAGTACTTCCACTGTTTACACGATCAGTATAATCACGAAGTTTTTCCTTGATACGGTTAGTTTCGTCGATAGGTACAGCGGGTTCAAAACTGATAATCTGAAGTTCTACCTGTGCCGGAACGGTAGGAATACTATCGGTTGGTAAATCAGCAAAAAACCGACGGACATCGCCCGGAGTTGATTTAATATCGCCAACCAGTTTTTGTTGCATTTGTGTTATAATCTGCTGATTTCGAACCATATCGCGAAGTTCTTCACGTAAATCAGTTGTGTTTTTATGGAAATACTCTTCCACTTTTTCTTTGGAACCGATTTGGGCAATAAAATAATTTATGCGGTTTTCCACCTGATTCATTACCGAAGACTCGCTTACCACCACACTATCCAACGCTGCCTGATGCAGAAACAGTTTCTGAATGGCAATTTGCTCGGGGATAACGCAATACGGGTCGCCTTGAATATTCGTTCCATCGTATTGAGCACGGAGTTTCTGTTCTTCCACTTCCGAACGCAGAATGGATTCGTCACCAATCACCCAGATTACCTCGTCGATGATATTATTTTTTTGTTGTGCCGTTGATTTTAGCGGTGCAAAGCTCAAAACCAGAAGAAGTGCGAAAATTATTTTTTTCATTTATTCTTGTCTTTGTGTGTATTACTGATAAACTTCAAGTCTGAAGATTATTCGGACGACAAATTTACAACTTATTTACGACTGAAACGCAAGCCCTTGCTAAAAAAAACTTTAATTGTATTGATTTTGAAGTATTTTGTGTGTTTGCCAACCAATCCGCCGACAAATTGAGAATTATTAAGATTTAACTCTGTTTGCCTTATTACTTATTGATGGGGTGACTTTGAGTCACCCCGTCAATTCGATATTCCGAAACAGAAAAAGAAATGCTGTTTTTTAAGAAAAATAATTATATTTGCAATGAATATGGAAGGCTGAGCTTTCTTTTTAATAAAATGATATGAAAACAAAATATAAGATTATTCCATTATTATTCCACTGGCTATTTGTGGGATGTGATTTAGCAGACAATAAACTGTTAATAATAAACAAATCCGATTCAAACATATATATTGATTATTCATGTGATAGTATATTGACAAATGTAGATTTTATTAAAAATGGGTTCTATTTTGATTCCATTAAAAATGACAGCATATATGTCGAGGAATCATTATATATAAAGGCAAATTCGTCAAAACATATAATTGAAAGAGGGTTTAATGAATGGTCAAGAAAACTTGAAAAATGTAATGGCAACTTATATTTGTTTGTTTTCTCCGATTCAATAGTAAATAGTCGTTCCTTATAAATTCATTTTCAAGCGACAAAGCAGACAACATTCTC
>JBAXPM010000055.1:0-22428 GCA_037132235.1 Paludibacter sp.
ATGCATTTAATTGTTACAATCGTGCAAAAGAGTTATAATTGCATTCAAAACAGTTATTTATTTACCGAATATGGGTACTATACATTTGAAAATTGTTTACTTATTAATAGGCAATTTATGCAGTTAATAAAACCTTCATAATGCACTCTGCCATTTTTCGATAACCCTCTTTATTGAGATGAACTTGCGTACAATCATTGGCTGCTTGTCCATAAAAAGTATAGCAAATGCTAATCATCTTTGATTAAATTTTAGTCATTTTTTTTTATGATATGAAACAATATGTTCATTTCATATTGTGTTTTAAATCAGACAATATTAACAGAAAGAAGCTTTGTAGCTATTTTTAAAAAAGAGTGGACAATCTTACAATTCAGAAATTGGTATGATTCTCATTTTAATTGATTCCATCATTTTAGCTTCTCATCTACATATTTGTCATTTTTCGGTTCACCTACCTTAATAAGTACAGCCGCATGAACCTCTACTTCAGCTTCGTATCCCTCATTAAAGGTACCCATATTTTTCATTGACCAACAATCACGCACCGGTTGTTTTCCAACAAGTCCCAACTCTTTCCAAGAGACGGCTATTTTAACTGGTTCGGATCCTCGGTTAAAAAATGCAACGGCCATTGTACCATCAAAAAGTGGACGCACCCACACTTCGCCCCCAAAATCACTCATTCCTGTTGCGAGATCTTGTCTCAATCGCCAAGCTTGTCGAACCAATGGATCTTGGTCAATTTCAAGGACATCATCGTTACACAAAAGCGAGAAGAGAAAATCATCTGTTTTACTAAGGTCGCAACCAATGAGTAACGGAGCGGCAAGCATAGACCAAAGCGTGATATGAGTAATTTGCTCATTATGAGTCAATGGAATTTTCCCTTTAGCAAATTCAGGATTACCAACGACCAACATATCCGGGTCATTGTACCTGCCTGGTCCTGAGTATTTTTCCAATCCATTCTGGCTAAATCCAATACCACCCATACTCGTCCAGCTGTTGTTAATATCTGTAGTGGTTCGCCACATCTGAGCACCGGCCTGAATATCTCTGCAGGTGTTTGTTGAATATACAATATCACGATCCACACTATCCAATGAATTTCGCATAAGTTTCCAGCGTTCAGGAGTACCACCGGAGCAGCCATCATATTTCAAATAATCTATACCCCAAGAAGCCCACGTTTTCGCATCTTGCTTTTCGTGACCTAACGTTCCCAAGTAATGTTCATAATTACAGGTAAATTCACCGGGTGAGCCATATATTCCGTATTTTAGACCTTTGTTGTGAATATAATCACCCAGTAACTTCATGTCCGTAAATTTTTTAGTATGAGGGGTCAGAGCACCCTCTGCATTACGAGGTCCTGACCAGCCATCGTCGACATTTACATACAGATAACCATGCGAAGCAAAACCTTTTGAAACTATTAAATCAGCTGCCTCCTTTATTTTGGCATCATTAATTCTGATTTCCCATTGATTCCATGAATTCCAACCCATCGGTGGGGTTAAGGCGACCCCTCTGGGTTTACAAATAATTGTCAGAAAGCGTTTGTCTTTTCCATGACGATTCGACACCGTAATTTCCGCTATTTTTTGGATTGGGGAGCTAATCTTTCCTTTAATAAATCCGGTAAGTGGATCTATGGATAGACCCACAGGAAGGTTAGAGGCCGAATAAGTCAGAGGCTTTTCTCCTGTTGCAGGAATAGCAAAAAAGAATGGACAGTTTGGGCTTGCTCCGGTAACTCTTGTTCCGTGTATCACAGGTTTTACACCATCAACAATCGAGGCAATTTTCATTTCCTTTTCTACTGGCATAGTTGGTTCGGGAAAATTCTTTTTATCAGTAACATCGGATAAAACAAAAATGCGTGGACCAACCCATGCAGCAAAGGTTTTTATGTTTTCTGCAGCTACATTATTGCCTGAAACAAACAGCACCATCTCCTTCGCTCCATCAAGTTTAATATCAATCGTTTTTGGTGCATCGCCGGCACGCATTTCTCCACTTTCAAATTTCAGTTCTTTATTAACAAATACTTTAAAAACGGCATTTCCTTTCGAATCATCGTTAATCCCCACCAAGGAGACAAATCGCTCTGCCACACCTTTCAAGTTCATTCTAAGAATGCTATTGGGGCAGGCTACATAGCCTCTTGAATAAAGTTTGCCATTAAGACTGATTGGATTTCCTTGCGGAGTTCGCCAAATCCCGGGACCTTTTCCATTTCCGGAGCTAATAAAAGCAGGATATATTTTGTCCAACCAAACAATGTTGTTGGAAGCACCTTCAATATTACTAGTATAGGGCATGGGAACGATTTCAGGACGTACTTTCATACCAGTACGAAGTTGAAAATATGCTCCTGCCCAATCGCAATGGCTATTATAAATACCATCTGCCACAACGGCCAATATCATTTCAGAGGCACCTTCCAGATTAATGGAAATCTTGTAGGGCTTTTGAGGAAACTTGAATGAAAGATTCGGCTCCGTTTCATAAACCTTTTTTCCATCTACATAAATAATCCCCCTACTTCTCAAATTTTTCGTTTTCCAAACGTCATCAATATTGAAGTCGGAATTAAATCGAGTGACCGATTTTTTGAGGTCAACACGAATATAACTCACCGCACTTGTACCAATTCCATGCAAATAAACCTCTTTATTAAGGGTAATCGGCGTACCTGTAAATGCCTTCCCTACAACAGCCGGTTTTCCATTCATCTGCTCAATTTTAGAAACATCCAGACTCTCAAGCCAAATCGCATTAACGGGTAACGAATCATTTTTCGGCACATAGAGCGTGTCAGTCTTGTTGCTTGATAATGCCGATGCTGCAAATAGTGCGCTATTCAGAAACAAACAAAGCAATACAACTGAGGATCGTATACTCATGCTGAGAGATATAGAAACTTTGTCAATCAAATAAGAACGTTTTTTTATTTTAATTATGTTTTTCATTTAATATAAATCAGTATATAGGTTTCTGTGCTACAAAAAAGAGTACACTTTATGTCATTTTTTAATTTAAGGCTATATATAAAATAGTACATACATTACCATTATTTATTGAAATGTTTATCCCACAATTTTATGTACAAAACCGATGAAATTAATTAATTATGAAACGAAAAAACTTGAATCATCACTTATAAGGCATTTCGTTTACTTCAAGTGGTTTAATACCTTTCCATAAAACAAGTTGATTGCTTCCTGCTTTAAGATTCTGAAACGAACCGGGCAGTCCTACTTCTTTGGGAATCAAGAATCCTGAAAAATCGGCGATAACATCTGGATAAGTTACCGTTTTTGATTTCAAATAATCATTGTCAACCCTTAAATCCAACGTTAAAGTAGAGTCATTAAAAGTGTAAGTGATGCCTGAAATATCTTTACTGTTTTTGTCACAATTTATTCCTTTGTTATAATCCATCCACCGTTCTTTCCAATTGGCAAAAGTCAATAAATCTTTTGAATTACTTCTAATAATAAATAGTTTATCATCCTCCTTTACCTGATAAAGATTATAATCGAAACGACGATCAGAGGAACGGTAGTAGTCCGGAGAACAAACTTCAACAATGGATTTACAATTAAGAAAAACATTATTGAAATAAAACTGGTGATCACTGGACCAATTACCAGTTCTTTTTTTATCGATGATATTAGATATAGCAACTACTTTTGCATCCAAAATTGTATTATGAAGAACCGTTAGCCCACCCGATTCTCTACTGCTAATCCCTTGCTCATTATTTATAAAAATATTGTTGTCTAAAATTAACTTATCGATGCTTGAACCACCAATTTCTAAATCGAATCCGACTTTACTCCCAATCACCAAATTACCATGCACTCTTGTATTTTTACCTGTACCACAATCTAACCAAATTCCCCATTTGCCGTAGTTATTTCGAACCAAATTATTGGCAATAATAGTGTTTTTCGGACAATGCATTTTTATAGCTCCACTTTCCCAGCGTTTTTTACCTATAAAATTCAAATTAATATTTCGTTCAACCACATTATTTGTAAAAATGATATTCGAGGGCAAAAAAGCAGCTGTCCCGGCAGCTCCATTATCAGTGATGTAATTTGAATCGATTGTATTAAAACTAGCTCCATTTGCAGAGCCATTGTCTCCAACTTCAAGGTCCGAATGCGAATTCCCCTCATTACCAAAGTCAATACCAACTCCATTGGCAAATCGAATCACATTGTTCTTTATTACCCAATGATGACCTGAACGTGTACCCACAGCACCTGCCTGTTGCCATTCGGAATGTTTTGCTTCCCAAAAATTGGCAGGATACTGATTACCACAATGCTCCATCACAAATCCCTGAACAACAATATATCCCAATTGTCGCTTATGGGGAGCGAATATCCGGCGACGTGTGCTGATTTCAATGGTTTGTTTTTCTGGTTTCTGGTCCGGAAAATGAACATAAATACGACCACTAGATTTGTCATAAAACCACGTTTTTTTCATTTCATTGACTTCCGACAAAAAAGGGTGTTGAATATACATTTCACCATTCACAAATAGTTGCCCAATGTTATAAACAATTGTAGAATCCCCTTTATATCCAAAATTGATTTCAGCTCGTCCTTCTCTTCCATAAGGAGTGGATGAAGTAGCCACTTTAAATGGATTCTTATTGTCTTTATAACAATCATCATTGAACATCTTTTCATCCGGAATGGCGTAAAAAACCTCAGAAGTTAAACTTTCCCATCTTGGATTCCAAACATCAGAACCTTTAATGACAACATTTTTATTTGGCTCTCCCATATACACAATGGGCTTTTCGGGCTCACCACCACGTGGAGGTGTAACTCGCTCTCTGTAAACTCCCTCGCAAACAAATAAGGTATCTCCAGCGTTTAGCATTGATGCCCCTTTAGAAATTGTCAGAAAAGAAGATGATTTGTTTCCTTTGTTTTTATCATTACCGCTCTTTGAAACATAATATGTTTTTGAGTATAGAAACAAGGGGAGGAGTAAAATAAGCAAAAACAGATTTAACTTTTTCATGGTTATTTGCAAGTGACTATTAAATAATTTCATGAGCAGATTCAAATTAAGGTGCTCGATTTTTAACAAGTCCATTTTATTTGATTAATGGTACTCTAAATTCTGGCAATAAAGTCTTCACGATGCATTCAGCCATTTTTTTATAACCCTCTTTGTTCGGATGCACCTGTGTACAATCATCGGATGCTTGTCCGTAATAAAGTTCTGCATTTGAATTGGTTACACCTGATTCGTCGTAAAGGTCAATCACCGGCAAATTGTATTTTTTCCCAATTGCTCGCACCAGTTGTACTTTGGGAAAACGCATCTCCAGCTCCCAATTCAATACCTCCTGCATGGTTTCAAAGCGTGGACTTTTATAACGATTCGCATAACTATTTTGAGGTTGCATCCCCACAACCGCTTTCACCCTCATTAAATTGATTAAATAAATCTTTGCTTTTGGATTGTCTCGTTTTAAGTTCTCTATAATTCCCATGTAGGCTGAAGCCAGGGTTACACTGTCCGAAAGCTGATGCAACAAAAATGGAGTATCGTTGATAGTCCCCCATTTTGTTTTCTCCTGATCATTTTGACATCCATAAACCAATATAATGTCAGGATTGTAGAATTTTGCATCGTACGAGCGGTACGAAATACTTTTTACGCTGGTGGGTCGTACAATAGCTCCTCCAATGGCCATTGGTGCATGACCATCCACCCCTTTTTGTGTCTCCTCTTGGCTCCACTTCACACCCAACCACTCTACTAAAAAGGGTTGATAACCACAGGCAGCTGTGATAGAATTGCCAATCGTCACTATTTTTTTCCCTTCAAGAGGTGATTTGCTTGCTTGTGCAAATAAACAGCTACTTATCAAAACAGAAATAAGTAGGAAAAAGCTATTTTTCATTAAATATCAGCTATATAAATTTCAACTATTATTTGTTAGATTTTATTTTGTCAATTTGTTCCACAACTCGACGGGCATAAGCCGTCTTATCGGGTGGATGATTAATTTGTCCAAGTCCTACGTTACTCACTTGGTAGGTATTTCCCAATGCAGTCAAAACATTGGGTAGAGATTCGGGATGTTTATTTTTGCGAACATAGATGAAAGGTAGCTTTTCATCTCCCCAAACCTCTCTCCACGAGCGCACCAATGCAGGCATCACTGCCGACTGATCTACACCCGCAATACCGGTCCCATTTTCACCTTGATCCCAAACAATTCCGGTTACTGCATAAGGTATCACGTTGGCAATGCGTATTGGATAATTTGCCCCATAATGTTCTGAGCGTCCTGAATTGTAAAGATAGGGTAATGAAAAGCCACCGGCCAAATCAGGAACATTGGGCTTAACCGCCGCTTTGGTTCCATCAAGCTTTGCTTTTGCCGACGCCTCTTCCCAAGCCTTTAGTTTTTCGGGATAAGCCGCCACCAACTTTGGGTATTCATTATCAGTATAATTTCTTAGCTGCCGTTGAATCTCAGCATCTGACTCTACCGCATCACGACTCAACCAGATCCCTGACGAGGAGGAGCTTTCACATCGAACAATGATACCGATAGGGATATTGAGTTTATTTCGCAAAAGTACGGCTACGCTACTCATCATGGCAGGAACATCTAAATAGTTGTCCTTTGTAAGCGAAGTCCATTGTGGCGTTTTACTGTGATCTCTGGTAACCGCTGAAATTCGAATCAGCGAATCGCATCCTGCTTCAAGAAATTTACGGGTCTCCTCATCACACTCATAAGGGGCTTCGGGGGTTGCAAATTTGGGTAAAAACTTAACAGACACCTCCATATTAGACTGACCAGAACCAAACCAAACTTCACCAACCAGAACATCGGTATATCGAATCGTTTTTCCATTGGCGCTCACTTCCATTTTATAAGGTCCACCTGCCTCCATAGGATCGAGCAACAACTTCCAACGACCAGTTTCGTTTGCTACTGCCTGTTTTTTTTGCCCATTCAGTTGAACGTTTACCTTTGTTCCTGGTGCAGAACGACCCCAAATGGGGACTTTGCGTAAACGTTGAAGCACCATGTGGTCGCTAAAAATGCTTGGCATCAACAACTCGGCAGGAAGTTTTTCTGTTTTTTGGCTCGTAATTGCGGCGCGAATTTCAGGACGAGTCATTCCAACCTTAGTTGCAGGTCGGAGATAGATTGAAGCTACCGAAAGGAATGTTTTTCCGGTTGCAGATAAATTATTCAGCACAATTACCTGACTACCAATCGATAGATTCACCTCACCCAATTCTAATAATGCAAGTGATCCTCGAGTATCCGGAGCAAAAGAGTTTAATCGTTGATTACCAATCTTTACCTCAAATGCATTTCCGGTATTCGTCGCAGCATATTCAAGTGTCATAAAATATCGATCCGCTTTTGGAACAGTAATATTCCAGCCAAGGGCACCTTCTGTCAATGCCAAAGGTGAAAGTAGCTGCTGCGCTTCAAAACCATCTCCATCCGGAAATGCCTCCAATTTTGGCGACACATTTTCATTTTGTTTGATCCAATAGGCATTGATTGGCTCAAGTAAATATGCTCCGTTTGGAAGAGATTTTACCGAAATAGGGGTTATTTGTGCAATAGTGATACTAAATGCTGTGAAAATCGTCATCAGTACAGCTGTGAAAATTGGTCTTTTCATATGTTTATATTAAGCCCCCTAACCCCCTAAAGGGGGAATAGAAAGAATCAGTTAATTGATAATCATTTTGTTGTATGTTCGAAATTTTTATTAATGACATGGATGTTTCATTATTTTAAAATATATAGTTTCTGTTTATACACCTGTTATTTAAAAATATATGGGTGCTAGTACCTGATTGTAATAATTGAATCACTTATCAATTCAAATAAATCATTTCTTCAATCCCGTCAAATCAGACCCCACGGTTAAAATGAAATACTCCAACTCACGTCCCCATTTTCCGGTCGATCCAAAACAAGCACACAAACATCAGGATCTGAAGTTTCGAGTTTTGCAACTGCACCCTCCACTTTTACAACTCCACCTTTCATCCCGTTACGAGCTATTGCAATGCGGAATGCTTCACCACCCACCACTTTAGCCATTCCGGATAGTTGTTTTTTTAATGAATTCCATTTCACTTTTTCTAAATCCAAATAACCTTGCATTAAATGTCGATTGGTGGAGAGTATTTGTGGATAATTCAACACTTCACGCACCGAAAACATCCGGGCTTCGCCGGGCAACATGTTCTGTGAAAGCGTTTCTGATCCGGCAAATTTGCCCACCAATTTATTGCTCCAAAATTCATAAACATAGTATTTTTTTTTAGCATCTAGTCCTAAAGAACCTGTTGAAGCTTGATCGCCACTCAGCGGGGCAGCAATAGTGAGTGCTTTGGCTTCATCATTGTAAAATGTTACCTGTTGCCACTCTTTGTTAACAATAAACGAATACACCCGTGGATTTTTAACCCCCGTAAACGCATCTACCGGTCGGGCACTTTGTGGCGTGGAATGCATTGGGAAGGCACGCCCCAAGTCATACACTACTTCCGGTTGAAGTGTTCCCAAAGCTGCGGCTGACTCAATTCGACCACTGGTTACATAGAGCATCGTAATGATTGCCTGACGTTTAATGGGATCAATAGCGACGTCATTCTTTCTTTTGCCTTTTTCATCAAAACCGGTGAATGCCTTGCTATCGGGATAATAACTCATTACCACCCGATTTTTATACCATCTCAATCCACAAAGAGAACCCATATCGGCTTGCCATTTGTCGTTATCAGTCCAAACCCGTTGTAAATCAACAATTCCCGCTGTCACGTCCAAACAATTTGAACCCAATGCACGTTCATGAATTAAACCCTCTGAACCTAAACCATCACGACACATTTGGAACCATTTCCGATAAGCGGAAGCGGTAGTGGCATATTTATCCTCAAAACCACCTTCGGGACGCCACGCAATATCGGGATAATCAAACTTGATTCCACTCAACCCGGCATTTTTTAGGTTAGCCCAAACGTCATGCATGTGATTTTGAAAACCTGCATCCGTGGCATCATAAGTAACCAAGGGATTAATATGGGTATGACTGCGGTGCAATTCACTGATATCATTTCTGAGCATGTGACCGGGGAAAGCTTCAGCATAATCATCAGATGGCATACCGCATTGAAAATAAGTTTCTGCCGTACCACCAGCCGCCTTCACTGCCTGAATCCATTTTTTAAAACTATCGTAAGAACCGTCCAGGTGTTTGTATTTTACAAAATGGGCATCGTCCCACCAACCTTGTTGTGTATTCCCATTATCAACGCCACAATAGGTATCCGGCTCTAATCGAACACATACAGGAATGGTCTTCAGCATATTGAGTTTTTTGGCAACGTCCATCTCTTCAACTAATTTCGTTGCACTGTTTTTTCCACTGAACCACCCACAAACGGTTAGGTTGTTATACGTATTCGGATGCGAGTTGGTGGCCAAGCGAAGCATTTGACCATACTTTTCCAAAGCTAAAAATGGATCGTCGGTGGTTACATCAATATAAAACAGGTCATTGGGTTGATAGCTTGCTCCTGCATCCACCAATCTGCCAACGGGATCTACCGCAGCCACTTGTGCATTCAACTTAGGGTATCCGGCAGGTATTTTACGCTCTTCCAATGGACACCACACCGTGCGCCAAGTCTGACCTATTTCCGGCTTAGTGGTTCCATATCCCGAATATCCATTCCAACATTCGTATTTACCCAACGCAACATATTTTGCAAAGTCCTGATAGGTCAAACCACCCATTACCAAACTTTTCCTTTTGCCCTTTGCTGTAAATGTCAACAAAAGACTATTTTCACAAGCACGGTCCACACCATCTTGAACGGAGTTCTTCGACGATCCGGCACCCCCATTCAGGTTCTTGGGTGCATTCATTTCTAACGCCGGAAAAACATTTCCCCAAGCCATTGGCTGAAAACTTTTTACCCGAATTGGATATGGACGATGATTCACCACGCCGCTTCCTAAAACGATAAAACCTTTGTCTGCGTAAACGGTAAAGGTGGTGAAAAATTCACGGTCATCACTTCTCAAACAGTTCAAGCTAATCATTTTACCTTTTCCAAGAACGTCTGACACCTCCTTTACTTTCCATGAGATTTTAGTCTTGGCATCTAATTGTCTATTAACAAAAACCTTTCTAACCTCACCACCAATACCATCCACTTCACCGTGTGCATTGGCAATGGCAACAGTACCATCAGCTTCCTGAATAATATCGTAAGTGGCTGTTTTTAAATCAATTTCCACACGCACCAGGTTATTTTCTAAACTAACTTTATCCGGTTTTTCTACAACAAGAACTTGGTTTATCTTCTGGTTTGCCACATTGCCGGCATTTAGGAAGTTTGAATTTACGGATAAATTCAACAGAACCAGAAAGGATACTAAAAAGGGCTTCATTTTTCGGTCATTATTATTGCTTTTTTCATAATTTCAATAGTTCGTTATAAAAATTATTTTTTGAACGCTAAGTCGCAAAGTTGCAAAGCCGCAAAGAAAAACTGAAAGTTTTTGTCTTAGCGTTCTTTCTCTTGTTGTTGAATATAAGGCATTTAAAACTTAGCGGCTTTGCGTTTACTCTTTTATTTGGAATAAGATTACACTTGGTCAAAATCAACTTTTAAGTTCTTGTCCTTAAACATAATAGGTACTTTTATAACGAATCATTGCATAATTACAAATAACACCCTTTTATTTGGAAGTGAATTACATTACTCCAATTTCCAGTTTGTAATGGCTAAATCATTTCTTCAACCCAGTCAAGTCAGACTCAACAGTTATTTTACCATTACCAGGCACAACTGTCGCTCTAAAGTCATCGTTAATTTCTATGTTGGATGAAGTTTTTAAAAGTATTTGTTTGCCATCCACTTTATTAACCAAAAGTTCCATTGCCCCTTTCTTATTAAATACACAACCATAAATATTGATTTTTGTAGGCAAATAGTCTTTTAAAGCTTTGTTTTCGGTAAATACAATACCGTTATTCTTAAAACTGGAGTTACTTATGGTCAATACATCCATTGGTGTTTTTATGGCAAAAGCAGCGATGGGTGCATTGTGCAAAAAGCGAAGGTTATCAAAGGTAAGCTGCTCTTGTTTAGGCACTTCTGCGCCAGGATAGTATGAACGACTGAATTTCCCAATATCAAAATGTACTGAAAATGCTACTCGTGGCTTTTCAAGAAATATATTCCTGAAAATAACGTTTCTAACTCCACAGGTATAAACAGGGTCATTTTGTATCATCACCCAGGTGATACCATCAAGTACCTGAATCCCTTTATCATGAGTAGGTTGAGTGTTGGAAGTATATACTTTCCCATCCGGATTACCCTTCACACGATAAACTCGTCCATTGGACACGACAGCGTCGGAATTTTGCACTTCCATGCCTTGTTTCCAATCTATCCAAGCACCTGCAATGATTCGACAAAAGAATCCTATGTTTTTCTCTTTCACACCCGGCAAGTCGTGACAATTCTCCACTATTCCGTCTTCAATCCATCCCAATTCAGGATTACCTACCGTATAATCGTGGGCATTCAATGCAATGGCATCATCACCGGTTTCAAACACGCCGTTGCTGATCAAAAAACGTTTTCCACGACCCAAATGAACACCATCTTTCCAACCTTTGATAATTACATCGTTTATGATTATATCTTCGAAAGTACATACATGAATGCCATACTGTACTTTACCTAAATCCATACAACGAAAACGATCAATCCGCAAATCCTTTACATAGAAAAATGCAAGTTGACCATGTAAGCCCACCGCCTCTTTAAAATCGCGAACATCCATTCCATTCACAATAATCTGTAAACCTTCAATACATATATTTTCATCATACGTGCGGGTAGCAGCACCTTTATTGACAATTACATGCGAAAACTTACCTTGTTCGTCCACTTTTTGCAGAAATACATTGTTACCAAATTTTAACGTAGTATTACTCCCCACATAAATAGTTCCGGCCATTTTATAGGTTCCCGGCTGACTAACAGTGATAGTTCCGGTTTGATCAACCGCTTTTTGCAATGCCTTAACATTTTCAATTCCGGTGGCAGTGGGCGAAAACCCAAAGTTTGCTGCATTGTTGAAGTTTGATTTGTCGGGAGATGTACTTTCAGCAAAAATAACACTTGTTGTTATAGTAAGTGCTAGAAATAGAATGGTAAATAGTTTTGTTTTCATAGATTGTTTAATTGAAATCTGGATTGTTCTTTACATGCATAATATAACGATAGACTTGAAACGGACTCTTTTTTTGTTCATTTCAGATTATCCATCTAAGCGTTGCAAAGATGATTGTTTATTCTGTAATTTTATTGAGATTATTATGCATTTATTTATAATAATAGTGCAATTAATGCCTACCTATATAAATAGCTGAAAAATAGATTAATAATTCAATACTTTGAATTTTGCAAGGTGTTGGTAAACTGCATTTTGACTTAATTCCATACTCTAAGCTCTTTAATATTATAAAAGGAAAGAATGCCTAATCTGAATCAAACATTCTTTCCTTAAAACAAAAAGACTTCTGTTAACCTTAAAATTAAATTCCTGATTTATTAGAAACTACATTATCCAAAATTCGTTTTAAACGGATCGCTGTTGAAGTAATCCGGGGAGTTTGATTTAGCCTCACCAGGTGCTTTCGGTGGCTTATATTTCAATTCCAGCACAATTTCATTAACCTAAAACATGCCTTTTATTTGTATTTTTAACGTATTTTCACCAACTCCTTATCGGAGAAGGTGAAAATAGAGTTTGTAAACAAATCATAGTTAATGCTAAAATCAATCAATAATCATTTTTTTTGTAATTGACTTACCTTCTATCGTCAGTTTTACTAAATATGCGCCCGGGCTTAAGTTATTATTCAATTGAGCATTTGTACTTGTTATATTTCCTGAAATCACCTTCTGACCAATCGTATTGAACACTTCAACGCTTACTTTGGCTGATGTGCCATTAATCACCAGCTGACCATTATGGGTTGAAATCCATACATTATCGTTACTTTCTGGATTGATTCCTGTTGCTACAGAAGGAGCATGAAATATGAGTGTGAAACGGTTTGTACTGTTGTTCGAAGCAGCTGAAGTAAACGAATAATCGGCTAAAGTCAAATCCTGTTCAGCATTCAGCACATTATCTTTCAGAATAATCTGTGTTCCGGAAGTAAAATTGCTGAATTGTGAAGCTTTTATGCTAAAACTGCCGGAAGTAAGTGTCGAAAATCCAAGTACTATTTCAGTATCATAAGGAATAGAATTCATTCCATTGATAGCCAACTGCTCTGTTCCGGCAAGTGTATACAGTTCGGGAATTGATGCATTAGCATTCGACATTTTTTGCGAATCAAACATATCGTATCCATTCAATGCATTCGGATCGGAATAGATTAATGTTTCGTCACTGTTTACACCGTTCGATACCTGCAGACGAAGGGCAGGTTGTGCAGAGCTAAGCTGACTTTTCACTTTGAGCGGATTCAGGGTATCGGCTGTTGCATGAGTACGATAACTGTTGCTGAAGTTTACGCTGGCTGAAGACTGACCAGCCATTACATGCACCCAGAAAGCTTGCATTGGTGGAACTGTACCAACAATGTAGGTATTGTTTGCACTCGCATTAATAAACTGACCGGATGCAGTATTATAGGTATCAAACTTATAGGTTGTAGAGCCTGTTATCTGTGTACGATACCAGATTGATTTATCCAGATTAGGGGATGAATTAATAACTGTTCGTGCATTCAGATAAGACGGATATGGATTCCCAATCAGATTAAATCCGGCATGGTCGGGAGCTGAAGTTCGGTAAACGGTCAGGCTTGGTGTTGCTCCGGTATTCAGGCTTCCTCCGTTAAAATTCAGTGTTACTCCATCTGCAGCCGGTTTTACAATATAGCCTAATCCGGGAGTTAAGGAGGTTGAATTACTGGTTACAGAAGTCCATCCAGCAGGTGAGCCTTTAGTTTCGTCGTACCAGTATAGCAGATTAGAACTTCCCTGTGGATTTACAACGCTTGCAGTTGCTCCGCTCACGGGTGATGTCATGTACCAGTTACGCGATTTGCTTAAATACTGTTGTACGGTATATGAACCACCTGTTCCAGCTAGTGTTTCCGGAGTCAAAATTGTTGCTGTTCCATCTGTACTTGTTGAAAGCAAATTCAATTCTCCACTATTCGATAAAGTTGTACTAACCGTGAATTGAATTCCGGCATTGACAGTAATAGTTCCTCCTGAATTTATAGTCAGGCTGCTTGTTGTTGCATTGGCTGCTATAGTTACACTGTGACCAGTCAAAATACTTATACCTGTTGCCGAAGAAGTTGGTGCAACAGTTGCAGATACCCAAGTACTGTTATTATTCGACGATTCCCAGGTTGCTGCATCGCTCCAGTTGCCTGTAGCTTTAGAACGGAAATAATCGGTTGCTACTGTGGTTGTTGAAAAGCTCACTTCGTTACCATAAACCGTACCTGCTGTATTGGTTGCATAGGCTCTCACATAGTAAGTAGTACTGCTTATTAAACCTGTCATTGACGAAGTATAAGTTCCTGTTGTAGAAGCAGCACCTTTTGATGTTTTAGTGTTACTTATTGTAGGAGTTGTTGATGTATTCCAACAATGTCCGTATTGTGTAGGATTTGGATTACCTAAGCTGGTAATATCTCCATTGGCAGTAGCAGTTGTTGATGCTATAACAGTCACAGCTTGGTTTGTTACTGTTGGAACTCCCAAGGTTGTAACAGTGGCAGAAGCCGAAGATTCATTTGAATCCACTGTACCAGTGTTTGAAATAGCTGCCACTTTATAAGTATAACTTGTATTGGCAGTTAATCCGGTAATTGCAAGAGTCGCTGTTGCTTGTCCGGTAACTGACTTCGATTGAACAAAGGTAGTGCCTTGATACACCGATACTGTATATCCCAATGCGTTCGAAACGGCAGTCCAGTTGGCTGTAAATCCGCTTGTGGTTGGAGAACTTGCTGTACCAACAGTTGGAGCAGTTAAACTCGAACTTGTAGCTGTTTGCCATGTCAAAATTGGATAGCCATTATTTTTATTGGGTGAAACATCGCTACTCCATTTGGTTGCATCCAATGTTGAAGCATAACCCTGTAAAGTAGAGGCATCAACTCCTGTTCCACCATTGGCATTGGTTATTCCAGTCAAGGTATTTAAATAAAAACTATTTACAACTGAACCTGTACCACTGGCACCTGTACCGGCAAGTAACCCTGCAATTGCTTCTAATGTACTTCCTGCTGCTACAGCAGTAACTGCTCCTGTATTATAACAATTAGTGATTGCCGTAAAGTATTTGCCAGCCCCGCTCGTTCCTGGATTGCCCAATATACCACCATTTATTGCCACACTAGTTGCATGTGTACTTCTAACAGCTCCGGTATTGTTACAATTCAACACATTCAGTAAACCATAACCATACCCAACAATTCCACCTGAATTTGATGTTGAAGCAGTAATCGTTCCTTTGTTGAAACATTCTTGAATAGTTAAGGTTCCGCTATTTGTTCCTGCTATTCCTCCTGCACTACTTACGGCATTAACTACACCTGTGTTGTAGCAATAACGAATATAACTTATAGGACTGGCAGAAGTATTAACGGTTGAATTGCCGGCAATACCACCCACATAAAGTGAAGCTCCACTACCAGAAATTGTTCCGGCATTGGAACAATATTCAATAATTCCGGTAGTTATAGAGTTCCCAAAAGTCCCAACAATTCCTCCTACTCCACTATATCCACTAACATTAATAATGTTTTTACAATTAATAAACTGAGTATAAACTGATCTTCCTGCAAATGCCCCAGCTGTAGAACCAGAATTAGTTACTGTGATTGAACCGGAAGCAATGGTCAAGTTTTTGATAATTACATTCGTTCCTGATGTTCCGGTTGGATATCCAAATAAACCAGCAAATAGCGTGGTGGCATCATTGATATATATGTTGTAAATACTCTTGTTATTCCCATCAAAAACTCCGGCAAAAGCCGTAGTTGTGGCTATTCCAATAGGTGTCCATGCATGTGCAGAACCATTCAAATCAATATTCGCAGTAAGTTTGTAATACTTTCCAGCCGTATTTGCATTTGCTGTTTGAGTAGCATTAGCCAACGAAGCTAGATAAGCCAGCTGTTCTGCGGTTGCAATCTGGTAAGGGTCGCTCAAGGTTCCAGTACCACCTGCAAAAGAAGCTGCTGTTGTTCCATCCCAAGGCGTTGTAGCAGAAGTGCTGAACGAACTGGATGGAGCTGAAGCATTAGAATCGAGATAAGTCGAATTATCACCCTTTGCGGTAACGGTATAGGTGTAAGAAGTGCTTGGAATTAATCCTGTGATGGCTTTGCTTAAAGTGCCGGCAGCCACATTGGTTGTACTTATAAGTGCTGAACTGCCATCATAAACCTTTACATCATAACTGATAGCATTACTTACTGCACTCCAGCTGGCTGTGAAACCATATGGTAAAAGATTAGTCGCGGAATTGGCTGTTGGAGTTGAAAGCACTTGCCAAAGCAGATAAGGATAACCACTATTGTAAGATGCGTTTTGTCCCCAAACAGAAGAAGTATTTAGCAAAGTCAAGAATGCACCGGCTTTTAGTTCTGCATCCGTTTTTACTGTTCCACCATTGGCATTGGTTACAGCCAACGTGCTTAAATAATAACTATTAGCTACTGAACCTGTACCGTCAGTTGTAAGTGCACCACCTTTTAAAGCACCTGCAATGGCTTCCACAGTACTTCCGGTTTTTGCAGCAGTAACTGCACCAGTATTATAGCAATTGGTTATAGCTTGAAAGTATTTTGTCAATGCATTTCCTCCTGGATACCCTAAAATACCACCATTTATCGAAGCACTAGTTGCACTAGCATTTGTTTGTCGTACAGTGGCTGTATTATAACAATTCAATACATCAAAGGATGTACCACCATATCCATACCCTACAATTCCACCAGCGTCTACGCTCGTAGCTGAGATAATACCTTTGTTGAAACATTCTTTAATGGTTAAACTTCCACTATTAGTCCCGGCTATTCCTCCCGCATTACTAATCGCTGTTACAGCACCTGTATTGTGGCAATAACGAATAAAACTACTTCCGGTAGCACCTACAGTTCCAGCAATTCCACCTATATGTAATCCGGCTCCTGCGCAAGTTATGGCACCGGAATTTGAGCAATACTCCACAATACATGTACCTGTGCCTAAATTGCCAACAATTCCGCCAACTTGACTTATTCCTTTAACAGCAATTTGATTTTTACAATTAATAAGTTGTGAATAAGAAGCCCTTCCGGCAATAGCTCCTGCATTCGAAGTCGCTAAAGTTACAGTTATTGAACCTGAAGCAATGATTAGGTTTTTGATAATTACATTCGTTCCCGCTGTTCCGGTTGGATAGCCAAATAAACCTGCATTAGCCGTAGTGGCATCATTGATATAAATATTAGTTATAACATGATTGTCACCATCAAAAACTCCAGCAAAAGCCGTGGTTGTGGTTAGCCCAATAGGTATCCAGCTTCTTGTTGGTCCGTTCAAGTCAATATCAGCAGTAAGTTTGTAATACTTTCCTGCCGTATTTGCATTAGCTGTTGTTAATGATGCTAAATAGGAAAGCTGTTCGGCCGTTGCAATCTGATAAGGATCGCCCGCAGTCCCTGTACCTCCTGCAAAAGAAGCTGCAGTAGTCCCATCCCAAGGTGCAGCTATAGCAGAAAAAGCCAGCTGAACGCAAAATAGTAAAGTAAGTAATTTTTTCATATTGAATTAATTTAAAGATTTTTTGATTGATAAGTAAAGTTCATTCTTAAATTACATTGCAAAAGTAGAGTTTTATTTCTAAACACTATTGAAACTTTTGTGCAGAAATATCGAAAATTTGTGCATATTTTGATAAATCTGTCCATTATAAGACTTTGTTTTAAAAGAATACACTAAATTTGTGTTTGTATTCCTTTCAAATGAGTAGTCTTATGAAACGCATATTATTTTTGTTGTTGATTAATTGTTTGATTATCAGCATCTATCCCAACGATATCACTTTCGAGCATCTGGGGCTTGAAAACGGCTTATCACAAATCACTGTGTTCTCACTCTATCAGGACGAGAATGCCGGAATATGGATAGGCACTAACGATGGTCTGATGCATTACCATGGAAATAGTGTGGAGAATATCAGTTCCACCAAACAGGAACTGGATATGACATCCGGATTTGTGGGGACAATCTGTGGTGATAAAAACGGGCATGTATTCGCCTTAATTAATAACAGGATTATCGAATATGATTTAAAACTACAACGCATCCAAATCCTGAATCTACCCAAGTATTTTATCAACAAACATATAACGACTATTTACTATGGTCATGATGCTTTATGGATTGGGGTCTCCAATATAATTTATATATTTAAAAACGGACAAACCACTGTCTATACTGCCCTGCCATCAAAGAACCTAACTGTTACCGCGCTGTGTCAGACTCAGGATGGAAGACTCATTGTAGGTACGCTCGAGAAAGGTGTTTTTATTATTGATGGTGCACAAAAACAATACAATTTTCTGCCCTCCTGTGTGAATGTAAATATGATTTATGAAGACAGCAAACGCAATCTGTGGATTTGTACCAGCGAAAGCGGACTTTATAAAATTGATAACCTATTACAAATCATTGCATTTACAAATACCGGAGCACAGAAAAGTCGAATTATCAGTAATATCGTTCGGAGTGTATGTGAAGACAACAACGGAAATATGTGGATTGGAACTTTTTCGGGACTGGACAAACTGAATACGGCAACCAACGAAATTCAGCATTTTGGTCAGTCTGTTGACCGTCGCCATAGCCTGAGCAGTCAATCCATTCGTTGTCTGACGAAAGATACGCAGGGTACAATCTGGATTGGAACCTATTATGGTGGAATAAATTACTTCAATCCGGATCAGGATATTTATACATTGTACGATTTTAAAAAAACACAATCCGATTTTGTGTATCCGATAATCGGAAAAATTGTTGAAGATAAACGGGGTAATTTCTGGGTATGTACAGATGGAAAAGGACTCTTATGGTTCAATAGAGGTACTAAAAACTATCAGTATTTTTCTACAGACAATTCGGGCATCTCCGGAAATAATATCAAAAGTATTCTCTATGATTCGGATAAAGATATTATGTGGATTGGTACGTATAGAAACGGGCTAAATATGCTGGATCTGAAAACCAACCGTTTTACTCATTATTATATAGGTGACAGCAATTCATCAATCCCGAATGAATTTCAACAGACCGTTCAGGCTATGGTTACCTACCGGGATAAACTCCTTTTAGGTACGCTTTTTGGCGTATTTTCCTTTGATGTTAAAATAGGTCAGGCTACTCATATGGCTTTTTCAGAAACTATCAGAGATATGCTTGTAGTGGGTAATGAACTGTGGATTGCCAAACCCGATGGATTGCTAAAATATAATTTACAGACCAGAAAAACAGAAAAAGAATTTAAACAGAATATTGAGGCTGGCAATTCTTTACCGAAAAACAGGATTACAAAACTTTTTATTGATAGTAAAAACAGATTCTGGATAGCCACTGACGGAGGAGGTATTGTCCTGCTAAACAGAAAGACTAATTCACTATCCATATATAATTCTGCAAATTGCGGGTTAGAAAGTAATAATGTGAGTTGTCTGGCCGAGTCAAAATACGGATATATTTTAGCCGGAACGAGTAAAGGTTTTTCACGTATTGATGTTGAACAAAAGAAAAGTATTAATTACAGTTCCAAAAACGGTTTTTCACTTTCATCTTTAACCTTTGGCAGTATATTTACCTGCTCAACCGGCGAACTGGTGATAGGCGGTATTGACGGAATGACCATTTTCAGGGAAGAAGCTCTCTCAAACCTTGGAAAACCATTCAATATGCAATTTACGGATCTTTGGATAAACAACCGCAAAGTGACATCGGGCGATAATACAGGTATTTTGAAGGTTGCCTTACCCTATACCACAGAACTGGAATTACGTCACGACCACCGGATTATTTCGTTTGAATTTGCAACGGATAATTACATCAAAACAAATCAACCTAATTTTCAATATAAATTGGAGGGTTTTGATAAGCAATGGCTTACTATGGACGCCAGTAATTCCATCAATTATATGAATCTTTCCTCAGGAAGCTATACCCTTAAAGTCAGAAGTCAGATCAATGCTGATGATAAGAATCAGAATAATATTGAACTGAAAATTAAAATTTTGCCACCACTTTATGCCCGCTGGTATGCTTTTTTATTGTACATAATTCTGTTAACCGGAATTACTGCCTGGATATTCCGATTCTACCAGTCGCGACTACTGCTTAAAACCTCACTGGAATTTGAACGTCGCGAAAAAGAACATAATGAAGTTGTAAATCAGTCCAAACTAAAATTCTTTACCAATATTTCACACGAATTTCGTACTCCTCTTACCCTTATTATGGGTCAGCTGGAAATGCTTATGCAATCATCTAAAATAGGTCCTGCAATTTATAACAGCATTGTGAATGTTCATAATAATGCTGTGAAAATGAATTTGCTTATCAGTGAATTACTCGACTTCCGCAAGCAGGAGCAGGGTTACAAAAAATTGAAAGTCAGTGAATATGATATCGTTGAATACATTCGTGAGATTTTTGTTTCATTTCAGGAGTTTGCAAAATTCAGGGAGATTGAACTTACTTTCTCTACAAATAGAGAGAAAATTCCATTGATGTTCGATTATACAGAACTGCAAAAAGTGTTTTATAATCTGATTTCAAATACATTTAAGTTTACTCACAAAGGTGGTAAAATTAGTGTCGGGATTGATGCGAATGATATCTGTGTAAATATCAGTGTATCAGATACTGGTGTCGGGATTTCAAAAGAGAATCTCAAAAAAATATTTGATCGTTTTTATCAGGCAGATAATGAAGATGACAGTAGTCTTCAAAACAAAGGAACCGGTATTGGATTAGCTCTTGCAAAGGGAATTGTCGAACTTCATAAAGGTAGAATTTCTGTGACCAGTACGCAGGGTGTTGGGAGCACTTTTGTTGTTGAACTTCAATATGGTACTTCACATTTCAAAAATAATGAACAGGTTGAAATAGTAGAAAGTCAGGAAAATATTTTGTCGGTCTACAAAATACAAACGGTTTTGGACAATAATCTAATGAAAGAAGTTTCCGAAAATCAACAGAAGAACTTTAGTTCGAAATCTACTGTTCTGATTGTTGAAGACAATGAAAGTCTGCGTCAAATGTTGGTGGAACTTTTTGACTCGATGTACAATGTGTTGGAAGCAAATAATGGGAAAATAGGTTATCAGATAGCCGTCAGTAAACATCCTGACTTAATATTGAGCGATGTAATGATGCCTGAAATGAATGGCAATGAACTATGTAGTAAACTTAAATCTAATTTCGAAACCTGTCACATCCCTGTGATACTTCTCACGGCACAAACCAGCCCTGAACAAAATATTGATGGTTTGAAACGAGGTGCAGACGACTATATTACAAAACCTTTCAATGTAAATATATTAGTTACGCGTTGCAGTAATTTGCTAATGAGCAGAAAAGTTTTACAGGAGAAATTCAGCAATCAAATTGATAATTCAGCTTTTACAATCGCTACTAACGAGTTAGATCAGGAATTTATTGAAAAGATTATTAGTATAGTAGAAGCACATATAAGCGATGAAAAACTGGATGTGGATTTATTATGTTCCGAAATGGCTATTGGCAGACGTGTATTTTTCTATAAAATGAAAAGTATTACTGGTCAGACACCCAATGACTTTATACAAAATATTAGGCTTAAAAAAGCTGCATGGATACTTCAAAACGTTCCTGATAAAACAATTAGTGAACTATCCGAAGAACTTGGTTATAATTCAGTTAGTTATTTTGGCAAATGCTTTAAAGCTAAATTTGGAGTTCTGCCATCTGAGTATAAAAATTCGAAATTGGAAAGTGATAAAATTACTCAAAAATAAAGCTCCGATCTTCACAGACCAGAGCACTAACACTACAAAATATTTTATACGTAAATGATTTTTCTTTAGTTGTCGTATAGAACTCGTCTTGCCTTCGGTTTACTCGTTTCATACCTCTCTGCCCATTTCGGGCGTTTGCGCCTTTTGCTACTTTTGGCGCGACAAAAGTAGTCCAAAAACGGCTTTTCACCCCTTGTTTTAAGGAGCGAGAAGCCTATTTTCAGCCCATTTCAGGCACTTACATCGTCAAACTTAATCC